>JAUXWM010000058.1 GCA_030681375.1 Gallionella sp.
ACGGGGCTGCCGCCCTCGGCCTGCTTAAGAATTGCGATGATCTGGCTATCTGAAAAGCGTGATAACTTCATGTAAAAATTCCTCTATTTCCAAGTGAGAAAATTCTACTTCTAATCGCAACTAATTTCAGGGGGGATTACCTGGTCAGGCGAAGGTATGGACGGATCAAGGCGAAAGCGTCTTGAGTTCTGGCGCTGTGATTTGTGGAGAGCCGGGTGTAAAGAGGGTGGTTTATACCATCACCGACTGCATCGGGATCAATGTGTTCAAGACCGACAGCACAGACCTGGATGAGATTGAGAAGCAAATTACTGAAGAAGATGATACGTCCATGTTTGATATACGCCTTCAATTAAAGATACCGTCAATAGAGCAAATGAAAGGATGACTATGTTTTGCCAAAGAATCGAGCATCACGAAAAACACATCAAGCAATGGCTTTTGGCGGTGACTATTCCGATCGGAGCAAGTTTGCTTATGGGCGATAACGGCCAGGGTGCAGCGAATAACGCATCAGCAGCAGCGGCCGGACAGAGCGCGGCAACATCCGCGCAACAGGCCGCAATCGCTCAAGACCAGTGGGACACGTACAAGACGCAGTTTTCACCAGTCAATACACAACTGTCTGGAATGGCACTATCAGCAGGCTCACCTGCGCAGATTGCCAGTGAAGGCGCTATTGCCGGGGCTACTGCAATGCAGCAGGCCGGGCTTGCAGATGCTGCCAAGACACGCGCGCTGAATCGATCAGGAGTCAATCCAAACTCGGGCAACGGACTGGCGCTTGCGCAGGAGAACGCGAACAACACAGCGCTGGCAACGACCGGTGCAATCAACACTGCGCGCAAAACCACGCAGGACATGGCATTCGCCAAAACGCTCGATACTGTAAATGCCGGAAACCGAGTTGCGAGCAATGCAACCACCGGATTGTCGGCTGCCACATCAGGCGCGGCTTCGGCAGCGCAGGCAAGTGCAAATGTTGCGGCCAGTGCGGCTGGGCTGAATCAAGCTCAAGGGGCGATGTGGACAAAAGCTGGCGCAGGTCTTAGTGACTGGATGAATAAACCGGCGGCCCCATCTGGCGTAACAACATCGCTTGGCTCTGGATTCTATAACCCACTTTGGCAATAAGGAAAAATCATGGCATTTTCAATGGCAGGACTGGCAAGCACGATGCAGGGTCACGATCAGGCGATTCGTGAAATGAACAAAGATGCAGAGGCCGTGCAAAATACCGCGCTGAATAAGATCAAATATGATCAGGCTGTCCGCGACGATGCGATGAATAAACAGCGCGAAGGATACGGGGAAGAGCCTAGTTCTGGCGGATTGGGAAGCGCAACTGCCAAGGCACAGACGAACGGTGCGCGACTGATGGATTCGGTGCTGGAATTGTTTAGCGGGAAGAAGCCGGGCGATACAGCTGCACCACAACCGGCGGCAGGCGGGATTGGTTCCGTTCCTTCCTATGGCGCTTCAGCTCCAGCAAATCAGCCTGCGCAATCAGCAGCCTTGCCGCAAACTCCATCTCCTGCGCTAGCCGGTACGCCGGGATTTTCTGGCGTTGGCGTCCCTATTCAGCCGAAGCAACAATCCGCCAAGCCGAAGGTGGCGACACCATACAGCGACCTGCGCAGACAGCGCGCAGAGGCGTATATCAAGGCGCATCCGAATGATGCGAAAGGTTATGCGGGAATGATTGCCGAGGCCGATTCTCTGCACAAGCTGGAAAACGATCATCGCGTGCAGGTATTTAACGAAAAACATGCTGAAGCTGCACGCCTTGGGGCAAAGTCGCGAGATGTAAAATATTTTGTGAAAAATTACAACGAAGATCTGCCGAATGGCGATCAAGTTGATGCCGTGCTCAATCCAGACGGTTCATATTCCATAGTCGGCTTAGTTGACCGGAAAGAGCGTGAAAACTTGGACAAAACAAACCCGCTTGGTCTTAAGGGGTTTGAGGCGTTTCAGTGGAAGCACTCGCAACTCAATCACCCTGAAAAACTGATTGAAGTGTTCGACAAGCAAGGCGAGAAACGGTTTGAGACAGACCAGAAGATTCGGCAGGATAAAGCAAAAGCCGAGGCCGAGACGGAGCAGGGAAGAATCAGCGGTGCGCATGCATTAAACCGCGCTCATGTTGGTCAGATCACCAACACGATACTGAACAGCAATATTGACCGCGCCGAAAAGACGCGAATCAAAGAGCTGGCGGATGCGGTTGCAAAGACAACCGAAGGATCGCCAGAAGAGAAAACTGCACTGCGCGCGTATCAGCTTGCCAGCGGAACTTACGGCAAGCCAGAAGCCGCTCGATTTGATTCTGGCGTAGTAGACGGAAAGGTATATGTCCTGGACAAAAGGAATGGCGTAAACAGATTTGAAGACCCACACAATCCGGATAAACCAACCAGTACAACTGGAAAGCAGGATGTTACTGTTGCGGGCAAGGTTATCGGGCAAGCCTCTTCACCAGAAGAAGCAAAGGCGCTGGTTTCCAAGTACAAAGCAGGTTCTGCGCAAGTTGTTTCATCTCAGTCCCAGCCGGTTACTGCGCAACCAGACCCGGTTAAGTTTAACTACGCTACCAAGTCTGCGTCGCGAGGGTTGCGCGATATTCAGGCTGAAATTGATAGCTTGCCACAACTTGCACCTTACGTGCGACCAGATGTAAAGGCCGCGCAAGCCGCCAAATATCGGGCGCTAGTTCAAGAGCGAGATAAGCTTTTAGGCTTGCGTTCTATAGGTGTTCAGCCTGTTTGGCCTGGCTCTGGATTCGGGTATGCATTTAAAAACGGAGCTCAATAGCATGGGCTACGACTTTTCAGAAAATGGCGATCTAATCCAGGGAAGCATTGCGCAATCAGGCGGGTATCATTTTGATGATGAAGGAAACCAAATATCGATAGAGGAAAAGAAGAAGCCAAAGACACGCAGCGTAACCGAATCAATCGTTGATACCGGTATTGACGCCGTTCGCTCGGCAGTCGGCGCTGGCGAATCGCTGGTCGGTATCGCAGACCTGGCGACTGGGAATCTGGCTGGTCGCGGTCTCGCTGCCATAGGATACGACCCGAAGGAGACGCACAAGATACTAGCATCCGGATACAGTGAGCGGCGCAAAGAGGCCGATCAAGCCGTGCATGACGCGAAAGGGTTTGCTGGAACAGTCGGCGCGCTGATTGATAACCCGTCATCCGCATTCGGAACGATGGTGCAATCCTCTGCAATGTCGCTAACCGGCGCAGCTGCTGTCCGTATGGTGGCAACGAAGATGCTGGCCGGAGCGGGTATTGAGGCCGGAACAACTGCGGCTGCCGAATTTCTGAAACGCCCAGAAGTCGCAAAACGACTGCTGATTGCAGGCGGTGCATCCGAAGGCGCAATGACATCGGGCAGTATAGAAGAGCATAGTAGGCAGGCTGGGCGAGACTTTACCGACTCAGTATTGCCAGCGCTGGCTGGCGGTGCAATTACCGGTGTGATTGGCTATGGATCTTCAAAGATACCGGGCTTCAGGGATGCAGAAGTTGCCGCCGCCACAGCCGGAATGGGCGCGAAGAATGGCGCCGGGCTGATTGCGGCAGGCAAAGAGATTGCGAAGAGCGCGATCAAGGAAGGCGTGTTGGAAGAACTCCCGCAATCTGCGCAGGAACAGGTGTTCACGAACCTTGCGCTCGGAAAGCCGTGGAGCGAAGGCGTAGGCGAAGCTGCTGCGCAGGGCATGGTTGCCGGTATGGGTACTGGCGTCGGTATGACGACCTACTCTGATGTTGTGAATCGCATGGGGAAATCCCCAACCCCGCTGACGGAAATGGCTGCAAAGGAGTCCGCAAGGCAGCGCACTGCTGCCACAGGCGAAGAGCACGCCATTATTGACGCACCAGATGGGAAGAAGGCGGTTGTTCCCGCATCTGTCCTAAAGGATATTCAGCAGCCGGTGATGGAAGCGCAGCAAACCGCGCCAGAAGCCGCGCAGCCAGCCCCGAGCCTGACTACAGACGATATTATCGGCGGCGGACAAGGTGCTCCAGCGCAGGCCGTATCGGCAGAAGATGCCGCTATGCTGCAAGGCGCGCAGGAGCATGGCATCGCGCTTCAAGAGGATCATATCGGTATCACTCCCGAATCGCTGGGTAATCTGTTTGCATCGCAAAGAGCGCAGCATGCAGCTGCAATCACACAGCCGGAGGTAACGAATGGCGCAAGTATTACCCCTTCAGCTCCCGGACTGGACACTGTTCCCGCTGAGCAATGGAGTGCTGACACTGCAGGAGGCGCACCAGATAGCCTTTATCGAAATGATGGAGGGATCAACGCAGCAGACGGTGGGCTGGCCGGACAACCTGATCCCGGCGCTCAACAATCTGATGCTGGACGCGCTGGAGTTGACAATGCAGTAAGCCAGAATGAGGGCAAGCAGCTCACTTACACTAAAGGTAACGTAGTTGAAATGCCGGTTGCCGATCTCGCTCTGTCAAAAGACGTTCCTCAGTTCAAGGAGGGCGCAGACGGCAGGGGAATCACGCAAGAATCGCGCCTCGATGGCAAGTTTGACCGCAGGCTGGCGGCGCCCGTGCAGGTATGGGAACGGATCAACGGCGACACCGAGGTTATCAGCGGGCGCCACCGGCTTGACCTTGCGCAAAGAAGCGGTGAAGATACTATTCCGGTACAGATTCACAGGGAGTCTGACGGATTTACAAAAGAACATGCGAAGTTGTTGGACGTTGAACTGAACGTCAAAGACGGTCGCGGAAAGGTAAAAGATTATGTCGCATACTTCCAAAGCTTCAACCCAACAGCCGAAAGCGCAAAAGCCGACGGCCTTCTTAACGCATCCGTCGGGCGATCCGCTCACACCATCGCAAGTGCAGGAGCTCCGACGCTCATTGCCAGCCACGCAAACGATGCAATTACCGACCAAGCCGCTGTAGCGATAGCGCAAAACGCGCCGGGTAACGAGGCGCTACAGAATCTCGGCATGAAGCATGTGATCGACGGGAAGAGCATCAACTTTTCCGTCAACGTCATGCGCGCCGCACGGGCCGCAGGTTTTGAGGGTGGCGGGCAGAGTGCCGACCTATTCGGGTTTGATGATTCATTCGCCAAAGAGGCCGAGGCAGTTTCACGCGAAGCGACTAAGCAGCAGAATGCAGCACGTCAGCAGCTTGCCGCAATCAGTGGTGCATCGAAGCGCCCTGAACTGGCCGCAAAAGGCGGCGTCAACGTATCTAACCCACAGGCAACGCAAGCCAAGATAGATTCGCTCAAGCAGGTTGTGGCTGATCTGGACGGGTTCGCCACGAATCCAGACGTTTACCGCAAACTGCGTGAGGACGCTGGGCTTGCAAGCGGCCCGGCTTTAACGCCAGAAGAGGTTGCTCCGATTGCGGCCCAGCCGGAAGAGGAATCCACATTCAACCCTGATCAGAATGACATGTTCGGCGCTCCAGCGGAAGAATCTCGCCCAGCGCTTGAGCTCACCGGCCAATCCCCAGCGGAAATAGCAGCAGCGGAACGCGCGCAGGACGCCACCGCGCGAGAAGATGAAGCAAAGGCAAGGTCAGAGCAAGCCGCAAAGGATCAGACCGCTGTAGATGCCAAGGTAAAGGCGCGCACCGATAACGCGGATAACTTCCAATTCGGTGAGTCGAGCAAGGATGCGGCTAAGCCTGAAGGCGATTTGTTCGGGCAGCCAGAAGTGACCAGCCACGAATTGTTTGTGAAGGCACCAAATGGATCTATTGATTTTGGTGAGATTACAACGAGCATGGCGAAGGAAATGCGCCGTCAATCTGGCAAGGTTCGTCTTGAAACTGGCAATGAATCATTTGGCGAGAAACACATTGAGCAGCGGCATGGTGAGCAGATTCGCGACATGGGGTATACGTCGGTGGCCGACTTTGTAGCCGATGCTGTTAAGCATATAGAGTCAATTTGGAGTGCTCATAAAGGCAGCCAAATGGTAATGATTCAATCACATGAGAAAGGTCGCGCTGTATTTATTCAGCTCAAACCTTCAGAAAATGGTGATTTCTATACGATAAATACGGCATTCCCAGTATCAGATGGGTACGCTGAAAAGAAGAAGTGGGAAAAGCTTTGGAGCGGGGAGTCCGTTCCCGCCACTGCGTCCGGCGCAGCCTCGTTTGCCGATCCTGCCCTCAAAGCCGGTAAGCAGGTCGCAATGACTTCGAGCCAAAGTGAAGCAAATGTAACGCAGCCAGCCGCAGAAAGCAAGCCTGCCGATAAAATCACGCTCATGGCGGTGAGCAACAAGCCATTCCCTACTGAGCGCGCGGCTCAGTCGAGTATCAAGCAGCGCAAGCTGGATGCAACTGTTGTTCCTGTTGATGGCGGGTTTGGTATCAAGCACGCGCCAGAGCAGACGGTGCCGGAAGATTCTCAAGATAACGAAGCCAAAAAGATTGAAGTCCTGAAAGCGCAAGCATCCGGAAAGATCACCGGAGATCAGGCTGATGCGATGAAGCAATTGGCTGATGCTGGCGAACATACAGCTGTGGATGAGGCGCTGAAGCCTTCCATCCCTATTGAGGATTTCGGACAGAAAATTTCCGGCGCGAAGAAGGAATACGCCGCATCCTACAAGGACAAGATGCAGGCCGCGAAAGAGGCTGATGTGCTTGCGCAGCCACTGTCAAAGTCGTGGCCAGAGCCTGATTATCAAAAACTGATAGATGTCGGTGCTGATGCTCATGTTGTTGGGCTGGTGCGCTCCCTGCGCGATGAGATTCCAAGCAAGCCAGGGAAGTCGTATCGTCAAAAAACATGGGCTGCGCAAGTAGAGCAATTGCGCGATGCTGCCGACAAGCTGCTTAACGACAAGGCGTATGTCGAGAAATATCAGGCCGAGCTAAAGAAGGGTGAGAACCAACGACTGGACGATGCTATCGGCGGAAGGGCTGAATTATATGCGCTGCTCGGCCATGAAAAATCCCTGAAGGGAATCCGTATCTCGCGCAACGAATATGGGATTTACAATGGGGCTGTGCAAAATCCTCACAAAATCATCTGGGAAGTGACACGCGACGCAAAGGCGACGGCTTTTGGGAATATGCCTGCTACGCTTGGTTATGGCGCTACTCGTCAAGAGGCGATAGATGCTTTTCAGAAATCCTATTCACAGATCGATACAGCAAAAGAAAAGAGCGCGCTAACGAAGTTCGAGCTGTACTCCGACCGCAAAGGGAAATACTTCATCGGAAAGAAGGTTGGCCGCAACGTCATTCACGTCAAGGATGGGTTCGATGCGATAAGGGAGGCGCGCGAGTACATCGCCAACAATAATGCAGAGTTGGTTGCCGTCCTGGAAAAGAAAAAGGAGATCCCAAACGAGCGCTACGATATTAACCAGCCGCGTGTCGGGCAGGATATGCGTAATGCTCAAGATGTTACGCCGGAAATGTTTTCTAATGCCTTCGGATTCCGTGGCGTTCAGTTCGGAAATTATGTAGAAGGCGCGCGCCGCCAGAAAGACCTGAACGACGCATACGATGCGCTGATGGACTTGGCTGCTGTGCTTGATATTCCCCCTAAAGCAATATCGTTGAATGGTGAGCTTGGTCTGGCGTTTGGTGCGCGTGGCACGGGCGGCATCCATCCAGCATCCGCGCACTACGAGCCCGGTCAGGTCGTTATCAACCTCACCAAAGCGAATGGCGCTGGAAGCCTGGCGCATGAGTGGTGGCACAGCCTGGACAACTACTTTTCGCGTATGTCTGGCAAAAAAGGTGATTACGCCACCGATCGACTGGATGTTTCCTTATCATCGCGCGACGCCGCCTACCAGTTCAAGGATGATGGAATCCGCAAGGAAATGATTGATGCGTTTGGCACGGTAATGAAAGCTATCCAAATCACCGCAATCAAGGAGCGCTCGCGCTCATTGGATCGGCGTCGCGCAAAAGCGTACTGGGGAACTGATACTGAGTTGTCCGCACGCTCGTTCGAGCGCTATGTGATTGCAAAGCTGCATGACAGCGGATTCGCAAATGACTACCTGGCGAACGTGGTGTCTGAAGATTATTGGAATGCCGCCGATGCGCTCGGAATCGGCGAGGGCGGAAGCTACCCATACCCTACCGAAGCGGAATTGCCAGCGATACGATCAGGGTTTGATCAGTTTTTTCGGGCGATTGAGTCAAAGGAGACCGACAATGGCGTAGCCCTGTTCAGTTACTCTGACCCGCTGGCAGAGATTCGCGCCCAGTATCTCGCAGCAACCCGCAAGGGAATGAGCGCAGAGTCCGTGAGCAAAGCCACAGAACGCCTGCGCGCGCGCTGGCTTGGCTTCCGCAAGGTCAACATCGTGCAGTCATTCAATGATTTGCCTGATGATTTGAAATCAAGCTCAATGCGCTCAGGTGCGCGTGATGCTGAAGGTGTGTATGGCATAAACAGCAAGCAGGTCTATCTGGTCGCAGATAATTTGCGTTCGCCAGAGCATGCGGTCTGGGTGGCAATACATGAAACTGTTGGTCATGCCGGGCTGCGCATGCTGGATTCCAGTATTGCCGATATCATCAACAAGACATCGGGTAATCCTACCGTAGCAAAGCTGGCACAGGCTATCTCCACGGATCGTGACGAGACATTCAACCACGCAAAACATACTGAAGAGGCGCTTGCCGAGCTTGCAGCCGCACAGCTTACCGATGGAACGAGCGAGCTGCTGGAGCGCTACGGTGTTGACTCATCCGGAATTACATCGAATGGTCTGGTCGATTCCCTGAAACGGATTATTGAAGCGGTGCGCAGATTTATCGCCAATGCGCTCGGTAAAAAGCTGGCTGACGTATCAGATGGTGAAGTGCGTTTAATAGTTGATTCGGCGCGCCGGGCAGTCGAAGGCATAGAGCAGTCCGTGCAAAAAGAAGAAGGCTACGCACTTGCCGCGTCCACCGTCGAAAATACCGGAGCCGAACCTAAAGCCCGCTCCATTGGCTTCCCGGCAGATTCAACCGTCATATCCGACTTCTCCAAAGATAGTGTGATGAAAATGCACTCCAAATACAAGGCGGCTAAGGGCGGCGACATCGCGGCGGCTGTCAAGCTGGTATCGTACTTGGTTAAGCCTTCCAGCATCGAGGCTGCGCGCGCAAAGTTCGGCACTGATGTAGCCTACGTCCCGGTAATGGCGCAGGAAGCGTCCGGCAAGAACCAGATACCGAATGCGCTGGCATCGTATTACGCCCAGCAGACGGGCGGAATGAAGGCGTCAGGCATCTATCAGATTAACAAGGCGTACCACACCGGCGCAGATCCAATGGAGCGAATCGTTGCGCGCTCAGAATTTAGCGGAAAGGTGATCCAAGGACAAAAGTACGTCCTGGTAGATGATGTCTCGACGATGGGCGGAACGCTGGCCGACATGGCAAGCTACATTCAGTCGCAAGGCGGTGTTGTATCTGGCGCAGTCGTGCTGACAAATGCCAGTCGTTCGGGTAAGATGACCCCTGATGCGAAAGTCATTCGCAGTTTGGGAGATCGTCATGGAAAAGCAATCAGAGAACTCTTCGGTATCGAGCCAGGCGCGCTCACCCATGACGAAGCCCAATACCTTATTGGCTTCCGAACGACTGACGAACTCAGAAACAGAGCAGCTTCTGCAATCGCAGAAAGAGGCCGACGAGTATTGTCAAAAGCAGTATCCGGCTCTGCGAATCCTCCAGCACTAAATCAATCCAGCGGTGATGAACCGCTGTTCAGCAAGCCAAGCCAGCAACCCGCTGCGCAGTCTACGCAAGCATCCGAAATACCCGACGAAACTGAGTTTCAGAAAAAGCGCCGGCAATTTCAGGATCATCAAATCCGCTGGAAGGTAACTCAGGATTCTATCCTTGAGCAGGGCGGCAAAATCGAGGACAAATCCAATGTGTCGCTGGCGCTGAAGCTGTTCCCCGGTAGAGTTGCGGCAGCCTTTGAAGCCTTCCAGCGCAACACGGTTAACCCGCTGCTGGAGCGCGTGACCAATGGCAAGTTTCACCTGGCTGACATCGAGGAATATCTGTACGCGATGCATGCTCCTGAGCGCAACGCACAGATAGCCAAGATCAACGACCGCTTCCCGGATGGTGGCTCAGGCATGACTAACTCGGAAGCGGCGAAGATCATTCTCAA
This sequence comes from Gallionella sp., assembly GCA_030681375.1. GTDB lineage: Bacteria > Pseudomonadota > Gammaproteobacteria > Burkholderiales > Gallionellaceae > Gallionella. Next base: position 10,150 of record JAUXWM010000058.1, read on the forward strand.
ATATCGCCAGATGGACAACTTTGCAGAGTTCAAGGCGCTGGCCGACGACTTCCGCAAAATCACGACCGATACCCAGAAGATGCTGGTGAAGTACGGTGTTCACTCGCAGGCGCACGCCGATTCGTACAGCCATGCCTATAAGCAATACGTCCCGCTGAAAGGCTTTGAAGCGATCGACCCAGACGGCAAGCTGACCGGCAATGGTACAGGATCAGGGCATTCAACCAACGGCAAGCTGGACAAGCGCGCCAAGGGTCGTGCCAGCCGCGCCGGGCAGATACTCGCCAACATCACCCGCGACCATGAGGCGGCTATCTTCGCAGCGGAGAAGGCGAACGTCGGGCGCGTGGCGCGCAACTTAGTTGAGGCCAATCCGAACGCCAAGATATGGACGGTTGAGAATATCCCGCAACAGGACGTGGTGATTAAGTCTAAGGACGGGGAGCGTGTAGTAAAACGAGATTCCCAATTCGATCCCGAGAAGGAAATCCAGTTCATCGAAGGCGACAACGCGGTACGCATCCAGTTCGCTGACTCGCTGTTGCCGCAGGCGTACAACAAGACCGGCATGGACTTGCCGAACGAGATGCTTCAGTACGCGGCCAACTTCAATGCGTTCTTGCGCCAGGTCTATACCCAGAAAAATCCGGCCTTCTTCCTGATGAACCCGTTGCGCGACGTGCAGTCAATGGGCATCAAGCTGACTTCGGAGGTTGGCGTAAAGACATCTGCGCAGGCGTTCAAGCACTGGCCGGCTGCATGGCTGGCAGTGATGCGTTACGCGCTGCAAGACAAGGCGACCACCAGCCATCTGACGGGGAAGATAGAGAAGGCGGTATTCGGCACAGATATGAAGGAGATGGCGCCATGGATGAACCGCTACCGCAAGGCGGGCGGCTCGGTCGGCTTCGCCTATGTGGGCGATATCATAGTCAAGCAGGAGAAGATCGAGAACCTGCTCCGGCGTATCGGCGGGGTGTCGGTATTTGAAGAGCTAGGCAAGATGTGGCAGGCTGGACTGTTGGGCGATGTGGCGACGGCTAAAAAGCACGGCGTCAATATGGCGCAGCGCGCAACCTTCAAGCTGCTCAACAATCAGATTTTTGATCTGATCGAGCATCTGAATCTGGCGTTTGAGAACGCCTCGCGTCTGGCAACCTTCCGCGCATGTGCAGAAAGCGGCATGAGCGATGCGCAATCTGCATTGCAGGCCAAGAATGTCACGACCAATTTCAACGACAAGGGCGAGCAGGGCAGCAACGTGAACGCACTGTTCCTGTTTGCCAACGCAAATATTCAAGGTTCGGCGAATCTGGCGAAGGCGCTGACCAAAGCGCCTCATGCAAAGAAAGCCTGGGCGATGGTGGCGGGAATTGCGGCACTGGGCTTTATGGCCGGGCGCGGTGACGGCGACGATGACGACAAGATCGAGCCGGACTATGAGGCGCAACGCTACTGGCGGATTGACCTAGGCGAAGGGAAACGCTTCACCATTCCAAAGCCCTACGGCTGGTCGTTCTTCTATGACCTCGGGCGCAGCATGGCGCATGTGACCAAGAACAAGAACGCGATTGGCGATGAATCGGTTGCTGTTGCATCCTCATTCCTGGGTAACTTCTCGCCGATAGGTAACCCGATACCGGGCAATAAGCTGGACTGGCGTGATGCTGTGGCGGGCGTGATGCCAACTATCGCCAAGCCAGCGGTACAGATTGCGGTTAATCGCACCTCATTCGGGGGCCCATTGCGCCCTGAGAACAACTACAAGCCAAATCAACCTGACTCTGAAAAGGTATGGCGCAAGACGCGAGGCGGATTCTACGACGACATCGCGAAGGGTTTGAATAGCGCGACCGGCGGCGACGTGGCAACATCCGGCCTGATAGACGTATCGCCGGAACATCTCAAACTGATGGCGACATTCCTGACGGGCGGATCAGGCAGATTCCTGGCTGACACCTATGGCACAGGCGGCGAGGTGTTGAGTGGCGATGGCGTAACATGGGAGAATGCGCCTATCGTGCGGATGTTCTACCGGACAACGGACGTGGACGATTACCGCGCACGCTTCTATCAGCAGGCTGATGAGGTGAAGGCGCTGCAAGAGAAGGTGTCTACCTACAAAAAAGCAGGCGAGCAGGATAAGGTGAGCGCGATTCGTCAAGGTGAGGATGGCGATCTGCTCAGATTGAAAGGTCAGGCAAAGCGATCTGGCGAGCGAGTGGCTGATATGCGCGATGCGGAAGATGCAGTTCGATCGAACGAAGCTTTATCGGCATCCGAGAAGAGGGCTGAATTGAAAATAATCGAACAGGAGCAGATCGACCGCCTGAAGGCGTTCAACACCAAGTACCGGAATGCGAAATACGGTCTTTCAGATGCGCAGCGGTAGTTTTTGCAGCCTGGTTATATGAGCTTAAGCGTGTCATAAAAATCGCGCTTAGTCTTTCCAGCCTGCCGCGCCATGCTTGAAATCAAGTCCTGACCGAACGGTGCTTTCGGGCAATCTACGGTGACTTTATGAATTCGTCCGTCAATTATTTTCACCCACTGCTCATGAGATGATCCTATTCTAGGCCTTGCCTCAAAGCCCCAGTGTCGGAGTGCAGCCTTAACGTCCTTGCAGGTAAGCGGGTAATTCTTGCCGCTCATGCGGGTACGAGTGGCAAGGTTTCCCGAAAACTTTTATGTGCGCTATATTTGATGTGCATCCATGTTTGAATGATGCCGATCAGGTAAAACTTGATGTAGTGATAGATCGGCGCGCGGCGCGACAACAATTGCTCTGAATACTGGCGGTCTTCCCCGGCAAGCGCGTCATACGCATATTCATGTATCTGCTCTTCAATTTTTGATTTTACTTCACGGAAGCTTTCGCCCTGAACCGCCAAATCAAACTCAAGGCAAAACGCCTGCCATTGATTGCCTTTTTGCTCGGCATAACAGCGCAAGATAAGCCGCGCTGGCGTCATTCGATTTGCTTTCACTTTAGTCTCCCAGACCTATATATTCGCGCATGATACATTCAAAACCTTGCCAAATGCTATACGGGAAAATAAAAAACCGCCCGAAGGCGGCCTAGTATTTTTACATCGCCAGCTTGACCGGCACACCCTTGCTCTTGTTTTCGTAATACTCGCAGCGTTGCGCCAGGCGGTTGACGGTGGCAGTGACGAATTCAAACAGCGTCTTTGTGTCTACAAACATGCCGTTCGGTTCGTTGATCGCCTTGAGCATATCCGGCACGGTCATCACACAAGCATCGCGTGGAACGGGCAGAGGCTGTCCGGCGCGGCCATTTTCAAAGCTCACCAGATAGCGACCATCTGGAGGCAGGAAGGCGCTGGTCAAGTCGGGCAGTGCGGCTGGTTGTTTCATCGGCATAGATTCCAGATAGGCGCACGCTTCGTCAAAATGAATGGCGGGCAGTTGCTTGTAGCTTCCCAGGTGAAAGTGATTGTTGAAACGCGACCAGCAGTACGCACGCAAGCCGCCGGAATCACCTGACTTCATTGCGACAATCTGTTGCAGCGCATTTTGCTGGGCGGGTATGATTTGTTGCGGTAGGGCGGGTTGCGTTTCTTTGTCGAGAATATCCAGCACCCACTTGCGGAACTCTTTGGCAATGGCGGTGCGGGAAAACATCGCCAGCAGGTGGCATCCGCGCAGGGAGAAGATGCGGGTTTCCTGAAGGTCGCCGTTAGGGTCGGTCAATTTGACTACCCCTGTCATGCCTTCAGTAAATTCGTCTGAGTGGCGCGAATATAGCTTTGTGCAATCACGCTGATCAGTGTAACCAAGGGCGGGGGCAATTTGCCCCACCCTTAACCAAGGCTGATTGTTGTGGTCAATGATGTCGAAAGCTGTGTTTTGAAAAACTAGGGATTGTGAGTTCATGATGTTTCCTTCTTAAGGGATTCCCAGGGTGGCTCTGGGCGGCCAGGAGTTTAAGAACCGACATCAGGCGGCGGGCATATTCGGTGTCGTCAAAATACTTTTCGCCTTTCGGCTCAAAATACAAAACGCAAACCTCTTTTATTAGCCTCACTCCCGGCCATAAGGAAACTATGGACGAAAAAAATACCACTGTCTTTCGGGGTGATTTCCGCTGATGTTCGTGTTCTTAAGCACTTGCACGAACGATAGGTTAATTTTAAATTTTAGTCAATCTTTGTTTCTGGCTTGCTTTCATGCTCAGGCCATTTTCGCACAACAAAATACTCAAATCCGACCGCAAATCCAAAGGTTAAAAATAGCACTGGAATTCCTTCAATGCTATATCTTCCGACAACCCATAGGTTGAAGAAAAGAATGACCGCTCCGATCAAGCGTAATTTGGTAGTTATTTTCATTTGCATCTTTCTGTGTATTGTCGGGCGCTCATTGTATCAACCAGCGACCGCTTTCTGAAAATGTTCGACCAGAAGGCGAAGGAGCGGAGGGATAGGGCGGCTTAATCTGCGGACTGCCTGCTAGATTATCGGCGGGCAGATTCTGTACCCAGATTTGTACCCCCGAAAGAGTGGGTGTACCCCATATTGTCCGGGTGTGAAATTGCTGTACCACTGCGCAGCACTGTGTATTGGGTACAAATCAAACGTAAGTCATTGATATAAAATGTAACGCTACGGATTGTGATTCCGGTTGTCGTGGGTTCGAGCCCCATCAGTCACCCCAAATAGAATAAGGCTTGCAGCGTTGCAGGCCTTTTTTGCGTCTAGTTGTTTTTGTGTCATGTCACCACTATGTCACCATGCTTTTTCAATCAAGGCAGTTTTTCCGGGCATCTTCCAACAAAAGAAAACCGCCGGGCTATCACTAGCGACGGCGGCAGTTCCATTCCCGCATCAGTCTGTCCATGCTCCAGTGCTAGCAAGCGGCTTTCCAGATTATTATTAGTCATGCTTGCCCCCTTCCTGCTCCCACGGCGGCGGCTCCCCGCTGCCCGCCAGCCAAACCGTATCCGGTCGGTCTTCCCAAAAACAAATAATAGGTTTGCCTCCGGTCGCCTTGTCGATGCGCGCTTGCTGTTCGGGCGTTGGCCTTCCATAAATAAACAGCCAAGGATATTGAATACGGTTCAAAAATGGCGTTGTGTCAAAAATGGTGCTGATGTGCTTTCTTACATTTTGTGCTCAAATACTCGGCTTATCGCAATGGGGAGTAACAAAATTCAGCATTCCGAAATGAAGCCAGTGCAGGATGATGACGATGATGATGAATTGCAACCTCCATCGCCATTGCCTTCGGGCGTCAAAAATTACATCACTCCGGGCGGTTATCGCAAGCTGCAGGAGGAGCTGGAGCAGTTGTGGAAAGTTGAACGCCCTGTGCTGGTTAATACCATTACCTGGGCGGCTTCGAACGGTGATCGCTCAGAGAATGGTGATTATATTTACGGCAAAAAACGTCTGCGCGAAATTGACCGGCGCGTGCGCTATTTGCGTAAACGCATTGACCAGGCCGAGGTAGTCGATCCGGCGCGGCGCGGCGCGTGCGAGCAGGTATTTTTTGGCGCGACAGTCACTGTTTGCAACGATGAAGGATGCGAGATCGTTTATTCTATCGTGGGGGTGGATGAGGCGGATGCGGCGCGCGGCCGTATCAGCTGGGTTTCGCCATTGGCGCGAGCCTTGCTCAAATTGTGCGAGGGCGAAGTGGCGAGGCTGCACACCCCCGTTGGCATTGTCGAGCTTGAAGTGTTGAAGGTCATCTATTTGTCGCTGGAATAGTCCTGAGCCGCTGTGACTTGATACAATGTGCTGCGTTTGGATCTGATTGACGAGCCAGCCGGGAATTTCGTAAACATTCAACTTACCAGGGAAGTTTTCCATGAAAAAAATCGAAGCTGTAATTAAGCCTTTTAAACTGGACGAAGTGCGCGAAGCATTGTCCGAGTTGAATATCAGCGGCTTGACGGTTACTGAAGTCAAGGGCTTTGGTCGTCAGAAGGGGCACACCGAGTTGTATCGTGGCGCGGAGTATGTGGTGGACTTCCTGCCTAAAATCAAGGTGGAAGTGGTGGTATCGACTGAAATGCTGGATACCGCTGTTGAAGCTATCGTCAAGGCCGCACATACCGGCAAGATAGGTGACGGGAAAATCTTTGTTTCCAGTGTGGAACAGGTTATCCGCATCCGCACGGGTGAAACCAACGAAGCGGCGCTGTAAAAAAGCAGAAAATTTCCAATTAATTTTACCTGTGTGCAACGGGTTGATTTACCCGTTCGCCCTTGATGCGTATAATGCGCGTTTTGATAAAACTACTAGCCATTCGACTAGGCTAGACGATAGCCAAGTCGCTGGTTATGCCGAGGGCAGTTCAATATGCGCATCATTCAAAAAGCACTAACCTTTGACGACGTTCTGCTCGTTCCCGCCTACTCCAATGTCATGCCGCGCGATGTCAGTCTGCGCACGCAACTGACGCGCAATATCAGTATCAATATCCCGCTGCTCTCAGCCGCGATGGACACTGTTACCGGTGCGCGTCTGGCGATTGCACTGGCACAGGAGGGTGGAATAGGCATTATTCATAAAAACATGTCTGCCCGGGAGCAGGCGGCCAAAGTCGCCAAAGTCAAACGCTTCGAAAGCGGCGTGGTTAAAGACCCTATTACCATTACGCCCGATATGTCGGTGCGCAATGTATTGATTCTGACACGCCAGCACAAGATTTCCGGTTTGCCGGTAGTGGAAGGCAAGCAGTTGGTGGGCATCGTTACCAACCGCGATCTGCGCTTTGAAAGCAATCTGGATCAGCCGGTTAAAAATATCATGACCCCGCGCGAGCGTCTGATTACCGTCAAGGAAAACACCAGCCTAGAAGACGCGCGCAACCTGATGCATCAGCACCGGCTCGAGCGCGTGCTGGTGGTGAATGACGCGTTTGAGCTGTGCGGTCTGATGACAGTGAAAGACATCCTCAAATCCAGCGAGCACCCTCTGGCCAGCAAAGATGGTCGCGGCCGGTTGCGCGCAGGTGCGGCGGTCGGCGTGGGTGAGGGCACAGAAGAACGCGTGACCTTGCTGGCTGAAGCGGGCGTGGATGTGATCGTGGTGGATACCGCGCATGGACACTCGCAAGGCGTGCTGGATCGCGTTCGTTGGGTCAAGACCAACTTCCCTCATGTTGAAGTCATCGGCGGCAACATCGCCACAGGTTCAGCGGCGCTGGCTCTGGTGGATCACGGGGCGGATGCGGTGAAAGTGGGTATCGGTCCCGGTTCGATCTGCACCACGCGCATCGTCGCGGGTGTCGGTGTGCCGCAGATCGCAGCGATTCAGAATGTGGCGACAGCCTTGCAGGGAACAGGTGTCCCGTTGATCGCTGATGGTGGCGTGCGCTTTTCCGGTGATATCGCCAAGGCGATTGCTGCCGGTGCGCACACAGTTATGCTGGGCGGATTGTTTGCCGGTACCGAGGAAGCCCCGGGCGAAATCGAATTGTTCCAGGGACGCTCATACAAGTCGTATCGTGGCATGGGCAGCCTGGGCGCGATGCAGCAAGGCTCCTCCGACCGCTATTTTCAGGAAGGCGAAAGCAATCAGGACAAACTGGTGCCGGAAGGTGTGGAAGGCCGCGTACCCTACAAGGGCAGCGTTCTGGCCGTGATCCATCAGCTGATGGGCGGGTTGCGCGCCAGCATGGGCTACCTGGGCTGCGCCGACATTGCCATCATGCATGCCAAGGCGGAATTCGTCGAAATCAGCTCATCCGGTATCCGCGAATCTCATGTGCACGATGTGCAGATCACCAAGGAAGCGCCGAATTATCATATTGATTAGACGTTAGACGTTAGACGTTAGACGTTAGTCGCTAGTCGCTAGACGTTAGACGTTAGACGTTAGTTAATTTCGTAGGGGGCTTTATGGGGAATATAAGGCGTAACTGTAAAATTGGCGACTTACGTCTTGCGACTGTCAACTTGCAGCGGAGCTGTTATGGCCGGGTATCGTGACTTGAAAGTTTGGCAGTTAGCCATGTTATTGGCTGAGGAAGTCTATCGTTTGGGTGCTGGTTTTCCGAAACATGAAGTGTATGGGCTGACCAGCCAGTTGCAACGTTCTTCCGTTTCTGTTCCATCCAATATTGCAGAAGGACAGGGGCGCAATTCACCTAATGAATTTCGCCACTTTTTGGGAATTGCCATGGGCTCTTTGGCCGAGCTGGAGACGCAAATTATCCTGGCGCAACGCTTCAATTACATAACAGAACAACAATCCGGCAAGGCACTCCAGCTTGCCGATGAGATAGGCAAGATGCTCAAAGGCTTGCAGAAATCCCTAACTAACGACTAGCGTCTAACGACTAATGACTATTCATCAAAAAATCCTCATCCTAGATTTCGGTTCTCAATACACCCAGTTGATCGCGCGCAGGGTACGCGAAGCCAATGTTTATTGCGAACTGCATCCCTACGATGTGGATGATGCATTTATTCGCGACTTTCAACCCAGTGGCATTATTCTTTCCGGCGGGCCGAATTCGGTGACGGAAGGCGATACGCCGCGTGCGCCGCAGGCGGTATTCGAACTGGGCGTGCCGGTGCTGGGCATTTGCTACGGCATGCAAACCATGGCCGCGCAACTGGGCGGGGCGGTGGAAAACGGTCTGGTGCGCGAATTTGGTTATGCCGAGATTCGCGCACAAGGCCACTCAGCGCTGTTGCGTGATATTCAGGATAGAGTCAACGATCAGGGGCACGGTCTGATCGATGTGTGGATGAGTCACGGTGACAAGGTGACCTCATTGCCACCCGGTTTTTCCGTGATTGCCAGCAACCCCACCACACCGATAGCCGGCATGGCGGATGAGGCGCGGCATTTTTATGCGCTGCAATTCCATCCGGAAGTCACGCACACCCATCAGGGCAAGGCCATGCTGAGTCGTTTTGTGCATGACATCTGTGGCTGTGGCAAAGACTGGAATATGCCCGATTACATCAGCGAAGCGGTGGAAAATATCCGTGCTCAGGTGGGCAGCGATGAAGTTATTCTGGGCTTGTCCGGCGGGGTGGATTCTTCCGTGGCGGCCGCGTTGCTGCACCGTGCGATAGGCGATCAGCTGACTTGCGTTTTTGTCGATAACGGCCTGTTGCGCCTGAATGAGGCCGAGCAGGTAATGGAAACCTTCGCGCAGAATCTGGGCGTGAAAGTGATACATGTCGATGCCAGTGCCGAATTTTTGCATCATCTGACCGGCGTGACCGACCCCGAGCAGAAACGCAAAATAATCGGGCGTGAATTCGTCGAAGTGTTTCAGCGCGAATCGGGTAAATTGTCACAAGCTAAATGGCTGGCACAGGGGACGATCTATCCTGACGTGATCGAATCGGCGGGCGGCAAGAACAAGAAGGCGCACACCATCAAATCGCATCACAATGTCGGCGGCCTGCCGGAAAGCCTGCATCTCAAGTTGCTGGAACCCTTGCGCGAATTGTTTAAGGACGAAGTGCGCGAACTCGGTGTTGCGCTCGGTTTGCCGCACGACATGGTGTATCGCCATCCCTTCCCCGGCCCCGGTCTGGGAGTGCGTATTCTGGGTGAAGTGAAGAAAGAATATGCCGACCTGCTGCGCCGCGCCGACGCCATCTTCATGGAAGAGCTGAATGCTGCTGTGGATGAAAACGGCCTTTCCTGGTATGCGAAAACCTCGCAAGCCTTCGTGGTGTTTCTGCCAGTCAAGAGTGTCGGTGTGATGGGCGATGGCCGCACCTATGAATGGGTCGTCAGCCTGCGCGCCGTGCAGACGCAGGACTTCATGACCGCTCACTGGGCGCATCTGCCCTACGAATTGCTGGGGCGCGTTTCCAACCGCATCATCAACGAAGTGCGCGGCATCAACCGCGTGGTCTATGACATCTCCGGTAAACCGCCCGCTACGATAGAGTGGGAGTGATTTGAAGTCTGGCAACGACCAGTAAATACAAGCAGAGAATAATCATAAGACCCCGTTTTTACGGGGTTTTTTGTTTTTTGTCTGGCAATGTCTGGTAACGACAAGTAGGGGCAAGCAAGTTTTTTTCATGGTTTTATCAATGGTATAATTTTCCTTGATACCATTCGTCCAGTGCAATACCATTGCAAAAAACACGGTTCGACAATGGTATTAAATAAGATAAAGCTCAATAAATACGTGGGTTGTAGCGGTTTTTATGAGCTTTTATAATCATGGTATCAAATTGCGGAGTGAGCATGCTGACAGATACAAAATTACGGAATCTCAAGCCAGAAGCCAAGGCGTATAAGGTCAGTGACCGTGACGGCCTATATGTCACCGTTTTGACCACCGGCACGGTATCGTTCCGCTATAACTACAGCATCAATGGGCGGCAAGAGACGCTTGTGATCGGGCGCTATGGTGCAGGAGGGCTGACATTGCTGGAAGCCAGGGAGAGACTTTCATTGGCGAAAAAAGAGCTTGTCGCTGGCAAATCACCATCCAGAGCCAAGGCGAGAGAAAAGCAAAAATCTAAAGGGGCTGATTCTTTTAGTGAATGGGCGGAGCTATGGCTTAAGAATCACCAGATGGCAGATTCAACCCGCGATATGCGGCGATCAGTCTATGAGCGTGACCTCAAGGAGCCGTTCGGCAAGCTCAAGATGGGTGAAGTATCTCATGATGACTTGCGCGCTTTGTGTGAAAAGATCGTAGCTAGAGGCGCGCCGGCCACGGCGGTACATGCACGTGAGGTTGTGCAGTCGGTTTATCGCTATGCGCTGGAGAAAGGGCACAAACATGACAATCCGGCTGACTTAGTGCGGCCAACCTCTATCGCCAGATTTCAACCCAAAGATCGGTCGCTATCGCCAGCAGAGATTGGTGTGATGTATCAGTACCTGGAGCACGTTTCTACAGCGCCTACAATCAGGCTTGCGGTAAAACTGTTGCTGTTGACCATGTTGCGTAAATCAGAGTTGGTTGAGGCCGTATGGACAGAGATCAATTTCACTGATGCGCTTTGGACTATCCCAAGTGAGCGAATGAAGCGGCGCAACCCGCACAACATTTACCTGTCGAGACAGGCCTTGGATATCTTCGTCGCTCTTAAGACTTGCGCAGGCGGCTCACGTTACGTTTTGCCATCACGCTACGATCCTGACATACCGATGAGTAAGGCGACCTTGAACCAAGTTACCAAGCTGACTTTTATGGCCGCGCAGAAAGATGGTAAGACGCTGGACAAATTTGGGCCGCATGATTTGAGACGGACGGCATCGACGCTACTGCATGAGGCAGGATACAACACGGACTGGGTTGAGAAATGTCTGGCTCATGAGCAAAAGGGTGTGCGCGCTGTTTACAACAAGGCTGAGTATGCAGAGCAGCGGCGCGTGATGCTGCAAGACTGGGCGGACATGATAGACAGGTTTGCTACACGCCCCTAAGCCATGGGGCTGGCGGAAGTAATGCTGCGGATTTTCGTTGTTCGATCCAGGCTTCAATTTCTTGCAAGTCCCACGCAACCAAACGCGTTGTGATAGAAAATCGCTGTGGAAACTCCCCTCGTTTTTCCATATTGAGAATTGTTCTTTCTGAAAGAGGTACGATTTTGAGGAGACGCTTGCGGTTAATCAGTGCCTTCCCCGGTTTTTTCATTTCCTCGAATGTCAGGTCTCGTGCGTTCATTTTGTCCTCTCCTTGCTGCATGCTTTTTTCGTATTCATAGTCCAGACTTGCTTAAATCTGCGTATTAGAAAAGCTTGAAATATCTGTTGAGGAGAAATCATCCCAGTCTCCCCGATTTTGCCTTGAGTGCAATTAACCTAATTTCATCCAGTACCTTGTCCGTTTGTTGCATGGCAGATCGCATGGCTACAGCCTCTTCAAATGGTGCGGTGATGTCGTATCCCTCACTGCACAGTTGATTCAGCAGCAACATGAGCGGCGACTTGAACTGCGTTGGATCAGATAGCATCGACAGCGACAGGCATGCTTTGTCAGCATCCGGTGCAACAAAGTGCGCTTGATCTAGCATGGCGCGTGGGTACTGGTATCGCGTACCGGGCAACGTATCGTTCCTGGGCAGCGTGGCAAGAAAGGCTACCGCTTCGAGAAAGTGCTCTGCCGGCAACTCACCACAACTGCCAATCTCGAAATGATCGTTGAAGCGACTCCAGATATCGGCGCGAACCACATCGGTGTTTTCTCCGCGCTGGGAGACGATCTGCTGCAAGGCGTTCTGTTGGACATGGGAGAGGACGCGCGCATCATGTGGTGTGGTGCAGCCCCCTGTTTTTCTGATTGCGGGCAGGATTTCTTTCGTCACCTTGACCTCGAAGGCTTGCGCTTCTTCTTCGTGAGAATTGATGATTAAGCGGTAGAGGTTTCCTTCGTTGAGGTAGGTTAATCCCTGATTTTCACCTTCAGCATGTGAGCCGTGTTTCGCGATCCCCTTTTCACGGCAGTATTTTTTGATGGCATCGCTGTCGTTGCCATAGCCTAGAACAGCACAAACGTCCCTGGCAGAAAACCACGTCTCACCGTTGTCATCGACGAAGACGTGGATTTGAGCGCCATTAAAACTGAATACGTCGAGTGTGGCAGGACTTGTCATAGTGCTAACCACCTGCATGGCCCGATTAAATCGTTCTTACGTGCTGCCAAACTCGGCTGCGGATATGAACTGGCGTGGTCATTTTGTCCTTGTATTTTGTTTGTGCCGACTGTACAGCCGAGGTGATCGATAAGCTTAACCATTGAGCTTTTTCTCCATATTCCACTGGCTGATAATTCCCTCAAACACTTCGCTACCGTTATCTACGAAAGTATGCGGTTCGCGCTGCGTCATGTAACACAGTCGCAATGCATTCATCAGGTGCTCAAAATTCTCTGGATCAAGCGTCCCTATATCGCTCACGTCTGCTTTGACGCGATAACCGTTGTAGAGTGAGGCGAGAAACTGTGCGAACACGCGCGAACTACCGCAATCGCGCTGTGCCCACATAACGCAATGCTTAAGACTCTTTGTGCATTCCTGAATCGACGCATTACGTACCTCCTCAGCTCGTTCCCATGAATCTGCGCTCATAAACGCCATAAGTTTTGCCTGCTCACCTTCCTCGATGGTGAGGCTGAATGTCACCATCTTGGGTGGCGGTGGAATTATCTTTTGTTCGGCCATATCAAACCTCTTATGCTGGATTTGTGAAAAGTATAGATTTGCTTTACATTAAAAGTCAACTAAAAATATACTTTTTGGCGCTTTAATGTAAATGCTAACTAATTACTTGGGATATATGGGTATTTTCATGAGGCTGGATTCAATCAAAAAACATTGAGGGTTTCTGTAACGCTCAAGCTAAAACTTGCAGGAGAAAATATTCTTAAAGTGCGCGCTAGGGTTTGATGATGGCGGAAATGGCGGCCTCACGCTGGATGCCAGGTAAGCGTTTGCTATGGATGTGACGATGGTGAAATTAACGATGGCGGCAAGACAGTAATGCGCTGAATGGCAAGCGGCATCAGCTTAGATAATTGTCATGTGGGGTGATGCGGTATTCGAGAAAGTCGCCGTATGCAGTGATGAATACTTTAGGGCTTTTGTGCGCAAGTGCGTCAATTTTCACATGCGGTTAAAGCGTGGATATTTTCTGGCAAAAGTGGATGAAATCATTGCTAAAGCCAAGGCTACAGCTGACTCTGTATGTGGTGTAAGCCTAGGCCGAAAGAAGAGTTTTGGGCTTTCGCTTGATCAAAACAGCTTGAGCTGAATCTGAAGCACGATGACGTTATTTGGTGCCGTTGAGTAATTTTTCAGGCGAGATGAGTTCAGTATAGAAATCCCCTTCTCGCGTTAGAGCTGCGACGGCGCTATCGGGAAGTGGTTGAGCCACAGCAAGCAATTTCTGTATTGATGGTCTGGTAAGTGCAAAGTTGTTGTCAACCTCGCCAGCGATAAGCCAGTCAAAGGAAAACTCCAGGTGTTTTCTAAGCGCTATTAAACGATCCGTGGGGGGTGTTGCGATGCCTATTTCCCACTGAGACACGGATGCCTTGCTCACGCCGCACAGTTCACCGAATTTCTCCTGTGAAAGTGTGTTGCGCTCGCGCAATTGTCTGATTCTGGCTCCTATAGTCATTTTTTTATTGTACAACGATTTTATTCATTAAAAATCTAGTAATAATTGACTTTTGTATTTAGTATAAATATACTTTAGGTGTGAATATGTCAATTATTTCTATATCGACCGTTGTTGTCCGGTCTCTTGCGCTCGGTTTATGTCGGGTCGCAGTTTCTCAGCTGACGCGTGTGCCAGCAGAGAGCGCTACCGATGGCGAGCGATTGACTGGCATTAGCAACGAAAGAAAATCATGAGACAACGCACAATCAGCGATTTTTTCTGGCGTGATCCAGAAATATCTGACCTAAGCCAGGAAGACAAAGCAACCCTGCTATATTTTTTAACCTCGCCGTCGTCAAATATCATCGGTGCTTACCAGGTAGTCTGGATGATTGCCGCAGCAGAAATGGGCTGGACGAAGGATCAGTTATTAGTGGTCGTCAAAAGACTCAAAGCCAAAGGGTTAATTGATTTCAACGACACAGGTTGGGTTTGGGTTAAGACGTGGTGGAAACACAACTCTGCCAAGGGCGCATTCTCTCCAAAGTTGCTAGAAAATGCCAAAAAACAATGCGCTGCAATACCTTCCGAATGGCGAAATGATTTCGTCGAATCATTGGAATCCGTTGGAATAAATAGGGTATCCATAGGGTATCCATACGTTACCCAATACCCGATAGATAGCCTATCCATAGGGCATGAATACCCTACCGATACCCTATCAAACCCGGAAAATACGGGGAAAAATACCCCACCGATACCCTATTCATACCCTATCGATAGGGTGTCCCATACCGTACCCCATACCCCGCCCCCTAACACTACAATATTCAATATTCAATCTACAACCACCACAACTACCAGCGCCCCGGAATACGATGCGTCACTCCAAGCTCAAAAAACAGTGGTGGTGAATGATTTAATTTTCCCACCTGGAATAACCCCAGAGCAATGCAGCGCCATCCAGACGCTGCTCACCAGCAGCGGGGTAGCGCCTAGTGACTGGCAGTCCATCCTCGATGAAATGCACGGCGCACAACTTGTCGTTCCCATCGGAAATCCAGTGGGGTACGTTCGAGGCATCGCCAAGCGAGCTTCAGAAGGCTCGTTTGCCCCCGAACGTGGATTGGCGGTAGCGAACCAGCGGGAAATGCGCAGAAACCTGGAGCGGCAAGACGCTTTGCGGATTAGCGCACAGCACAAAACTCAAGCCGTCGAAATTCAACTTGACCAGTTACCAGACCATCTTCGTAAATCTTTAAGCCGGATTTTAGCCAGCAAAGCCAGAGAGGCCACAGGTGCATAACTCGCTCCAAAAAGACATCGTCACACTCAACCGACGATACCTCCTGCTCGTCAAGCAAATGGCATCCGCAAAGCATCCGTTGCTTTGCGTCAGCGTTCCAAAGTATCTCGCCAAAAAAGTGAGCGACATGACGCTTGAGGAGATAGACCGACTGGCGGAAGACATGATTGCACCGTGCTTCTACATGAATCTGGACGAGACTACTTTCAACCAAATGGAAGCGCAAAAAGTCGGTGCGCACCGCAAAGCCTACATGACAAACGTTTTAGTTACCCGGCTACAAACCGATGAGCAACGATAACCAATTCATCAAAACCCGAATCCTCGCGGCATCCCTAATCAAAGACGGGATGCGCATTGCCCTTGCGCATTCAATCACGGGCCTGTCTTGGAGAACGCTACGCGAGCTATGGGAGGAAATCCATGGATCAGACGTCCCACCGCCAGGCCGAATGCCTTGCGACACACTGGCTTATATCAAAAATGGTCAGTCGCCTCTTTCACTCTCTACGGTGGTCTCCGTCTATTTGTCCGCAGAAAAAGAACATCGAACACCCACGGATGCTTTTTCTCAAGCATGGGAAATTGCCAAGCTGTTCTCGGTTGACGGTAAAAAAATCGACATCAATGCTGCGTGGTACGCAATCCGGGACGTTAAAGCAGGACTGCTGTTTTGGAGTAAGTGCAGGAATTGCAAAGCAGAACATATTTTTGATACAGGAACCAAAAAACCCAGTAAATGCCCTTATTGTGGAACGACAGGCAGCAAGATGCTGGAGGTGGCTCAATGACGTTTCGCACTCGCACCATTGTCTTCACCAGCGCAATGCTGCTCTCACAACTCGCGCAACTTGCCAGTGCTGCCGACCTTGGATGTTTTGCGCAAGCATCATCGCGCTATAGCATTCCAGAGGAGCTCCTTCGAGCAATCTCCAGAGTTGAATCTGGCGGCAACCCTGTGGCCATAAACAATAACAAAAATGGCACTTTCGATATTGGTCACATGCAAATTAACTCCGCATGGCTGCCAACCCTCGCTAAATACGGGATCACCAGAGACCGCTTAACAGACTCGTGCGTCAACACTCATGTTGGGGCCTGGATATTGGCGGGCAATTTTCACCGTATGGGGTACGGGTGGAAAGCGGTTGGCGCGTACAACGCAAAATCGCCGGTCAAAGCCGCCGCCTACGCAAGACAAGTTGCGGACATTCTTCGTTATGAAACACAACAAGGAAATCAAATTGACTAAGCACCGCGCCGTCATCGTGATCTTATTGACATCGTGCGCGATGTTATCGGGCTGCGGAAATCTATTTAAGAGCCGCCTGGATAGCATTGCGGCGAACAGCCAGCCGAGCATCGGCTACCTTGACGGCAAATACAGAATTTGCCGCGAAAACTGTCCCAAACGCACACCCAAGGAATTGGATGATTCAGATTCTTGGACAAGCTCAACCTTGTTGGTTGCCAACAAACAGGCGACCACAAATCCGTCTCAAGCTCCGCTGCAATCAACAGAAAAGCCCGCCAATGCAACCGACAAGACTACCGAAACCTTTGAGGTGTATTTCGGTTTTGGTATGAGCAAACCAAACCGCAACGGGCAAAAAGAACTAGATCGCTTTGTGCGGCTTGCGTCCAAACAAAGCATCAGCCTCATTGAATTGACTGGGCAAACCGATGACATCGGAACTCAAGATTACAACAACAGGCTGGCGTTCAAGCGTGTTCAGTTTGTTACTCGGTGGCTCAAGTCACACGGCATAAATACGACGATTTCCACTTCATCCAAGGGGGATTGCTGTCACCCCGCGCCATACAACAAAGAGGAATTGATACTCAAGGAAAAGCGGCGAGTGTCAATCAAGGCGCAGCAAAATCAACAATAAAGAACGGGGGGTGCAATAAGAGCGTGACGATAAATTACATAAACGAAAACAGCTCTGGCAATTGATAGCCAGATGAAAGTTAAGGTTCACCCAAGGAGAAACTATATTGATTAAATCAAAAAAATTCATCTTTGATCTCGTCGCAGCAGGCGGTTTCATCGCGCTGGGCATGTTTGTGCCGGGTTCGACTTTGACTGACGCAAACGGATTCGCCGCCAATATCGCCGGTATTTCGACTGGCTTAGGTATTGGTTGGCTCATCAAAACATTTATTGATTACACAAAGGAAGTAAAAAATGAAAGCAAAAGCAATTGATCTGCGCATCCTCGCCTTGTTGGGTGCGATGTTTCTACCCACTTTCGCTGTAGCCGGTACGACGGGAACGGAATTCTTGACCTTGTACACATGGATCAATGGTGTGGCGACTGGCTATGCCGGCCGCGCAATCGCCATTGCAGCAGTGGTGATTGGTGCCTTGCTGTCTGTCGCAAAAGGCAATCCGATCCCTATTCTCGTGGGTGTCGGCTTTGCGATTTTCTTGCAATACACACCGACGATTGTTAACGGAATTATGACCGCTACCATCTAGTGATGTTTGATTTCTGTTGCCCGTGATGTGTTTTATTGCGGGCAACAGCCCACGAAAGGACGTAATCAATGAAGGCAGGATACATACCTCGCACACTCGATCAGCAGGAGAAATTCCTGTTGTGGGACATTGACCAATTCATTATTGCCATCCTGATTATGGGCACAGGGGTGTCGCTTGGCATGATGATTGGCGGCATTGTGGCGGGCAGCGTATCCGCATGGCAGTACGGAAAATTCAAAGCCGGTAAGCACCAAAAGTTTGCGGTTCATGCGATGTACTGGTGGTTACCCAGCAGCTTGTTTGTCAAAACGCGCACAACTCCATCATCAGACCAGCGATATTTTTTAGGCTAAACAGTGATACCAGAAAAATTTATTACAACAAGCAGCAACAAAGCCAGAGAGATTACTTTTCTTCGATTAGTAGTTGGCGCGCTTATTGTCATTATTGTGATTGAAGGCGCGACGCTATTCAGAACATTGGGCATGGAACGAACCGTACTCGTGCCGCCGACGATTGAGAAGAGCTTTTGGGTATCGGGCGAGGGCGTATCAAAAAGCTACCTTGAGCAGATGGCGTACTGGTACGCCGGACTCGCATTGAACGTTACTCAGACCACAGGCAATTACCAAAAAGACCTTTTCTTGCGTTATTCAACGCCGGCAGGCGCGGGACAACTAGCGGCAGAAATGACAGCCAGACTGGATTTTCTTGCCAAAAATAACGCTGCCACCCTATTTACAGCGCAGACATTAAACACCGACGAAAAACTAATGAAGGTTGCGATCACCGGCGACTTGGACACCTTCGTAGGAGACAAGCGCATCTCGACCAGGCGCACTATTTATGTGATTGGTTTCAGGTACATAAACGGGAGACTTTTTGTTAATGAGTTCAAGGAAACAAATGAAAAAGATATTTTTGGTGTCAGCACTCCTGGTAAGTAGTTTTCAGTGCCTGGCCGCTCAGATTTTGTATCAAGGCTCACCCACAGAGTCAACAACGGCCACCGTGTCGCGCAACGAACCTAATCTAATCACGGTGGACGGTCGCAAGATCAAGCGTATCTATGGCGCAGAAGGCTTGTTTACGGTCACGCCCGAACCAGAAACGGGCGCGGCTTGGCTTAAACCAACCGCCGACAAGCCAATGATGAGCGTCTTCATTACCGACGAAGAAGGCCAGCATTACAAGCTGCTGCTAAAGGTGGAAGATATTCCTGCGGAAACAATTATCGTGAAAGGCGGAAACAAGCAACCCGGCCTCGTAATAAGCAAAAGAAACGAGCCTCGCAATGATGACATCATGAACACGGTCATCGCGCTTTTCAATGGCGATGGCGATGCAAAAAACGAAACCATCTCGCTATGGAAAGGCACCAGGTTCGAGTTAATCAGAACGCTCGATTTAAGGGGGATTCGTGGTGAGTCCTACCTGCTCACCAATACATCCAATAAGCCCATTATTATGGACGAACGGGAGTTCTACCGCGCCGGTGTGCAGGCCGTGTCGATAGAAAATCCGACACTCGAAGCCGGGCAGACCACACAAGTCTTTATTGTTAGCGAGGTTGAATAATGGCCTCCCTATCAGAAAAATTTGCCAACATGACTCCCAAAACTCGCCAATACATCATGTTGGGAGGCGCAGGTGCGGGGTTAATGGCGTTGGTTCTCGGCAGCGTATCTCTTATGGATAGCCAGCCTTCGGTCGCGCCAGTGCCGACCACATCAGCCGAACAGCAAGCCACCAACATCTCAACGCCGGGTGCAGCCGCAGACCCAAAGGAGGTGTGGATGACGCAATCTGCCGCACAAATGAAACAGATGGATGATGTCGTCAAAGAGCTGAAGCAGCAAATGGCAGCGATGGAAGCAAAATCAGGAGTAATGCAGACCGGACAACCCGAGTCATTGTTGCCGCCACTGCCGCCTATCCCGCCGCCGGTAGCACCAATAACACAGCTACCTTTAGCGACTGGCGAGCCACCCAGAGTTTTGTCAGAACCCGCTCAGCCTAAAGAGCCGGGTATCGCGTTGTTTGAGGTGAGCCAGACCGCCAAACCCACCACACCCGCACAGCAAGACACAAATGCCGGTTATGTACCAGCCGGATCGTTTGTGCGTGTTGCACTCTTGGGAGGCCTCGACGCACCAACAGGTGGGCAGGCGCAAACCAACCCCCATCCAATCCTGATGCGCACTCAGGACAATGCATTTTTGCCAAACCGCTACCGATTTGAAATCAAGGAATGCTTCATTCTGGCATCGAGTTACGGAGACATCAGTTCGGAAAGAGCGTTTGGCCGACTCGAAAATTTGTCGTGCGTTCGCCGCGATGGTAGGGCCGTGGATATTCCGGTTAAGGGATATGTCGTGGGCGAAGATGGAAAAGTCGGGATGCGGGGGCGGCTTATCAGCAAGCAAGGGCAGGTGCTCGCCAACGCATTGTTGGCGGGCATAGGCTCAGGGATTGGTCAGGCCTTCCAGAATAGCTCATCCACGCAATCAATCAGTCCGCTTGGAACAACCTCAACGGTCAACCAAGGACAGCAATTACAAAACGGCATCAGTTCTGGCGTGGGCAAAGCCCTGGACAGACTGAGTAAGTATTACATCGACCTTGCAGAAAAACTGTTTCCTGTGATTGAAATTGATGCAGGGCGAACAGTTGAGGTGGTCTTCACCAAAGGCTTCTCAATGGATGATTTAAGCCAGGACCCGTCAATCGGAACGTATAGCGACATTTGGCAGCGCGGACGAAAAGTGATGGGTAAGGCACTTGATCCTTCCGAACCTCAATAAATAGGAGACTTATCAATGAAATACAAAACCAAGCTATTTGCCATGTTGTTATTGATTTGCGCGACCGCAGTTCAAGCTGGCAATTGGGATGACAGCAGCGCAGCAAAGGACGTTACAAAAACATTGCGCGACCTCTACCCGTCAACGCAGATCAGTGACGTGCGCAAAACCGGCATCGACGGGATTTACGAAGTGGCTATGGGCAAAAATATTGGCTATACAAACAGCGAAGGGCGCTACTTCCTGTTTGGCCATATTTTTGACATGAAGACCCAGCAAGACTTAACAGCCCAACGTCTTGACGAGCTAAACGTAGTGAATTTTTCGGAGTTGCCTCTTGAGGATGCCATTAAGACTGTGCGTGGCAAGGGCGAGCGGGTGCTGGCGATTTTTTCCGATCCAGACTGCCCTTATTGCAAGAAGCTGGAGCAAGAACTACCCAAGTTAAGCAATGTGACGATCTACACCTTCCTGATGCCCTTGGATGGGCTGCATCCAGAGGCATCCAAAAAAGCAAAGGGGATATGGTGTTCAATCGACAAGTCAGCCGCGTGGCGTGACTACATGCTGCACGACAAAGCACCTGTGACAGACAAGCACTGCGACAGCCCGATTGAACGCAATGTCCAGCTCGGTCAAAAGTTCAATATCAATGGCACGCCCACACTGATCGCCGCAGACGGTCGCGTATTGCCAGGCATGGCGGCAGCAGACCAAATCGAGAAATGGCTAAACAAGGAGCAAAAATAATGCGTGTTGGGATTTCAGTAATGGCGGCTTGCTTGAGCATCACCGGATGCAGCATGGTAGGACTTGATGCCCAAAAGTCGTTCACCTGCAAAGCGCCACCGGGCATTAACTGCTCATCACTATCGGGAGTCTATGCCAATGCTGTTGCTGATAACCTGCCTGGTTCGGCAGCAAAACCATTCTCCAGATACAGTAAGGAAAATCAAGCCAAAGTAGCCGAGAGGGTCGTTGGTGAAGCCCATCAAACAGGCACACCCGTACTGAGTGCGCCAAGTGTATTGCGTGTGTGGGTTGCTCCGTGGGAAGACAGCAGAAAGGTGTTGCACGATCAGGCATTCCTGTATGCCGTTGCCGATCCGGGGCATTGGCAAGTGGCTCATAGCACCCAAAAAATTGCCAACCAATATCGTGTCATGGCACCGATTGCAAAGCCACAACCCGCATTATCGCAACCGGCGGTACCGCAATCAGTGTTGCCACAAAGCCAGTTTGGGCAAGAGCAATCACAAGGGTCAAATTAGCATGTCATTCACAAGCGCACTTAAAAATATCTTTCTGCATGAGAGATATGGCCGTGCTGATGCGATTCCGCGTCATTTGATCGAGCAATTCACCAGCACCCCCAGACTGGCCGGTTTGTTGCCCTACGTTGGCTGGATTCCAACCGAACGGTTGTTTATCCTGGATCAAGGCGGTTTCGGCAAAAAAGAGCAGTTTTCAATTGGCTTTGCCATCGAGATTGACCCACAGACCGGTGCAACTGATGAAATGGAGAAAATACTGTCCAGCCTGTTCGATTCGTGCATGGCTAAAACAGGCATCCAGATTTCACTGTACGCATCACCAGATATCGCACCTATGTTGAAAAAACAAAAAGACACGGTGCGAGTAAGCGAGCTGGCTGGGATAACGACGCGACGCAATGAATACTACATGGGGGGTACGTCCAAATCGCTACTAGCCAACAGGGTGTATTGGTTGCGCAATTTCAGGTGCGTCATTTCGATCACGTTGCCACTTTCCCCTTTTGAAGTGGGGGATGTAGAGGAGGCGATCAGGACGCGTGAGAGTGTCCGTGCAACACTCAGGTCGGCGAACTTGGATGGGTTCGATTGGACCCCGGATCACCTGCTGGATTTTGTGGGCGATTTCTTCGATCACGAGCGGGTGTTTTGTCCTGAGAAGCGCAGCGAGTTGTCCTTGAGTTACAACCCCAACCAAATAATCCGCGAACAACTGTCCAACCGCGAAATTGCATCCTGCGTTAGCGATGAAGGCATCCGGTCTTGCAAGAGTGGCGGCCAAGAAACTGTTATGCAGTTTTTCTCGGTCAGGAACTACCCGAAATATAGCCGCCTGAATCACATGAGCAGCGTCATTGGCGACCCATACCAAGCTGCCCTGGCAATGCCATGCCCATTCTCGATCACCATGGGCGCGGTTGTGCAAGATTACGAATCCGCACGCACTTATGCGCAACTAAAAAGTGCTCGCGCTACACAGAACGCGGCCTCGTACATGGCAAGATTTCAGCCAGACCTACAAGATCGTAAGCGCGACTGGGATGCTGTGCTGGGTGCTTTTGATGAAGGCAAGGGGACGCTGCGCATGTACCACCAAATCTGCCTGCTATCGACAAAAGCTGATGCATCCCGTGCTGAGCACGCGGTTAGATCGGTGTGGCGTGCGAGGGGGTTTGATCTGTCGCGCGACTATTATTTGCAGCATCAGGCATTTGTCGCATCGCTACCAATGACGCTAGGACAACCATTGCAAGAAGACTTGGTTGCATTCGGGCGTTCTTACACCAAGACGCTCGACAACGCGGTGATGACATCGCCGTTGATTGCCGAGTGGAAGGGGACCAAGACTCCGCTGATTACCCTGTTCGGGCGGCGTGGGCAACCGATGGGGTTCGACCTGTTTGACAACACGGGTGGTAACTACAATTTTGCGGTGGCCGCGTTATCCGGGTCTGGCAAATCGGTATTTGTGAATGAAATGGCGTACCGCTATCGTGCAGCCGATGCCAAAGTCTGGATTATTGACGTAGGCCGCAGTTACAAAAATTTGTGCGAGTTGATGGGCGGCGAATTCATTGAATTTACTGACGAGCGTGACAATACGCTGTGCCTCAATCCATTCTCGATGGTCAGGGACATCAATAACGACATGGAAATGTTGCTTCCTCTCCTGGCTGAAATGGCGAGTCCGCGTGAGCCCCTGAACAACTTTTGCTATACCGCACTTGCTTCCGCTATCAAGCAGGTATGGGGAGTGAAGGGGAGTGACACCACCATCACGGACATTTACGAGCTGCTACGCATTGGCAAAATTAATGAGAGTTCTGATAGCGAAACGGAGTTGATGCACATGGCCGTCGCACTTGAACCCTACACAAAATACGGCGTATATGCGAGCTACTTTGAAGGTCCTGCAACGATTGAATTTAACAATGACTTTATCGTGCTTGAGCTTGAGGAACTCAAGAGTAAAAGAGATCTTCAGGCGGTGGTCATGCAGATCATCATGTATCGCATCACACAGGAAATGTATCTGGATCGCTCCCGGCGCAAGATCGTGATTATTGACGAGGCGTGGGACTTGATGGGGAGCGGCAGCAGCGGACACTTCATCGAAGCCGGTTATCGCAGGGCAAGAAAGTACGGCGGTGCATTCGGCACGATCACCCAAAGCGTGGATGACTACTACAAGACGGAAGCAACCAAAGCAACCATCAATAATGCGGACTGGCTGTTCTTGCTGCGGCAGAAGCCGGAAAACATTGACCGTCTAGGCAAAGAAGGCAAGCTCACCATCGATGAGTGGATGAAACGCCAGCTTTCCTCTATCACCACCGATCATGGCAATTACTCGGAAATCTTTGTGCATAGCCCGATGGGATCCGGGATTGGTCGCTTACTGCTTGATCCGTTCTCAATGATGCTGTTCTCCACACGCGCTGAAGATTTCGAGCGGATAAAGACCATGCGCGAGCAAAACAACATGACGACCGAACAGGCTATCGAGGTATTGCTTAACGAAAGAATCAAAAATGACAGGCGCAAAGGAACGCGCGAGGACAGACGAAAAATGGGACTTTTTTAACACGAAGATCGAGTCGAAAACTTTATTCACATAAGGAAACTAAAAATGGCAAACAACATGAAACGCAAAGTCGTTCGTCGCATCATTGAACGCTGCAAGACCGAAGAAAAGCGGGCAAGGGACATTGCTGGCGAGCTAAAAAATGCGGGCTACAAGGTATTTACTGCGTCTTTCTGCCTGTGTGAGGACGTGGTGTTTTTTGATACTCATGCAGGCTTGCAGATTCGCATCATCGCTTAATCGGGAAACAAAATGTCCACTCTCGCTCACCTCACCACTGGCGTTGTCTCGGCAACGGTCACTATCGCAGTCTTGGCCGGATGGCAACATTTTCACCCCGCGCCCGCAATGGCGAAGGTGGACATTATCGGTATTGTCACTTCGCAACAAAAGAGATTGGCCGCGCAAATGAAGCCCGGCATGGATCAGACAGCGCAAACGGAAATCATTGAGTCCGCTTCGCGCTTTGGCAAACAGCTTGATGCCGCGCTTACCCAGGTAGCAGGCGAGTGCAGATGTACTCTCATCAACTCGGCTGCGATTATCAAAGATTCACCCGGCACCACCTACGATTACACACAGCGCGTCACTGAGCTGGCCTTGGGCAAGAAGTAACTCATGCGCCTGGCTATCCCAACTTTGCTTATTTTGATGGCCGCGTTAGTGCCGACCTCATTGTTCGCGCTGGAAGGACGAGATTATCCATCAGGCATGGAATATTCATCTGCATGGGCGTGTCATGGTCAGGAAAAGTTTAACTGGTACTGTGAAGAAGCAGCACGGCCAGTCAAGAAACCCAAAGAAATCAGCACACCTGAAGAATCGGTAAAGACCAAAGAAGAGCTCGCTGTCGAAGAGCTGGAGAAAATACGCAAAGACCTTGATGCCAAGCGCGCGCTGGCCGTGGTGCATCCCACCGCAGAAAACATCAAATCGTACATGGCCGCGCAGAAGGTTGAAATCGACCGTGCCAGCTATTTTGCGGATATATGGCGGCGTGTCCTGTGGCAAAACGCCGAGCTGAACTTTGAACTTAAAAATCCAATGAATAACTCCGCCATCAAGGTGGCAACGCGAGACCGGGATGCCAGGCAAAACAACACGATGGCCGACCTTGCCAAAGAGTGGGGGATATTCTTCTTCTTTCGGGGTGATTGCCCCTATTGCAAGCACATGGTGCCGACCTTGCAATGGATTACCCGCCAATACGATATGACAATTTTACCGATCAGTTTGGATGGATCAACGATTGACGGGTTGCCTCCCTCGGTTAAAGACAACGGTCTATCCGCAAAGCTGGGGGTAGATGCCGTGCCGCTGTTTGTGCTCGGTAATGTCAAAACACACAAAATGGTCATTCTGGGTTCGGGCGTGTTGTCGTTGCAGGACTTCGTTGAGCGGATTTATGTGTTGACTCAAACCAAACCCGGCGATCTCTAAAAGGATTTCATCATGCGCTACAACAAGTTGCTTATTTCTGTGCTTGCTGCTACCTGTCTCATTTCTGCGCCTGTCAACGCTAACGTCGGAACAGGAATGCAGAGTTGGTTCGATAGTATGGGTGGGTACTCAAATGCCACACCGCCGTCGTCTTACAAGGGGCAGACGATGAACGGATACTCGGCGGGCGGCTTTTACGCCAGATCACCCGTCAAGAGCTACCAGCTAGTGCAGATGACACCGCCATCGCTGAATATCGGCTGCGGTGGGATTGACCTGACAGCAGGTTCGTTTTCGTTTATCAACAAAGCTGCGATTACAGCACTGTTCCAGAACATCGGCACTTCAATCAGCTACGCATTCCTGCTGGCCATCAAGTCGTCCATGCCTGAAATGGCAAGTCTGTTCGAGTATTTGCAGGATGTTGCCAACAAGGTCAACGGAATGAATGTCAACTCCTGCAAGATGGCGGAAGGTATCCCCGCGCTATTTGGTTCTGATCTATCCAAAAGTTCATCGGATATGTTTGGTCATGTGGCGGGAGCTGTTTCAAATATGCTGCCGGATTCATACGATGCATGGAAGACCTCACGAGATAGCGCAGCAGCAAAGCGACTCGCGGAGGATGCGGCCATTGCACTAGACCCTTCCAAAAAAGATCAATACAGACCCGGTAATGTGGTTTGGATGGCCTTGAGCAAAAGCACCGGATTGGATAATCAAGACAAACTTTTTATTATGAGCATGACGGGCACGATCATTATTGACCCGCCAAATCCAGCAGTAAACGCCGCGAATGGTGGTACAAGCGCAAGCTGGCATTACGTTGATCCGACGGGGGTGGAGTTAAACGACTTTATCGGTTACAACGATGGCGTAACCTCGCCAATCAACCTGTTCACTTGCGACACAGCGGTGGATTGCCTTCATCCTACCGTTGGTAGTATCGCGGTCACGCCGTTTATCAATCGAATTGCGACCAAGCTGGACAATTTGAGGAATAACGTGATTAGTCGCGGTCCGCAAACGATCAGCGATTTTAAGCTGGTCGATGCCTCCGCGATCCCAGTCTGGAAAATGATCTCCACCAGCGCGTCCGTCAATCCCGGATTTATTGATGCGTACAAAAGACTGATTGCTGTGGACGTTGCCTATGCCTATATCAATAACATCCTCAAAACGGCAGCGCAAATCATGGCTAATTCACAGAACGGCTCTGCACCCAAAGACGCGCAAGACGCACTGCAAAAACTGAATGATAGGCTCACACTACTGAACGGCAATCTTCAAGCATCACGTCTTGCGGAATACGCAAAGGTGCAACAGGAAGCGCAACTGGAAAGGCAAATACAGCTCATGCACCAGGCAATGGTTGCCGGTATTCCTGCACAAGCCTTTACTTCGATGACCGTGTTTGGGAATGAACGTTAATGTTTACGTTTGAGATATTTTCCTACTGGAATGTCAGGGAGCTACAGCTGGTGTTCAACGCAGTGGCTGCAATTGTGGGTAGCAGCGATTATCTTGGCCTCATGCGCACCATTGCTTTGGTGGGGCTGCTTTCAATGGCAATGGCCGTGCTTGCAGGATTCAGTCAGCTACCCGACTTTGGGCGGTGGGTCATAATGCTGGCCGTATTCAATGGAATGCTGCTCGTCCCTAAAGTCAGCGTGGTGATAACCGACCGAACCGGGAACCAGCCCTCCGTTACTGTGGCCAACGTGCCCATTGGCCTTGCCTCTTTTGCACACTCGGTTAGTCATGTCGGGGATTGGTTAACCCGAACGTTTGAGACAACCTTTTCACTACCAGCCGACATCCAGTTCCGCAGCAACGGCACACTGTGGGGGCATCGCGTTCAGCAAGAAATACTGCACACCAAGTTCGATAATTCGATTTTGACCAGCAACCTCATGGAGTTTTATCGGGAATGCGTGGTGCCAGAATATGCTACAGGCTACATCGTCGCCTCAGACATGGCAAAAACGAACGACATCTGGACTTATCTCAACGGCAGAACCAATCCGGGTAGGCTCGTCACAATTCGCGCTGTTCCAGGTTCAACAACGGTTGCAGGAACGTATGGCTGCGATGGCGCATACGGATTTTTGACCACGCAAATCCTCGCGGTCAATACGCAGCAAATGAATACGCTGGGCAATCGGCTTTATCCAGGATTACCAACCGCTGCCGCCAATGCTGCCGTGCAAAGCGCGATTCAGACCAGCACCAACTACATGCTGGGGATCTCTAAAACCGCAATGGATACGGTGAAACAAACAGCCATGAGCAATTTTATGATTGATGCCCAGTACCTGCTGCCAGCACAGATCGGCGATGCGGCAGGTGCGGCGGCAAACCTGGCTCAGGCGCAAGCCATACGCTCAACCTCCGACAGTTACAAAATGATGTCCAAGCTATCGGAAAGCACCATGCCTAAGGTCAAGAACATCGTGGAGATTGTGCAGTATTCGGTTTTTCCGATCATCATGTTGCTGGTATTGCTGGCGGGGCATAAAGGTGGGTTGGTATTGAAGGGCTATGTAATGAGCCTTGTGTGGGTGCAATTGTGGCCACCGCTTTATGCTGTCATGCACCTTGTGATGACAATGCACGCGCAAGACCTAGCGGCAATGACCAGCGGGCTTGGTTTGTCCATGTCGCAATACAGCATGGTGAACAACGCTTACATTAGCGATGAGGCCATCGCCGGCATGATCGCCGCCACGGCGATACCCGCCATCGCAGCAGCAATCGTAAAGGGCGGGGATGTAGGCGCACAGGCAATTGCGGGGATGACTACGCCAGCGCGTGAAGCCGAGAGAATTGCCTCTGGCATGTCGGCAGGGAATACGCAGATGGGTAATGCCTCTCTGGGTAATCAGTCAGCCGATAATTTAAGCATGATGCAATACAGTGCAAGTCCAACGATCCGTCAAGGTGGATTTAGCTCTACTGGCGCGGACAATGTAGGTAACTTCTACGGTATGGAAAATGGCAAAGCAACCCATCTGGTTAACAATACCGCCGCATTTCAAAATATCGGGGCTAAGGTTGGTCTGAGCGGGAGAACATCTGGTTCGCTTCAAACAGCTTCAGAAAATTCGGAAAGAGCCGCACTTGCCGACACGACAACAGCCTCCAACAGCATGACCGCAGCCCGTAGTGCCACTTCTTCTTTTGAAAGAGGTCACGGGAAAAGCACCAATGCCTCAACCGGTGACACATTAACAGGTGCGGCGCAGTTTATGACCTCGTTTGGACAGGAACAGGCATTGACAGATAAGTTTGCCAAGGAGCATGGCTTAAACCAAACGCAGATGGCACAAGTATCGGCCTTCGCCAGAGCAGAGGCATCGGGTGGGTTGAATACTCCATTTGGCGGCGCAACCGTATCGGGCGGTGTCGAAACCAAAGGAACAAGTAGTTCGGCAACATCACAAACACAAAAATTAGCCCACGAGTTGGCAAATAAGAAGGACTACAAAGAGGCGGTCACCAAGACCAACACCGCAGCGCATAGCTCAAGTTTTACACAGGGTGACGAGTCAACCGTGAGGGCAGCGACAGGGGTTAGAAGCAGTCTTGATAACAGTTTGTCGAATGTGCAATCTGCCCAAGCCAGCCATGAAAAAGCAGTTGCCTTCAAAGAGGCCGCGATCCGCACCAAAGAAATGGGGGCGAGCTACGATACAAATCACATGAACGAGTTCATGGATTGGATTAGAGGACAAAACAATCCGACATCCGGGAAAACTTTCACAGCCAACGATGTTGAAGCGATGTCTCGTTATGCTCCAGAAAGCTTGAGCCAGTACGCTCAAAAATTCTCGGATGAAAAGTTAGTCCCAGAGATCGAAAAAACCATGCCAGCACCAACCAACGGGGTAGCAGCCCAGCACGAACAAAACCAAGCCACTGTGCCTGGCACTCAAGCAGTTTCAGCTTTTGATGCGAAAAATAACAAGGAAGTAGGGAGGCTGCAAGCAACTGCTGGCGTTGCCCCCGGCACTGCGCCAGCCAACAATGTGACAGGTCAAGTGCAGGCAATGACAGGGCAAGCCACTGCCGCAATCGGCGCCGGCAAAGGGAATGTTAAGGAAGAAGGGGAGCCGATCAAGACCAGCGCAGAAAATTCCACCGACCCAACCAAGGGAAGCAATCTTGGGCGAGCTGCCGCGAATGCATTGCCGGTCGCGCTTGGGTCAGACGCAACTAAACTTGCGGATAGGGCAGGGCTGATTCCAGATGACGCTGGTGTAGCGAAGCCAGTTGCGGATCAGAATACAGGAACGCTCACTGAGAACATCGTGGGAACTGCGGTTGCGGTTGGGTTGACGGTTGGGGGTGGGGCTGGCGGCAAACTTCTTGGTAATGTCGGTGGAAAAATTCTAGGCAGGGAAGCAGGAGATGTTGCACAGGCAACCGCGCTGAAAGTTGCCGCCAAAACGGAAGAGCGCGTAGCATCTCAGGCAACCAAGGCCGAAGGCGGTGTGCTCAAAGCCGAAACAGCGGCAGCACCTGAAGCAACAGCCGTATCCAAAGTAGCAGCCGATAAAGCCAAAGAAAATATCGAAAGGAGCGCTGCGCGCAAAGGAGCTGAGGCCGATGTTGGAACTGCCAGTACCGTACAAGGGGTTGGCATGATAAGTGGCGCAATAGCCGGTGGCGGAATAGCCAAAGGGTTATCAGGTGAAGAAGGTGTGGCGCACAACCCAGCCGTTCAGCCTGTGCTTCAAGCGGTAGAAAATACCAACAACGCTACGCTTGAAGCTGTATCTGATGTGGCAAACAAAGCTAACAACCTTGGCAACAAGATTGCGGACACGATAAACAAGAAATAAAAAAGGGCGGTAGGGCGTCATTTGCCGCCCCAAACCATTCATCTTGGGTATTGCCAGCGATGACCGATGCCGCTTCGCCTAAACGCTCTTGTCATTTTATCTTCGCGTTCTCTTGACTCATCCAGTTCACGGTACACTTGCCGCCAATCATCAGCGGTGAGGTTTTTTGACATTTCTGCCGACCTTCTGGTCGCCCTCATTGCGCTAGGGGATGTCCAAAGCAAAAACCACATGGTTAAAATTACAATGATCAGCATCCACACAAAAGACACCATCGCACCTAATGCGAAAAAGAACAGAAAACTCAATCCAAGCTTGATAGCGCCATCTTCGATTACGAGTTTCCACCCAGCCATCAAGTCATAGAAATACTGTTTAACCGGGCTGTCCATGTAAACAACTGTTGCGTAGTGATGTTTGTCTGGCACGATCACATCACGGTATTTCGGAAGGCCAAACCAGCCTGTTTCGCCAGATCCGTCTTGCGCCGCAAAGCTATTAGTCTGCATTGCGTCAGCGCCCTTCTGCAATCCAAAAGCTTTGCGATATAACCCAACCGCGCCTTTGCCAATGTAGTAAATAATCGTGCCAGCACCAATAGCGAACACCAATAAAATCAAGATTTCCATTTTTTATCTCCTTTGTGCCAATAGCAATTTAGTCGATTAACTTCATCCCGCAATTCTTGACAGCACCTTGGTCAAATGTCGCTGTATAGCCACATCCAGCATCGCTGGCAGAACGCTCAATCAAGCAGTCCGAAAAATCAGCGTTATTAGCCTTGAATAGTCGCAAAGCTCTCCAAACAATGTCGGCATTCGCAACGATAATTTCTTTGGTGCGCAACAACGTTTCCAGCACAACACAAATCTCAGCCTTGGATGATGAGTAGCATCCCATCAACACCCAGACCAGTTCCACCACCGAAACAAGGCTAAGGTAGCCCGGATCATCCGCAGATAACGAGTCAATCAGTCGCGTTGCTTTGGGCGACTGCACCGGGTCGTCCTGAGCAATATAGCGAACGAGAACATTGGTATCCAAACCGATCATTTTGATGATGCTCCGCGCTCTGCGATTGTCTCGTTCATTATTTCAACCGTTACTGGCGTGGTCGGTTTTCTCACCAAGCCTTTCAAGGCACTCACAGGCTGCGTAGATGCAAATAACTCAAATCGCCCAGGCTCAACTTGAACAAACTCGACTCGATCACCAGCCTCTACACCAAGCGCAGCGCGCACAATGGCTGGGATGGTAATTTGACCTTTACTGGTTATGGTTGCAGTTGACATATCTATACCTTACTTTATATCCTTACTATAAAGTAAGGTAAATAAAAAGGCAAGGACAGGAAACCAAAACAGATCTCAATTGCTGAGGATTTTTAATGACTGGTATGCCACGTAAGCAGATATCTTGACATTTAGCTCCTTCTCTGAAAAAATAAGAGCATGTCCAGTTTTATACGAAAATTTATCGCTGTGCTTTTAGCCATCTGGCTGCCACTGTTTAGCGGTGGAGCGCTGGCGGCAAGCGTATCGATGCAAATACAGAATGGCTCGTGCCATGAAGCTGGCATGGATACGATGCAAGATATGGATGAACATCAACACGCGATGTCGCATGATCAGTCACCCAACAACGATCAGGACGGAACATCCTGCACCGCCTGTGCTGTCTGCCATCTGGCATGCAGCGGGTATTTGGGTGTGCAGGCAATCAAGAACCTAGAAGTTCTGCAATCTGCCATTTCGGTCACGCCCTATTTATTCTCGTATCATTCCATCACCTCCACACCTGTCGTTCCTCCACCTCTCGCTTAGTGATCTACAGGACGACTCCGTCTACCAGTTTCGTAAATTGATCTGACTCTAGCTCGTCCTTAGTCTTTAAGCGTCTGCGTTCGCCCTTGTTTTACCAGTTTGACGCACGCACACATTTTGTTAATACCAATGCTCGTGGTTTGCTGATCATTCTCACTGGTGCAATAACAAAGACGGATTTGCAGCGTAACTCGTTACGAGTCCGTGAGGAATAATATGAAAAATCTGATTTCAATGCTGATTGGCTGCGCCTCAAGCTTTGCGGCAATAGCTGCAGAGCCACCTTTAGGTGCAGACTTACATGGTTTATTGAGTTATGCGCGCGAACACAATCCGGCTCTGACTGCGATGCGATATGAGGCCGAGGCCGCCTCGCTGCGCGTGCAACCCGCCGGTGCATTGCCTGATCCGGTGCTGCGTACCGAGTTGATGGACATTACTAATCAAGGCACGAATAAACCGCCGAGCTTGTTGCCGTCACAGGTAGGCGGTACGCGTTATTTGCTGATGCAAAGCGTTCCGTGGTTCGGCAAGCTCGATTTACAGAGAGGAATAGCCGAAGCACAAGTTGCCGGGGCGCGCGGACAAACTGCCATTGCATGGGTGGATTTGAGTGGGAAAATAAAAACTGCCTATGCGATGCATTACTACCTGTCGGACAGTATCAGACTGACCCGTGCAACATTGGATTTAACTAAGCGCCTGGAAAAAATCGCGCAAACTCGCTATGCAAACGGGCTGGGTACACAGCAGGAAGTGATACGCGCGCAAATCGAACAAACTGATTTGCAAACTATGCTGATTGAATTGGACAATGAACAGCATCATGTGCATGCAAGCCTGAACAATCTACTGTCGCGTCCTGCCAATGCAGATCTGGCGGAGCCGCTGCAATTGCGTCCAATTCCCGCCTCAGCACGACTTACGTCGCTGGAAGATAGGCTGCGTGCGCACAATCCGCAGCTGCAAGTGGCTGATGCGAGCGTCAACGAAGCCCAGCAGAACCGCGACCTGACCTATAAAAATCGTTATCCCGGATTTACCCTTGGTGTCGCCCCGACGCAGAGCGGCAGTACTGTAAAAAGCTGGGATCTGATGGTTGAATTCAATATTCCGTTGCAACAGGAATCGCGCCGTTCTCAGGAGCATGAAGCGGAAGCGAAGATGGCCGCATCCGCTGCGCGTCAAGCATCTCTGCTCAATCAAGTGTTGTCGGAATTATCGGAAAGTGTATCCGGTCTTGAGACCGCGCAGCGTACCGAGACACTCATCGCTACGCGTTTTCTACCTCAAGCTGAGCTGAGTTTTCAATCTGCGCTGAGTGGGTATGAGACTGGCAAACTTGATTTTTCCACACTGCTCGATGCGCAGCGTCAAATACTGAAAGCGCGCCAACAACGCATCAAAGCGCAGTATGACGCGCAATTGCGCCTAGCTGAAATAGAACGCCTGATTGGAGAAGAGTTATGAAAAAAATCATAGTATTAGTGTCAATTATCGTCGTTGTTTCGATTATTTCGGCTGGCAGCTATAGCTTGGGAAAGCGCTTCTCCGGGGTGACAGCGCCGGCTACAGCCGATGCCGTAAAGGTGGAACGCAAGATTCTTTATTACCGCAATCCGATGGGCTTGCCGGATACCTCGCCGGTACCCAAAAAAGATGCGATGGGGATGGATTACGTACCGGTGTATGACGGTGATGCTGTTCAGGAGGAGGGTGGTGTCAATATTAGTGTTGAAAAAGTGCAAAAACTCGGCGTAAAAAGCGAAGCAGCCACGCTACGCGGTTTAAACAAAACCATACAGGCCACTGGACGCGTTGAAATCGACGAACGCCGTACCTATACCATCGCGCCGAAATTTGAGGGCTGGGTGGAACACCTTTATGTAAACAGCACCGGAGAGACTGTTAACCGTGGACAGGCGTTGTTTGATGTGTACAGCCCCGAACTGGTGTCGGCGCAGCGCGAATACGCGATTGCCGCACAAGGCGAAGCAAAACTTGAAAATGCAGATGAAGAAACTAAAGCGGGCATGAAGCAACTGGCTGATGCCAGTCTGGTACGCCTGAAAAACTGGGATATTACGCCGGGAGAAATAAAGCAATTAACCACCGGAAAATCCAGACGCAGCTTGACCTATTACGCGCCGGTATCGGGCATCGTACTGGAAAAAAAGGCCGTACAGGGCATGCGCTTCATGCCGGGAGAGACGTTGTATCAGATCGCCGACTTGTCTCAAGTGTGGGTGCTGGCAGACATCAACGAGCAGGATATCGGGCAGGTAAAGACAGGTAGTGACGCACAGGTCAGTATCGGTGCATACCCGGATAAGTTGTTCAAGGGAAAAGTCGCCTTCGTCTATCCGACTTTGAATTCCGCGACGCGCACCGTGCAAGTACGCGTGGAGATTGCCAATCCACAAGGTTTGCTTAAGCCATCCATGTTTGCCAACGTGACGTTGCCCGTAGGCAGTAATACTCGGATGCTGACGGTGCCAACTTCGGCGGTGATAGACAGTGGCATGCGTCAGGTGGTGCTGGTGCAATTAGCACAAGGCCGCTTTGCGCCGCGCACTGTCAAATTGGGTAGCCGCAGCAACGATTATGTCGAGATACTGGATGGCCTTGTAGAGGGGGAGCAGGTAGTTACTTCGGCCTTGTTCCTGATCGATGCGGAAAGTAACCTCAAAGCGGCGTTGGGTGGTCTTGGTGGTCATGCAGCACATGGCGGGGCTACACCCGTCGCAGAAGATCACTCAGCGCATGCAACTCCTGCAGCGCCAAAGAAAAATCCTGCAACAATAGGTCATCAGGCAGCAGGCATCCTGAACGGCATCAATGAGGATGGTTCTGTGAGCATCACCCATGAGCCGATCAAATCACTGGGCTGGCCCGGCATGACCATGGACTTCGCTTTGACTAATTCCTCATTGGCCGCCGGTATCAAACCAGGTAGCAAGATCACCTTCGAACTCGTCGAGCGAAAACCCGATGAATGGGTGATTACCAAGTTGCAAGCGCTTGCGCCGCAGCAACACGAGGGACATTAAGATGCTAAATTCCATCATCGATTGGTCTGCTCGAAACCGTTTTATGGTTATTCTGGCAACCTTGTTTGTTACCTTGGCGGGCATTTATGCGGTACTCAAAACGCCACTGGATGCCCTGCCTGACTTATCCGATGTGCAGGTAATTGTTTACACTGAGTATTCCGGACAAGCTCCGCAGGTGGTTGAGGATCAGGTCACCTATCCGCTCACCACCGCGATGCTGGCGGTGCCGAAATCCAAGGTGGTGCGCGGCTTCTCGTTTTTTGGCGCATCGTTTGTATATGTGATTTTCGAGGATGGCACCGACATCTATTGGGCGCGCTCCCGGGTGTTGGAATATCTCAACAGTATCGCGGGACGACTGCCTAAAAATGTCGCGCCGCAACTGGGGCCGGATGCAACCGGGGTGGGCTGGGTGTATCAGTACGCCGTGCTGAGCGAAAAACATAACTTGGCCGAGCTGCGCACCATGCAGGACTGGTATCTGCGCTATCAACTCACCAAGGCACACGGTGTGGCGGAAGTCGCTTCCATCGGTGGTTTTGTACAGCAATATCAGGTGACAGTCGATCCAGTGAAACTGCGCGCTTATGGTATTCCTTTGAGCAAAGTGTCACAGATTATCCGTGACTCGAACCGCGATGTTGGCGG
This sequence comes from Gallionella sp., assembly GCA_030681375.1. GTDB lineage: Bacteria > Pseudomonadota > Gammaproteobacteria > Burkholderiales > Gallionellaceae > Gallionella. The sequence goes on from JAUXWM010000058.1 coordinate 46,478, forward strand.
GCGCGTGGTGGAGATGGCCGAGACCGAGTATATGGTGCGCGGGCGTGGCTATCTGCGTGGCAAGAGTGACATCGAGAATCTGGTCGTTAAAGCCGAGCGAGGCACCCCTGTGCTGCTGCGCGACATTGCCCGTGTCGAACTGGGGCCGGATGAACGGCGCGGACTGACTGAGTTAAACGGCGAGGGTGAAGTCGTATCAGGCATCGTCATGGCGCGCTATGGGCAAAACGCATTAGAAGTCATCCACAACATCAAGGAAAAGATCGCTGAAATCGCTCCCGGTTTGCCGGAAGGCGTAAAGATTGTTTCAGTATATGACCGTTCCGATTTGATCCATCGCGCCATTGAAACATTAAAAGGCACGCTGCTGGAAGAAAGTTTAATTGTCGCACTGGTGTGTATGGTGTTCTTGATGCATGCACGCAGTGCGTTGGTCGCCATCGTGATGCTGCCTGTCGGTGTTTTAATTTCTTTCATTGCGATGCGCGTGCTGGGGCTGAACTCCAATATCATGAGTCTGGGCGGCATTGCCATTGCCATCGGCGCGATGGTAGATGCGGCTATCGTGATGATCGAGAATGCACACAAACATCTGGAGCGGGTAAAAGAAGGTGAATCGCGCACAGAAGCGATGATTGCGGCGTGCAAGGAAGTCGGACCGGCACTGTTCTTTTCGCTGCTCATCATCACCGTATCGTTCTTGCCAGTATTTACGCTGGAATCGCAAGAAGGACGAATGTTTTCTCCGCTGGCTTTCACCAAAACCTTTTCCATGGCGGGCGCAGCGTTGCTCTCGCTCACACTGGTGCCGGTGCTGATGTTGCTATTCATACGCGGAAACATCAAACCAGAGGCGCAAAATCCGCTAAACCGTTGGTTAATCACGGGCTATCGTCCGCTTATTGCTGCGGTGCTGAAACACAAGAAAATGACCATCGTCGTTGCTGCACTGGTTTTGATATTGTCAGCCTATCCCGCTACCCGATTGGGTAGCGAGTTCATGCCAACGCTCAATGAGGGCACGTTGTTATTTATGCCAGCCTCCTTGCCCGGCATGTCGGTGACCAAGGCGGCGGAATTGTTGCAGACGCAGAACAAGATTATCAAGAGCTTTCCTGAAGTGACATCCGTATATGGCAAGGCTGGGCGCGCGCAATCGGCAACCGATCCTGCACCATTGGAGATGTTTGAGACGGTCATCAACTTAAAGCCGCAGGAGGAGTGGCGATCTGGAATGACGATCGACAAACTGATCGGCGAGATGAACAAAGCACTACAATTTCCCGGTGTGGCAAATTCGTGGACGATGCCGATCAAGGCGCGTCTCGATATGCTGGCAACCGGTATTCGCACGCCGATAGGCATCAAGGTGTTTGGTAAAAATCTGGATGAAATGGAGCGGCTCGCTAAGGAAATAGAAGCGGTGGTCAGAAAGGTTCCTGGCACCACTAGTGCTTTTGCCGAACGATTAACGGGCGGCTTCTACCTTGACATCGAACCGGATCGCATTGCCCTAGCACGTTACGGGATTGGCGTCGGTGATTTACAGGAAGTCATTTCTACCGCCCTGGGTGGTGAGATGGTTACGACGACGGTTGAGGGACGGGAACGTTTTGGCGTGACGGTACGTTACCCGCGCGAATTGCGTAGCGATCCGCAACAGATTGCCCACGAAGTGCTGGTGCCAACCATGGAGGGTGCTCAGATTCCACTCGGACAACTTGCCAAGGTCAGTCTTAGCAAAGGTGCACCTGCTATCCGCACCGAGAATGCGCTGCTTTCCGCTTATATTTTTGTGGATATACGTGATCGTGACATCGGCTCTTACGTGGCAGATGCGCGGAAAGCAGTTGCCGCACAGGTGAAATTCCCACCCGGTTATTACGCGACCTGGAGCGGGCAGTTCGAATACATGGAACGTGCTGCCGCGAAAATGAAGATCGTCATTCCCATCACGTTGCTGATCATCTTCCTGTTGCTGTATCTCAATTTTAAACGCGTCACCGAATCTTTGGTGGTGATGCTATCCGTACCGTTTGCGCTGGTCGGAGGTGTGTGGCTGCTGTGGTTGCTCGATTACAACTTGAGCGTCGCCGTGGCGGTTGGCTTTATCGCACTGGCGGGTGTGGCAGCGGAGACGGGGGTGGTGATGTTGATCTACCTGGAGCAGGCGTGGCAGGACGTTCAGTCACGTTGCTCTGATGAAGGCCGTCAACCGAACGCCGTCGATCTGCACACAGCTATCATGCACGGTGCAGTGGAGCGCGTGCGCCCCAAGATGATGACCGTGGTGGCGATCATGGCAGGCTTGTTGCCCATTCTGTGGAGTACGGGAACAGGTTCTGAAGTGATGCGCCGCATCGCAGCACCGATGGTCGGCGGCATGATTTCATCAGCCATATTAACGCTGCTGGTGATTCCGGTGATCTATGCCTTGATCAAACAACGTGAAGTGACACGCATAACATTCATTAGCAATAAGCCAAAGGAACAATATGAAAATTCTTAAACAACTAATGATCTTCCTGATATTCGTACTCACAAGTATAAGTGCCGCACAAGCCGCTACGGCGATGACAGTTTACAAAAGCCCAACATGCGGCTGTTGCGAAAAGTATGTGGACTATCTGCGTGAAAACGGATTTACGGTGAAAACAGAAAATGAATCAAACATGGATGCCATTAAGAAGAATTATGGCATGTCACATGCCGCTAGTTGTCATACGGCATTGGTCAATGGTTATGTGGTTGAGGGGCATGTTCCAGTCAGTGCCATTCGTAAACTGCTCAAGGAGAAACCAGCCATAATCGGCATCAGTGTGCCTGGTATGAAGATGAATTCACCAGGTATGGGAGAGATGAAAAAGGGAACATTGACTGTTTACGCTGTGCCGAAAGATGGGAAAGATCCATATGTGTTTTCAGTCGAATAACGAATCTATTAGCAGGAGTTTAAAAGGACAGTAATGATTGAAATTATTCCAAATTGGCATCCGGTATTAGTACATTTCCCGATTGCCTTTTCTACGGCTGCAGTGGCTTTTATTGGCGCTGGTACGATATTTAAAAACCACTCATTGACGGCGCAATGCCTGATGACGGGACGCTGGATGTTGTGGGCGGCAGTTATCTTTGCCTGTATCGCAGCGGTGTTCGGCTGGCTGGCTTACAACAGTGTTGAACATGACGAAGCGGGGCATCTGGCCATGACGATCCATCGTAATTGGGCACTTGTCGCTCTTGGCGCGCTGGCGCTGCTTGCCGCTTGGGATGTGTGGCGCGGTCGTTCTCATACGGTGCCCTCGCCAAGTTTTCTAGCTTTGTTGGTCGCGGTATGGTTGCTAGTGGTCAGTGCTGCCTGGCATGGTGGCGAGGTAGTCTATCGGCATGGCTTGGGTGTGATGTCCTTGCCTGCGCCTGAGGAACATACCCATGAACACGGCGGAGAACACAGCGACATATTCATGCAGGGTGAAGCAACGCCTCATGAGGATGTTCATGCCCATAGCCACGATGACACTGCGAATAGCGAGTCTACGCATGATGCGGAGCCGGGTGGCAAAACTTCCGCCACGGACGGCGCAGGCACCGCACACAAAAAGGCTGGGCATACCCATGCGCCGGGAACGCCGTCGCACAAGGATTAGCGCGATGAAAGCGGTAAATGGATGGGGCAAGCGTGCTACCGAAAAGCTCGCTGCCAGTGGGCATGAACATGATCACACGCATTAAATTTTGTCGTTGTCATTAACTTGGAGCAAGGAGAATAGGATAGGTAGAACAATCATATTGGTAGTAACTATATTGGCACTGAACGGTTGTATGGTTCTACATGGTGGCATGGTGGCATGGAGCATGGCGATGACCGTGGGAGCGGCAGTAGTTCTCATCACATTAGATTGGCGATGCAGTGCAATCGAACCGCAGTCTGACCGTTCTGAGTAAGGACAGGATTGAGCGTTAGCCATCGAACCAACTTTTATATGAAGGAGACAAATCATGAGAACCAAAACCAAAACCAAGAGCAGCAAAGCTGAAACCGTAATCAATCTGTCTGAAGCGCAACGGCGGCAATATGTTGAGATTGCTGCTTATCACCTCGCCGAGAAAGGTGGGTTCAAATGCGGTTGTGATTTAGAAAACTGGCTGGCTGCGGAAGTGGAAATTGATCAGTTACCGGCTGAAAACAGCTATCCAGCGACCTAATTATTGAAAGGAGGTGTCGATGCGCGTTTAAATAATTTTTGTTACAGCATATTTTTTAACCACCACCATTCGGAGAATAAAATGAAACTTAAATCTACATTGCTTGCTGCCACTTTGGTTATATTTTCTGTTTTCAATGTAACGGCATTTGCCGTTGATGTTCACGACACCAACACCGGAACGGAAAAAACTGAGACAGTTAAGACTGAAAAGGCAGAGGCAAAAAAGCCTGTGAAAAGACACAGTCATATGGAAGAGAAAACTGGCATGCCTGTCGGAAGCACTGCGAGCGGTAAGAGTCATCGTGAATCCATGCCTAAAGACATGCCTATGCACGATCACTTGAAAGAGAAGCACTAAATTACGTGTTTCAGTGTGCGCCAGGATGAACAATATTTTGGCGTACATTTTTTCCCCGTTTGAATTGATATGTCGGCTTTTTTGACAAAGCCAGCAAGTCAACTATCAATCAGATTCAAATAAATTTGAAATGAGGCATTGCAGAAAATCATGTTTGCAGCCATTCCCAATAATTCCAGAGAACTCCATCGTTATCTGCTTACAAGATTTTTTGTATCAGGCATATTGATCAGCGTACTTGTCGGCACACTTGTTTTTTATCTGGAAAACTGGAGAGTCGAAAAGATGGCCTTTGAACAAGCTGCGGCAAGTGCCAGACATTTCGATTCCCCTGAAATGCGGAAACTGGTTGCGGCGGACTCTCAAATGAGTCAGCTTGAACTTGCCAAACTATTGGAGAACTCCAGCTTTGCAGGTATCCGTATTTTCGATTCATCCGGAAAATCATTGATGGAAGCATGGGGGATGGAGGCCGGCAGTCTTCGAAGTACTGTGCAAGCGCATCAGCATGTTTTTCCAAAGCCAGGCAAGCAACACTATAACTGGCTAACGAATGAGGATGAAGATTTCGTGCAAGTGCTCATACCACTGCTTGATTCGATGCGTGTGAAGGAAGTGTATTTTGAAGGCGTCTATCGTCTTGATGTTGGAACGCAATATGCAAGAAAACATCAGGCGCGCAATGCAACACTGACTTCTTTCGTTGCGGTGATTTTGATTTTAATCTTGCTTTACCCCGTTTTACTTGGATTGACGCGGCGGTCCGAGTCCCTGTCTCAATCGCTTTTGGATTCGAACCTTGAATTATTGCAATCATTGGGTAGCGCTATAGCAAAAAGAGATGCCGATACCGATACGCATAATTACCGGGTGACGCTGTATTCGGTCAGGCTTGCCGAAACAATGAACCTGAATCGAGATAGCATCGAATCGCTGATTGTTGGTGCTTTTCTGCACGATGTCGGAAAAATTGGAGTTCCGGATCAGATACTACTGAAACCGGGGCGACTGACTGCGGATGAGTTTGAGATTATGAAACGACATGTGATATTTGGCGGCGAGATTATCCAGGATTCCACTTGGCTGAAGCGCGCCCGGGACGTGGTGCTTTTCCATCATGAAAAATTCGATGGCAGCGGCTACCCACATGGCATTCATGGTAAGGAGATTCCGCTTGCCGCAAGATTGTTTGCCGTGGTGGATGTGTTCGATGCATTGATGTCCAAACGGCCCTACAAGGCCCCCTTGTTGATTGATGACACATTAAAAATTTTACAGGATGGAGCCGGGGGACATTTTGATCCTGAAGTAGTTAGTATCTTCATAACTGTCGCCGCCACGCTATACGGCGAGATTGGACAATCCGATCGAGGATATTTGCAGAAAACACTAAAAGTGATAATAAAAAAATATTTCTAGGGGATTTCAATAACGACAGGAAAATTTATGGAAAACTCGCATGGGAATAAATGCAGCTGTCAAATGTTAAGCCTAGCTGTTGCGGGAAGGCCCGGTGCGTGCCGCTATGATTATTGCAAAAATGTCCTGCAGCGTCGTTGGACAATGACCTGTAATCATGGGCAATCACCTTCGACAGAAAAGTCACCTGTTTATGAACCTGTTGTGATGCATGAGGATGGTATGTTGAATTTATTAAAGAAGGCATTAGGGTAAGCACCGAATGAGCGGATGAGTCGGGTGACATGTCAGTAATGCATGGACACACTGGAATTTAATCATTAGTATGAATTCGACTGGACGCCTTGAATATTCGACTGAATGTGAGGTCAGCATGACGCAGCAACAATCTGAGACGGCTCTATCCATAAGACCCATCCAATTTGGAGCGGGTGCATTTGTGTTGTTGCTCGCCATTTATTTTGCGGTGGTCAGTCTGATTTCTGGGGTGGATTTCACACTCGAGCAGTTTACAAAGTTCTGGTATTTCTTCGTGTCCCTTGCGTTGGGATTCGGCATTCAGGTCGGTCTCTACACCTACCTCAAGCAACTTGTCGGGCAACATGGCGCATCAGGCAAGGTGGTAGCGGTGTCCGGCACGACCTCCACTGCGGCAATGGTTTCCTGTTGCGCACATTATCTGGTCAATATCTTGCCTGTTCTGGGCATCACCGGCTTTCTCACCATCGTTGCAGAATATCAAATCGAGTTGTTCTGGGTCGGTCTTGCCTTTAACGTGGCCGGTATTCTCTATATCATACCTAAAGTCATCAACGTTACACGGGAGCATAAAAAATGCTGAAATAATATTTGAGCAGTTTGGCATTTGCAACGTTGATTGCCTTTGTGCATAACGGCCTCATTGCGACATGCGATGCGGTGGAGATGGCAGCGCAAATAAGCAATGACCGGGACATCAAGGTAACCACCATGCTGCATGCTATTCCTGCGGATGCGAAAACATGGACTTTTGAGGTGACGCTGGAAACCCATACGCAGGCCTTGAGTGATGATTTGACCAAGTCTGCAACGCTGATTGTTGATGGCAAGCAATACCTGCCGCTGGCCTGGGACGGCGCGCCGCCCGGAGGCCATCACCGCAAGGGCTTGTTGCGCTTCAGGGCGGTTGTCCCGCAGCCACGATCAATGGAACTGCAAATACGTCTGGCAGGCGACAAGTCTCCCAGAAGCTTCAAATGGTTGATCAAATGATTCACTGAGGCAATTTCCACCGCCGGAAAGGGGCATGCAATGGCAACTGATCCCGTATGCGGCATGACAGTCTCTGCCGACAGCACGTACCGCCTCGTAGAGAGCGGACAAACTTATCTGTTTTGCAGCGTGAAGTGTCTGGCCAAGTTTCAGGCAAATCCCACTGAATACCTTAAGCCGGCTGTGACGGCTACCGTTCAAATCGCAGGTGTATTCACCTGCCCGATGCATCCGGAAATTCGCCAGCCTGCGCCGGGTTCATGTCCCAAGTGTGGTATGGCCTTGGAACCGATTGCACCAGTTACGGCCAAGTCAGGTGCTACCGAATATACCTGCCCGATGCACCCTGAGATCGTGCGCAATGAACCCGGTAGTTGCCCGATCTGCGGCATGGCACTGGAGCCGCGCAACGCACCTGATGATGACAATACCGAATTGCATGACATGACGCGCCGTTTCTGGCTAAGCGCGGCGTTGGCCTTGCCGGTGTTCGTGATGGCGATGGCATCCGATCTGGCACCGCAATTCATACCGGATTCCGTTTCGATGACGGTGTTGCAATGGCTGGAATTTTTTCTGGCAACCCCGGTTGTGTTGTGGGGCGGCTGGCCGATCTTCCGGCGCGGCTGGGCTTCACTGGTCAACCGCAGTCTCAACATGTTCACGCTGATTTCGCTCGGTGTCGGCGTGGCGTGGACATACAGCGTGATTGCGATGTTGCTGCCGGGGAATTTTCCACCTGCAATGCGCAGCATGGGGGAAACCGTGCCGGTTTATTTCGAGGCTGCTGCGGTGATCATGGCGTTGGTGCTGCTGGGGCAGGTGATGGAATTGCGCGCACGCAGCCAGACCAGTGCCGCAATCAAACTGCTGCTGGGCTTAGCACCAAAAACCGCGCGCATCGTGCGTGCTGACGGACACGAGGAAGACATTCCGCTGGAACAAGTGCAGCCTAGCGATGTGCTGCGCGTGCGTCCTGGCGAGAAGGTGCCGGTAGACGGGGTGGTGCTGGAAGGTAACAGTTCGCTGGATGAATCCATGGTCACCGGCGAATCCATTCCGGTGGAAAAAACGACAGATGCAAGGCTGATCGGTGCCACGGTGAACGGCACCGGCAGTTTGTTGATGCGCGCCGAGCGCGTAGGGGCAGACACCTTGCTGGCGCAGATTGTGCATATGGTGAGCGAGGCGCAACGTTCGCGCGCGCCTATCCAGCGGCTGGCCGATGTCACTGCGGGTTATTTTGTGCCGGCAGTGGTGCTGGCAGCGCTCGCCACACTAGCGGTATGGGGACTCTTTGGGCCGGAGCCGCGCCTGGCGCATGCCATCGTCAACGCGGTGGCGGTGCTGATTATCGCCTGCCCGTGCGCGCTGGGACTGGCCACGCCGATGTCCATCATGGTCGGCACCGGACGCGGTGCCTTGGCCGGCGTGCTGATCAAGAATGCCGAAGCGCTGGAAATCATGGAAAAGGTAAACACGCTGGTAGTGGACAAGACCGGCACGCTGACCGAGGGCAAACCGAAACTGACTTCGGTCATTCCGCTTGCCGGATTTGAAGAGGATGAGGTGCTGCGGCTGGGCGCCAGTCTGGAACGCGCCAGCGAACACCCGCTGGCTGCAGCCATCGTGAACGGCGCAGAGAAAAAGGGAATAACACTCAACACAGTCAGTGATTTTAAATCGTTCACCGGCAAGGGCGTGGCGGGCACGGTCGAGGGCAGGGCAATCGCGCTGGGCAATCTCAAACTTTTTGAAGAATTACACATCGATGCAAGCGACTTGCACATCCGTGCCGAGGCGCTGCGCAGCGACGGACAGACGGTGATGTTGCTGGCAATCGACAATAAGGCGGCGGGACTGATCGGCGTGGCCGATCCGGTCAAGGCATCTACGGCAGAGGCGATCCGCGCCCTGCATGAAGAAGGCGTGCAAGTCATCATGCTTACCGGAGACAACCGCATCACGGCACAAGCGGTTGCAAAAAAATTGGGCATAGACCGTATCGAAGCTGAAGTGCTGCCTGAGCAGAAAGCCTCCATTGTCAAGCAGTTGCAGGCAGAGGGGCGCATCGTGGCGATGGCAGGCGACGGCATCAACGACGCGCCTGCACTGGCTCAGGCGCAGGTGGGCATCGCGATGGGCACCGGAACCGATGTGGCGATGGAGAGTGCAGGCATCACGCTGATCAAGGGCGACCTGAACGGCATCGTGCGTGCGCTGCGTCTGTCACGCGCCACCATGCGCAACATCCGCCAGAACCTATTTTTTGCCTTCATCTACAACATACTCGGCATTCCGATTGCGGCAGGCGTGCTGTACCCGTTCTTCGGCTTGCTACTCTCGCCGATCATCGCCGCCGCAGCGATGAGTTTCAGTTCTGTGTCGGTGATACTGAATGCACTCAGGCTAAACAGGGTGAAGATGTAACAAGGTTTTTTTTGGACGTAAACTTTTTCCTGAAAGGAGAGCGTGATGAAGCAGGACGAACCTGACGGGCGCAGTTGTGCGCAAAAGGGATACAACTGGATTCTCGTTGCATTTCTGGCGATTGCTGCATTTTTTCTGTTTACCGAACACCGTGCTCATCTGCTGGGCGCGTTGCCATTTCTGTTGCTGCTGGCCTGTCCGTTGATGCATCTGTTCATGCATGGCGGACACGGCGGGCATGATACTGATAGGAGCGAAAAATGAACTTCACGGAAAACGCTTATGGCCTGTGGTCGCTGGTCATCATTAACTCGCTGGTGTTCATCATTTTTGCATTCAGCTTCACCAAACCAAAAACGCCGCGCGACTGGCGCTCGTTCAGTGCGTTCTCGGCCTTCATCGTGGCGCTGTTCGCCGAGATGTACGGTTTTCCGCTGACGATTTATCTGCTTACCGGCTGGTTGCAAACCCGTTATCCCGGTGTTGATATTTCTTCCCATAATAGCGGTCATCTCTGGCATACACTGCTCGGCTGGAGGGGCGATCCGCACACCGATCCGTTGCACATGCTCAGTTTTGTATTTATCGGCGGCGGATTCATCCTGCTTGCATCTGCATGGAAAATTCTCTATCAGGCGCAGCGTAATCATCAACTGGCGATTACCGGGCCTTATGCCAAAATCCGCCATCCCCAGTACGATGCTTTCGTACTCATCATGTTTGGTTTCTTGTTGCAATGGCCAACGCTGCTGACCCTGTTGATGTTCCCTGTGCTGGTGTGGATGTATGTGCGTCTGGCGCATACCGAGGAGCGAGATGCAGAAGTCCGTTTTGGCGCGCAGTGGCGGGAATATGCGGCTCATACATCAAGGTTCATCCCGCAACGAACACGTTCAAAATCATAGGAGGTGCGTCATGAACGCCGAAGACCCGGTTTGTCACATGGAAGTCCCAACAACGTCCCATGCCTGCGAATACGAAGGCATACAGTATGCTTTTTGTTCTGAGCAGTGCCGCGAAAGATTTCTGGCGAATCCGCGTTTATATATCGGACTTCCCGGACACAAAGCACCCGCACAACAAGGCAGAGAAGTGATCAAAAAACGTAGTCTGATGCTCTCTGAACCACTGGATGCCGTTCAGGCCGGGCAGGTGAAGCAGGCGCTGCTTTCGATGATGGGGATACAGGCGGTTCACATCGAGGCAAACAAGATCGAAATACAGTATGACCTGATACAGGTCACCACTGAGCAGATTGCAGATAAGTTAACCTTTATCGGTTCCGAGCTTGGCGGGGGCTGGGTAGATCGTCTGAAGCTGGCCTTTATCAATTACCGGGAAGAATGCGAGATTGGCAGTTTGGAAGTTGAAAACAAAAAAGGTTGTCACTAGCTGATAAGTGGGAAATTCAATTGCATTCATCATGAACATGAGAATGTTGGAATAGGGCATTTTCTGATTACCACGAATATCTGCAATTGGGAAATGTGAAGTTCGGTTTAGTCTCGAAAAACCGGATGGATGACAACCACCGTGCAATTCGACCGCTATACGTTACCTGCCCGTCAAGGTGTAAAATTCGCAGCAATAAAGCAGCCGTTCGTGGCGTAATGCAGTGTGCCGTGAAGGAGACATTGAACGAACCATCTTGGATGTATCTATCAGCAATTTGAACTCACCAAACTTTCCACGTGGAAAACGAGGCATGCTTAATAAATGTACTTAAACCACAAAATCCTTTAGTATTGAAACATGTGTAGATTCATCCGCCAGACCGTTTACTTTCTCATGATCACGCTCGTGATCAACGCTGGCGGCTGGACGTTTAACAAGGAAGCAGTAACTGACGTGTGGTTCGACGAGCAACGTAGCTTGGCTGTGGATGACCATCACTCTTCATCTAAATTTCAAGGCATCAAAGCGGATGTTTCACCCCAAAGCCCGTGTAATCACTGGTGCCATGCAGTCGGGCATTTCGTGGGGTTGCTCGGTCAGCCAATTTCCCTACTTCCTGAATTCGTAGACGAATATTCTATTCAGCATCCTCATACCTTTCAACTCCTTTCTCCCGACGCACGTTTCCGTCCACCGCGACTCCTTTCCTAAGATTCGATTCAAATCGGTTTTTGATTTTGTTTTGAGTGCGCGCTCGCCTCAAGTGAGTTGGCGCACGCATATCTGAAGGAGTTATCGTGCAATTCGTCACTATTTTTCGCAACCTGCGCGTCGGGATGCGGCTAATGCGCCGCCTTATCGGCGTGCCATTCTTGTTTGCATCTTTGATTCCACTTTCAGCCCTGTCGGCTCCGCTCACGTTGGAGCAAGCCTGGCAACAGGCTGAACAAGCCAACCCGTTACTGCGGGCTACCCAGGCGAATCTTGCAGCAGCGCAGGGCGAACTCAGCGATGCTGGTGCGCTGCTGTGGAATAACCCACAGATTTCTACCGAAAGGCGCAGTCTTAATGTTTCACAGACCGGCCAATCGATTAATAACAAGGATGGTGTATCAGGTCTGTCCCAGACCTTTGAGATCGCTGGGCAACAAGGCATTCGGCAACGAGCAGCCGAGAAAAATTTTGCGGCAATCCAGGAAAGCATCGCCGAAACGAAACGCCAGGTGCATGCGGACGTTGAGCAACGTTTTGTGCGGGTGCTGAGCCTCCAGTTGCGCATCCAGACCGAGGAATCAACGCTCAAGCTCATCGAAGATGCCGCCAAAGCCGTCGGCAAACGCGTTGCGGCAGGCGAGGATAGTCGGCTGGATGGCAATCTCGCCAATGTGGAAGCGGAACGCGCCCAAAATCAGGTATCCATATTGAGAGAGCAACTTGTGCAGGCTTGTGTCGACCTGTCTGCACTCCTCCAGATGCCTCCAGACCAAATTCCGGAAGTTACCGGTTCGCTCGACGTTGATATTTCCTCTTACACGTTGGGGGATTTGCTGGCCAGTGTAGCCCGCCGCCCGCTTTTGAATGTCCTGGATTACAGAGAAGGGGCTGCAAGGGGTCGGGTTGAGCTGGAACGCGCCTCAATTTACCCGGACGTGACGTTGAGTTTGCGTTATGGTCGCGAGTTGGGTGTTGATAACAAGGTTGCGTCCTTAAGTGTTTCCTTACCAATTCCCCTGTTCCGCCGGAATGCGGCTGGTATCGGTCGTGCCGAGACCGATTTTACCCAAGCCGAAATCGAAAAGCAGGCAGCCTCCCGTGATGTACGCGTCCAAGTGGTCGCGCTGTGGGGGCGCTTCAGTAATCTCAAGGATCGAGTGAAACGGCTCAAGGAATCGGTGTTGCCCAGCCTGGAAGAAAACCAGCACCTGTCCTCCATTTCTTTCCGGGAGGGGGAAATCGGGCTGCTGCAATTGTTGCTGGTCAACCGCCAGGTGTTGGATGGGCAGCGGGACCTGCTCGATGCCCGCACCGAATTGCGCTTGACCCAGGTGACGCTGGAAGCGGCGGCGGGCTGGCAGCCCGCGCGCGACATGCACTGAACAAAAAATTAAAAATCAAGGAATTCATGACATGAAAAACTTACACAACCCACAAAAGCGTGACTTGGGGCGCTGGGGCTCTTGGCTACTGATCAGTAGTTTATTTACAATCATTCTTACAGGGTGCGGCGACAAACCCAAAGCACCGGAGAAAGACGCAAGGCAGTCCGAAAAAACGGAACCGGCGAGCAATAACGAGGTAACTCCCAAACAGGAAAAACAGGACGAAAAAAGCCTCGAAAAACTGCTTGCCTTGAGTGCCGAAGAAGCCCAAACAGCGGGCATCAAAGTGCAAAAATTGGCATTGCAGAAAAAATCCGGGCAGATCATGGTCACGGCAACTATCCAGGCCAATCAGGATAGGTTGGCGCATGTTGCACCGCGTGTGCCAGGGCGTGTCGTCAGGGTGAATGCGAGCCTGGGTGATCGAGTGAAATCGGGACAACAGCTGGCGGAGTTGGACAGTATCGATCTGGGCGAGTCGCATTCCAGCTATCTGCAAGCGGCGAGCGAGGCTGCGGTAACACAAGCCAATTTCGAGCGCGCCCAGCGTTTGCACGCCGACAACATCATTCCGGAGAAGGACTACCTGCGCGCCCGCGCCGAACACGAAAAGGCCCGTGCCGCGCTGCGAGCTGCCAGTGACAAGCTGCGCATGATGGGTGTCGACCTGGGGCACTCCGGCTCGGTGTTTCCGCTGAGTGCCCCGTTTGTCGGCACAATTATTGAGAAAAAAGCGGTGCTGGGGGAGCTCGCCACGCCGGATAAGTCACTCTTCACCGTGGCCGATCTGTCCACCCTGTGGATAGAAAGCGATCTGTTCGAGAAAGACCTTGGCAAGGTCAAGGTAGGCGCACAGGCCACGGTCACCATTTCCGCCTACCCGGATGAAATCTTCACAGGGCGGCTCGCCTACATCAGCAGCACGATGGACAAGGAAACTCGCACGGTCAAGGCGCGTGTGGAAGTGCCGAATCTTGACGGCAGACTGAAACCTGAAATGTTTGCCAGTGTCGCGATAAACACCGAAGGGGCGGGTGCCAAGGTGTTCATCGTGCCTGTTGACGCAGTGTTGCTACTGCAAGGGATACCGACCGTTTTCGTCGCTGAAAATGGCGGGTTTGAACCCCGCGCTGTGGAAGTGGGTGAACGAGCTCAAGGTTACATCGTGCTTAAATCTGGCGTAGCGGCGGGCGAGAGCGTGGTGGTAAGCGGCGCCTACGCGCTAAAAGCCCGATTGCTCAAATCGCAAATCGGCGCGGAATAGGAGACGGCCATGCTGAACAATATTGTCGATCTCTCATTGCGCTACAAGGTGCTGGTGCTGGTGGCGTTCGTGCTGGTGGTGTTGCTGGGGGTGAAAGCCTGGCGCGAAGTGCCGGTGGATGCGTTCCCCGACGTCACGCCGGTGCAGGTGAATATCTATACGGAATCCCCGGGTCTGGCCGCCGAGGATGTGGAAAAACTGCTGACTTCTCCGGTGGAAGCCGCCATGGCGGGACTTGCCGGTGTGGAGGAAATCCGCTCGGTATCGCTATTCGGCCTCTCCTACGTGAGCGTCTATTTCAAGGACAGTATCGACATCTACTTCGCCCGCCGGCTGGTGGGCGAGAAGCTGCTCGAGGCGAAAGACCGTATTCCCCAGGGTTACGGCGAGCCCGGCTTGGGCCCGAATACTTCGGGTCTGGGACAGGTGTTCTGGTACACCATCGAAACGGCTGACAAGAAATTGTCTGAAATGGACCTGCGCACCCTGCAGGACTGGAACGTTCGCCTAGTGCTGCGAACCGCACTGGGTGTGGATGACGTGACGTCCTGGGGCGGACAGGAAAAACAATACCAGGTGCTGATCAATCCGCAAAAGCTGATCAAATATGGCCTCAGCTTCAAGACCGTGATGGAGACCCTCACCGCCAACAACCGTCAGGTCGGCGGGCAATATCTCGATATCGGGCAGGAGCAGTATCTGGTGCGCGGTCTCGGCCTGGTCGGCAATGTGCGGGATATCGGCAATGTGGTGTTGGCCACCCGCGAGGGGACGCCGGTCTATGTGCGCGACGTGGCTGAAGTCAAAGAGGCGCCCTCGCTACGCTCCGGCGCAGTGACCAAGGACGGCAAGGAAGTCGTGCTGGGCATGGCGTTGCAGCGCATCGGCGAGAACGCCAAAAACGTGGTGGACGCCGTGAAGACGAAGCTCAAAACCGTAGAGCAGGCGCTGCCGGCTGGCATTGTAATCAATACGGTGTACGACCGTACGGAACTGGTGGAGAAGGCGGTCCAGACCGCAGAAAATGCGCTGGTCGAAGGCTCCATCCTGGTGGTCATCATCCTGTTCCTGTTCTTGGGGGAAATCCGCTCTGCGGTGGTGGTGATCATCGCCCTGCCGCTGGCCATGCTGATCAGCTTCATCCTGATGCAGCAGTGGGGACTGTCGGCCAACCTGATGTCGCTGGCTGGCCTGGCGGTGGGGATCGGGATGATGGTGGATGGCGCCGTGGTGATGGTGGAGAACGGCTTCCGCCTGCTTTCGCACCAGGCCGGCAAGGCGGCGGTGAACAAGACGCACGTGATCCTGGAAGCGGCGCGGGAAGTGATCAATCCGACCGCGTTCGCGATCCTGATCATCATCGTGGTGTTCCTGCCGCTGTTTTCCCTGACCGGGCTGGAAGGCAAGCTGTTCAAGCCGATGGCGCTGACCATCACTTTCGCGATGGTGGGTTCGCTGGTGCTGACCATGACGCTGGTGCCGGTCATGTCGGCGCTGATCCTGAAGCCCAAGGAGGAGAAAGACACCTTTATAGTCAGGTGGGCGAAAAAGCTCTATCTGCCCTTGCTCGACTGGGCACTGGAGAACAAGAAAAAAGTGTTCTCCGGTGCAGGGGTGCTGCTGGTGGCGTCCGTCGCGTTGATTCCTTTCCTCGGCAAGGAATTCATGCCCACCCTGCAGGAGGGCGGCATCATGTTCCGGGTGACCAGTATCCCTTCCACTTCGCTCGACGAATCCATCCGCATCTCCGAGCGCCTCGAAGCTGCACTGAAAACCTTCCCGCAAACCACTTCGGCCATAGCCATGATCGGGCGCGCGGAAAAGGGCGAAACCGCGGACGTGAACTACATGGAAATCCTGGTGAATCTCAAACCACGCGACCAGTGGCCCAAAGCCATTTCCTTCCCCGATCTCTCCAGGGAGATGCAGGACAAGCTGGAACAGGTCGTGCCGACCTCGGTGATTTCGGCCACCCAGCCGATCCAGATGCGCGTCGAGGAGTTGATTTCCGGGGTACGCGCCACGCTCGCGCTAAAGCTCTACGGCGAAGACCTGACTACCCTTGACCGCCTGTCCGGTGAGCTTAAGTCCGCTCTGGAGAAAGTGCCGGGCGTCGCGGATCTGTCGCTGGAAGCGAACAAAGGCAAGCCGCAGATGGTGGTCAAGGTGAACCGGGATGAGGCGGCGCGCTACGGCATCAACGCCGACGAAATCCTTGAGGTGGTGCAGGCCGGCATCGGCGGCAAGGCGGTGAGTACGCTGATCGACGGGGTCAAGCGTTTCGACATCCAGGTCTGGCTCGCGCCCGATTTCCGCAACAGCGTGGAAGCCATCAACAACATCCCGATTCGCACCCAGAGCGGCGCGCTGATTCCCCTTTCCAGAGTCGCCACGGTGGAACTGGATGAAGGTTATTCCTTCATCCGGCGCGAACAGCTGCAACGTTACGCTGTGATCCAGATGGACGTGAAAGGGCGCGACGTGGACAGCTTCGTGAAGGAGGCAGCGGCCAGGATCAAGAGCGAAGTGAAGATTCCAGCCGGCTACTGGATCGAGTGGGGTGGCGCCTTTGAGAACCAGCAGCGCGCCATGGCCAAGCTGGCGCTGATCGTGCCGCTCACCATCGGGCTGATCTTCATCCTGTTGTATACGGCATTTAATTCGCTTACCTACGCCACGCTGATCATTGCCAACGTGCCGTTCGCCACTATCGGCGGTGTGATCGGGCTATTCATTACCGGACAATACCTGTCTGTACCATCGGCCATCGGATTTATTGCCGTATTTGGTGTTGCGATGCTGAACGGCATCGTGCTGGTGACTTTTTTAAATGATCAACGTGAACGGGGCTTGTCGGTGCGTGCAGCTGTTAAGCAAGGTGCCGCATTGCGATTAAGACCAGTTTTGATGACGGCTTCCATCGCCATCTTCGGTCTGGTGCCGATGCTCTTGTCTTCGGGTGTGGGCGCGGAAACTCAGCGCCCGCTGGCGACGGTCGTGGTGGGCGGATTGTTTACCTCTACGGCGTTGACGTTGCTGCTTTTGCCGTTGATGTACGAGTGGGTGGAGACACGCCGCGAACGCAAACAAGCGAAGTAAACCAGTAGCGTGCGGCCTGACCGGGCCGCACGCAATCACTAAATCAGGAGAATCCGCATGAAAGAAATCAAGGCTTATATCCACAACCACCGCATCGCCGATGTGATTCGCGCCGTAAAAGAATCAGGGCTGTGCAACACGGACGGAACGCCTGGCTGCCGCAATCTTGCCGTCATCCCGGTGCAAAGCCTACTGAAGGCGGTGGACGCCAAGGAGCAACACTATTCCATCGAATTGGCCGAGACAGTTATCAACGAATCGAAGCTGGAACTGGTTTGCGAGGATCTCCAGGTGGACGAGCTAGTGGCCATCATCGGGCACGCCGCCCGCACCGGCCAAGCCGAGGCTGGCTGGATTTACATCAGCGACATCATCCAGGCAGTTCCGATAGCTGGTTGGCAATCCAAAACTTGAACGTAATGCGCCAATTAGCCGGAATTCTTGTGTTTATACATTGCGCTTGTCACCTTACGAACGAAGCAGGTGTGTACGTAATTAACGCAAAAAGGAGGAAATTATGATGTGGGAATACGGGATGGGCTGTGGATGGCTGGGCATGGCGTTGTTCTGGCTGCTGCTGATTTTTCTGGTTTTGGCGGTGGTCAAATATCTTGCTGGTAAGAATGGGGGCGGTAGTGAACCCGCCAAAGCGCTAGAGATGCTGGATGAGCGGTATGCCCGAGGCGAAATCGGTCGTGATGAGTATCTGAAAAGGCGGGATGATATGAAGGGGATTTAGCAGGAAGTTTTTGGCCGCTAGGGCGTTTGTGCGGCATGGCTTGGTTATAAATGCAATTCAAGGAGAACAACATGGAAATTCGTTATGGATTTGGCAAGAAAGCTGTACTAGATTTTGACAGTGCTTTGGAACAAGTGGTACGTGCTTTGCAGTCCGAGGGTTTTGGTGTGTTGACCGATATCGATGTGGCTGCCACGATGAAAAGGAAACTCAATGCTGAGATGCCACCTTACCGCATTCTCGGTGCTTGCAATCCCCCGCTGGCTCATCGTGCATTGCAGGCTGAGCCGTCTATCGGTCTGCTGCTCCCCTGTAACGTGGTCGTGCGCCAGGATGAGGAAGGCTCGGTGCATGTGGAATTCATGGATCCAGCCGCCGTACTGGATTTGGTAAACAAACCTGAGATCAGCCTGCTGGCGATTGAGGTACGTCAGCGGCTGGAGCGGGTATTGGCTGCTTTGCCTTAATCTTTAGGAATATGCCTGTGTCCAGTGCTGTTGCTGGATGGGTCAGCCTCAGCCAGCTCCAAAATGATAACTGACAAGCGGAAATAAAGAACCCTGTGGTTTTTTCAAGCCCACAGGGCATGGAGATTCAGACAATGAAACATTTGACGAGGGAATTTTCAGCTTTGTATTTTATTGGGGCATTTTGGCTTGTTACAGTCTGCGTAGATATAGAGAGAGTGGTCGTGAATGGTAAATCCGCGATCGGTGGCGGCTATTTTCTGGCGTGCCTCAATAGTTGCGTCGTAAAACTCTTCGACATGGCCGCATTGCATACACACGATGTGATCATGGTGTTCGCCCTGATTAAGTTCGAACACCGATTTGCCGCCCTCGAAATGGTGCCGCATCAGCAGACCAGCCTGCTCGAACTGGGTGAGCACGCGATAAATGGTCGCTAGGCCGACATCGTCACCGCTGGTGAGCAGCAGCTTGTATACCTCCTCCGCGCTCAGATGTCGTTGCTTGCTAGCTTCGAACAGGCTCAACACCTTGAGCCGTGGCAAGGTGGATTTTAGACCGACAGTTTTTAGGTGATCAGGTTGGTGCATATCAAGACCTTTTAGATTTTTGAATCATCATGTCAGGAAATACTTGTAATTGCAAATAAGAATGATTATCATTTGTGACTAGTTAACTACGGGGTTCGCCATGAAACGTCTTTCACTTATTTTCCTGCTACTACCATTCGCTGCCTATGCAGCCGATGCCGACTATACGCTGATCATCAAGGATCACAGCTTCCAGCCGTCTGAGTTAACCATCCCGTCAGGCAAGAAAATCAAGCTCTTGGTTGAGAATCAGGATGCCACCCCCGAGGAATTCGATAGCCACGATCTAAACCGGGAAAAAGTGATTGCCGGACGTGGCGCCGCGACGATTTACATCGGCCCACTTACGCCCGGACGCTACGCCTTCACCGGCGAATTTCACGCAGCAACCGCCCAAGGTTCAATCGTCGCAAAATAGGAAAATATCATGTTCGCAACTGCCATCATTGTTTTTCGGGAAGTATTGGAAGCTTCCATCATCATCGGGATTCTCACTGCCGCGACGCGCAGCATTCACGGCAGCAAACGCTGGTTGGCCGCTGGACTGGTGGCTGGATTAGTGGGTTCGGGATTGGTCGCAGCTTCAACCGACGTGATCGGATCGCTGGCCAGCGGCATCGGTCAAGAAATTTTCAACACCATCGTACTCGGCATCGCGGTGCTGATGCTGGCATGGCACAACATTTGGATGGCGTCTCACGGTGCTGCGCTGGCGGCCAACGCTCGTTTAGTGGGCAGTGCCATTCGTGACGGAAACAGCGAGTGTTCGGTGCTATTTGTTATCGTCGGGCTGGCTGTACTCAGAGAAGGTTCAGAAACTGTGCTGTTTCTTTATGGCATCGCAACATCTGGTGAGGGCGGACAGTCTTCAATGCTGCTCGGCGGCATGGTTGGCATGCTGCTCGGTATTGTGGTTGGTTACACAATATTTGCCGGGCTGCTGCGCGTGCCGATGCGCTGGTTCTTTGCTGCTACTGGCATATTGGTGTTGCTATTAGCAGCAGGCATGGCCTCGCAAGCTGCGCATTTCCTGATTCAAGCCGATTTGTTGCCCAGCCTCGCCTCGCCGCTATGGGACACGTCTGCGCTACTGCCGGAAAGTGGACTAACCGGCATATTACTGCACAGTCTGATTGGCTATGACTCACGTCCGGCAGGAATGCAGATCATTTTTTACCTTACTGCACTGATTGTCATTTTCATCGGCATGAAATGGGCTGCTCGTTCGCAGCCAACCACGGTACGAAAATAATCATCGTGAAAAATTATTTCGCATTTTCGTTTGCTAATTTATTTTCTCTGGGCATCCTGCTCTGCGGAATTGTCGGAGCGCAGGATGCTTTTGCCGGTGCTGCGGATTATGTCTATACCCCGCAGTCGAATATGGTGAGCGGGAAATTGATATCAAGTACGGCACAGCCTCGTCACAAGCCGGAAATCCCGCAAAAGTTGCCAGTATCGGATTAGGTTTCGGCGCAAAGGAATATTGGTTCACAGAGATATATTTAAAACAGGTTCGTAGCGGAAACACAGAGGTCACGCTGGCTGAATGGGTGAACAAGTTCCAGCACACCGAGACTGGTAATATCCGCTTGATCTTGGCTTTGTCATCGAAACGGAAGCCCCGTTAAAAGGCGATGCGCCGTGGGAGCTCAAGCTGGGGTCATTGCTTCAGACAGACTCCGGCAAGCTCCAGATGAATGGCAATTTGCTTTTTGAACGCGCATTTGAAAAGGCCGATAAAAGTGGTGTGCCATACGGCACCAATTTGACCTATCAGTGACAAGCAAGACAGGCCCAATCACACCTTCAGGATGCAGATTGAGTACGAGTTCTAAAGAAACTCAGAATTTTTCAAGCCACAGAAACCTAGTGAAGCCAAGGTAGATCATGAAACACTCAATGTTCAATATTCGTAACATGGACTGTCCAACTGAGGAGGCACTGATCCGCAAGCGTCTCGGATCGATGCCCGGCATCGGCGAGCTGTCGTTCAACCTGATAACCCGCCGTCTTGCCGTCACGCATACACTGGACGATGAACAGCCTATCCTCGATGCCTTGCGCGAGATAGGTATGAAGACAGACCCCGAGCCGCAATGCCAGTCCGGCTCCTGTTCGAGCTGCGAAGCGGAATCCCCCGTGGTATCGCGCCGGACATGGGCGCTGATGGCGGTGTCCGGTACTGCGGCCATGGTTGCGGAAATCGTCGCGTGGAACGGCGCGAGCGAGCAATCGGTTGCGGTGATCGCTCTGGCCTTGCTCTCCATTGTCACCGGTGGCCTCAGCACTCTGAAAAAAGGCTGGATCGCGCTCAAGAACTTCGCCCTCAATATGAATTTCCTGATGAGCATCGCCGTCATCGGTGCGCTTGCCATCGGCGAATGGCCGGAAGCTGCGGTGGTGATTTTCCTGTTCGCGCTGGCCGAGTTGATCGAAACGCTCTCGCTGGAGCGGGCCAAGAACGCAATCAAGGGGCTGATGGCGATGACTCCCGAGGTCGCCACCGTGCAACTCGACAACGGCGAATGGCGCGAGACAGCAGTAACCGACGTGCAGGTTGGGCAAGTGGTGCGCGTCAAACCGGGAGAGCGTATTCCGCTGGACGGCGTGGTCACGGCGGGCGGCAGTTCGGTGAACCAGGCGCCGATTACCGGGGAGAGCATGCCCGTGTTGAAAGCGGCGGGCGATCCGGTGTTCGCCGGTACGCTGAACGAGCGCGGTATGCTGGAGTTTCGCGTCACCGCAAACAAGGGCAACACCACGCTGGATCGCATCATCCACACGGTGCAAGAGGCGCAAGGCCAACGCGCGCCGACGCAACGTTTCGTCGACCAGTTCGCGCGTTACTACACCCCCGCCGTGGTGGTGTTCGCGGTTCTGGTGGCGGCCGTTCCTCCGTTGCTGTTCGGTGCCGCGTTCGAGCCATGGTTCTACAAGGCGCTGGTCATGCTGGTGATCGCCTGCCCCTGCGCGCTGGTAATCTCCACGCCCATTACCGTGGTGAGCGGGCTTGCCGCTGCGGCAAGGCAGGGCATACTGATCAAGGGCGGCGTGCATCTGGAGAACGGACGCCTGATAAAAGCCGTAGCTTTGGACAAGACCGGCACGCTCACGCACGGCAAGCCTGTCGTGACCGATGTGGTTCCGCTGGTTGAGTTGCCTGCCGACAGCCTGCTGCAACTGGCCGCCAGCGTGGACGTGCATTCCGAACATCCCATCGCGTCTGCCATCGTATCGGCATGGCAGACGCCTGCCGACGGGAACGGAACGCCGCGTTCGTTGCTACCCGCCATTTCGTTCGAGTCCCTCACAGGTCGCGGTGCCAAAGCGGTTGTCGAGGGGCAACTTTACTATGTGTGCAACCATCGGCAGATCGAAGAACTGGGCATCTGCGGAGTGCATGTCGAAGAGGCTCTGCATCGTCTGGAGCAGGAAGGCAAGACAGCCGTGGTGCTGGCTACGGCAACCGAGTCGCTGTGCGTCATCGGTGTGGCCGACACGGTGCGCGGCCATAGCGCGGAGGCTATCCGCCAACTTCATGCTCTCGGTGTGGCATCAGTGATGTTGACCGGCGACAACCAGACGACGGCCAGCGCCATCGCTGCCCAGGTGGGCATAGACGATGCGCGCGGCAATCTGCTGCCGGAAGAAAAACTGGCAGTAATCGATGAGTTGATGAACCGTTACGATCATGTCGGCATGGTGGGTGATGGAATCAACGACGCGCCTGCGTTAGCCAAGGCATCTATAGGATTTGCTATGGGCAGCGCCGGTACAGATACTGCCATCGAGACCGCCGATGTTGCACTGATGGATGACGATTTGCGCAAAGTGCCACACTTCATCCAGCTAAGCCGAAATACTTCCCGTGTGCTCAAACAAAACATCACGCTGGCCATCGGCATCAAGGCGATATTCTTCGCTTTGGCTCTGGCAGGGAAAGCCACGCTCTGGATGGCGGTCTTTGCCGATATGGGGGCCAGCCTGATCGTGGTATTTAATGGGATGCGCTTGCTCCGTATTAAGGGCGGTATTGAACGCGACCACATAAAATCTGGCCATACGAGATGAATATTTGGTACGGCATCCGAATCACGGCAACCAAGAGGCTGGTTATCAAGGCAGCGGAAACTGTATGGAATTTCAGGCATCAATTCTTACTCATGAGCCCGCTATATGTCTGATTGAACATAATTATCTTCGCCAACCCATGTACTAAACGTTACATTGTTTGAAAGCGGAACAGATGAACTGGAAAGAAGCAGTTTGCCAACCGGGCATACCCGCAGCAATAGGGGCAGCTTTGTTATTTGGCACGGGAACACCTTTAGCGAAGTGGCTGCTTGAGTCTGTCGATCCGTGGCTGTTGGCGGGATTGCTCTATTCGGGTTCAGGTATTGGTCTGCTACTGTATCGTCGTCTGAGCCACGCGCCTGCCGTACAGCTTCCACGCAGGGAAATAGCCTGGTTTGCCGGAGCAATTCTGGCGGGCGGTATCGTCGGGCCTGTGCTGTTGATGATCGGCCTGACCGGTATGCAAGCATCTGCCGCCTCTCTCTTGCTGAATGCTGAAAGTGTATTTACCGCGCTACTGGCATGGTTCGTTTTCAGAGAAAACTTTGATAGGCGCATCGCGTTAGGTATGCTTGCTATTGTGGCTGGTGCTGTGGTGTTAAGCTGGTCAGGAGACGCACATATAGCCGGGTTATGGCCGATGCTGGCAATTCTGGGCGCATGCCTGGCATGGGGCATAGACAACAACCTGACGCGTAAAGTATCGCTCACCGACGCTACATGGATCGCTTCGGTAAAAGGTTTGGTGTCGGGAGGTGTCAACCTGACGTTGGCCTTATGGTTGGGTGCTTCAATACCGGCACTCCCGCAACTGGCAGGCGCAATGCTGGTTGGCTTGCTGGCTTATGGCGTAAGTTTGACAATGTTTGTAGTGGGGCTACGTCATCTGGGCACGGCGCGCACGGGTGCCTATTTTTCAATTGCGCCGTTCTTCGGTGCTTTGCTTGCTGTGCTGATGGGTGAGCCGGTCACGTCACCACTGCTCTTGGCTGGGGCACTTATGGCGCTAGGTACTTGGCTGCATCTGACCGAGTACCATGAACACCGGCATATACATGCGGAGTTGATGCATGACCATGATCATACTCACGACGAACATCACCAGCATGAACACGATTCCCAGACAACACCGGGTAGCCAACATCGCCATTTGCATCGTCATGAACCACTGACGCATGCTCATCGACATTTTCCGGATGCGCATCATCAGCATAAGCATTAGAAATGATTCCGGTATCTATAGAATGCAGGATTGGACAAAGTGCCGAGTTTTTAGGAGAGCAAGCATGGATAGCAAGCAACATTGGGAACAGGTTTATGTGACCAAGGCATCCGATTCTGTCAGCTGGTTTCAGGAACATGCTGATCAATCCTTGCGGTTTATCCACAACACAGGTCTTGGTACGAATGCGGCCATCATTGATGTGGGCGGAGGAGCATCTAACTTGGTGGATGACCTTGTGGCAGAAGGCTATACCGATTTGACCGTGCTCGACCTGTCATCAGCGGCGCTGGCGGTCGCAAAGCAGCGTTTGGGAAAACAGGCGGACGCCGTGCACTGGATGGAAGGCGATATTACCCGTGCAGAATTTCCCGAACACCGCTTCGATATTTGGCACGACCGTGCTGTATTCCATTTTCTGACTGACCCGGCTGACCGCCACGCTTATGTCGAGCGGGTCATGCAAGCAGTCCGCCCGGGTGGCCATGTGATTGTTGCCACCTTTGCCGCAGATGGCCCGGAAAAATGCAGTGGCCTACCCGTGATGCGATACCAGCCAGAAGGTTTGCACGCGGAATTCGGTGATGCTTTCCTGCTGGTCGCGCACGAGAAGGAAGTGCATCACACGCCGTTCGGTACAGATCAGCAATTTGTTTATTGTTACTGCCGCAAGGGCAATAGCTAACACATTCTCACTATCTTCTTCTCGTTTGGAGATTTTTTCTTGGTGAATTACCTGCCTGAAATCAATTGTCACGGACGGTTGTGTCTCACTTATCAGATTCGTTAACGACTGCTTCTGAATGGGCAAAATAATTGACCTGGATAAAGTGCCAAGTGCAGTTAACAGGCAGTGTATTATCGAAGCAGTACATCAGCAAGGTGTCATAAGCGTCACAGCTACAATCCTCGAAAAAATATATTCAGTCTGCTGTTGTTAGTGAGGGCGATTAAGCGACACTAACACTCCCTCTCCCCCCTTGTTTAAATTATTTCCTTGCTAACGCTGGGCTAATTCTTCATTGCTATCTTCACAACCACGCGAATATCCGCGCGACTTGAAGGAGCGATCATCATGAAACAAAAATATAATTTGCTGGCATTTGCCGCCTTTTCAGTGGCTGCCATCGCAACGGCGTATGCCGCTATTTCCTCGGAAAATGATGCGCTTGCGATTTCATCGGCAAAGGTCAGTCTAACGCAAGCCGTGACAACCGCCGAGCAGCATGTCGGCGGTAAGGCCGCCCGTGCGGAATATGAGCATCACAAGGGGCAATGGGTGTTTGATGTCGAGGTGGTGAAGGGTAAGCAGGTCATGGATGTAAAGGTTGATCCACTTAGCGGAAGAATCCTTTCCTCTGTTGAGGACAATACAGATCATGACGATGCGCATGATAAGGAAGATTAATAGATTGATAACGCCCAAGCGACCTGCCGTTTGGGCGGTTTTGATCAACGGCTCACTATCTTTATCGGGAGAACATCCAAAATGAAAACCCTCTCGCGCGAAGGCGCAGTGCAGATGCTGAACAAGGTTCCTGAAATAACACTCTATTTCTGGATCATCAAAATTATGTGTACCACCGTCGGCGAAACCGCTGCCGACTTTTTGAATGTGGATTTACAGTTCGGTCTGGTTGCAACGTCTGTCGTGACGAGCGTTCTGCTGGCTGTTTTTTTGATCATGCAACTACGCAGCAAAAGGTATGTGCCATGGTTATATTGGCTCGTGGTGGTGCTGATCAGTACGGTGGGCACACTGATAACCGACAATCTCGTGGATAATTTCGGTGTTTCGCTGGAGACAACCACCATCGCATTTAGCCTGGCACTCGCAGCAACATTTGCAGCGTGGTACATGAGCGAAAAGACGCTATCCATCCATTCCATATTTACGAGAAAGCGCGAACTGTTCTATTGGGCAGCGATTTTGTTCACCTTTGCGCTGGGTACTGCAGCCGGTGACCTCGTGGCAGAAGGACTGAATTTGGGTTACGCGACATCTGCGGTGATGTTCGGTAGCATGATAGGCGCGGTAATGATTGGTTACTATGGTTTTAAATTGAATGCAATTACGTCATTCTGGGTGGCTTATATTCTGACTAGGCCGCTGGGCGCATCGATAGGTGATTATTTGATGCAGCCAAATGCGAATGGTGGAATAGGATTGGGCGCAGCACTCACAAATGCAGTCTTTTTGGTTGGTATCGTAGGCTTGGTGGTTTATATGACTGTCACGCGTCAGAAAGCAGGGGAATGACATGAACGACACGACTAAAAATGCGTTGAGCAAAGTGCCAGAGGTAACTTTGCTTTTCTGGATCATCAAAATCGCTGCTACAACATTGGGCGAAACAGGGGGCGATGCCGTCTCCATGTCAATGAACTTGGGTTATCTGTTTGGAACGGTGATTTTTGCGGCCATCTTTTTTCTGGCGGTGATGGCTCAGATCAAGGCAAAGGGATTTCATCCATTTCTATATTGGACGACCATCATCGCGACCACGACGGTCGGGACCACACTGGCCGATTATGCAGATCGTTCGCTTGGCATAGGCTATGCAGGCGGTTCATCGCTACTGCTCATTATGCTGATGGCATCTCTGGCTATCTGGTATCGGACATTAGGCTCGGTATCGGTTGCGAGCATTAGCTCTACCAAGGCAGAAGTATTCTATTGGGTTACGATCATGTTTTCTCAGACCTTAGGCACGGCACTGGGTGATTGGACAGCCGACACGGCTGGTCTTGGCTACGAGGGAGGTGCTATGGTTTTCAGTGCACTGCTATTACTCGTTGTCGCGGCTTATTTCTGGACAAAAATATCTCACACGATACTGTTTTGGGCTGCCTTTATACTCACCCGCCCACTGGGCGCGGTCGTAGGTGATTTTCTGGACAAACCAATTGATGCCGGTGGGCTGTCATTAAGTCGCTACACTGCGTCGGCTGTACTACTGGCATTTATTCTGGCCTGCATCCTGATTTTTAAACACAGGGCAGCAAAACAGGGGCATTGATGTAAAAGGAGTGAAGGGCGATGCGAATTTTGCTTGTTGAAGACGACACCATGATTGGTGAAGCTGTATCCGTTTCCCTCAAGGATGCCGCCTATAGCGTGGATTGGGTCAAGGATGGTGTAACCGCCAGCAGCGTGCTGGAACAGGGGGAACACCAGTGCGTATTGCTTGATCTGGGTTTGCCAAAACGGGATGGATTGGAAGTGTTGCGCCGCCTGCGCCTTGGCGGTAACACTATGCCGGTGATCGTCATCACCGCGCGCGATGGCGTGGATGATCGTATCAAAGGGTTGGACTTCGGTGCGGATGACTATCTGGTCAAACCATTCGATATTAACGAATTGCTGGCACGGATTCGGGCAGTAATACGGCGCAAAGGTGGACATGCTGCACCCCTGCTCAGCAATGGCAAAGTCAGTCTTGATCAGGCAAGCAGAGAAGCGTGCTGCGGCGATGTCGTGGCGCTTTTAAGCGCACGGGAGTTTGCGCTTTTTCATGCACTTCTGCTGCGTCCCGGCGCGATACTTACCCGCGCTGAGCTTGAAGAGCGTATCTATGGCTGGAACGAAGAAGTAGAAAGTAATGCAGTAGATTTTTTGATTCACGGCATACGAAAAAAACTCGGAACGGATGCGATCAAGAATGTACGCGGGGCGGGATGGATGGTGGAGAAATCGATATGAAGCGTTCTTTACAGCGACATCTTTCACTGGTGTTGGGGAGTGCCGTTTTGCTCGCAGGATTAGTGGC
Organism: Gallionella sp.; assembly: GCA_030681375.1. Classification (GTDB taxonomy): domain Bacteria; phylum Pseudomonadota; class Gammaproteobacteria; order Burkholderiales; family Gallionellaceae; genus Gallionella. Next base: position 74,866 of record JAUXWM010000058.1, read on the forward strand.
CGCTGCGGCGTCTTTTGGCCTTGCGTATTTGGAAGCAAAGGAATTTCAGGACGACATGCTGCGACAGATCGCCCTGCTTACTCGTGGACAGAGCCTCGTTACATCAACTTCGCACCAGTCGGTATCGAACAATGAAGGAATTACTGATCCTGAATCCCGTATTACGATTCTCCATCTGCCTAGTGATACCGTGCCCACCTGGTTCAAACATGATTTGCCGCCAGGCCTACACACACTTAACACAGGTGCCGAGCAGGTGCGGATATTTGTTGGTAGCGGACAGATACGCACAGTCGTTGTACAACCCACCGAAGCGCGCGATGAAATCGCAATCAATAGTGCGCTGCGCACTCTGATTCCCTTGCTGCTTCTGCTACCCATGCTGGTTTGGCTGATTGTGCGCATTGTGCGAAGTCAACTCGCACCGATTACTAGCCTGGCGAAGACTCTGGATGAGCAGTCAGCGCATCACCCAAGCCAGTTGCAAAGCAATGAACTTCCACGGGAAATTCTACCGTTTGTTTACGCCATCAACCGTTTGCTGGAAAGGATCAATCACCTGATGGGGCAGCAAAGACGTTTCATTGCCGATGCGGCACATGAATTGCGCAGCCCACTTACCGCACTGTCGATTCAGGCGCAGAACCTGATGAACGCGGAATCATTGGAGGCCATGCGTGAACGCGTGCCCCCGCTCCGTGATGGCATTGAGCGAGCGCGACAATTGACCGAACAGATGTTGAGCCTTGCCAGAACACAAGCCGGAACTGGCAGTGATTCGACGGTCAATGTTTCAATAATGGCGCGTGAATTGATAGCCGAATATTTGCCGCTTGCTGAAGCTAGACGCATTGATCTGGGGTTGGATGAAATCGCGCCGCTTTCCCTGCGTGCTGAACCTGATGCGCTACGACTTATATTCAGGAACGCGCTGGATAATGCCCTGAAGTACACGCCGGTAGGTGGTGAAGTGACGCTTCGACTCTTGCCCAATGATAAGGATGACGTAATTGAAGTTGTCGATAACGGCCCTGGGATTCCATTCACGGAACGCGAGCGGATATTCGATTCGTTTTACCGGATTCCAGGTGCATCGGGTGACGGCAGCGGACTTGGGCTGGCAATTGCCAGAGAAGCCGCAAATCGTTTGGGTGGCACGGTGAGCGCACATGCGCGACAAGAAGGGAGCGGTTTTGTTTTTCGTTACCGACAAGCATCATATGTGTAATACCACTACTGTGAACGGACGCTCTCATTTCGCGCTAATCTAGCCGATTTGTCACAGAACGCTTTGTCTCGAAACCGGATGGATCACAACCACCGTGCAATTCGACCGCTATACGTTCAACAGCAGTCGTTCGCACTGCGACATTCCGGATGGATATTTGCAGTTGGCTCAGTAATTGCAGCGGGTTTGGCATTGTAATGACTGGCGGATTTCGTTGGAACATGCAACACGTCTAGTATATAAACACATAAATAACGAAACATGTATTATACTGTCGCATGCTCATATTATTACGAGGTGCCTGCAATGCGACAGACTGAACTGCATCTTACCGACGAGGATCATGAATTGATCGAATCATATCGTGCCAAGGGTTTGCATCATGCCCGGGAAGTCAATCGTGCACACATTTTGTCCGCCCTTGATCGCGGCATACCAGAAACCCAAATCATGGGTGTTCTCGGTGTCGGTCGAACCGCCATTTGGCGGACACGAAGCGCATATCTGGAGGGCGGTGTTAATTACGCGCTGTGTGATGTTGCGCGTTCGGGCAAACCCCGTGAGTACGACACCAACGTTGAGGCGAAAATTACCGCTTTGGCCTGCTCGGAACCTCCTGAAGGAGCCAAACGCTGGACATTGGAATTACTGGGGCAGGCAGCACAGAAACAGGAGGATATTGGCTCGATCAGTCGTGAAACGATTCGTCGGCTGCTAAAAAAAACTGCCTCAAACCATGGTGCAAAGTAATGTGGTGCATTGGCGCGCTCACCGAAGAATACCGGCAGCGAATGTACGACTTGCTCGATCTTTATGCTCGTCCGTTTCGCCCGAAGGAGCCTGTCGTTTGTTTGGACGAAAAAAGCAAACAACTGCTCAAGAATTCTCGCCCGTCCTTGCCAGTTCAGCCAAATTCACCCGCAAAACAGGATTACGAGTATGTCCGCGCTGGCACTTGTAACTTATTCGTAGCGGTCGAACCAAAAGGCGGGCGGCGCACAGTCATGGTGACCGATCGTCGAGCCATGACCGACTTTGTAGCTTTCGTACAGTACTTGCTCAATCATGTTTATGCTACGGCGAGACACATTCATCTTGTGATGGACAATCTCAATACTCATTTTCGCAAAAGCTTCGAGCAAGTACTCGGTGTCAAAAAAGCCAAGGCATTACTACGACGGGTTATTTTTCACTACACGCCGAAACATGCCAGCTGGCTCAATATGGCTGAAATCGAAATTGGCATTCTTGATCGCCAGTGCCTTGATCGCAGACTGCCGGACCAAGCCGCGCTCATCACCGAAGTGAATGCTTGGCAATTGCGTCGCAACATTGAAAAACGTGGCATCGAGTGGAAGTTCACTCGGCAGGATGCAGATACCAAAATGTCGCGGCATTATGTTTCGTAATTAATGAGTTTCTATACTAGGAATTCAACGAAGTAACGCAAAAAACCTTCACGCTCTGTAGTACGTCTCCAGCACGTCTGGGAATTTCAGTCGCACAGCTCAAAAATCCGAGTACGTCTGTGGCACGTCTAGGAATTCAGGATGCACCGCGAAAAACTCCTACACGCTCTGTGGTACGCCTACAAATTGTCATATAAAACTCCCTGCGAAATACTCAGCAAATTAGACGAGTAGTTCGCAGATTTTTCTTGCAAACAAAACTAGACTTTGTAGCACATCTAATCAACCACCATGGAAATTCATGGAAGATCACAGAATTATCAAGGTCAATAGCGGGGCATTCAAACATCTCATTTTTTTGGACATCTGCATCGAGTCATTTCTCAGGGACGTTGATTTGTTCTGCTCGGATGATGATATGACGGAAGACGCGAAAGCAGTGTATCGGGAAAAACGGAAGGAGCTTATTGAAAACCTGCCATACCGTACTACTTTCGCTTTAACCCCAGGCGATATGAATGTCCGGCGAATAGAGTACAAGGGCAAGTTTATTGAATTTTCCCCAAGCCCCACCGGGCTTCCCACCCTGCGTGATCTCGACATCCTGCTGTATTGTGAATCGTGGATCGGCAACGCCCCAGTCGAAGACAGAGACAACGACATCTACCGTGTGTTTCAGTTTGAAGTGGAGGATTTTCTTGAATTCTCAGGGCGCAGCATGGGGGGTGATCGAGACGACAGATTGATTCAAGCGCTTGACCGCCTTGCTGGTAGCAAAATTACCACCAACACCATTCCTTTTGGACAGAATTACAGCACCTCATTCAGTTACATTCCGAAATATCGATTGGGGCGCGATGCAAACGGGAAAATAAAAACGGTTACGCTCAAGATAACGTACCGCATTTTTTACCTTATCCAAAATGACATTTTTGACTACTACCATCCAGACTTCTTGCGCCTCTCACCAATACGCAGGGCGATCTACATGGTCGCCATGTGCCACAAAGATGAATTGTTCTCGCCAGCAACCTTATCTTTTGCCAAGTTGCATCAAATGACTGGCGCAACGTCGCCTCTCAGAAAACTCAAACAAACCCTACGCGATTTAATGGACAACCCTATCCCCGGTCACTCGTTTGAGATTAACGAGGCAGACGAGACAGTAACTTTTACGCAGAGAAGGGATACCGATGTAGAGGCCAGGCATGTCGGGTAGAGTGAAAAGCATCGTTGCCAAACATTCCGCTCGCCGAATCGCACGTCAAATATTTCACCCGACTGTTGCCAAACGTTCCTTCTGTAACTATATGATTATATTGAAGAAAAATGTTCCGTTTTTGTCTGCCAACCGTTCCGGTTGCATGTATTTAGATGGTTTTGCAGGATGTGTTTTACCGCGCGAATTCAGTCTGTCCGCGTAGATGTAAAGTTGCGCTGAATCGATAGATTCCGCGCTGGGCAAATTAACGGTGTTTTTCATTTACAGCGAGGGCGGATTTGACTGCATTTACCGAAATAACCAGCGTTACACCCGCAATCGAGCTTCTGTACGGGCGACTCAGTACACTCGAAGCGCAAGCAACAGAGATGTGCAGGCAGCACTTTACTTTTGTCATGGCTGGAAACAAAAGCAGAGATTGGGCGCAAAAGAGCGTCTTGTTTGCTCAGGCCAGAATGCGGGATAACAGCCTGACGGCGAACTGGTATGAAATCCAATGGTATGGCTCAAAAGCAGCAAAAACCCGCCGCATGACCAAAAAGCTTATCAGGAAACAAAAAAGTGATTACGGCTATAACTTGGCGGTGCTATTCAAATTGACCCAGCCGTGGGAGGAAGACATGGTGCGGGAGGTTGAGCAGGCGCTAAGAGACATCCGCAGAGAGGTGGCCTTCATAAGTAAAGCAATCGGACTTCTCAATCACCTTGTCAAAGAATGCAAATGAACGAATTCAAAACATTGGTGGGCGCCTTGGCAGTGCAGTCATTCCGCTACAACACTTTTCGCGGTAAATGGACGGATATGCCGGAAGCGACTGGGCTATGCCTCACCTTGAGCATCCTGTCGTTTTCAATCTGCACCCTTGCAATCTACGTTGAGTACAACAGCGAAATGGCGTTTGCGATTCCTGTGGTATGGCTATCGGCGGTCTGGTTGTTTGCAGCCGAGGAGGGTTCATGGCAAATCAACAAGCGACTTTTATCGGCCCTGTCTCTGCTTGCTATTCCAATGGGGCTTCTCCTGGTGATGTTCGGTAGCGGTCACGAATTCCTCGAAGTGACAATGGGGATGTATATGTCGGCAGCCATGTTAACGCTCAAAGCGAGAGCGTAATCAATGAAAGCCTTTTACGAGTGGGAATCACCGTGGCGACCCAACATAGAAGCAAAGATGGCGGCATCCTGGGGGCTGGCAGCAACGGCAACTTTGGTTGTCGGGAAATACATGCCGGTGCCGCTCCCGTCAAAATTCAGTGCCATTGCCATGTCTGTATGCACGGCGATGGCTGTGTATCGTGGGACGCAGGCTTGGCATCGCTATGTTGATAAGACACGCATGGGAAATTACGGCATAGAGTTCATCACCATTCCTGAGTTGATGGACAAGACAGCGTTGGCGACCAAAAAATCATCCGTGTGGCTTGGTACGGGTTTTGACTGGACGGATGTCGAAGCACAAAAGATGCACGCGATGCTTGCCCAAGGCGTTGCTCAGACTATTGGCAAGATCACCAACGAGCATCACTTGAACGGTGAATACTGGATACACGGGCTGGATAAAGAGACTGATCGGTTTATGGAGGTAGCTAATCTGGTCGGACATACCTTGCTGGTCGGAACGACGCGGGTGGGTAAAACCAGAATGATGGAGCTTCTGATCGGTCAGGCGATCATGCGTGGCGAAACCGTCATTATCATCGACCCGAAAGGGGATCATGCCTTGGCGGAAAATGCCAGGAAGATATGTGCGGCAATGGGATGCCCGGAACGTTTCGTGTATTTCCATCCCGCCCACCCGGAGAAGTCCACGCCCATTGACCCGATGCGCAACTGGAATCGCCGAACTGAACTTGCCAGCCGGGTTGCTGCCCTGATTCCATCGGAAACGGGCGCAGACCCGTTTGCGGCGTTTGGCTGGAAAGTACTGAACGATATTGTGAATGGGCTGGTGGCAACCGGCGAAAGCCCCAATCTGGTGCACTTGAAGCGTTACATAGAAGGTGGCGCGGACAACCTGTTGCTAAACACATTGCGCCATCACTTCATCGACAAGGTGGCGGATTGGGAATCGCGCTCCAGCGGGTTTGTGAAAAAAAATCGTGACCGGATACTGGAAGCCTATATCGAATTCTACAAGCAGATCGTCATCCATGAAGCACAGTCATCAGACTTGGATGGCCTGATTTCCACCTTCGAGCACAATCGTGACCACTTCCAAAAGATGGTTGCCTCGCTCATTCCGATTCTGTCCATGCTGACCTCGGATCCGCTGTCCGAGCTTTTGTCGCCTGAAGCCAAAATTGGCGATCAGAAACACGCGACCGACATGGCGAAGATCATCAACAACAACCAGGTGCTTTATCTCGGCCTCGATAGCTTGGCGGATGGCACGGTCGGGAGTGCCATAGGTTCAATCATGCTGGCCGACCTGACCGCCGTGGCCGGTGATCGCTATAACTACGGCATCAATTCAAACAAGCCGGTTAATCTCTTTATCGACGAAGCCGCAGAGGTCATCAATCAACCCACCATTCAGCTCATGAACAAAGGGGGCGGAGCGCTATTTCGAGTGACGATTGCAACACAGACCTTCGCGGACTTTCCTGCGCGGCTCGGTGATGAGAACAAGGCGCGCCAGGTACTCGCCAACGTCAATAATCAAATTATTTTGCGCGTGATCGACGCAGAGACGCAACAATACATCGCTGATAGCTTGCCCAAAATCAAAGCGAAGTCACTCAACCTGCGCTACGGTCACGGCGTTGACGCGCATGTGCAAGACGAATACCAAGCCTCGTACCAGGAATCCGTTATCGAAGAGGAGGCTGAAATTTTTCCAGCGGCCATGCTGGGGCGTCTTCCGCCACTGCACTTCATCGCAAAGATGTCTGGCGGGCGAATCATCAAAGGCAGAATTCCGATACTCAAGGACTAAGGCATGGCAAGCAAAAAAGAAGAGGGCGGCTTTGGCACGTTACTGGCTGTCATTGCCATTGTGGCGGCACTGGGTACATGGATGGTAATTTCCCCAGGCTATCTTATGAAGGCGCTGACGGCGGAGCGCGAGTTCTCATCGCAGCTCGGCGGACATGCTGCTGACCAGTGGATATACAGCAAGATGCTTTCTACCAGCATTGGTCAGGTAAAGGGCATTGCATCCTCCATCAAGGAAACGCAAACCATGCCGACCATGCTAAAGAGCTGGGCGCAAGAGCGCATTATTTCAACGTGGTTGTGGGGTTCGCTCATCGTCTATCGTGCCAATATGCTCGTTCTGTACTGGTTTATCCTGATGCCCTTCACGATTGCGGCGACCACAGACGGATTTTGGGTAAGGGAGATCAGCACCTATCGTTTTTCCTCTCAGTCACCGATACGCCACAGGTTTGGTGTGCTCATCTCCACAATGACACTCATAAGCGTGTGCGTCTGGGTGGTATTGCCAATACCGATTCCTTCGGTCGTTGCGCCTTTGGCGATTGTTGCTATTGGCTTTGCGACCTGGATGTGGTTGAGTAATATGCAGAAGCGGATTTAATGGAGACTTCAAATGTTCGATACTCTTGTAGCTCAGTTTTGGAATATCTTGGATACTCAGCCATACCTGTTGTTGTTGAGTGCGGTGTTATCAGGATTCGTTACCTATGTTTTTGTTAGAGCTATTATTTTCCCTATTTTTTTCCCTAAGCCAGCAAAACAAAATCAGCATACAAACGGCTTGAATAGGGAGAATAGGAAAATGAGGAGAGCCATGAGAAATAGAAAAGGGCGCGCAGCATTTAACGGGGCCATACAAAAAGAAATAGATACAGCAAAGCGTTTGCAAGATAAATAATGGCAAGACTCACCACAACATAATGCTTGCCTTCACTCACACCGCTGCGGGTTGTGCGTCCTCGTTGCTCGTCGCCGAATATATGCATGCGACACCCATGCAAACCGTACTGATTATGGCAGGGGGAATCATTGGCAGCCACTTGCCCGACATCGATCACCCTAAAAGCGCATTCGGAAGCCGCGTTCTTCCGCTCTCTATCCCGATCTCAACCGTGTTTGGTCATCGTGGTGTCACGCATAGCCTGCTCGCTGTTGCGGGTATGTCGTGGTTGATCTGGTGGTCGCTGTATCATTTGCACTGGCATCAAGGCTATGCCGTGCCGGTGGTGGCAGGCGTCGCAACGGGCTACTTATCGCATCTTGCCGGCGACTGGCTAACCAACTCAGGTGTCCCGCTGCTATGGCCAAGCAAAAGACGCTTCGTGTCGCCGCTGAAGCTATGCACGGGTGATCTGCGCGAGTACCTGTTGGCGTTTGCGATGTATGGGTGGGTGATTTTTGAGTGTACGAGGGTGTTTGCGCCATGATGGGTATTGCAAAACAATTTATCGCATTGCCAATCGTGGATCATCTGCTGATCGGAATCGTTTTGGTATTCGATCTTGTCGTCGCACCAAGGCTGGGGATGTGGGTGTACAGCTTGTTCTCCTTGCCTGGCACGGCGGCGCATGAATTTTGCCACTGGCTGGTTGCGCTGTTGTTAGGCGCGAAGCCTTCATTGCCAAACCTCATTCCAGCACGCGACGGCAATGCCTGGCGGCTTGGCTCAGTCCGATCATCACCCAATCTCATCACTCTCATTCCAATTGCTTTGGCTCCATTCGCGTTGTTCCCGGTGGGCATCTGGTATGCCGTTTTTGTCATGCACCCCGCAACAGAATGGTGGTATCTGGCTCATGTATGGATTAGCAGCACCATGCTGGCCGCAAGCCTGCCATCGAAACAGGACTGGTTTGTTGCCATGCCCGCAATCGTTATCGCGCTCGTGTTGTTTTTTGCGCTGCGTGAATTAGGCCTCGTTTAGCGTATGCTCTTCAACTCGGCACTTTTTCTGTATGGCTTTTTGCCCTGTGCGCTACTGGCTTTCGTTATCGCGCACCAACGATACAGCGTGCGCGCGGCGCAATGGGTATTGCTGGTGGCATCCTGTGTGTTTTATGGCGCATGGGACTGGCGTTACCTCGTCATGCTGTTGGTACTATTGTCCATCAACTTCCATCTGGGCGGATTGCTGGCCCGTCGCCCGTCTGAGGCTTGCCTGTCTGGTGGGATTGCCCTTAACTTGCTGGTACTCGGTTATTTCAAGTATGCCGATTTTTTTATTGGCAATTTGAATGCGGTGGCTGGGACGCAATACCCGCTGCTGCGTGTGATTTTGCCGCTCGGCATATCCTTTTTCATCTTCCAGAAAATCGCCTACTTGGTGGATTGTCACAAAGGGCTGGTGGCCGACCGTGATCCGCTGCGCTTCGCTATCTTCGTGATGTTTTTTCCGCAACTGATCGCCGGGCCGATTGTGCATCACGCCCAGATCATCCCTCAGTTGCAAAAAGATCGGCTGCTGCCCGATGCGCGTCGAGTGTCCGCCGGGTTGTTTTTGCTGGCAGTCGGGCTGTTTAAGAAGGTGGTGGTTGCCGACTGGCTGGGTGAATATGTGAACGAGCCGTTTGCGCATGTCGCGGAGCTTCAAATCCTCGATGCCTGGACAGCGGCACTGGCTTACTCGCTCCAACTGTATTTCGATTTCTCTGCTTATTCGGAAATGGCGATGGGATTGGCCTTGCTGTTTGGCATCGTACTGCCGGTCAACTTCAATTCGCCCTACAAAGCTGCCAGCATCGCGGAATTCTGGCGGCGCTGGCACATCACGCTGGGGCGGTTTTTGCGTGATTATCTGTATATCCCGCTGGGTGGTAACAAGCACGGGCAGAGCAGGGCGGTCTTGGCGGCTTTGACGGTCATGGTGTTGGGCGGCCTGTGGCATGGTGCGGGCTGGACGTTCGTCGTCTGGGGCGCGATGCATGGCGTGTATTTGGCGGCTCATCGAGTTTGGAAATGGAGTGGGCGATTCACGCTACCACAACCGTTGGGCATGGCAATCACCTTCCTTGTGGTGCTGTTCGCGTGGGTGATGTTTCGCGCCGCGTCGGTAGCCGACGCAATCACGATCTGGAAAACCATGCTGGGTATGAACGGCGTTATGTTGCCATCCACTTATTTGGCATGGCTGGATGGGAGCGGCTTGAAGTTCCAACAATCGTCGTTTATCAATGGCATCGAGGTTTGGGGTATGGCGTGCCTGCTCGCGTTTGCGATGTATGCCAAAAACACTCACGAAGCACTCGCCATATTTACCAGTACCGCGCCAAGTCGCCGTTCCGCCTTCTACGTATCCGCGATGATTGTGGTGTGCGTTCTGGCTTTGGGGTGCCCCACCACGTTCCTGTATTTTCAGTTCTGATGATGAGCAACCGCGCGTGGAATTGTTGGGTTTCCGCCGCCTTCCTGTTTGGCGGACTGGTCGTGGTGATATTCAACTACCTTGTCGATCCATACGAGGTGTTTGGACACCATTATTTGCGCAGTGGCTACGCGGTAAACGAGCGATTCCGCAAAGTGAATCACCTGCTTCGCGGTGATGTACAGAACGATTCGTATATCCTTGGCTCATCGGTTATGGGTGTTTTCGACCCGGACGAGGCTAGCCGAATCACCGGCCACTCGTTTTACAACCTGTCTTTCTTGGCCGGAACGCCAAAAGAGGCATTTGACACGCTGCGCGCGCTCAAGCGGCATGGCAAGCCGATCAAAGAGGTGTTGATTGGCATAGATTTTTACCAGTTCTATGAGCGGCCGCGCATATTACCAACCAACCGTCCGCATCCCGTTGTGAGTGCTGAATCCTGGTTGTCATTTTACAGCTCCTATCTGTTTGCCTCAGGGCTGTGGCAAGGGTTGACGCGCATTGCACATCATCTACAGGGCCAACCTTCCATATTTTTTGATGTGGACGGTACGGGGATGTATCACTTGTACGAATACGACCGCAGTCGGGTATCCAACCCCGAACAATACAACCGGGAGCATTTCCAGCCAAACGCATGGAACGGGTCGGATATCCGCTGGGTGAATGAGCGCTTTGTCGAATTCGCGGAATTGTGTAAATGGCTGGATGAGAACCAGATCGAAGCAAAACTATTCATCCATCCTTTTTATCGGGATACGCTTGCGACGATCTCCGAGCAGTCCTACCTTGAATTCAAGGCTCGGTTGCTGAAAATACGGCCAGATATTGTAGATTTCTCGGTGGCGCGAGATATTACCCGGGACACGTCTTGGTACTACGACAAGCGGCATTTCCGGACTGCGGTGGCGGATATGATTATGGCGGTTATGTTTCAAGGTGGGGATACATTCGTTGTACCCGGGAAGTCAGTGGTCCAGTCTCGCCGCCGGTAGTGTGTAATATTGATGTTGCAGGATAACAGCGGCAGTGTTTTGTGCGAAGACCAAGTGATTGATTTTGTGGATGGTGGATTCAATTCGACTTATCACATCGTCTTTTTTCCTGGTGCCACCTTCGGTATATGCCCAACCAACCGGCAGGTGATACCCTCAGTTTTTATGCCTTCCACAAACCGGGTGACATGGCAGGACATCACTTTTCCATTTGCGGTAAGTTGTTTCAGATGTAGATGTGCCACAGGTAGTGGAATACCTATCGCGTGAGCAATTTCCGTATCGAGACGTTCACCGTGCTTGGTCAGGTGTTGGATGATTTGATCTGTTGGCATAGTTGTAGTGTGCGACCACCAGGTCACTGGCGGTCGCTTTTGCAGTTGTAATTCTTATTTTGAACCGTTGACGGCAGCCTTCAGCGTTGCACCAGCCTTGAATGCGGCCTGCTTGGATGCCGCAATCTTCAGTTCAGCACCTGTGGCTGGATTGCGGCCGGTACGAGCAGCACGTTCACGTACCTCGAATGTCCCGAAGCCGACTAAGGCAATGTCCTCCCCAGCAGCTAAAGTTTCTGTCACTACGTCAATAAATGCAGCGATATTTCGTTCGGTATCAGTCTTGGTGCTGCCGGTTTTTATTGCCAGTGCGTCAATCAGTTCTTTGCGGTTCATTTATTTATTCCTGTTGGTGTGGTTAAAAACGACGTGGATTGTTGCGGATATTGGGCTTTGAGGCAAGTGAGGGATAATGATAGCAGGCGAACTGCGTATGATTTTGAAGGCTGAAATATGCTTTATGCCGGTAAGCTCATCATTCCTCGCGACTCAAAATGTCGCATGTATGTGAAAGAATGCCGGCTTCAATTTTTGATCGTGCTCTACTTTGAATGTTCGACCTGCAAGCAAACCCAGATTGCCATCACATATAAGGTAAAATCAGCCGTAATGTATTTTTTGGATGATCCAGCTGTATAACCATGCCCCGCTATAACGCCGAAATATCTGCTGGATCGCTTATGCTTGCTGAAAGTAGGCGGATTGCCGCGTTGTTGCTCACTCAGCCATCTGATGCCGAATGGGATCACGCCTTAAAGATTGAAAATATCCTGCAAAAGAACACGCCGGCAACCGCATTCAGGCAGGCGAAGCTGATTCGGAACCGTTTGGTGACGTTAGACGAGGAAGGCTGGAAGCTGATTGCCGAAGGGGATATGGAAGTGTCGTCTCAGCTTCTATTGGCAGCTGCAATCAAGCACAGCTACTTGTTGGGGGATTTCTTGCGAGACGTGTACGCCAGGCAACTCAGCCGGATGGAACTGGCTCTGAATAGTCACTTGTGGGATGCGTTTTGGGTGGAGTGCGTACACCGTGATGGCGACATTGAGCAATGGTCTGCTTCCACCAGAAAAAAACTTTTTGAGGTCATCGTCAGAATATTGGTCGAGGCCAAATATCTCGACTCCAGCAAAAAAAAGAATATGACACCGCCCAGTCTGCATCCGACGGTCATTTCTTTTCTAAAACGGCATGGTGAATTTGATGTTGTCGCTACAATGAAAGTGTCCCGATGAGCATATTTGAAGAGCGTCTTAACCAAATCCTGCCGCGTCTTACCTCGAAAGAGCTGCTGAACAACGAAGGTCTTAGTAATGAAATCGGCTTCTGGGTATTCGATTACCCGCCAGAGTTCGAGCTGGAAATGCGTTCATTTCTGGCTGACGTCATCGAGCCTGCACTTGCCAAACAGCATCCGCCGATACGCTTTGCCACGGTCAATGTTTTTGACCTGGCTATCGGCTTGCTGGAAGAGCGCAAGTTGCTTGATAAGGCATTCGATATGCAGCAGGCACAAGGTGATGACAAAGCACTTGAATCGTTGCGGCGCGTCCTGAAAGAGGACAAGTTGGCTGAACGGCTCGTGTCTCAGATCGATGTCGATAATCAAGATCTGGTCATACTGACTGGCGTTGGATCTGCCTATCCCATTCTGCGCACGCACACTTTGTTATCAGCACTGCATCCATTGATGAAAGACACGCCCTTGCTGATGCTGTATCCCGGCAAATATGACGGCTACTCGTTCCGACTATTCAATAAACTATCCGAAGACCACTACTACCGCGCATTCCGCTTAGTGTCATGACGCGCATTGCAAATGGGCTAACTATATGAAAATTAAAGAGCTGTTTACAAAACCTATCGACCGACCAATCAACGGCGTGATTAAAGCCGATCAGCGCGATGCCGAGAGCATTTGGCAAGAATTGGATGAGTACGTCGTCACTAAACAGCTGACCGAGTATTTTCGACGCTTCTTCGATGCGTTTCTTGCGGCCGCTGACAGTCCTAAAGATCCGGTCGTCACCTCGCGTATGGGTGTTTGGGTTTCTGGCTTCTTTGGATCGGGTAAATCTCACTTCATCAAAATCCTTTCCTATCTGCTGGAAAATATCGAGGCAATTGATCCTGCAACAGGCATCCCTAAACGCGCGGCTGCATTTTTTGATGAGCACAAAATCAAGGATGCACTCCTGCTGGCGGATATTCAGCGTGCGGTAAAGGGTAGTTCCGATGTCATCCTGTTTAATATCGATGCCAAGGCTGACAGTAAATCAGACCGTGATGTCATCTTGCAGGTGTTCCTGCGCGTCTTTAATGAAAAGCTCGGCTACTCAGGCGATGCGCCACATATCGCCGACATGGAGCGCCATCTGGTTAGTAAGGGCGATTTTGAAGCGTTCAAGATGGCTTTTCAGGAAAGGAATGGCTCAGCCTGGGACAAAGAGCGGGATGCCGTGGATTTTCTGCGGGATGACGTGGTTTATGCCCTAGCAAAATCACTGAGCATGACCGAGGAGTCCGCCGGGCTTTGGTTTGATAATTCTCGCGACGATTACAAGATCAACATCGAAGGTCTGGCAAAAATCATTCGGGATTACCTAGCGACCAAGCCCGCCGGTCATCGTGTGATCTTCCTGGTGGATGAGGTTGGGCAGTTTATCGGCGACAACACGCAGATGATGCTCACCCTGCAAACCATCATTGAGCAGTTGGGAGGCTTATGTAATGGCAGGGCATGGGTGATTGTGACCAGTCAGGAAGATATTGATGCCGCTATCGGTGAAACCAATAAAGCCAAGTCGCAAGACTTTTCCAAGATTCAGGGGCGTTTCCACACACGGCTGTCACTGGCGAGTTCAAATACTGATGATGTGATCAGCGAACGTCTGTTGTCCAAGACGGAAGCGGCGCACGTCGAATTGCGGGATTGCTTTGCCCAGAAGGGCGACATCATCAACAACCAGCTCGCCTTTGTCGGTAACTCGGTTTCGATGCGCAGCTACAAGGATGCGGCTGAATTCGTCGCCTGTTATCCTTTCGCGCCATACCAGTTTACCTTGCTGCAAAAGGTCTTTGAGTCTATCCGCAAGGTAGGGGCAACAGGTAAGCATCTATCCAAAGGCGAGCGCTCATTGCTGGATGCGTTCCAGTCTGCTGCGGTGCGTAATGCGGATCGGAATATTGATGCCCTCGTGCCGATGTATGATTTTTACCCCTCTATCGAAAGCTTTATCGATACCAGCGCCAAACGCTCGATTGATGAAGCGCCAGCGAATCCATCGCTGGAAACCTACGACGTACTGCTGCTCAAGGCGCTGTTCCTGATTCGTTACATACCGGATATCGTTAAACCCAATGTTGATAATCTCGCGACGCTCTGTGTGGATCAGATTGATGCTGACAAATTGGCGCTCAAACGCAAGATACAGGAGAGCCTGACTCGTCTGGAACAGCAACGTCTGGTCAGTCGCAATGGCGATTTGTGGTTTTTCCTGACCAACGAAGAACGAGATGTCGCACGCGAAATCGGGCATGTCGATGTGTCTTCGGTTGAAAAATCCCGTTTGCTTGGCGAGTTAATTTTTGAGGAAATTCTCGGTGGCATGACCAAAATTCGCCATCGCGATACCAAGGGCGATTATGAAATCAACCGTCTGTTGGATGGTGCGCCGTGGAAAAATGCCAGCCATCAGCTCTCTTTTGAAATTGTCACGCCATTGAGCGATGACTACGAGTCATTGAGTGATGCCAAGGCGATTTTGCGTAGCGCTGATCGTGCCCTGATCCGTATGGCAGAGAGTAACAGGCTCGATATTGAGCTGAACCTCTATCAGCAGATCGAAAAATATATCGACAGTCCTAAAGCCAGCTCAGCTGCTGCACCGCTCAAACGTATCCTCGCCGACCGTAAGGATGAAAACCGTGAGCGTAAAGCACGGTTGATTGAGCAGCTCAGTACGGCACTGGTCAATGGTGACTGTTATGCGTTGGGTCAAAAGTTGCCGAGCAAGGCAGCAGCGCCTTCGACGCAAGTGGATGAGTTGGTTAACTACCTCATCTCCAATACCTACACCAAACTGAAATATCTCAAGATACGCCAGCTCGATCCGATTGCCGAGATTAAGGCTGTCTTGATGGCTGACAGCATCGGTCAACATGCCTTGTCGTTAGGCGGGGAGGAGGGTAATCCGCTCGCGCTTAATGAAATGCGGGAATATCTACAGCTCAAAGCTTCTCAAAGTCGGGTGATGTTGTCGGATGTGGTTGATCGCTTCAGCGGCGCGCCGTGGGGATGGAAGCCGGAATGGGAAATCGTGCTGCTGATTGCTCGCCTGTTCATGGCGGGTGAAATCAAACTTGTGTCTGACAACTCCGATCTCGAACCCGGTTCTGCCGTGGATGCACTCACCAAGTCGGTGCGCTTCAAGCAAGTCTCCATTCTCAAACGTAAAACTGCCGATGCAGTTCAGCTCAAACGCGCGCGTGAACTACATAAAGACCTGTTCTCCAAGCTGGGTCGTGATGACGAAGACGGGCTGGTTGCCGATTTCCGCGAAAGTCTGACTCAATGGCAATCCAAGCTGAAGGAATATTCTCACCTGTCCACCACCAGACATCACCCTGGCAAGGCGGTCATTGAGCAAAACGCGTTGAGCATCTCCAAACAACTGGCGATCCGCGATTCGTTTGAATTTGTTGAAGCGATTCTGACCAATAAAGATCAATGGCTGGATGCTGCCGATGATATTCACGACCTGATCAGCTTCTATACGACGCAGATTGCAACCTGGCGCAGGATGCTTGACGCGTTGCAACGATTTGAACCCAATCGTCCTGCACTCCTTAAAGAGGTCGCGGCGGCGACTGCATTGCAACAATTGGAAGCGATACGCGACAACCCCATGCCTTACCAGCAAATCAATCAGATTGAGACCTTGATCCAATCGGTAGATGCGGTGAATGTCAAACTCGTAGATGCCAAGCGTGAACACGCCTTGCTCTTGCTGGAAAAGAAAATTGCTGAGGTTGGAGGCGCATTGGATCAGGCGCATGCACAGCCTGAATTGCGCAATCGTGCCTTGTCTTCGCTACAGAAAATAAAATTGGATATTGCGGCTCAATCCAGCATCCCTCAAATCCATTATTTGCAGGATCAATCCGGCAGTGCGCTGGATGGCGCGATGGATATGATTGCCGCCGCGCTGAGTGCAGTACCTAAAGCGCAACCGCTCGCCGTAAAGTCGCCGGGTGATCATGCGACGGTTATCAATGTTGGCTCAGTCCCGATAACTCAGACCGTTACGCCGAAACCTGCCAGGGTCATTCGTGCAGCGGATTACTCCAGCAAGTCTTATCTTGAGACGGAAGACGAAGTGGATGACTATTTAGGTAAGCTCAAAGCCGAGCTGCTGGCGGCGATCAGGGCGGGGCAGCGGGCGCGGATACAGTAAACGTTCAACACTTGGAGTATTGAGTTTCAAGGGGTATGATTCTGCATGAAACGTTAATTAAAATACAGCCATGACCCTGTCGCAATCTTCGTCGAGTAAATCAACCTCTCTTGTCCAGCATGTTCGTGCCGGTAAGGTTTATCGCCGCGAGGATCTTGTACCCTATTCGACGAGTGTTGATCGTGAGCTTCAGCAACTGGTTGCCCAGGGCCTGTTGCAGAAGCTGGCTCAAGGTATGTATTACAAGCCCAAGAAAAACGTGTTCGGTGAAGTGCCACCCAACGAGAGTGATTTGCTTGCGGTTTTTTTAAAAGATAAAAATTTCCTCAGCTTCAATCCCAGTGTATATAACTCACTGCGTCTGGGGACAACCCAGCTTTACAACAAAAATATCGTTTACAACCACAAGCGCCACGGCATGTTCAAGCTGGATCAGCGCGAATACGATTTTCGCCTGAAACACAATTTCCCTAAGCCCAGCCAAGTGACGACTGAATATCTGCTGGTTGATATGCTGAATAATCTGTCTGATTTGGCAGAGGATGAAGATGAGGTGCTTGAGCGGGCGAAAAAGAAGCTCAATCAGTTTGATGCCAAGAAGTTGAATAAAGCGCTGGTTGATTTTGGATCAGTCGCGACCAAGCGGTTGGTCAATGCATGGTTGTCGCAAGGCTTAAGCAAGCCGGGAGTCCTTTAAATGAGCGGAACCAATATATTTTTACACCGCCACAAAGATTTCCCCACGCTTATTGCACAACTCGCACGATCACTGCAAATCTCACCCTATCTGGTTGAAAAAGATTATTGGCTGATGCATAGCCTGTGGGCATTGCAGCAGCAGGGCTGGAAATTTGAACTTAAGGGTGGAACGTCGCTTTCCAAGGCTTACGGCATTATTGACCGGTTTTCTGAGGACATCGACATACGCTTTGAGCCACTCGGCGAGCTGGATCTCAAAACAGGTAAAAATCACGACAAACCGGCACACATTGCCGCACGCAAAGATTTTTTCGATAGTCTGGCAAAACAGATTGCGATACCCGATCTGATCGAGGTGAAGCGTGATGCCGACTATGATGATGACAAATTTCGTAATGGCGGCATCATTCTTGACTACCCATCGGTGATCGATCAGCTGTCTGGCGTGAAAGAAGGCATCCTGCTGGAAGTGGGTTTTGATGTCACTGCGCCGAACGCACCACGCACCATTAGCTCATGGGCATTGGATGCCGCCTTAAAGGCAAAAGTGGATGTGATCGACAATCGGGCAGTGGATGTTGCCTGCTACAGTCCCGCCTATACCTTTGTGGAAAAACTGCAAACCGTATCGACCAAGTTCCGCAAGCAACAGGAAGCCTCAACCTTCCCCAAGAACTTCCTGCGGCATTATTACGACATCTACCGCTTGCTGGGGATCGCGGAAGTGCTGGCTTTCATCGGAACGCCTGAATATATTACACACAAGCAAGCTCGTTTCCCCAAAGCCGATAATCAGCATATCGCCAGTAACGAAGCCTTTCTGCTGTCCGATCCAAAAGTGCGCAGTCTGTATGACGCCAAGTATCGCGAAACCGCCGCACTGTATTACACCGGGCAAATCCCGTTTGGCGACATTCTTGCTCGTATCCATCAGCATATCGAACAACTATAAAAACAATGAACAAATCCAAACTCAAATCCTACGCTCCGCAAGCACGCCGTGATTTCATTGCAGCGGTAACAGCTCGCGCCAATTTGCTTGGCTTGTCTGATTCTGGCGGTAAGCTTGAGGTGGCAATCGGTGAGAGAAAAGGGGATATCGCCATCATTGCCGGTCAGGAATGGCCTGCCAAGGTATATGAACTCCGCGAACGGCTGATCAAGCGTATGACAACCGAGGGTTTCAGCCATACCGTTGATGCGATTGCCTACACCTGGTTTAACCGTTTTGCTGCGCTGCGTTACATGGAAATTCACGACTATCTGGATCACGGCTACCGTGCGCTATCCAATCGTGAAGGCGGCATGCCGGAAATCCTGAATCATGCGACCGAACTGGATCTGCCGGGCTTGAATAAAGACAGGGCGGTTGAGCTTAAACTCGCTGGTGACAAGGACGGTGAACTCTACAAGATGCTGCTGGTCGCTCAGTGCAACACGCTTTCCCGCTCCATGCCTTTCCTGTTTGAGCATATAGACGATGAAACCGAACTGCTGTTGCCGGACAATCTGTTGCGCACCGATTCTGTCATCGCCAAGTTAGTCGCAGCTATTCCTGAAGAAGACTGGCAGGAGGTAGAGATCATCGGCTGGCTGTACCAGTTTTACATCAGTGAGAAGAAGGATGAAGTGATCGGCAAAGTGGTTAAGAGCGAGGATATTCCCGCTGCCACCCAGCTTTTTACCCCAAACTGGATTGTTAAATATCTGGTGCAAAACAGCGTCGGTCGCCTGTGGTTGATGGCGAATCCTGCTTCAACGCTAAAAAGTGAATGGGCTTATTACATCGAACCTGCTGAGCAGACGCCGGAAGTTCAGGCTCAGTTGGATGCCTTGATTCAGACCCGCATGATTGAAGACGGCGGCAGCCTGAGTCCTGAAACTATTAAGATGCTCGACCCCGCTTGCGGCTCTGGTCATATTTTGGTGGAAGCCTACGAGGTGCTGAAGGGCATCTATTTGGAACGCGGCTACCGCTTACGCGATATACCCCGTCTGATTCTGGAAAAGAACCTTTTTGGTCTTGATATCGATGACCGTGCCGCGCAACTGGCTGGATTTGCTTTGCTGATGAAGGCTCGCGCCGATGATCGCCGTCTGTTCGATAATCCACCAACTCTCAACGTGCTGGCTTTGCAGGAGAGCAAGGGGCTGGATGCAGTGCAGCTTTCCGCTGCGTTAGTGGGTAGTGGACAGTGGGCAGTGGGCAGCAAGCAACAACTAAGCACGGATGTTTGTTCACTGATCACTGTTTTTGAATATGCCAAAACCTTTGGCTCGTTGATTCAGATTCCGCCGTCGCTGAATATGAAACTGGCGACGATGGCGGAGAGTTTGCAGCAGGCTATCAAGAGCGGCGATCTTCTTTCCGAGTCGGCAGCGCAACAATTGTTGCCGCTGGTTGAGCAGGCGAAAGTGTTGGGGATGCAGTTTGATGCGGTGGTGGCGAATCCGCCGTACATGGGTGGTAAGGGGATGAACCCAGTATTGAAGGATTACGCAAAGGCGACATTCCCGGATAGCAAGTCCGACCTGTTCGCCATGTTTATCGAGCGAGGCTTTGGTTGGTGCAAGCCTACCGGCTTCAACAGCATGGTCACGATGCAGAGCTGGATGTTCCTGTCGTCTTACGAGGCGATGCGGGAAAAGTTGCTGACAGATCGCACTATTATGACGATGGCGCATCTTGGCGCACGGGCATTCAGCGAGATTTCCGGCGAAGTCGTGCAGACGACAGCGTTCATTCTCCAAGGCAAGCATTTTAGTGGCTTTAAGCCTGTGTTTTTCCGACTTGTGGATGGCTTGGAAGCTGAGAAGGAAGCCACGCTATTGGCGGGACTTAACCGCCATGATCTGACTATTCAGGATGCTTTCAAGAAAATTCCGGGTAGTCCAGTGGCTTATTGGGTAGGAAAAAAAATAATTGATGCTTTTTCGAAAAATCAATTGATTGGATCGAGGGCAAAAAAAGGGATTACAACTGGTGACAATGAAAAATTTCTAAGATATTGGTTTGAGGTTTCTATTGAAAAGCTATCAATGCTTGGAGGCAATAAATGGTTTCCTTCTCAAAAAGGGGGGGAGTTCAAGAAGTGGTATGGAAACCTTGAATTTATAATTAACTGGGGAAATAGTGGGTTCGAGATCAAAAATTTCAAAACTTCATCTGGCGCACTCCGCTCTGTTATTCGTAATGAAAGTTACTACTTTTTGGAGGGGGTGAGTTGGACGGACGTATCAACTGGAAAAATTAGTGCTCGATACGTTCCAGATGGTTTCTTGTTTAATGCGTCAGGCCCGACGGTTTTTTCCGAAAATCCGATGTTGTTTCTTGCAAATTTGAACAACGTTGTAACTTACAAAAATACTGAATTCATCTGCCCCACTATCCACTTCGAAGTTGGACAGATACAAAGATTACCCTTTACTAATATTGATGACACCTCGCATGTCAATGATCTTGTCAGGATGGCAAGACAAGACTGGAACGCGTCTGAGTATTCTTGGGAATTTGAAGAATCACCATTGGCAGCGAAAAGAGGAAATACGTTAAAGAAAACGTGGGATCAATGGCAAATAGCTTGTGTGGAAAGAGTCTTGAAAACCAAAGCCCTTGAAGAATTAAACAATCGCCTCTTCATCACTGCCTATGGCCTACAAGACGAACTCTCCCCCGAAGTACCCGAAGAACAGATCACTCTCACCCGCGCCGACCGCGAAAAAGACAGCCAACGCCTGATCTCCTATGTCATCGGCTGCATAATGGGCCGTTACAGTCTGGACGAGCCTGGTCTGATTTATGCGCATGCCGGTAATATCGGCTTCGATGCCACCCGCTGTCAGACTTTCCCCGCAGACGCAGACGGCATTGTGCCGCTTACCGACGAGTTCTGGTTTGAGGATGATGCCGCTAACCGCATCCGCGAATTCCTGCTGGCCGTGTGGGGAGCTGAAACACTGAACGAGAATATGGCTTGGCTGGCGGAAAGCCTCGGCATGAAGGGCAACGAAACATCGGAAGAAACTATTCGCCGTTATCTCGCGTCCAGCTTTTTCAAGAATCACCTGCAAACCTACAAGAAACGCCCGATCTACTGGCTGTTCTCCAGCGGAAAACAGGGTGCATTTCAGGCACTGGTTTATCTACACCGTTACCACGAAGGCACCCTTGCCCGGATGCGCGCCGAATATGTCGTGCCGCTGACCAGTAAGATCCAGTCTCGTATCGAGATGCTGATCAAGGATGCCGAAGTCGCAACCGTTACCTCAGTCCGCAACAAGATCAACAAGGAAGTCGAAGTGCTGCGCAAGAAACATGTCGAGCTGCTCGCCTATGACGAAAAACTCCGCCACTATGCCGATATGCGTATCCAGCTCGATCTTGATGACGGCGTGAAGGTGAATTACGGTAAGTTTGGCGATCTGCTTGCAGAAGTGAAAGCGGTGACAGGTGGGAGTGGAGATGAGTGACTCCACCATGACACACCCTCTGGCGCTGCCGCCCGATGTGCTGGCCGACTACCAGGACTGGCTCAAGACCATCAAGCAGAGAATCCATGCGACACGGATGAAAGTCGCGTTGGCCGCCAATGGGGAGTTGATTTCCCTCTACTACGAAATTGGGGCACAAATTGTTGATCGGGAGTCTCATGCCCAGTGGGGCAGCGGATTCATCGACGCCTTCAGTCACGACTTGAGACAAGCCTTCCCGGAGGTCGGCGGCTTTTCATCCAAGAACCTGCGGTATTGCCGGGCTTTCTTTCGCTTTTACTGCGATCCTGCAATTTGGCAACAGGCTGTTGCCAAATTACGCGATGCCGTGTGGGCAGGCGCTGAAACGGAATTATCTGCGTTGCTGTCAAACATCCCTTGGGGACACAACATCCAGATTTTCACTAAATGCGGCAGCGTGACCGAAGCCCGCTTTTACATCGAGCAAACCCTAGAGCAAGGCTGGAGCCGCGATGTGCTGGCGCTGCAACTCAAGTCAAACTTGTATGCCCGCGCAGGCAAAGCGGTGACCAACTTTTCCCGCACCTTGCCATTGCCACAGTCTGACCTGGCTCAGCAAACCCTCAAAGATCCTTACACCTTCGATTTTATGGCGATGACGGCGCCTTTCAACGAGCGGGATGTAGAGCGCCAGCTCACACAGCACATCACCCAGTTTTTGCTGGAATTGGGTAAAGGCTTTGCCTTCATTGGCCGACAGTACCAGCTGGAAGTGGCGGGTAACGATTACTACATCGACCTGTTGTTCTACCACGTCACGCTGAAATGCTACGTGGTTGTGGAGCTCAAAAACCGCAAATTTATCCCCGAGTACGCAGGCAAACTTAATTTTTACCTGTCCGCCGTGGATAGCCTGCTCAAACGCAGCGATGACCAGCCCACCATCGGACTGCTGCTGTGCCGCGACAAAAACAACGTCGAGGTGGAATTTGCGCTGCGCGATATGAACAAACCGATGGGCGTGAGCGAATACACCCTGGTGGAAGCCTTGCCTGACAACCTGAAGGGTGCATTGCCCACAGTGGAGGAAATCGAGAATGACTTGCAGCAATTGCAAGAAGTGGAAGGCGGCAATAGCAACGGTGGCCGTCAATGATCAAGATTACAAAACAGGCTGGTAGTCTGTTATTGGCCTATGTGCCCGATCGGTTCAACAGTGTGCAGTGGCTTGATGAAAAGCTCAGACAGGACGGCGAAGTTACCCTGCGTCGGACGTTTACCTTCACCACTGGCGATCTCGTTTCACAGGCCCAGCAGGCTGACGACGAGGATGGTGCAGAGCGCATTTTCAAATTGGGTACAACCCAAGATGGCTATTACAGGGTCAACAAAACCATTCTTGGACTGAAGCACGACCTGTTGCTTGAGAAGGCCATGAAACTTGAACCTCGGATATTCGTTGCGAACAGAGATATTTCTATCTTTCGAAAAATCGATGAATTGATCGATGAACAGATCATTGTCGGCGGTGAAAACGAAGGTGCGATTCCGCTGATCGATTTTGAACTGCTCGTTCAAACCTTCCCGACATCCACTGAGCTGACCCACTACGCCAGATCACGCATTTCACGGGTTCTCAAAGATTACTTTGGAACGCTATCAGACGCGGAAAGCCAACTTAACAGTTATTTGGCAAAGAAGAAGCGCCTGGTTGCAACATCAAGAAACAGCATCCTGGGAAATTTCGAGCTACAGAAGTTCGAATACATCCACAGTGAGCTGGAAGGAATGCTCAAGGATGTCGATGGTTATTCAGAGCGGGACTGGCAAAAGAAGATTCTGGAACTTCTGTTATTTTTCTTCCCGAAGTACATCGCCGTGCTCGAAGAAGTACATATTAAGGACTTTTACTCAAAACCCGATAAAACAACGCCTCGAAAAATAGATTTGATGTTGGTGGATGCCAATGGAAATATTGACATCATTGAGGTCAAGAGGCCTTTCGACAATGCGCTGCTGTCACGTAACACATACCGGGGAAACCATACGCCGCGCATCGAACTTGCTGGGGCAGTGATGCAAGCCGAGAAATACCTGTTTCACTTGAACAAGTGGGGTCAGGCCGGAGAACGGGAAATATACGAAAAGCGTAAAAGCGAGCTTCCCGATGGCATCGAGCTGAAGATCACCAATCCGAAGGCATTGATTTTGCTGGGGCGTGATAACGACTTCACCGGGGAGCAGCGATTTGATTTCGAGATCATCCGCAGAAAGTACGCCAACATGATCGACATCATGACCTACGATGACCTGCTGAGCAGACTAAAAAACATCATTGTCATGATGAAACGAAATGTGTCAGCTCCAAATGGAGACAGGAGAGACATAGATGACTGATTACACCGATGGCTATGAGCACTGCTATTGCCTGTTCTTGGATATTCTTGGGTTTAAGTCGAAGATTTGCGAAACGATAGATCAGTCAACGTCTAAGGTAAAACATCCAATATCATTTCCACGCTTGTTGGGTGCGCTTCAAGAGATTCAACGCTTCACAGCTTATCCGCAGCAAGTTGTTATTGCTGGAAATGAAGTGGATGGAGAAATAACACGACCTACGAAAAGAAAGGTGACGCAGTTTTCTGACTCGGTGGTTATTTCATATCCTCGGCACGATATGGGCAACGGTGGTCTATTGAGTATCATTTTCGATGTCCAGCGGCTTCATTTGAAAATGGCTTCTTATGGCATTTTGCTTCGCGGCAGTATTACAGAGGGTTTACTATTTCATAGTGACAACTTCGTATTTGGTCCAGCAATGAATGAAGCAGTCGAACTAGAAAAAGAGGCGAAGTTCCCTCGCGTTGTCATTGCTGAGAAATTGATAATTCAATTGGAATCGCGACAGGGTATTCGAGATTGTGCGGATCAGGTTCCTGATAGAACCACAAAATCGATGATCGTTAAGGATGTGGATGGGCGTTACTATGTAGATTATTTTAATCTCCATCCTGAGCATCAGTTCGAGGGATATGAAGTCAATGAAAACTGGGTTGCTATTGCAACGCAATACCTTGGATTTAAAAAAATGGTTGGGAGTTTTTTATTACTCAAGGACGATAAGTTGAAAGAGAAGCAAGATTGGATGCGGGCTAAATTTAATCAAATGGCAGACGCATTTGAACAGACAGCTCGGAAGTCATTTTGCGGATGGGAAATACCGGAAAACTATTTGCATCTATTTAATGGATTAACGCCTATTTCTGCTGGAGTACAAAAATAATGATTGAAAAAATATTCATAAGAAATTTCAAGTCGGCAGGAAGTCTGACTTTGCCCCTCAGTAAATTCAACTGCTTTATCGGGATGAATGGGGTGGGTAAAAGCACGATCCTTCAAGCGATAGATTTTATTTCCCAGCTTATGACGGGAAATGTACAGAATTGGCTAATTTCTCGTGGCTGGACAGTACAGGAGTTGAACTGCAAACTTCTCAAGGACAGCAACATACTCATATCGGTTGAATATCGTACTCAAGCAGGCCAGCTTCTGATTTGGTATGCGGGTTTCAATCGTTACGACTTGCGTTGTTCGTGGGAAAGAATCAAGTTGGATGAAGACGTGATTTTTATTTCCCGTGGGCACGAGTATCAGACTGAAGGACGGAAACAACCCATTTCATTTACTTTTCAAGGCTCAATTCTTTCTCAACTTAAGGATAGTGAGCTTCCGTCGATAATTCTGGAATTTCGCAACGCACTTCGCCGCATTCGTTCGCTGGAGTTGCTTTCTCCTCATTTGCTGCGCAAGCGTGCGAGAACAGAAGATAAGGACATTGGTGCGGGAGGTGAGAAACTTTCTGGTTACTTGCACAACATCAAAGGCGATGCTAAAGAACACCTGCTGGCGTTACTAAAGATGTTTTACCCCGACCTGATTGATTTTAGGGTTGCCAGCTTGCGGGCAGGTTGGAAAAAGCTCATGGTGGTTGAGCAGTTCGGAGAGCATAAGCTGGAAACGGAAGCAACGCATTTGAGCGATGGGTTGCTTCGAATTTTGGCGGTTTTGGCTCAGGCAGAGTCAGATCATCCACTGATTATGCTGGACGAAATCGAAAATGGCATCAACCCTGAGATCATCGAAAAACTGGTTGATACACTGGTGAAATCGCCTCAACAAATTATTGTCACAACACATAGCCCGATGATTTTGAATTATCTGGAGGATGATGTGGCGCGGAAATCAGTGCAGTACATCTACAAGAATGCAGGTGGTTTAACCCGCGCACGCCGATTCTTTGAAATTCCGAACATCGGGAAGAAACTCGAATTTATGGGTGCAGGTGAGGCGTTTGTTGATACTGACCTGGTACAGCTTACCGAGGAATGTATCGCGCTGGATGAGGAAGATGATTTAGCCGAAAGGCTACGTGACGAGGCGGTGGCCAAAGCAGAGGCTAAAGCATGATTGTAGTGTTGAGCGGAGAAGGCCCGACCGATCTTGGACAGTGCGGCAATGCTCAGGGGCGCTGCGAAGATACAGATTTCCAGATAGGCCCAATGACTATACTGCTGGATCAAATGCTGGAATCTCGATTGGATTACTCGTTGCGTTCTATACCGGGTGGATATCAATATGTTGGTAAGGCCGCATTAGAAGAGCGAGAGGAAGCTCGCAAGAAAGAGCATCGAAGTGTTTCCTTCGTCGGTAAAAAACGAGCTCAAGAAACTGGATATTTTTTCATCAATGCATGGATGCTTGCGGATATTGCCTTGCAAATTGAATCTGAACGTGAAGATCAGGTTCTTGCCGTGCTGTTTCGTGACTGCGATGGAACGCGATCTACCATGTCTGGAATTTGGGCGACGAAGTGGGACGCTATGGTGAATGGATTTAACAGGGCTGAATTTTCCAGAGGTGTGCCTATGCTCCCAAAATCGACTTCGGAAGCTTGGTTATTGTGTCTGGCGCAAAATCAGCCCTATCAAAACTGCCACAAACTCGAAGAGTTGCCGGGCAACGTAGAGTCCGCGAATCACCCCAAGAAGAAACTTGATGCGGCATTCGGCGCACATAAATCCGCGAATGAACTCTGTGAGTGGTTGGACGAGAACCCGATAGATGAAGAGAGAGCATCATCTATGCCCAGTTTTAAGGCATTCAAACTGGAGTTGGAGCGGGCATTGATGGAGGTAGCACATTGATCCATCCTATTCGTAAGCTATCTACTGTGGGGTGGGAAAAGCGATGATTGACGAGGTAAGGATGACATCTATCGAGCAACTGATAGCCCAACCCGAAGGCAAAACGCTGGAGTTTAAGCGCGACCTGTCCTCGCCCAAGCCATTGCTCAAAACGCTGGTAGCCTTTGCCAATACGGCGGGCGGGCGGTTGTTCGTTGGAGTGGATGACCAGCGCAAGGTTGTTGGCGTCGTGCATCCGCTGGATGATGAGGAGCGCCTGTGCAACCTGATTGCTGACAGTATTGCACCGCGTTTGATGCCAAATGTTGAGTTGATTACCGTCGAGGGTAAAACGCTGCTGGTAGTGGAAGTATTTGTCAGCGGCTCGCGTCCTCATTGGCTCAAGGCCGAGGGGCCTGAACACGGTGTCTATGTTCGCCTGGGTTCGACCAGTCGGCAAGCCGATCAGGCGTTGATTGATGAACTGCGCCGTACGGCTGAGGGCGTGGCCTTTGATGAGTTGCCTATGCCTGATTTGAGCGTTGAAGATTTAGATCTGGTCAGCGCGACAAAACTTTTTCAGGGAATAAGTGCGCTTGACGATCAGGCGTTGCGTACGCTCAAATTGGTCACGAGCTATCAGGGTCGATTGGTGCCTACCAAAGGTGCGGTGCTGCTGTTTGGGAAAGAGCGTGCCCAGCATTTTTCAGATGCATGGGTGCAGTGTGGTCGTTTTATCGGCACTGACAAGGCCGCTATCTTTGATCATATTGATATTCATGACCCTCTGCCGCAAGCGGTGGACAGTATCATGCTATTCCTTAAAAAGCACGCCATGCGGGGTGCCGATTTTTCGGAGGTGCGTCGCAAAGATGTCTGGAGTATTCCGCTCACCTTGTTGCGTGAGGCCGTTATCAACGCGCTGGTACATGCCGACTATTCACAACGCGGCGCGCCGATTCGTATTTCCTTTTTTGATGACCGTATCGAAATCGAAAATCCCGGAATTTTGCTGCCCGGCATGACCATTGAGGACATGCGTCAGGGTGTGTCAAAAATTCGCAACCATGTGATTGCCCGCGTGTTCCGTGAACTTAACCTGATTGAACAGTGGGGCAGTGGCGTGCGCCGAATTTTCAAGGAAGCCGAACAACTGGGGTTGCCAGAGCCGCAAATTATCGAAGTGGGTATGCGGGTTCGTGTTGTGGTGCATCTGGCTGAAGTATTGGAGATTCAGGATATTCATGGCCAGATTGAGAAAATAACACCAGAACGGCTAGAGTCACGGCTAGAGTCACGGCTAGAGTCAAATCTTGCGGCTAAAGTGATGATCCTGCTTGGCGAAGATGAGGCAGGTAAAGCAAAATTGGCAAAGCTGCTTGGGCATAAATCAGTTTCTGGGGAGTTGCACAAACAAATCAAAAGGTTGTTAGTGCTCGAAATGATCGAAATGACTTTGCCAGACAAACCCAATAGCCGGTTGCAGAAGTATCGACTTACGGTAAATGCGCATGATCTTATGTTGGCGGAAGTGAAGGTCGCGACCGGTGGGACTGGTGATGGTTGAGCAAGTTTCCATAAGCCTGGACGGGAATTGTTGGCCTTTGAATTGAGGATGGATATGAAAAAAATTAGTAAACAAGCTGTACGCCGCAAGTCGGTAGAAAATATATTGGCTTCATTGCGCATAGATCAGCTGACCCCCGGTGACTATGTGGTCAAGGGCATGAATGCTTGCGTGAGTGGGAAGAATACGACAGCCAATGTACTCCAAGAGGTCATGCGTCACCATGTCACGTTACGACGGGTCTGATTCCTGCGTCTATGCTTGCAGAATTTACTGCCACCGTTGAGTAATTGTTGAAATTTTCTAAAAATACATGAGACCATCCCTTTGAGTAATCAACGAATCGTAGATTCCTTATCTTCACTATATGCCAATCATGCCATCGTGTTTTGGCATGATGCCGATGCCGAGTTTTCATCTGTCGTAGATGGGCTTCCATTGCCTGATGTACAAGTGGTGCGCACAGATAGCATGCCTGCGCTCAAAGTTAAGCTGGATATCGAGCGCGCACCAAAACAAAAATGGCTGCTCTACAGCAATAAACCAGAACCTGAACTTGCCCAAGACTGGCTGCTGGATATTCGCCTGCGCAGCAAGTCATTCAGCGCGGATGCCGCCTCCATTCTGCTGGAAGACTTGGGGCTGACATCGCAGACATTGCGTGCGCATCTGAAACTTCGCGCCAAGTTCCTGCGTGCTAAAGACCGTGTTGAAAAACTGAAACGACTGGTGGTGCCAACCGATACGGCAGAGGATATCGACCGCAAGATGCTGGCGGTGTTGGCACGAGCAGATCAGCCAGAATTGACGGCGGTATTATTTCGCCTGTTTTCAGGTTTGGTTGCGGAGGGGATGGCTGACTTGAATGCCGAGACCCGGCAATGGCAGGAGATTCAGAGCAATGAATTGGAATCGGCTTTCTGGGAAAATGTTGAGCGAGAGTTCGGCTACGCCCAGTCAGCGCCTTCGTTGTCAGACTTTTTGATTCATTTGCTGGTTACGGATTTTGCACGTTCACTGACTGGCACTTGTCCCGGTCAACTCGCCCATTTTATTTTAGCCAATAAAACGCTGGCGGCGAATGCGGCGGTATTTGTTGCCCGATGGCGTTCAGATATGGCGCACTTTGCCAGTTACAACGCCTTGTCTGAGCAGATAGCCAAGGAGCTGGATATTGCCGGTATGTTGGGTGGCTTGTCCGGTGCGTCACTATCTGAGGTGATGACCTTCGCGGTCGTTGAGCAGCGCATCATCAAACAGATCAAGGATCAAATCATTGCGGCATCCGGTGCTGAATCGAATGCAGTACGCTCGTTGATTGCGCGCCGTCGCGATGGTCATTGGGCAAACCGTTTACTAGCTCAGGATAATGATGTCACTCGCGCATTGGCTGCGAGCTATGATGCGTTGGAGGCGGCTTACGGCTTCTTTGAATTGAAGGCGGCACATGAGGCAGGATTTAGTTTCGCGAATGCAGCCGACGGTTTAGCTGCGTATCAAGCCGAGATATTCCGGTTTGACCAGCTGTATCGCCAGTTTAACTTTGCCGCTGCGGCTGTTGAACCGATGGGCTGGGCGGTGTTGCATGAGTTGATTGAGCGTGTTGAAAGTGCCTATTCCGGCTGGTTCATCCCGCAATTAACATCGTCATGGAGCAAAGTGCTGGAAGGCGACAGCGGTCTACTGGGAAAGTGGAAAGTCGATGGCTTAATAAATCAGCCCGATTTCTATATAAAGCATGTGAAGCCGGTGCTGGATGGCGGCGCAAAACGGGTGTTTGTGGTGATTTCGGATGCATTCCGTTACGAGGCAGCCGAGGAGTTGACGCGTATTATCAATAGCCGTAACCGTCTGAAGGCATCCTTGTCCGCCATGCTCGGCGTTTTGCCCAGTTACACCGCGCTGGGTATGGCATCGCTGCTGCCTCACTCCAAATTGGCGTACAAGCTAAATGGCAATTACGACTTGAGTGCGGATGGCGCTGTGGTTTCGACCAGCGAGCAGCGCAGCACTCATCTTGAGCAGTATGGCGGCGTGGCAATCAAAGCCGATGATTTGATGGCGCTGGGTAAAGACAAGGGGCGTGAATTCGTTCGTGACAAGCAAGTGGTGTACATCTATCACGACCTGATTGACATGATCGGTGATAAACAAGCATCCGAGACCAAGACCTTTGCAGCGGTCAATGATGCGCTGGATGAGTTGGGAAGGCTGGCCAATTTCATTATCAACAGTCTGAATGGCTCGGTTGTCTTGCTGACTGCGGATCACGGCTTTATGTATCAGGAGTCGGCCCTTGATGTAGCTGATAAATCAACGCTGGATGAAAAGCCCACAGGTCTGTTAAAAGCTAAAAAACGCTATCTGATTGGACAGGGAATCGGTGTTAGTCCAAAAGCCTGGTGCGGCAATACGGCAGTGACGGCGGGAACTGAGGCGGGCGAGGGCAGTATGGACTTCTGGTTGCCCAAGGGCGCGGCGCGTTTCCATTTCGCCGGTGGTGCGCGATTTGTGCATGGCAGTGCGATGCCACAGGAAGTGGTTGTGCCGGTGATTACCTTGCGTGCAAGTGAATCGGATAAGGCAAAGACCCGCTTCGTGAATTTCAGTATTCTGGGTGCGTCGATTAAAGTGGTAACCAACAGGCAGCGATTTGAATTTATTCAGGATGAGGCTGTTTCAGCACGCATACTGCCACGCATGGTGCAGATTTCATTGCGCGATGGTGAGGAATTTATCAGTGATGAGCAGTCGCTGACCTTCGATAGCGATTCCGATCTGATGGATAGCCGTAAACGCACAGTGATGCTGACCGTTCGATCGGGAAGCTATGACCGGAATAAAGATTACTTCCTGATAGCGCGTGACGCGCAAACCAAGGTGGAAGTGATGCGCCTGCCGCTGCGAGTGGATCTGGCGTTTTCAAATGATTTTTAGGAACAGACGATGATTGATTCGAATCAGGAAAAAAGCCTTGATGTGCTATTGAACGAATTTCTGCCCGGCAAGGTGGTGCGCAAGGATCTGACCAAGCTGATTAAGGAAGGCGCGAATGTGCCGGTTTATGTGCTGGAGTATTTGCTCGGCATGTACTGCGCATCGGATGATCCTGCGACCATTGAGGCAGGCTTAACCAATGTGAAGCGGGTGCTGGCGGAAAACTACGTGCGTCCGGACGAAGCTGAAAAGGTAAAGTCCAAAATCCGCGAGAGTGGCAGCTATAAGGTGATCGATAAGGTCACGGTCAAGCTGAACGAGAAGCGAGACTCTTACGAGGCGATGCTTTCCAACTTGTCTATCAGGGATGCGGAAATTCCTGATTCCGATGTACGTAATTTTGAGAAGCTGCTGGTCGGCGGGATCTGGTGCATCGTGACGCTGCGCTACCGCTTTGAGGAAAATCAGAAGGGCTCGCCGTTTTCGATTTCTGATTTGAAGCCGATCCAGATGCCCAACATGGATATGGAGGCATTGTTCGATGCGCGCAAAGGTTTTACCGAGGAACAGTGGATCGACAGTTTGATCCGTTCGACGGGCATGGAGCCAACTTGTTTTGATCAGCGGGTGAAATGGCATTTGCTGGCACGCATGATTCCGCTGGTGGAAAATAATTACAACATCTGCGAGTTAGGCCCTCGCGGCACCGGCAAGAGCCATATTTACAAGGAAATCAGCCCGAATAGCATTCTTGTATCTGGCGGGCAAACCACTGTCGCCAATCTGTTCTACAACATGGGATCGCGCAAGATCGGTCTGGTCGGATTATGGGATGTGGTCGCGTTTGATGAGGTGGCAGGTATCAACTTCAAGGAACAAGACGGCATTCAGATCATGAAGGACTATATGGCGAGCGGGTCATTCTCGCGCGGGCGTGAGTCGATCAATGCAAGCGCATCCATGGTGTTCGTCGGCAATATCAATCAGTCTGTCGAACAGATGGTAAAAACCAGTCATTTGCTGGAGCCCTTCCCGGACGCGATGATTGATTCGGCATTTTTTGACCGATTCCATGCCTATGTGCCGGGCTGGGAAATCCCCAAGATGCGCCCGGAATTTTTCACTAACCAGTACGGCATGATCGTGGATTACCTGGCGGAATGGATGCGCGAGATGCGTAAGCGCAGCTTTGCCGATGCCATCGACAAGTGGTTCAAACTGGGTAATAACCTGAATCAGCGCGATACGATTGCCGTGCGCCGTACCGTGTCTGGTCTGCTCAAACTAACTTGCCCGCATGGCGAATATGGCAAGGAAAGCGTGCGACGTGCGTTGGAATATGCACTTGAAACGCGTCGCAGGATAAAAGAACAGCTCAAGAAAATCGGCGGCATGGAATTCTACGATGTCCATTTCAGCTATATCGATCTGGAAGATGGGCAGGAGCGGTTTATATCAGTGCCGGAGCAGGGTGGTGGTTCGCTTATTCCTGATGGCAGACCCAACCCCGGAACATTGCATACCATCAGTATCGGTGAAAACGGCATGCCGGGTGTGTACCGACTGGAAATCCAGTCTATTGCCGGCAATGGCAAGATTTCGATTTCTGGGAATAATTCCAGAGAGCCATCCAGAGTCGCATTCGACTACTTTAAAGCCCACGCTTCACGGGTAAGCGGGGCGATCAAGCCGAGTGATTATGATTACCATTTGCATCTGGTCGAGCTGCAAAATTCCGGTGCGCCAGAAACTTTGACGCTCGCCAACTTTATCGCGCTGTGTTCTGCAACACTGGGCAAGTCGATGCAGAGTCAGATGGTCGTGATGGGCGATATGAGTCTGGGTGGAACCATTACACAGGCGCGTAACTTGGCGGAAAGTTTGCAAGTGGCGTTTGATGCCGGTGCGAAACGTATCCTGCTGCCGATGTCGAGCGTGACCGATATTCCAACGGTTCCCGGCGAACTGTTTGCAAAATTCCAGACCAGTTTTTACTCAGATCCTGTGGACGCGGTATTCAAGGCGTTGGGGGTGGAGTGATCGAGGTTGAATGGGCTGCCGCAATGTGGGTGTAAAACGGAATGCTGCCTGCGACTCAAGTTGTTTTCAGGAGCGTACTATGCGATTCATGTGCTATTGAGCGGAAAGCTTCACTGATTGCTTTGTGGCGCGGAATAATGCAGCACGAAAACTGGAGGTGCCATTTTCTGCCGTTCGAGGAGGACACAAAACTTCTTACACGCTCATTTACGCGCGGAATTGCTATTTTTATGCCAGTAAACTCACGCTTAGGGTAAACTGCACAACCGAAATTGGTTGCAAATATAAAAATAATCTGGCCGTACTGTAAAATATGAATAGTATTTTTCTGTTAAATGAAACAAATCAAGCACAGCTCATTAAGCAGGCCCATTTTAACCTCTGGATGGTCGGAAATGAACGTTTCCTAGATGTGGGGTTGCGAATGGTCAGAGATCAACGCATTGAGTTATACCTACCCTGGATTAATGCAGTGATTTCTGATTTGTACGATACCCTTAAAGATGGAGATGTTCTAAATGCGATATTTAATCAGCATCTTACGGTAACGCAGACTACGGGGCTAGGTTATACAACGGTTACCCGTGGAACAGATGTGTTCGATGTCGTCAAAGTTAAAGATATTACGGCAACACCATTTGTGCTTCATAACACGACACACAGCAATGCATACACAAAGATAACAATTGAGCCGGATAAGTTAACGCCTAATGACTCATATATACGCTTAAGAGCAAAAGGTTTTGGAAATGATGTATTTAATACGACACATGTCTGCACAGGTTCCTTCCTTAATCCGTATAGGGAGTCTATTGAGGCCGTCGATTTTCGGGTAAACGAAATTCGTACCGTAACACCCTCTGATTTTAAAAAAACTGCGGTTGAAATTCCAGTTATTCAAGACTTGCATTTTTTCTTACTCAAGAGCTTTCATGAAACTAATTCATTGAGTAGCCCTCCATATACAAGATGTAGGGAGTTGGAAGACAAAGCATGGGTCCAATATTTGGCGTTAAGCCAGGAAAATAAGGTAGCAACTTTGGCTTATCATTGGAAAAAGAGTCTCTCGAAAGGAGAGCATTTCTCTATATTGGCGACATTCGGTGAAAAAAAGGCATCTTGGTTAATCGTGTTTTTCTATGTTGTAATCATCGTCATTCTTAATTTGTTTTCGACCTTTACGTATGAAAAAATGGCTCCACAGCAGGATCTAGGCGATTGTGCTGAACAACAAAGTGTTCCCAAGTAACGTCGGTTACTTTTGAGAGGTGTCGTATGAAAAAGTTTTCTGTGGATTTCGGTACATTGATTGTAAGCAACGATAGTGCCGAGGCTGAACAACTGTTATGCATGTCAAAAGTTGTTCTTGAAAACATTCGTCATCTTGAAAAGTCATATCCGAATTTTCAATATTGGTTCGAGTCACAGGTTGTCAGGGGAATATTAGGCGGCTCAAGAAGCTTCGTAATTGAATTGCGTGATGGAAAAATGGCAGGCGTGGCGATTCTTAAAGACACCCCAGAAGAAAAGAAAATTTGCACAATTAGTGTCTGCGATGAATTTAAATCAAAGGGAATGGGGGTTCGTCTTTTTGAGAAAAGTATGCGACTTCTTGATACTGATAAACCACTTGCATCTGTTTCTGAAAGCCGACTACCTGAATTTGAGAAAATATTTGAGTACCTTGATTATGACTATTCTGCCGAATACCACGGGCTGTATCTTCCGCAAAGGAAGGAGTTTAGTTTTAACGGCCTCCTACAGTAGCTAGTCATAATAGAGCTCAGTTTATTTTGCGTTTTCTACTCGACACCAATATTCTTATTCCGCTTGAAGACTCACGCCTCCCACTAAGTTCAAATCTTGCCAATTTTGTAAGATTGGCAAGAGAGTATGGACATCAACTTGTATTTCATCCGGCCTCAAAGGAAGATATAAGTCGGGATGAAAATCATGACCGTAGGCTTCAGACACTAGAGCGACTTGCTCAATACACCTGCCTCGAAAAGGTGCCAACTTGTCCATGGAACACACCGGAGACGGGGCCAAATGACAAGGCGGATAATGAAATTCTTTATGCTTTAGCATGCGATGCCGCCGATGCTTTGATTACAGAAGACAAAGGTATACAAAATAAAGCGAAAAGACAGAATCTTGAGGCACGCGTATATGCGATTCAAACTGCTGAAGATTTATTGCGCCGATTGCATGAAACGACGTCGGTGCACTTGCCAAACATACAGGAGGTTCCCTTACATTCGCTCACTCCTGAATTAGAGGACAATTTTTTTGATGGACTACGCTTGGATTATCCAGATTTTGGTACATGGTTTCGTGCAAAAGCGCGTGAACAAAGGAAGGCGTGGCTGTATAGAAACGACGATGGGAAAATAGGCGCATTGTGCATCTATGCGCATAAGGAAAATGAAATAATTAGTGATAATGATTTGGTACTGAATGGAGCGTCCTTAAAACTATGTACATTCATCGTCGCACCGTCATGTCGGGGAAAAAAAATAGGTGAGTTGTTTTTAAAAGCGGCATTCCGCTATGCCACCTCAAATAGACTGGAGCATATATTTATTCACGGTAATGCAGAAAAACAGAGCATTCTTTTTGAATTGTTGACCGACTTTGGGTTCGTGGAGTCGGGTACATATCAAGGTGATATTGTATATTTAAAAAAACAGCCTGAAATGATTCCGGAAGACGTATGCGAACCATTTGAGTATTGCAGACGTTATTTTCCTCACTTTCGACAAGATTCGTCAGTTCGCAAGTTTATCATTCCAATTAGGCCTGAATTTCACCGTATATTGTTTTCTGATTACGATTCTCCATTTGATTCACAAATGGCACTCTTCGAATCAACTTACAGTGTTAGCAATGCCATCAAGCAGGCATATTTATGCAATGCCCAAATCCAGTCTATAAAAGCTGGTGATATTGTGCTTTTCTATCGCTCAATCGACGAGCAGGCCGTCACTAGTTTGGGAATCGTTGAACACTATGAATCGCACCAAGATGTATGGAAAATAGTCAGACAAGTTCGTCGTCGAACTGTATATAGCATCGAGCAAATTGCAGAGTTGGCATGTAAGCCAACCAAAGTAATGCTTTTCAGGTTAGTGAAACACTTTTTGCATCCTCCCTCAATTGATTGGCTTCAGGAAAATCACGTTGTAAATGGCAGCATACAATCTATCAGAGAAATTAATGACCACGCGTTCCAAAAACTTATCTCAAAAGCCTCTTAAAATTGCACTGATTTCTATTCGCCCAAATTTTGTGAATAAGATACTTTCTGGCGAAAAAAAATTAGAATTTAGAAGACGCTGGGCCGCACATCCGGTAGATATTCTTGTAATTTATTGCTCTTCACCCGGTAATCCCCCCTGAAATTAGTTGCGATTAGAAGTAGAATTTTCTCACTTGGAAATAGAGGAATTTTTACATGAAGTTATCACGCTTTTCAGATAGCCAGATCATCGCAATTCTTAAGCAGGCCGAGGGCGGCAGCCCC
>JAUXWM010000060.1 GCA_030681375.1 Gallionella sp.
AGCAGTTCAATCAAATCTATCCTGCTAGGCTAGACCTTTCTTAGCTATGGCAGCCAGATGCTCGCACAAATGTTTGAGTGTATTCATGACCTGCTCCTCATAGGCCGTTGACTGTCGACTGAACTAGATTTTCTCACGGCAAGGTTTTGGTTCCGAAAGGGCATGTTCGGCAAAATTATGCTTCTGGGATGGTACGGCAGAAACCTCATGGTCACAATAGAAGCCCATATTGGGGTAAAATTATGCTTCCGAGTAACGGCAAGGTTCTGGTTCGCAGAACAATCCTGCCTTCTTTTATTTTCAAGGCTCTATTCTTGAAGCGAATCAGATGATCTGGAAACCTAACACTACTGTCGCCGCCGTCATCGAGCGCGACGGAAAATTTTTACTGGTTGAAGAAGAAACCTCGCAAGGCGTGCGTTTCAACCAGCCTGCCGGACACTGGGAACCCAAGGAAACACTGACCGCCGCCACAACACGCGAAGTGCTGGAAGAATCCGCTTATGATTTCGAGCCACACTATTTGCTCGGCATCTACCACTGGCACGCCCCCGAATCCGATACCACTTATCTGCGCTTTGCCTTTGGCGGCGAAATTACAGCCCATCATCCTGAACGCAAACTGGACGAAGGCATACTGCGCGCCGTGTGGCTGACAATAGACGAAATCCGCGCCAATCAGGCGTTGCACCGCAGCCCGCTGGTATTGCGCTGCATCGAAGATTACCTCGCAGGAAAACGCTATCCACTCGAAATGCTGGTGCATTATGAATAAGCGCGTAGTGGTCGGTCTATCCGGCGGCGTGGACTCCTCCGTCACCGCCCTGCTGCTCAAACAACAGGGCTATGACGTGATCGGTCTTTTCATGAAGAACTGGGAAGATGACGACAACAGCGAATACTGCTCGTCGCGTCAGGACCTGCTCGATGCCGTGTCGATTGCCGACACCATAGACATCCCCATCGAGGCGGTGAATTTCGCCAAAGAATACAAGGACCGCGTGTTCAGCTCTTTTTTGAGCGAATATCAGGCCGGGCGCACCCCTAATCCCGATATCCTGTGCAACGCCGAAATCAAGTTCAAAGCCTTCCTCGACCACGCCATGCGCCTCGGCGCGGACTGCATCGCCACCGGACATTACGCACAGGTACGCGAGGTGAACGGACTATTTCAGTTGCTCAAGGCCACCGACAGCAGCAAAGACCAGAGCTACTTTCTGCATCGCCTGGATCAGGCACAATTGAGCAAGGCGATGTTCCCGCTGGGCAAGCTGCTCAAGTCCGAAGTGCGCACCATTGCCGAGCAGCATGGTTTGTGCAACTTTGCCAAAAAGGACAGCACCGGCATCTGCTTCATCGGCGAACGCCCGTTCCGCGAATTTTTAAGCGGCTATCTGCCCACCCAGCCCGGCGAGATGCGCACGCCGGAAGGGAAAGTCGTCGGCAAACACATCGGCCTGTCGTTTTATACACTGGGTCAGCGTCAGGGCCTGGGCATAGGCGGCATCAAGGAACAGGGCGCAGGCAAAGCTGACGCGTCAGTCCAGCACGAGCCGTGGTTCGTCGCCGCCAAGGACATGGAAAACAATCGATTGATCGTGGTGCAAGGCCACGACCACCCCGCCCTGTTAAGCCACAGCCTGTCGGCGCTCGATGCCCACTGGATCAGCGGCAGCGCGCCTGAATTAAATCACCCTTATGTGGCCAAGACGCGTTATCGTCAGGCGGATGCACCCTGCCGGATCACCGCGTTATCCGGCGACCAGTGTTCGGTTTCCTTTGAGCAACCGCAATGGGCCGTCACCCCCGGACAATCGGTGGTGCTGTATGACGGCGAAGTCTGCCTAGGCGGCGCAATCATCGAGGCAGGGAGGAAGACTTAATCCCCGGCTTTTTTCTCCTTTTTCACGGCAGCGCGTTTTTTCTTAGGCTTTTTTCCCGCCAGACGGTCATACATGTGCTTTGCGGCAACCTGAATTTCCGGCTCAAGCTCGGACAGCATTTCCGGACGATGGGTCATGGCGGCTTCAAAGGCCAGCAGCATCGGACGAGCATACTTCTCATAGCCTGATTCCCGCATCGCGGTCAGCACGACTCTGGCATGCTGAAGATTTTTCAACAGCGGCGCCAGAAATCCTTCGACGAACTGGGCGCTCACCAGAGATGCTGCGATGTCCGCCGAATCAGTAAGCAGACGACTCAACGCATTACGCAAATCGGCCTGACTACCGCTTTGAAGCGCTTTCTGCACTGCTTCGGCACATATCCGTATTTGCAGAGCCGCCCGGCGCTCCTTCCACCGGGGATGAGGAACCTTATCAAGTTCCGCGCCGTGCTCATAAGCAACAAGCGCTTCATCCAAACGATTCGTCAGCTCCAGTAACATCGCAAGACTATGCCAGACCACCACCATATCTGGAGTAATCTTTATCGCCTCTCGATAGGCTGCCTCGGCCTCTTCATAACGATGTAACTGCAATAGCAGCAAATCGCCTAACAACATCCATCCTTCCGCATAACGCGGATTGAGCTCTATAGATTTGCGAAGGGCCGCTTCAGCTTCATCTTGCCTTTGCATCTGTATTGATATTGATGCACCGTACAAAGCCCATGCCTGTTCATCCATCGGTTTGAGCTCAGTCACTTTGCGAAAATCCGCTTCTGCATCTTGATATCTACTCGACTTAGTTATTCTTAACCCACCAAGTAGAATCCACAAATTTGTATCCGTTGGATCAATTTCTAACGCTTTAAGATAGACCGATTCAGCTTCATCGTAACGATTCAGCTTGTCGATAAACAGATGCCCCAATCTGTACCATGCAGACATCTCTTTAGGGTCTACCTTGATCGCTTCGCGATAAGCAATTTCAGCCTCGTCATATCGCTGCAGTTTGTCCGCCAACAAATGACCCAATGCATTCCAGGCCCACCCATCAGCCGGATCAAATTCTGTTGCCTTGCGATAGGCCGTTTCCACCTGAACTAAATCGCCATCCACCATATCCAGCAAAGCGGCGAATTCATACCAGGCACGCGAAGATTCGCCCTGTTTAAATTCCCGATCCAATGCCAGTTGCGCCTGTACATATTGTTCAGAGCGACGCATTGCACCTGCCACATTTGCCCATTCTGTAGAGTCCGCTTCGCTCGCATAATTCGCCCCCCAATCCAGCCAGCTTTGCGCATCATCGCTGCTGGCGAATTTGACCCACTCACGCGCGCCGACCAGACGCCAGATCATCGACCTTATGCTGCACGGGTCTTTTACCGATACGCACGCCGACTCGACATCTTCCGGCATCAACCGGGGTAGTGGCAGCAAACCCTGTGAGCGTTTGCCAAACAGCAACGGCAGATCAGCCTCACGCAATCCGTAGCGCAACAGGCGCTGACGCTCGGCATCGAATAGTGGTCGCAGGCGCGCGACTTCGTGCAGTGAAGTGGCTTTATCGCAGAGCGCCTGTGCACTGGCCTGTTTTTGCTCCGGTTTCATATCGAGCGAACCCAGCAAGGCTTGCTGCTCGACCTGATTCAGACTGCCGCATTGCTGCAACTGTTCCCGCAGACTCACGATTTGGGACAGCTCCTCAGGCAAGTCGCAGAATGGCAGATAGTCATCCATCTCGCCGCCCCGCTCGGCCAAATGCTGCAGCAGACGGTCTGCACCGTAAGCCTCCAGCCCCTTGCGCATGGGTACAGAAAATCCGGCACCCGCGACGGCAAAAGCCAGCTTGGCATCGGCCAGCGGACTTGCCGGCTCATCACCGATGCGCGATTGCAACTCGTCAAAATCAAACATTGCTTCCAGGAATTCCGTGAGTCCGATTACATTCTGGCGTATCCGGCGCGTGCTGCGCATTTGCAGCCAGAGACGGAACAACTGCTCGGCAATTCGATATTGGGTGCGTCCATGAGCGGCGGATTTTTCGACCAGGCCTTCTCGCACCATGATGTCCATTTGTGCCGATACTGTTCCGGTAGGCAGCCCTGCATGCAGGCCGATTTCTGCGGCAGTATGACCGAAACGCAGACTGCTGCCATCCCCGGGACGGCGTACCGCCAGCGCGTGCATGACCACTTGCGCCTGCTCGGACATATCCTCGAAACGCGCCTTATAGTATGGCGTGGTTATATCCATCAGCCGCTCGAAATCCTCGACCGCCCGTCCGCCGGGACCGCTGCGCAACAACTCGAAAATCAAACCCAGCGCGCGGGGATTGCCGCCGGTTAACTCGAACAGCGCTTCAATACGACTCGGCCTGTCATGCAGGCGCTGCTTGACTTCGGGTACGCCCTGCGCATCGGCAAGCCGCTCCAGCACATGCAACACTTCATCCAGCGCCAGCTTCCCCAGTCGCTTGGGAATAAAAAAATCATAGAATGCCTTGTCGTAATCGGTAAATGGCTCAGACAATCTCACCGTCCCTCCGATCACGATGGGCGCATTGGCGGTTGACAAGGCTTCGCGCAATTCCCAGTAAGCTGCCGCATGCGGATCCTTGAGTTTGCGTCCTGACTTGTCTATGCGCTGAAAAACAAGATCGAGGTTATCTACCAGTAAAACCGGGCGACACGCCATCTGCTCACAGGTTTTTAGCAGCAAATTGAGCGCTGTATCGGCACCGTTCCTGTACTGATCTATCACTGAAGCCAGATGATCCGCCTGCTCGCGCAATCCCAGATGATCCAGTTCATCGACCAGTGCATCGCATGCCGCCCACCAGAAGTCCGCAAGACACTTGACCTGATAAAGCTCTTCCGGGAAAGACAAGGCGATCAGGTGATCCTTAAGGTCGTCGTCGCGGCGGATTGCAACGGCCAGACGCTTGAGCATCGTGGTCTTTCCCGCACCGCGCATGCCAACCAGCAGGTAATGCTGCACAGTACCCTGAACTGGCACGCGCGCTAACTCGTTGCGCAGAAAAACATAGTCTTCCCTGCGTGCGACAAAATTTGTGACCAGCGCTTCGTCGCTTAACCAGTCCGGGTTGTATAAGTGATTGGACGCATTCACAGTGTATCCCTCCTTATCCACCAGCGACGCAAGGGTTCGAGGCGGAAACGGTAGCGTTTAACACCAGATGTTTCATCCGCCCACCAATAAGCGTCACGGATCAGAATATCGCGCAGCCGAATAAAGGCACGCTTCGCCTCTTCAGCAGTTGATCCAGGCATTCGCTCCTGCACTGCATCGAGCAGATTTTCAGCACGCGCACCCAAAGGATCGCGTGCGGCCATATTGAGAAGAGCCATCGCAATATCCGCATCGGCGCGCCCCAGCTGGATTGAAAGGCGGATTTCCCAATGGTGAAAGTCGTTGTCACCACCGGGTT
Source organism: Gallionella sp. (assembly GCA_030681375.1). GTDB lineage: Bacteria > Pseudomonadota > Gammaproteobacteria > Burkholderiales > Gallionellaceae > Gallionella. The sequence goes on from JAUXWM010000060.1 coordinate 5,337, forward strand.
GCACCATGATCTCCATGGCCTGATCAATCAGGCTTGCAGGACTGTCATCTGGATATTCGCAGATAAGTGCGCGCAGATGGTGAAATGCCATCTGCAGGTAATAGGGCTGAGGCCACTGCACGGCGGCGACGATATGCCGCGCATCCACATCTGAAAGTTCAATTTTGTAGCTCTCCGCCAATTCTGCAAGCATGGCAACGGCAACTTCATCCTTGTAGGCAGTCAGCCCCTGATGACGCATGCTGTTAATTGTGTCGGCCATCCCATGTTCCTGCACCAGTGTATCCAGCCCGACAGAACCTGAGACCAGCCAGCGCACTCTTCGCACATCCGGCAATGCTCGCACATCGTTACGAAACCAGTCTAAAAAGCGGCGCACGCGCTGCACACCGCTCTGTTTGTCATTGCGTATGATATTGAACAGCATAATCGGCAACTCATCGATGTAGATCATCCAGCGCTCTTCCGCGTGAGAGATCAGGCGCAATACGTCGGATGCCACAACGGTCCATTCCTCGGCATCAGCTTCACCGATATCAACGCCAAACGACCCCGCACCCGGAATCGGGATTTTTATCGATTTAATGCGACCGGTAATTTTGTCGAATGCATCACCCGCGAGACTTCTGGCTTTTTCTGAAAATGAAGCCAATTCAGGCTTAAGTGCGGCTTCCAGTTTAGCGATAAAATCGCGCTCATTGGTACACGCAGCAACGTTGATTTCAAGCGCGCGCCAACCTTCATTACGAACGGCTGTCATAACGGCACGGGCAGTCGAAGTCTTGCCAATACGGCGTGGGCCGAGCAGCAATATGTCATCGTGCTCAAGAATACCACGCAAGTGAGCGACCACTTCTGCACGACCATAAAAATTTCCGCCCTCAACGGGTGAACCTGCGATGTTGTCCATGACCACTCCCATAAATAAAACGCAAAGCAATCTTAGCACTAAATTTTCATAGCGCAAAGAATTCTTTGCATAAGCGATATCGCAAATCAAGACGGACCGATGATTTTTTGGCAATGGTTCAAACCGGAACTTGCCTGATTCGCGTAAAATGCGCGTTTTATGATGCCAGGCTCTGCCATGACCACACTGACCAAACTCACCGCACTCTCCCCGCTGGATGGCCGCTATCACGGCAAAGTTGACGGCTTGCGCAGCTATTTCAGCGAATTCGGCCTGATCCGTTTCCGCGTCCATATCGAGATCGAATGGCTCAAGGCGCTGGCCGCACAGACCGATATCCCTGAAGTCGGCCCGTTCTCAGCTGAGACCATCGCACGGCTTGATGCATTAAACGCGAATTTCTCCGAAGCCGATGCACATGCAATCAAGACCATAGAAAAAACCACCAACCACGACGTTAAAGCCGTTGAATACTGGTTGCGTGAACAACTCTCCGTCAATCCGGAGACAGCCAATGCACTGGAATTCATCCACTTCGCCTGTACCTCGGAAGATATCAACAACCTGTCCCACGCACTGATGCTGAAAAACGGCCGCGATGCCGTGATGCTGCCTGCCTTAAAGCTGGTCATCACACGACTGACCGATCTGGCGCACCAACTGGCCGATCTGCCGATGTTGTGCCGCACTCACGGTCAGACTGCCACACCGAGCACGCTGGGCAAGGAGATGGCAAATGTCGTGTATCGTTTGCGACGCGCCGAACAGCGCCTGGCCGACGTGGAAATCCTCGGCAAAATCAACGGTGCAGTCGGCAATTACAACGCCCATCTGTCCGCTTATCCGAATGTGGACTGGGAGTCCTTCGCAGAGCAGTTCGTCACAGCACAGGGCATAACCTTCAACCCTTACACCATCCAGATCGAACCGCATGATTACATGGCGGAACTGTTCGATGCGTTTGCGCGCATCAACACCATCCTGATCGACCTGAACCGCGACATCTGGGGCTACATTTCGATGGGATTTTTCAAGCAGAAGGTCATCAAGGGCGAAGTTGGCTCTTCGACTATGCCGCACAAGGTCAACCCGATTGATTTCGAAAATTCCGAAGGCAATCTGGGAATGGCCAACGCGCTGTTGCGCCACCTCTCCGAAAAATTACCGGTCTCACGCTGGCAGCGTGACCTGACCGATTCCACCGTGTTGCGCAACATGGGTGTCGCACTGGGCTACACCCTGCTCGCTTACGAATCCTGCCTGAAAGGCCTGAACAAGTTGGAAGTCAACGAGCTGCGCGTGGCGGCTGATCTGGATGCCAGCTGGGAAGTCATGGCCGAGCCCATCCAGACCGTGATGCGCCGCTACAACATCGAGAATGCCTACGACAAACTGAAGGAGCTGACACGTGGCCAGAGCGGCATCAACCGTGAATCGCTGGCTGCCTTCATCAGCACGCTGAACATTCCCGATGCGGAAAAACAGCGTTTGCTGCAACTCTCGCCGGATACCTATATCGGCCGTGCTGCGGAACTGGCGAAACGAATTTAACGCTACAGCAGCCCTCTTTCCGCAAACGACAGCGTCTGCCCGGCGGCCACCACGAAGTGATCCAGCACGCGCACGTCCACTAACGCCAGCGCCTGTTTCAACGCATTGGTCAGTAACTGGTCGGCCTGACTGGGTTCTGCCACCCCGGACGGGTGATTATGGGCGAGAATGACAGCGGCGGCGTTATGTGTCAGCGCCCGCTTGACTACTTCACGCGGATAAACGCTGGTCTGGCTGAGCGTGCCGTGAAACAGCTCCTCCGAAGCGATCACGCGATGCTGGGTGTCCAGAAACAGCACCAGAAAAACCTCCTGCTGCCGACCGGCCAGCAACAGTTGCAAATAGTCACGCACCACGCGTGGTGAGTTGAGCGAGTCACCGCGTTGCATCTCCTCCTGCAAGGCACGTCGCGACATTTCCAGCACCGCTTGCAGCTGCACAAATTTGGCGGGCCCCATGCCCTTGACCGTACAGAAATCATCCGGCTCGGCGGCAAATAGCCGGGTGAGGCTGCCGTATTTGCCGAGCAAGTCGCGCGCCAGATCTACCGCGCTCTTGCCGGCCACGCCGGTGCGCAAAAAAATCGCCAGCAATTCCGCATCTGACAATGCCGATGCGCCTCGCATCAACAGCTTTTCGCGCGGACGTTCTCCTTCGGGCCAATCGACTATGCTCACGATCACCTCCATCGATTCCGACAACTCGCTACATGATCACATGAATGCTTGCGCGGATTATTATGTCACGGGAATGCCAGCCTTGCAGAATACGCCCTACTCCCCTATTCTGTTCAACCCTGTCAACTCAACTGCATCAACGTGCTCAATTTTAACCGTTACGCCCTGCTGGTATTGATTTCACTGACTGGCGGCTGCGCCAGCTTTTCTGATAAGGCATTACCGCCTGCTGCCGAACCCGCCAAGGCGAAACCCGCCATTTCGAAGCCTCCCGCAGTATCTGCCCCCGCCGTCACCCCTGCAATCCCGCGCGCAACAGCGCCTGCACCCACAGCACCGACCGACTCACAGAGTCGCAGCCTGGTATTAAAACTCCTGCCTGCCAAACTCAAGGACAAAGATGGCTGGGCGGACGATTTGCAATCCGCATTCAAGGCCTTGCAAATCCCACCCAGCATCGAAAATTATTGCGCCACCGTGGCCATCATCGAACAGGAGTCAAGCTTTCAGGCCAACCCGCCCATCCCGGGGCTGCCCGCCATCGTCCGGCGAGAAATTGAACAGCGACGCGTAAAATACAGCATTCCTCAAAGCGTGGTTGACTGGATATTGTCCACCACCTCGCGCGACGGGCGCAGCTACCAGCAACGCCTGAACACCCTCAAAACAGAAAAGCAACTCAGCGACTTGACCGAAGAAATTGTCGCCTCGATACCTGCGGGCAAGAAACTGTTTTCCAACTACAACCCGGTACGCACCGGCGGGCCCATGCAGGTCAGCGTCGAATTCGCCGAGAGCCATGCGCGCGCGCGACCTTATCCCTACCCCGTCAACAGCAACCTGCGCAACGAAGTTTTCACCCGTCGCGGCGGCATTTATTTTGGCAGTGCCATTCTGCTCGATTACCCTGCCCCTTACGACGAAATGATCTATCGCTTTGCCGACTTCAATGCAGGCCGTTACAGCAGCCGCAACGCCGCCTTTCAGCGGGCATTGTCGCAATTGAGCGGAACACCGCTCGCGCCAGACGGCGATCTGCTGCGCTACAAGAACGGTAACATCGCCCCGGAATCCAGCGCTACGCAACGCGCCCTGCTGGCTATCAGCACAACTCTGCAAATGAGCGAAGCCGAAATACAACGGGATTTACGCCTGGAAAAATTATCAACTTTCAGCCGTACGCTGCTTTATACCCGTTTATTTGCGTTGGCGGATCGTAGCGGCATCCAGCCACGCGTGGTCATGCCGCAAATCAACCTGAAAAGCCCCAAGTTTCAGCGCAAGCTCACGACCAAATGGTTCGCCACACGGGTGCAAACACGTTATCAGCGCTGCCTGAGGCAGCGATAAATTCAGGCTTAATGCCACAGCCTGATACCCGCTGATAGTTATACCGGTACTTTTTCTTGTAAGATACGCCGCATGAACAAATCGCACATCGTACTCGGCATCACCGGCGGTATCGCGGCCTATAAAGCGGCAGAGTTGCTGCGCCTGTTGACCAAACAAGGGGTTTCAGTGCAAGTGGCGATGACCGAGGCGGCCTGCCACTTCATCACACCGACCACCATGCAGGGTTTGTCCGGCAAGCCCGTGATAAGCTCTCAGTGGGATGCGCGAGTGCCGAACAGCATGGCGCATATCAACCTGAGCCGTGAAGCCGACGCCATCGTGATCGCGCCCGCGAGCGCAGATTTTATCGCCAAACTGGCACATGGCCTGGCGGATGATCTGCTTTCCACCTTATGTCTGGCGCGCGACTGCCCCTTACTGATTGCACCGGCAATGAACCGGGAAATGTGGCAGAACCCTGCGACCCGGCGCAATATCGCGCAACTGCTTGCCGATGGCATACAAGTACTGGGTCCGGATAGCGGCATGCAGGCCTGCGGCGAGGAAGGCGCAGGGCGAATGCTGGAGCCTGAACAGCTCGCCGAACACATCGTCGCGTCCTTTCAGCCCAAGCTCTTACCCGGCGCACGAATTCTGATTACCGCAGGGCCCACCTATGAGGCGATTGATGCGGTGCGCGGCATCACCAATCGCAGCTCAGGCAAGATGGGCTATGCCATCGCGCGGGCCGCACTGGAAATGGGTGCAGAAGTGATACTGGTATCGGGGCCCACTGCCCTGACTGCGCCCGCCGGTGCACAAACAACGAATGTGCAAAGTGCCGCGCAAATGTATGAAGCCGTCATGCACAACGTCGCCCGCAGTGACATTTTTATCGCGGTGGCAGCGGTAGCCGATTACCACATTGCCCAGCCCAGCGAACATAAAATCAAGAAGAGTAACGCCCCGCTCACATTGGAACTCATCCCCAATCCGGATATTCTGGCGGATGTCGCCACCCTTCCCAATCCGCCTTACTGTGTGGGATTCGCCGCCGAAAGCGAGAATCTGGTCGAATATGCCGAACAAAAACGACAGGCGAAAAAATTGCCCCTGCTGGTGGGCAACATTGCCCAGCAGGCCATCGGTAGCGACGACAATGAGCTGATTTTATTCGACGACCACGGTATCCACCCCCTGCCTCGTGCCGACAAACTCACGCTGGCAAGACAACTGATGCAGCACATCGCGCAGCGTTACACGGCGCGCTGATGCACGCCATGCGGTATTTTACTTAACCACGCGTATAGATTCCAAGGAGCACTGTAATGAAACACCCCATTGTGGACGTAAAAATTCTGGATCACCGCTTGCATGAAAATATGCCTGCCTATGCGACCAGCGGCTCGGCAGGCATAGATTTGCGCGCCTGCATCGAACAAAACATGGTCATTCAACCCAAACAGTGCGAACTGATCCCCAGCGGCATTGCGGTTCACCTCGCCAACCCCGGCTATGCGGCGATGATATTGCCACGCTCCGGTCTGGGGCATAAGCATGGCATTGTGCTGGGCAATCTGGTCGGGCTGATAGATTCGGATTATCAGGGACAGATTTTTGTTTCGCTATGGAACCGCAGCCAGATTCCCTTCACGCTCATGCCTATGGAGCGCATGGCGCAACTGGTGATCGTGCCGGTGATGCAGGCCAAATTCAACATCGTCGAGGAATTTCCGTTAAGCGAGCGCGGCGCCGGCGGATTCGGCAGCACCGGCAAGCATTAGAAACAGGGAGTGGGGAGTGGGGAGTGGGGAGTGGGGAGTGGGGAGTGGGGAGTGGCCAAACATTTTCAGTGAATAAAAAACCCGCCGAGGCGGGTTTTTAGCTTACCACTTACCACTCACCACTCACGGTTTTTACCGTTCCAGATTCAGTTCAATCTCAGTATTATCGCCCCGGCGTACCGAAACCTTTTCGGTCACCATATTGTAGCCGGATAGTTTTACGCTGATGGCATGGATGCCCGGTTCCATTTCCAGGCGTAGCGGAGACAGTCCGTAATACACGCCATCCAGATACACCCTGGCGCGTGCCGGATTCGTATTCACCAGCAGCAATCCTGCCGTGTCACTGGCGTGTGGCCGGTAACTGGGCACGGGAACATCATTCCCCGGTTGCACGCCATAGTCCGGTCTCGCCGGTGCAACGGGAGCAGGCTTGGGCAGGGATGGCGCGACATAAACCGTCACACCGGGAATCGCCTTGGTACCCGGCGTCAAATTGAACAATTCAGGGTGGGCCGCCATCAGCGAAGCACTGATCGCCTCAACCGTTTTGGTGCTGGCGATACGCAACTCATGGTTAAGATAAGCGATGACATCGTCCTTATTGTTACCTGAAACGCCCGCAAAGCGGTCATGCTTCTCGGTCACCAGACCAGACCAGACCACTTTCCCAGTCGCCACATCCTTCAAGGTAGTTTCAATCGCGATAAAAATTTCATCGCGATTCTTGACGTTTAAAGTCAATTCCTTCACTGTGCCCGCCATTTCAAACAGCGCGTTACCTGCACTGGCACCTTCCATTACCTGATAGCCTTCGGCATCGAAACGCTTTTTCATTGCGCTGGTGACCAGATCCGCAACATCCTGATCCAGGATCAATTCACTGCCGCTCACGCCTCTTACCTGATTGGTCAGCTGGCCGAGATAACGCGGGCTGCTTACCTTACGCTGATCCACATAGTTATTTACCCGCAAGGTCGCGGCATACTTGAGTACCGGACCGCTACGACTAGCCGTGGCTTTCTTTTCAGCGGTGGTGACCAGTGTACCGTCACCCCCGTTGATCCAGCCTCCGACCGTATCCTTGGCATCCCTGACGGAGGAACATCCGGCAACAGCAAACAACAAAACCAGCAGCGCAACACGTTGCGATAATGAACTCATTAACTTCACCTCAGGATTTTTCAATGCGATTAGGCGTGTGGAATAACAGCATCAATTTCGGCGAAGGTATGCGCCAATTCGAAACTTTGCACTTGCGCGCCCAACTGACGGGCAATTTGTGTGACCGAGAACAGGCCGCACACAGTTTGCTTTCCATCCGCACCGGTGGACGCCACCAGAGCATGCTGCCTGTGTGACTTTTTCAGGCTGGCGACGATTTCGCCTACCTTGGCATTGAGCACATCTTCGATCTTCATCACTTCCAGTTCACGCTGCGTGGTCATGATGTCGCGCACCGTGATATCGGCATGAATTCCGCCCACGCTTTGCAGGAAGCGCATCGGCTTTTCGCCCAGCACATCGGATGCGGTCAACAATCCTGACACCTGTTCATTTTCGTCCAGCACCAGCAGCATACGCACGCCATAACGTATCATCTTGGAGTTGGCTCTGTCCATAGACGTCTGGGCACGCACGCTCACCACGGAAACCTTGCTCAAATCCGTCATCACGCTGGTAGCCGGATCGCTCAGCTTGACGCGTTCGGCAAAAACCTGCGCGGGGCGCACGATGGACGCGCCTGATTTCAATGGGGAAGAATCCAGACCTGTATACTCTTTAATCATCTTTGCACTCCTGTAAATTCACAATAATCATCTATGCATGTGTTGCGGATACGCCTGATGGTGCGAACAAGCGGCTCTAATCCCGGGTTCGGGCAGATAGCGCACCAACTCATTAAGCGCCTTGGTGTAAATCTCTCGCTTGAATTCGATGACTGCCTGTATATCCAGCCAGTAATCATTCCAGCGCCATGCGTCAAATTCCGGATGCGCGCATGCACGCAAACAGACATCACAATCACGTCCTACCAAACGCAACAAAAACCAAATCTGCTTCTGCCCGCGATAACCGCCACGCGATTCTCGCTTACTCCAACTTTGCGGAACTTCATAACGCATCCAGTCACGGGTGCGTCCCAGTATCTGCACATGCTCGGGGCTCAAGCCGACTTCTTCGTACAACTCGCGATACATTGCCTGCTCGGGATTTTCTCCATGCTGTATGCCGCCTTGCGGGAACTGCCAAGCATGCTGCCGAATCCGTTTTGCCCAGAATACTTGATTTTTGTCATTCGTGATAATGATGCCGACATTCGGGCGGTAGCCGTCTCGGTCTATCATTTTCCACTCTACCAGCTTAATTTCAATTGTCGGATTCTTTCACATTTCGCCTTTATTGAAAAGCGAATATACGGCATATCCTCAATCACACACGAACGTAAAGTACTAATCACCGCCACGAACCCTGATTAAAGACCCGGACGAGGGCGAGCGTTATATGCACATTCCCTGTAAAATCGCAGTTTCACAATACTTTTCACACCGGACATCATGCGCGTTTCACAATTTTTCATCTCCACCCTCAAAGAAGCACCTTCGGAAGCCGAACTTCCCAGCCACATCCTGATGATGCGCGCCGGCTACATCAAAAAGCTCGCCAGCGGCTTGTACACATGGATGCCATTGGGCTTGCGCGCCCTGCGCAAGGTGGAAGCCATCGTGCGCGAAGAGATGAATGCCAGCGGCGCAATCGAATTGCTGATGCCTGCCGTGCAACCCGCCGAACTTTGGGATGAAACCGGGCGCTGGGAAGTGTTCGGCCCGCAGATGCTGAAAATCAAGGACAGACACAATAATCAATTCTGTTTCGGCCCCACCCACGAGGAAGTGATTACCGACATCGCGCGGCGCGAAATCCGCAGCTACCGCCAGTTACCGGTCAATTTTTACCAGATTCAGACCAAATTCCGCGATGAAGTGCGTCCACGCTTCGGCGTGATGCGCGCGCGCGAATTCCTGATGAAGGACGCCTATTCTTTTCACGCGGATTTTGCCAGTCTGGAACAGACTTACCGCGTCATGTATGAAACCTACAGCCGTATTTTCACCCGCCTGGGGCTGAAGTTCCGCGCCGTGGCCGCCGACACCGGCGCCATCGGCGGCAGTGGCTCGCACGAATTTCACGTACTGGCTGATTCCGGCGAAGACGCGCTGGCCTATTGCCCGAGCTCGGATTATGCCGCCAACGTGGAACTGGCCGCAGCCATCACCCCCGTCACGACACGCCCTTCGCCCGCCGAAGAAATCCGCAACGTAGAAACGCCCAAACAGACCACCTGCGAACAAGTGGCCCAATTACTGGACATTCCACTGCAACGTACCGTCAAGCTATTGGCGCTGATGGCGGAAGATAAGCTGCACATACTGTTGCTGCGCGGCGACCACAGCCTGAATGAAATCAAGGCCGCCAAACTGCCCGGACTGACCGATTTCCGCTTTGCCAGAGAAGATGAAATTCGCAGCTTTTTCGGTTGCCCGCCCGGCTTCCTAGGCCCTGTCGGTCTGGACAGAATGGCGGTGCGCGTGATTGCAGACAATTCTGTCGCGGTCATGAGCGATTTTGTCGCGGGTGCGAACGTGGCCAAATTCCACACCGCCGGCATCAACTGGGCGCGCGACCTGCCTGAACCCGACCTGGTAGCCGATATCCGCAACGTGGTCAGCGGCGACATTTCACCGGATGGCAACGGCACGCTGGAAATCTGCAGGGGCATCGAAGTCGGTCACATCTTCCAGCTGCGTACCAAATACGCCGAAAGCATGAAAGCCACGTTTCTGGATGCGCAGGGCAAGGCGCAAATTCTGGAAATGGGCTGTTACGGCATAGGCGTATCGCGCATCGTCGCCGCCGCGATAGAGCAGAATTACGATGAGCGCGGCATAGCCCTGCCGAGCGCCATGGCACCCTTCCAGGTCGCGCTCGTGCCGATTGGCATGAATAAGAGCGAAGCCGTGAAGAACGCCGTCGAACAACTCTACAGCGAGCTGAAAGCCGCCGGCATCGAGGTCTTGCTGGATGACCGTGACGAGCGTCCCGGCGTGATGTTTGCGGACATGGAACTGATCGGCATCCCGCATCGCATCGTGGTCGGCGAGCGTGGCCTGAAGGAAGGCTCAATCGAATATCAGGGACGACGCGATACCAGCGCACAAGCCATCCCCTTGCAAAACGTGCTGGAGTTCGTACAATCCAGAATATGAAAAAAATAGGTACAAGGTGCAAAGCTCAAGACGCAAGTAAAAGCTGCTATCCAGCTTTGCGCTTGTCCCTTGCCGCTTGCACCTTGATCCTGTTGTTCGCCGCTAACGCCTTTGCCGGTGCGCAGACCTATACGCCGCTATCCGCCAGCGTGCGTGCGATATTACAGCACAGCGTATCGGATCAGGCCGCACCCAAACGCGCCTTTGCCACTCAATATGAAGCAGACTCATGGCTGAACGAAATGTCGCGTCGTCTGGAAAAACGCCTGCCCGACAAGCGCTATCGCATGGATTTCCTCAACTCCGTGCATTATGAAGCCAGCCGGGCCGGGCTGGATCCGCAACTGGTATTGGGTTTGATCGAGGTGGAGAGCGGCTTCAAGAAGTACGCCGTTTCTTCAGCAGGCGCGCGCGGCTATATGCAGGTGATGCCATTCTGGGTGCGCGAAATCGGTACAACGGACCAGAACCTGTTTCACCTGCGTATCAATCTGCGCTACGGCTGCACGATACTGCGACACTATCTGGATATCGAAAAAGGCGATCTGTATCGCGCGCTGGGGCGTTACAACGGCAGTCTGGGCCGCCCCGAATACCCGAATCTGGTACGTGCCGCCTGGCACAAGCACTGGACCTTGCCACAGCGCACTGTCAGCAGCCACTACACACCCGCCAGTTAACGCCGCTTTTTCGTGTCACCACACCCGCCAGCGATTCAACCGCAATGCTGGCGGAAATCTGTGTGTATGAGCTTTTCCTGAACGCTGCGATTAATGCCCGTGTTTTTCAGGTTCAGCGGAACCCGACTCCGCCTTGCCCGTACCCGGTTCTGCGGCATGACTGAAATACAGCGCCAGCGCGATCAGCGTGATGCTGGCACCCAGATAAACCAGATCCAACGGCGTTTCCAGCTTCATGCGCAATGCCTCTTTAAACAGCGTGACGATCAGAATCATCAGAATCACCTTCGCCAATCGGCTTTTCAGATCATCCAGATTATTGATGACCAGAATATTGCCCGAAGCCTTATTGCCATGCGCCTGGTCGATATCGCTGATGAACAATTCATACAGACCGAGTGAAAAAATCAACATCACCGTCGCCAGCAAATAACCGTCCACCACTTCCACGATATGCGAAACCGTGTTGTCATGCAGCGCCTTGCGCGCCTCATCGGTCAGACTGGCATCGGCGTAATGCAGCGCATGCTGGACCAGAAAATACACATCCACGGTAGCCATGTAAAAAATCAGAAAACCCGCCAGCAGACTACCGATCACGGCAGCCAGAATGACAAACCGGCTATTCCACAATGCCCCTTCAAACAGCTTCTCAACAAGTTTCATTTTAGATTCAGTTCAGTTAAAAACGACGCGTATTAAAACGCAAATAACCCCATCGGGCAAGCGTTTGGGCTGAACTTGTTCGTATGAACGATTGACAGTCTGCAAACGCGAGGCATACGATTGCAAGCATGTCCTCACTCTATCTGGATCATTTCGGCCTCGACTCTGCGCCGTTTTCAATCACGCCCGACCCCGGATTTTTCTTCGAGGGAGGCGACCGGGGCGCGTTCATCGCAGGACTCCTGCATGCTGCTCTGCAAGCCGAGGGCATCGTGCTGGTGATCGGCGAAGTGGGCAGTGGAAAAACGTTGATGAGCCGATTGCTGCTTGCGCGTCTGCCCGCTCATGTCGATACCGTCTATCTGCCCAACCCTGCTTTTTCGCGTGATGAAATCATGCAGGTCATCGCCCGAGACCTGGGTATTTCCACAGACAGTCCGGGCATGAGTCTGGAAACACTCCAGCAAGAACTGATTAGCCGCCATGCGCAAGGCAGGCAGGTTGTCGTACTGATAGACGAGGCGCACGCCATGCCCGCCGATTCCATAGAGGAAGTCAGGCGACTTTCCAACCTGGAGACAGACGACCGCAAACTGGTTCAGCTGATTCTTTGCGGCCAGCCGGAGCTGGACACGCTGCTGTCCAAACCCACTCTACGCCAGGTGCGTGACCGCGTTGTGTACCGTCTCATGCTGGGCAACTTATCACCCAAAGAATCCAGCGAGTATCTGACTCACCGGCTCAGCATCGCCGGATGGCGCGGTGGCCGGCTTTTCTCAACCATGGGCGAGCGACTGTTGCTACTGGATGCAGGAGGACGCGCACGGCGCCTCAACCTGATCGCCGACAAGGCGCTGCTGGCCGCATTCGCAACGGGCAGCAAACAAGTCTCCGCCCGCCATGTGCGGCTCGCGATACAAGATGCCGGTGCCAACTTCTCCTCCCCCTGCAAGCCAGCAAAGTATAAGCAGGCAGCCGCCTTCATCATCGCCCTGTTTGTTGCCGTGACTCTCTGGCTGGCTGTTAAAGCCTGAGCGCACTCCCCTGCGCCACTTTTTTCCGGCACTTCCTGTTTCCCTACCCCAGCTTCATTCTTTCCTATCTATCTAATTACATAGGTATTTTGGCCTATTGACCGCATACCTTAAAACTGAAAGACTGCGCCTAGTTCTGGTGGCCGGAAATGGTGTGGGTCTATCCCGCATCAGCTCAGCCAGATAAATTAATCGGAACAACCGGGGGTAACCGAATTATGCAAGAGTCACAATTTGTATATTTATTAATGACATTGGCCATAGGACAATCACCCGACGTGCAGCTACGCCCCGCGACACCGCAAATCTCTCACGAAAAGCCAGTCGCACCACTCAAACGAGCGACCTCTATATCGCCCGGCAAGCATTTACAGCCCTGCCCAAAAACCACACGAAGTTCCATGCCTGCCCATTTTCCTGCATTACAGCATTGCACCGATTAGCCGCCGTAGCATTGCGGAATCGGCAACACACTTGAGAGGAACTGGCAATGCAATCTGCTCTATCTAGCGAGAAACCTGCGGGCGTGAGACACTTATTCAGTCTGCTCGCCGCACTCTGCATTTCACTCAGCGCATGCACCCATCTTCCCAAGGCGATCGCGCCCTCTGATCAGCACATCACACTACCCCGGTCAACCACTCCCGGCATCATTCCGCCGCTTGCCGACATCGCCCCGCTACCGCCGCCGCCAAAAGCAACCCGAGCCGCCGAACGCTACAGCATCGTGGTGAACAACGTGCTGGCACAGGAAATACTGTTTGCGCTGGCGCGTGATGCCAAACTCAACATCGAAATCCATCCGAGCATCACCGGCACGGTAACCATGAACCTGCTGGATCGCACCCTGCCTGAAATACTGGACGCCATCGCACGACAGGTGGACATGCGCTATGAACTCAACGGCGCCAATCTGGCCATCATGCCCGACAACCCATTCCTGAAAAGTTACCAGATCGAATATCCCAACGTGGCACGCGACGCCAAAAACAGCATCAACATGTCCACCAGCATCGCGGTGATCGGCAAGAGCGAAGGGGGCGGGGGCAGCAACGGTTCCAGCTCCAACATAGACAACATTTCCAAGAACGACTTCTGGAAAACGCTGACTGAAAATATCAAAGATCTGTTGCGCGAGACCGACAAGCAATTGCCTGAAGGGGTAAACGAGACTGAACAATACAATCCACAACCGGCTGCGTCTCAGCCTGCAGCCGGGCAAAGCGCAGTATCCGCGCTGCCAGCGCAAATCCAGCCCCAGAACACCAGCCGTGCCCGCCGCGTAACTTATCGCGAAGCAGCCTTTGTGATCGCCAACCCGGAAACCGGCATCATCAGCGTGCGCGCCACGTCACGCCAGCATGCCACCGTGCGTGAATTCATCGACAAGGTGATCAACAACGCGCGTCGCCAGGTGCTGATCGAGGCCACCATTGTCGAAGTCTCCTTGTCCAACCAGTACCAGCAAGGCATAGACTGGTCGCTGTTAACCAACTTCGGCCTCAGCATTACTCAAGTTGCGGCAACTCAACTCGTGACATCGCCCGTAGCAACAATAGGCACCATCCGATTCAACAATCCGGGAACAGGCAAAGCCAACCTGAGCGGTTTGGTTCAATTACTGGAAAACTTTGGCAAACTGCATGTGCTCTCCAGCCCGAAACTATCAGTACTAAACAACCAGACCGGCTTAGTAAAAGTCGTGAATGAAACGGTTTATTTCACCGTAGATGTGACGCTGGCGGCTCCTGTCGCCGTAGGCACCACACCCGGACGAGACACTTTTGTCAGTAACATCCATACTGTTCCGGTCGGTTTCATGATGTATGTCACCCCGCAAATCGGTGCCGATTCCGAGATCACGCTCAATCTGAGGCCGACCATCACCCGCATTCGCGGCTATGCGACGGATCCGGTCTCTGCGCTGATTGCTGCCAGCACGGGCATAACGATACCTCCCAACCTCATCCCGCAAATCCAGACACGTGAAATAGAATCCATCCTGCGTGTACGCAACGGCGACATCGCAGTGCTGGGAGGGCTGATGCAAGATGAACGCCAAGGCGATACCAGCCAGATACCCGGCATCGGCGGCCTCCCCGGATTGGGCGAATTGTTCAAGGCGCGCAACGACACCAATACCAAAACTGAACTGGTGATTTTCCTGCGCCCCATCATCCTGAATCAGGAAAGCCAGTACGACGTAGTACGCCAGTTCAAGAATCCGACCGCCACAGCCGAGTGGCAACAAAGCACCCGACAAACGGGGGGGACACCATGAGCCTGCTGTTCGATGCTTTAAAACGCGCGCAAGGCGATGGCAACAAGCCCATGCCGGATGCATCGCCGCATAACGGCAACAATGAAACAATGCCTAAAACAGAAGGGGGCAGCGCGACCACCGGGCTCAGGACTCGCGTATTACCCTATGCCATAGCCGGACTGGTCCTGCTGACAGGCGGGTTGTCCTGGTTTTTTTACCAGCAAAACCAGCATATTCCCGTCGCTACCGAACAGGTTGATCTGGCTGCTTTATCGCTCGATGCGGCCTCACAAGTTGTGGCCGTGTCCGGCATCGCAGAAACCATCGCCACCCTGCCTGCCACCGCAAGCGGGGCCGATAATCTGACCTACAAAGACAAATCGTGGACACGCCCTGTCGAGACCAAAAAACAGGCGAAACGCAAAACCCGGCGCAAAACCGCCCAACCCGGCATTCAGCCTGATCCGCTCCAACTGGCTTATCTGGCGCTATCCGAAGGCCGGCTGGATCAGGCCGAGCACAACTACCTCGCCGCACTTGCGCGACAACCGCATGAGAAAGATGCGCTACTCGGACTGGCAGTGATCGCACAGCGCAAGATGCAGACGGAGCGCGCCGCCGAACTCTATGGTCAGGTGTTGCGCGAAGATCTGGGCAACGTTGCCGCTGCCGCCGGATTGGTCAGCCTGTCCGTGCCGGCTGATCCGCTGGCGGCCGAAAGCCAGCTCAGGGAACTGATAGACCTCAAACCGACGGCAGCCGAGTTTCACTACGCGCTGGGCGGTGTACTGGCAGCTCAGCAGCGCTGGGGGGAAGCACAGCAAGCCTACTTCCGCGCCTGTAGCCTTAAACCTGACAACGCGCTTTACGCTTACAACCTGGCGGTCTCCCTCGACCACTTACACCAGCCAGCCGCCGCCCTTGCCCGATATGAACAGGCATCCCGACTGTCCAAACCCCGCGATCCCGCCATAGACCAAGGCGTAATCCGTCGCCGAATACAGGAGCTGAAGGGCGGTCAATAACTGGTAGCCAACATCATGAATTATTTGTATTAATTTTTACAACCGGTAGTTAACTTGCGATGGACACCCGAAATTCACCCGTCAGTCACCAGCGTATCGGCGAGGTACTGATCGCGCGCGGCCAGATCAATAATGATCAGCTGCGTATCGCCCTGCACCGGCAAAAAAACGATAACAAACCGCTGGGCGAAGAGCTGCTTGATTTACATTTCATCACCGAGCAAGCCATGCGCGAGGCCGTATCCGAGGCAGCGGGCTACAAATCCATAGACCTGTCCGGTCTGGTAGCCAACGCAGCCGCCTTGGCACTGATCCCCAAATCCATCGCCATCAAGCACACCCTGTTTCCGGTCAGCTTTGACCCGGAAGAGGCTGATCTGGTGATCGTCGCCTCCAATCCGGACGATATTCTGGCGCGGGATGCGATTGCCCCTTTTCTGATTCAGGCCAGCCAAATAGCGGGAAAACGCATCATTCCGTCATGGCGTATCGCACCCAGTGCGGAGGTGCTCGCCACGATAGACAGATTTTACAATCACGAACTTTCCATCGAAGGCATCCTTTTCGAACTGGAGAGCGGCGAACTCGACATGAACGCACTCACCCAGGCCGGCGTTTCATACAGTCACCCGATTGTTCGTCTTACCGACGCGATACTTTCCGATGCGGTCAGCCGCAGCGCATCAGATATTCATTTCGAACCGGAAGAGCAGTTTTTGCGTGTTCGTTACCGCATAGACGGCGTATTGCGGCCGGTACGCTCACTGGCTAAATCACACTGGATGGCGATACTGGTGCGCCTGAAAGTCATGTCAGGCATGAATATCGCCGAAACCCGCGCACCGCAGGACGGGCGCATCTCCCTCTCGCTGTTTGGCCGCCAGATAGACTTTCGCGCCGCTTCACACCCGACCATACACGGCGAAAATTTCGTGTTGCGTATACTCGACCGCAAGGCAGGCATCGTCAGCCTGGACAAGCTCGGCATGACCGATGCGCAACTGGCTCTGCTCAAACGCATGCTGGAAAGACCCGAAGGCATACTGCTGGTCACCGGTCCTACCGGTTCCGGCAAAACCACCACCCTGTATTCGATACTCAACCACCTGAATCACGATGACGTAAACATCATGACGCTGGAAGACCCGGTGGAGTATCCGCTGGCACTCACCCGGCAGACCTCCATTTCCGAGACTGTCAAACTGGATTTTTCCAATGGCATACGCTCGCTGATGCGCCAGGATCCGGACATCATTCTGGTGGGCGAAATCCGCGACCACGACACGGCTGAAATGGCCCTGCGCGCCGCAATGACCGGACACCAGGTTTTTTCTACCCTGCACACCAACTCTGCGCTCGGTTCTATTTCCCGGCTCCACGATCTGGGCATCATAGACGACATGTTTGCCTCCAACCTGATCGGCATCATCGCCCAGCGACTGGTGCGCAAACTTTGCCCGCTCTGCAAATCCGGCTACACACCGGATGACAGCGAGTGCACCCTGCTGGGCATCAGTCCGAAAACGGAAATCACCCTTTTTCGTCCGACTGGCTGTCATGACTGTGACCTTCAAGGCTACAAAGGCCGACTGGCCATCATGGAAATCCTGCGCTTTGACCGCAGCCTTATCGAGCTGGTCACACGTCGCGCCGGTTTAAAGGAATTGACCGACTATGCGCTGACGCAGCAGTTCGTTCCTCTGGCCGAAGATGGCGTCCGGCGCGTATGCGAAGGGCTCACCTCGCTGCACGAAGTGCGTCGCGTCGTCGATTTCAGCGAACGGATGAGCGAATAATGTCACTCTACCGCTACCGTGCCGTCGATGCCGGAGGCCATGTTTCCAAAGGGGAAACTGATGCCCTCAACGAATTTGATCTGGAGGCGCAGCTCAGGAAAAACGGCCTGGATATGATCAAGGCGAGCCCGGTAAAAGACCGTGCGCATACCGTCCACAAACTTGCGCGGCGTGACCTGATTCAATTTCTGTTTCAACTGGAAATGCTGCTGCGTGCGGGCGTACCGATTCAAGCCATCCTGTCCGATTTGCGCGAAACCTCGGAAACACCCAAGATTAAAAGCCTGTGCGCCAATCTGTATGAAAAAATCGATTCCGGCTCTACCCTGTCTGAATCCTTCGCCGCCAATCCCGGCATTTTTCCGGAACTGGTGGTCAACCTGGTGCAGGCGGGAGAGGCGACCGGACAACTGCCTTACGTATTACAGGAAATCGTCGCCTCCCTGAAATGGCAGGATGAGCTCGCCTCCAAGACTCAACAACTGCTGCTGTACCCGGCTTTCGTAACCCTCGTGGTGGGCTCGGTCGTCGTCTTTCTGATGACCTATCTGGTGCCGCAAATCATCGGCTTTGTCGCCAACATGGGCGGCGAAATCCCCTTGCAAACAAAACTGCTGATCTGGGTATCGGATGCCTTTGTCGAATACTGGTGGATCATAGTCCCCACCCCGTTCGCCATGCTGCTGTCAGCCTTATTGCTGGCAAAGGCAAATTTCCGCTTCAGACGCATGATGCATGCTGCCCAATTGCGTCTTCCTTATGTCGGCACCATCATCAAGAAAATCATACTGGCGCGCATCAGCGACACCCTGGGACTAACCTATCGCACCGGCATACCGGTGCTGGACGGGCTGATCTATTGTCACAATATCTCCGGCAACATCATCGTGCAGGAAGCGCTGGAGCGTGCGCGCACCGACATTGCCAACGGCGCGCCCATCAGCCGCGGATTTTCCGCCCAACGTCTGTTTCCCCCTCTGGTCATTCGCATGATCAAAGTAGGCGAGGAAACGGGCGATCTTGCAGGTTCGCTGAGAAACATCTCCTACTTCTACAACCGCGATATAAATGACTCGATCAGCCGCGTGCAAGCCCTTATCGAACCCACGCTCACCATCGTGCTCGGACTCATACTGGGCTGGATCATGATGGCGGTAATCCCCCCTGAAATTAGTTGCGATTAGAAGTAGAATTTTCTCACTTGGAAATAGAGGAATTTTTACATGAAGTTATCACGCTTTTCAGATAGCCAGATCATCGCAATTCTTAAGCAGGCCGAGGGCGGCAGCCCCGT
>JAUXWM010000067.1 GCA_030681375.1 Gallionella sp.
TTTCTGGGCTTGATCCGCAGATTCAGTTCCAACTCGCAGTAAATCCGGTAAACCCGTTTGTGATTCCATGGATAGCCCTTCACATTTCTTAAGTACAAAAAACACAGCCCGAATCCCCAATTTCGCTGGTTGTGGGTGAGACGAATCAGGTGATCAGCGATCTCAATATTCTCTGACGAGAGCTTGGGTTGATACCGATAACAGGTCTGGCTGACGCCAAATATCAGGCAGGCCAACCGGATGCTGATGCCTCGGTGTTCTACAGTCTGTTGGGCCATCTCGCGTCGGCAAGATGGCTTCACCACTTTTTTTGCATGGCCTCCTGAATAATCTCGGCCTTCAGGCGTTCCTCGGCATACATCTTTTTTAACCGACGGTTTTCCTCTTCAAGCTCCTTGAGCCGTGACATCAAGGAGGCGTCCATACCGCCAAACTTGCTTCGCCATTTGTAAAATGCAGCGGAACTCATGCCGTGCTCCCGACAAAGCTCAGGTACGGGGCTGCCGCCCTCGGCCTGCTTAAGAATTGCGATGATCTGGCTATCTGAAAAGCGTGATAACTTCATGTAAAAATTCCTCTATTTCCAAGTGAGAAAATTCTACTTCTAATCGCAACTAATTTCAGGGCGGATTACCGAACCTTCGGGAAACGATGCTGCACAGCTTAAGCGGTTTCATGGAGAAGGGACGTGTGGTGTTGCAGAAGTCAGGTAACTCTGTCCGTGCGCGCTTGGCCAGGGACAGGACATAGCAGGTTTATTTCGGCGTAGTACAGACGCGCAAGCGATTATTGATTGAGAATTGTGAGTTAATTATGGAAAAATTACGCGATTGTATGAATTACAGCTATATGTTTAACTCGATTCGCCTGCGCAAAGTGCTGCTGGGCTTGTCTCTCGTTACGCTAGCCAGCGCGCCCGGATTGGTTTTGGCGAAGAAGCAAGCTGAGCCCGCACCCGTAGAAATCACGGAAACTGCAACCATTGAGCTGCTTGAAACTGACGCGCCGGCAAAAGAAAGCCAGGATGAGTTCACTCGCTATACCTATACACTCGAAGAGTTGGGTGCGCTTACACCTGTTGAGCTGCATACCGTAGACGGCAGACGACATTTGTCCTTCTCGATGCGCGCGGATGAACTGATCACTGCGGCAAAATTAAGGCTGAACTATGCCTGGTCGCCCGCTCTGATTCCTGAATTATCTCATTTGAAAGTCTTGTTGAACGACGAGCTGATGACCACATTGCCGCTGCCGCGCGAGAGCAGCAATGGTCAAACGAGCGAAATCAAGCTCGATCCCGGCATGTTCATCGACTTTAATAAGTTGTCGTTGAATCTGATCGCGCACTACACGCGTGATTGCGAAGACCCCATGCACTCGACGCTGTGGGCGAATGTCAGCAATCAAAGCAAGCTTGACCTGACCATCCGCCATCTGAAGCTGCCCAATGATCTTGCGCTCCTGCCTGCGCCATTTTTTGACAGGTTGGATAACCGCAAACTGATCCTGCCCATGATCTTCCCCGCGACGCCGAGTAACGACGTGCTGCGTGCCTCGGGCGTGGTTTCATCCTGGTTCGGCGCGCTGTCCAGCTATCGCGGCGCGCAGTTCCCGGTATTGATCAATACCTTGCCTAAGGGTAATGGCGTGGTGATCGTCGCGGGTAGTTCTGCTCCGGCCGGCCTCGATCTTCCTGCGGTGACCGGTCCCAGCCTGGCTGTGATAAGCAATCCGCTCAACGCCAATGCCAAATTGCTGGTGGTCATGGGGCGTAATGCAGCTGAGCTGGATATTGCAGCGCAGGCATTGACGCTGGGAAAATCCACGCTGACGGGCGCTTATGTCAGCGTGCAGAAGATGGCAGATATTCCCGCACGCAAGCCTTACGATGCGCCGAACTGGATACCGACGGATCGCCCGGTTAATTTTGGTGAGTTAGCCAGACCCATGGAATTGCAGGTTGAGGGATTCACACCCGACATAATCAAGGTGAACTTCAATATTCCGCCCGATCTTTTCCCATGGCGTAGTGCGGGCGTTCCTATGGATCTGCACTACCGCTATACGCCGCGTCGAGCAGCAGATAAGTCTACGTTGAACGTCAATATCAACAAGCAATTTGTTCAGGCATTGCCGCTTTTCAGTGTTCCCAGCAAGCTGGAACAGAAGATGAAGTTGCCGTTGATGAAGGATGGCAAGGCGATCAGGAACGAACTTGTGCTCATCCCGCACGCCGATCTTTACGGAACGAACCAGTTGCAATTGCACTACTTCTTTGACTACAACAAAGAAGGTTCATGCAAAGATGTTTACCTGAACAACGAACGCGGGGTAGTCGATCCGGTATCGACTATTGATTTTTCATCGCTGCCGCATTACACGGCATTGCCCAATCTGCGTTTCTTCGTGAATGACGGTTTCCCTTATACGCGTATGGCGGACTTGTCCGAAACAGCCGTGGTTATGCCGGATAATGCGGCAATCGGGGAAATGGAAACCTATCTGACGGTAATGGGTCGCATGGGCAAAGTCACGGGCTATCCTGCTATACGGCATGTGGTGATCCAGGCGGCCGGTGTCGATGAAAATTCCAATAAGGATTTGATCCTGATCGGTTCGGCTGGCAAGCAACCCCTGCTGGAGCGATGGGCGGACAAAGTGCATCCGCTGCTGGAAAATGGTACGCACAACCTCAGGTTGCCGGGGCCTTTTGAACGCTTACTGTCACGCTGGGAAAATCGCGATCTGGACGATGCCATGCATCGCGCGGGTGATTTGATCAGCAAAGGCGATGGTGGACTGGGGGCTCTGGTCGCCTTTGAATCGCCTTTAAAGAGCGGTCGCAGCGTCGTGGTGTTTACCGGTGACAGTGCCGAGCAGATATCGGCGTTGACCGGCTACATGGTCGATCCGAAATATAACGCCGCTTTTCATGGCGATCTGGTACTGCAAAGCGGAAAACGCATAGATGGTTTTCAGACGGGGCCAACTTATTATGTTGGTAGCCTGCCATGGTGGACGGCAATGAGTTGGTATGTTTCATCGCACCCCTGGCTTCTGGTGCTGGCGATAGGCCTAGTAACACTACTGGTTGCGCTAATGGCCTTCCGGTATCTGCGTATGCGTTCAGCAAAACGACTGGGAAAATAATTCATGCTCGCCTCGATTGGTCAAAAAACCCGTCGTGGCGCTAGCCTGCTCGTTGGGTGTCTGATGCTGCTTATGCAGTCGGCGCACGCCGGTTCGTGTGTCGATTGGCCGTTGTGGAGTGCATTCAACAGCCGTTTTATTCAGTCGGACGGACGCGTGCTGGCCGATGAAAGTGAACAACGCTATAGCACGTCAGAGGGGCAAGCCTATGCGCTGTTTTTCTCGCTGGTAGCCAACGATCGCAACGCATTCGACCGGATACTGGTATGGACGCGTGAAAATCTGGCTGCGGCAGATTTAACGGCGCACTTGCCCGCCTGGCAATGGGGAAAAAATTCCGATGGCCATTGGGGCGTGGTTGATGCGAATTCGGCTGCGGACGCCGATGCCTGGCTGGCCTATACCTTGCTGGAAGCAGGGCGGTTGTGGCGCGAACCTCGCTACACGGCGCAGGGTAATTTGATGCTGGCCAATATACGCCTGCGCCTGATACGCGACCTGCCGGGTTTGGGCGCGATGTTGCTGCCCGCTGAAACCGGGTTTGATCTGGAACAGGGCGGTAGCCGTATCAATCCTAGCTATTTGCCGGTGCAATTGCTGCGAACCTTTGCCCATACCGATCCATCAGGGCCGTGGCAGGAGATTATCAACAGCAACCTCAAGTTGCTAGAGGCGCTGAGTGTTCAGGGTTTTGTGCCCGACTGGGCGGCATATGTGCCCGGCAAGGGATATAGGGCTGACCCGCAGCATGGAAATACGGGTTCGTATGACGCCATCCGTGTTTATTTGTGGTGGGGTATGTTGTCCAAACGAGACCCCGTGGCGGCGAAATTAAAAAAAATCCTGTATGGCATGAATCGACTGATTCCCGGGCATGCAATCCTCCCGCCGTTGACGGTTGATGTGCAAACCGGGCTCGTGTCCGGCGTAAGTCCGCCGAGCTTCTCCGCTGCATTGCTGCCGTATTTCTCTACCATGGGGAATAAGGGCGCGTTGCGTTTGCAGCAGGATCGTCTGCTGGCACAACGCGATGCAAGCGGCCAATTAATCGGGCAGAATCCACGCTATTACGACCAGGTGCTCACGCTGTTTGGCCTAGGCTGGATGGAGCATCGTTTTAGTTTTTCTTCGCAAGGGCAACTTGCAGCAAAGTGGAAGTCATCATGTTCCGTAATAAAATAGCCCGGTTTGCGCTGCTCGTCGTTTTGTATAACTCGTTGCCAGTGCTGGCAAACGAGATATCGCAAGAAAACAAAATCCTGATAGAGAGGGCGACTTACTGGGATAAACTGGGGCGTAGCGATATGGCCGTTCAGGCCTGGCAACAATTGCTGCTGTCTGAGCCGGATAATGCGCAGGCGCTGGCAGCTATCGCACGGTATCAGGCGCAACCCCTAGCTGTGCAGTCCGAATTGCAAGTCGCTGATGTCGCCGGGCCGGAAAGCGGCGTTACCCGGGGCGGTTCTGACTTGCCTGCCGAATCGGTAGAGGCCGTACCCGCGTCTGAGCCGGAGGCGCCGGTCAGAAGAGTGGAGGATTGGACCGAGCCTTATCTGGCGGCTCCCAAACAGAGCACCGCAATCAGTGAATCAGGCGTAGGCGCCGGGCAGGCAGGTGCTTCGGCAACGCAGGCTCTGGTTGATCATACCCTGGATACGGGCAATGACACCGCCGTTGCCTCGGATGCTTTATCGCTGGATGTGAAGGATGCAGATACGAACAATCCAGTGGTAGTGGCCCCTCCGTTAAATGCGCTGCCTGAGGCGGGCGCGCCAGCGGAAATCGCTGAGCCGCAAGCGGACAAAATTGAAAACAATATCGTTGATACACACGCGGCAATCCTGCCGACAGTACCTGAGAATGCTGTCACCCCTACGGTTATACAGGAGACTGCGCTGCCCGAAAGCGCACCCGTCGCAAGCTTATTGCCTCAGGAACAAACTGAATTATCCCAAGAGCTGCCTGATACACATGTGGCAACCTTGCTGACGGTGCCTGAGAATGCTGTCACCCCTGCGGCTATACAGGAGGCTGCGCTGCCTGAAAGCGCACCCGTCGCAAACTTATTGTCTCAGGAACAAGCTGAATTA
This sequence comes from Gallionella sp., assembly GCA_030681375.1. GTDB lineage: Bacteria > Pseudomonadota > Gammaproteobacteria > Burkholderiales > Gallionellaceae > Gallionella. The sequence continues at coordinate 5,241 of JAUXWM010000067.1, forward strand.
TCACAAGAGCTGCCGGATACACATGCGGCTACCTTGCTGGCAGTGCCTGAGAGTGCTGTCAACCCTGCGGTTATACAAGAAACTGCGCTGCCCGAAAGCGCACCCGTCGCAAGCATATTGCCCCAGGAACAAGCTGAATTATCACAAGAGCTGCCAGATACGCAGGGCATGATTGCGCGGGCGCAGTATTGGGAGAAAGTAGGTCGTAGCGATATGGCGGTTCAGTCATGGCAGCAATTGCTGCTGGTCGATCCGGATAATGCTCAGGCGCAGGCAGGGCTGGCGCGGTATCAGGGAACGATTCATGTGGAGCAGGCGAAACCGACCAATCCCGATGCCAGTGAAGTCGTGGCAAGCGGTGAAGTTGCACAGGATATACATGCGACTGTCGAAGCGACTGCCGTAGCTGCTTCGGAGCCCGCGCAGCGCGTAACGCAGCAATCAGTCGTGGCGGTTCAGTCGGAAGGGGATGCCCGAAAAGTCGAAGACTGGGCTGACCTTTACCAGAGCGGGCTGAAAGAAAGCGTGCTGACGGCTGAACCGAATGCCAGTGCGGCGCTGCAAGCCGATGGTCCGTCATCGACTCCAGCCGCTTCCGCGATCGCTATGGAAAATGTCCGGATTGAACAGGCCGTTGAACAGCCGGTTGCAGTCGCGCCCAAAGCGCTGGACACGGCATCGAACGCAATCAATCCGACTGCACCTGAAACCTTGCCGGGAAAAGTAGCAACAGTCGCGCCGCCGTTAACTGCGCAAGCGGTACAACCTGAAAAATGGCAGGAGTTTTATCAGCGCGGATTCAAACCCGTTTTGCCAGAACCCGACATGGCCCCGACTCCGGGAGGATCGCTGCTGCTTAGCGATCAGCCATCCAGGCAGGAATTGCTTGATCAGGCACAGTACTGGGACAGTCGTGGGCGTGCTGATTTGTCCGCGAAAATACGCAAGGAATTAGCGCCGGTGGAACAACCCGCTGTGCTGGTGAGCAACAAGCCTGTTGTCACGGCCACGGAAATGGCCGACAAGCCAAGATTCACTGTAAGCAGTAAGCCTGAAACACAGGCTGCAAGTGTCGTTACGGAACGCGTGGCGGCGATAAAAGCAGCCGAAAATACACCGGCTGCGGAGAGTCAACAGCGCGTGACCCTGGAAGAAAATGTTCAAGCGCTTGTTGCCCGGCCATCCAAACAGGAATCGCTTGACCGGGCGCAATACTGGGAAGAACGCGGTCGCAGCGATCTGGCTGCCAAGGTGCCAGCTCAGCCTGTTTTGCTTATGACTGAGCAGGGCGATACAGTACTGGGCAAAAATTCCGTTGCCAGCAAGCGTATTGCGATAGCAGAGAAGGTCATCGCACGCAATGACTCCACTGTCCGTGCGCAAGCCGGTATGCCAGAACCCGGCACGGCATTGCCTGCAGCACCACTCAGTCAAAAAGAACTGGATGAACAGGCGGCGTACTGGGAGGCACGTGGCCGCACTGATCTGGCCGACAAGGCCAGGCCCGCACCCGCCATAGCAGGAACGGGCAGGGATGCGGCAGCACGTATCGCAGCCGCTGACCGGCAGATGAGCCTGCTTGCAACCGATGATCCTGTGCAAGGTAAATTCAGCGCTACGGAAAACGCTCGAACACTAGGTAGTGTGGCGCCGACCCGGGCTGAGTTGGATGAGCAGGCACAATACTGGGAAGATCGCGGTCGCAGTGACTTGGCCGACCAGCTAAGGAAAAAATTGTATGCGCTTGAGCCTGCTCATCCGGCGAGCCAGTCCAGGCGCACGGCCCCGGTTCAGGCATTGCATGCGACCAAGATACGAGACAATGAAGATGCCCGCTCGGTACTGGAAGACAGTCTGTTGAAGAACCCTGGCAGCATGAGCGCACGCCTCGATCTTGCAAGGATTTACCAGAGTGCGGGCGAGATGGCGAAAGCGCGGGTGCAGATAGATAGCGTGCTGGCTACGAGTCCTGATTTGCCGGATGCGCTCTATGCCAGCGCGCAGTTGTATGCAACACAGCGTTTGTGGTGGGAGACCTTGCATACGCTAGACAAGATTTCGCCTGTTTCGCGTACCACTGAGATGGGTAAATTGCAAAAAATGGCCTGGGCTCATGTACAAATTGACCGTGCCGATGCGCTGGTCAGGCAGGGAAATAATGCGGAAGCCGAGCTGCTGTTGCGACAGGTTGCTGCGGAACTGGCGGTCAATTATAACCAGACCCGACAGCCTGAACCCCCTCCGCTATGGAAAAGCGCTGCGCCTAAGGCGAAGAAGTCCAGGCGTTAGCATGTTGTATTTAGTCTGAGCTTTTGCGCACACCTGTCGTGCGCTCGCCCGGTCATGGGTGCTATGCAACCACTTTAGTTGCGTTCGCTGTATTTCTCCCAGTTGGATGATCCATGTCTCAAGTGTAGCTGATCATTTACCTCGATTACCGTGGCACTTTGGCTTTGTGCGACAAATTGGGTGGACGGCAAATCCGCGACATAATCGGACGGGGCGAACGTATCACTGGTAAAAGGTGAGTTTTCCAGCATGCGTGCCACGATATGCGAAATTGCCAGATAGCTGGTCGGCTGGTCAAGCAGCAGTGTGTCGCCTTTGCGCTGAGTATTACCGCCTATGACTTTGATGCCAACGGGCACCAGCGTGATAGCAGGCGTGGGGATTTCACGCAAGCCGGATATTTGCCTGCTATCTCCACGTACCGCTCCGCCGTGTTCAGGAACCATGACGACAACTGCACGTTTGCCTGAATTTTCCAGGCTTTGCATGAATTGTTCCATTTCGTCCAAAAAGGTGCGCATCCGCTTTTGGTAAGTTTTCGTAGTGTCAGAGATTGATTCAGTGCCTCGCAACTGATTGCCATCATGCAGGCTTACCGTGTTGTAAAAAAGTGCGACGCGTGAACTGGATGATTTTTGCCGGGTTTCCAGCCAGCGATTAAGCACTTCCAGATCGTCATAAACCGGTGCGCCATCGAAAGCACGCTGGGTCACGTCCAAGCCGTTTAGCGTCGTGGGCGCTGCGGTAAGGCGTCCGTGTGCCTTGACTGCACCCAGAAAGTCATCGAACCTGCCGTTATGATTCAAGGCTAGGTTCGTTTCAAAACCGCTATTTCTCAAGTTGTCCATCAAATAGCAATTGTCATCGGTTGCGATATACATGCTGGTGTGTTTCGGCTGGCCACAGGTGGCGCGTAACAGGCGTATGGCAGCTGGCCCGCTGTAAGACGCAGCTGAATTGAATTTTGTCATCAACATATCGAAACGCTGCCACAAGGGATGTTGATCCAGGCCGACGTAACGCAGGTCGTCCCATGAAAGTGAACAAACCTGTATAAAAATTACATCGAATGGCACGGCATCGGCCTGAGGGATGGGTAACCAGATAGAGCGTTGTGCTTCATTGTCAAAAAAAGTTTGTTCGACTTTGCTTATATCCGGGGTGGGCAGGTAAGCCGCTGTGTCTTGTTGCAAGCTGGGTGCCTGCTCTGCAACCAGCATGGGGACGGGATGCTCAAACAGGTATAAAGCCGTGAGGCAGGCGATGACCAGTGTGCCAACCCGCAAGCGATACGATGCGATCCAATATGACAGACAAACAATGAGCAGGATGGCGATGACGGGCAGGCTGATGAAGCGAGATATTAATTCAACAAGGTAAATAAGTTTAAAATCTGACAGTGAGGATGCCGGCGACACCACATTGCCTATGGGTGGCAACCATGTGTCATAGTAGAGCAGGGCCAGGGCGGCTACAAAAATGAGGGTATTTTTGATTCTGTATAAAAAAAGACTGCGATTGGAAAATAAAATAAACAGCGCCAGAGCCAGGTTTTCCAGTGGATGAAAGGGGATTAAATCCATCCAGAACAGGGCTAGCTTGACGGCGAAATAATAGCCCCATATTCCCAGTGAAATTTTGGTATGAAAGGCCGCATCAGCTTCTACCGGATGCTCTCCCGTGCCGGAGAGATTTTTCGAAGCCACCGGCCGTTTGAGTAGCGTTAGCAAACCCTTCAGCAAGGACGACCAATAGGAGGCTCTGGTTTGATGAATGGCTGGCTGCGCGCTAGTGTCGTGGCGTTGTTCCGTCCACGTCCTTCTATCGCCGATGGGGATATGGGCCGCCTCATTAGAGGATGCCGAATTTTCGTGCTGTTTGGCATTCGCCCTGCCATCGTTGTGATCCACGGTATCGCAAGGCAGTTCCCGGTGCGGGGCGGGCTGCTGAGCTTCGGGCGCTGACGATATCTGCACGTCTGCATCAAACGGTTGTGGTTTTGCGAGCTGGGGAGGCTTTAGCGGTTCGCCCAGTTTATTCAGATAATCTGACCAGTACGGTGTTTCGTGTGTGTTGGGCGGTGTGCGTACTATCGGAGCCTGAGGTGCTTGCTCAAACTCCGTTCTTCTGTTGCCGATGGGAAGATGGGCTGATTCATCGGGCGATATCGAATTCACGCGCTGCCTGACATGCGTGCTGCCAGCGTTGCCTGAAGGTTGTGGCCCTGCGGGTGCGTTGAGCTGCTGATGTTCGCCTTTATTATCTGACAATACTTGTTCACCCAGTTTGTTCAGATAATTTGCCCAAGAGGGCGTTGCGGGCATGGGGGAATTATCGTCTGTCGGTTCCTGGCGTTGCTCGGCTCGTGTTCTTCTGTTGCCGATGGGGGTGCTGACGGCTTCGTTGGACGATATTGGATTTTCGCGCCTATTCACGCTGTCATTGTTCTGAACTGGGCTTTTATGTCGCAGTTCTGGTTTGTACCCCCGGTCTTTTGAAATCATCTGATCACCCACGGTTGTAGATTTGCAGGGTGAGAAGGTTTTGCCTGCACGCCTGTTTTATTTAGGTTGTCTGGCCATGAGGTGATCTTGTTCATAGGGGCATTGTCATCGCTTGGTTGCAGTATTGAATTCGGCGTAATCATCCCAGCTCTGTGAGCCAATTTTCAGGTGAAACCGGCCATTTTCTTCAATGACTATCGCGTTTTCGGTTTGCGCGATAAATTGGGTGGACGGCAAATCTGCGACGTAACCGGATGGGGCGAAGGTGTCTTTGGTGAAAGGTGAGTTCTCCAGCATGCGCGCCACGATATGCGAAATCGCCAGATAGCTGGTCGGCTGGTCAATCAGCAGCGTGTCGCCTTTGCGCTGTATATTTTCGCCTATGACTTTGATGCCGACGGGTACCAGCGTGATGGCAGGTGTGGGGATTTCACGCAAGCCGGATATTTGCCTGCTATCTCCACGCACCGCTCCTCCGTGCTCCGGAACCATGACGACAACTACACGCCGGCCGGATTTCTCCAGGCTTTGCATGAATTGTTCCATCTCATCCAGAAAAGTAAGCAGACGCTTCCGGTAAGTTTGCAACGTGTTCGGCAATGATTCGGTGCCCAGCAAAAAATTGCCGTCGTGCAAGCTGCCTGTATGGTAATAAAGCGCGACACGCGGGCTGACGGATTCCTGCCGGGTTTCCAGCCAGCGATTGAGTACTGTTAAGTCGTCGTAAACGGGTGAGTTGTTGAATGAGCGCTGGGTAATCTTGAGCCCGTTCAGCGGCAAGGGAGGCGCAGCCACCTGTCCGTATGATTTTATCTGCCCCAGTAAATCATCAAATTTGCCATCGTGATTCATGGCAAAAGTCGTCTCGTAGCCATTGTTGTTCAGGCTATTGAGCAAATAGCAATTATCGTGCGTTGTCGAATACATGCTGCTGTGTTCAGGTTGCCCACAGGTGGCGCGCAACAGGCGTATGGCGGCTGGCCCGCTGTAAGACGTGGCTGAATTGAATTTTGTCAGCAGGATATCGAAACGCTGCCATAAGGGATGTTGATCCAAGCCCGCGTAATACAGGTCGTCCCATGAGAGTGAACAGACTTGAATAAAAATCAGGTCAAACGGAACGGCATTATCATGGGGTATGGGGAGCGAGACACTGCGCTGTGCCTCATGAGCAAAAAAAGCTTGTGCGACCTGGTCCAGATTGGGTTTGGGTTTGCCGGTCGATGTGGTTTGCTCAACTGTGTTTGACGGGTTCGTAATCCAATTGGGGAGTTGATACTCGAACAGGGACAAGGCCGCGAGGCAGGCGATGACCAAGGCGCCGCTGCGCAAGCGATGCGACACGATCCAATACACCAGGCTGACGCCGAGCAGGATGGCGATTACCGGAAGGCTGATGAAGCGTGATGTTAATTCAAGAATATAAATAAGTTTGAAATCGGCCAGAGAGGGCGCGCGAGCAATGACTCTGGTGATAGGCGGCAGCCATGAGTCGTAGTAAAGCAGTGCCAGAGCAGACACGGCAATCAGGGTGTTTTTGATCCGGTGTAGAAACCGGCTGGTGCTGAAAAATAATATGAGTCCGGCAAGCGCCAGATTTTCTAGGGGATGAAAAGAAATCAAGTTCATCCAGAACAGGGTCAGTTTTGCAGCGAAATAATAGCCCCATATTCCCAGCGTAATTCCGCTATGGGAGGATGTGTCCGGCCGTTTGCTGTGTGCCGCAAACCAGCTCAGCCATGGCATCCGGCGGGGCTTTGTCGGGTGAGAGAATGGCGGATGCTCAACTCGTGTGCTGCTTTCGTCGACAGGGAGGCTGGTTGGTTCATCTGGCAATACAGCGCTCTTGCCTCGCACGATATTCGTCCCGCCTTCGTTTTGATCGCTGCTTGTCAGCTGCGGCTCTACGGTTGTGTCGCGTTCCGGGCTTTTATGCTCGACACCCGCCTGCTCATCCAGATGGTGCAGGAAAGTTGTTAATGAGTGCGTCTCGTGCGTGGTTGGGGGGGCTGTCGGCGCGTGTTGCAGGTTGCTCCGGGTTCTTCTATTGCCTATGGAACGAGCGGCTAAATTGATTGGCGAGATCGAATTGTTGCGCCGCGTGGTATTTCTCCTGCCCTCGCTTTGATAATTTCTTGTCGCCTGCGGTTTTTCGGGGGTGTCACGTTCCGGGTCTTTATGCTCTGTCACCACCTGCTCACCCAGATGGTGCAGGTAATGGGTTAATGCGGGCGTTTCAGGCGTGGGTGCAGTCGGCGAGTGGTGCAGCTTGATCTGTGCTCTTCTATTCCCTATAGAGCGGCCGGCTAAATTATTTGTCGATATAGAATTATTGCGTCGCGCGGTATTTCTCCTGCCATCGCTTTGAAAGTTGCCTGATTGCCCCGACTCTGTTGGTGAGTGGGGTTTTTGCGGCACATTTTTCGACAACACCTGTTCACTCGCCACGAGCGATTGTGGTTTTGTGATGGTCGGTTGTTTTACCTGCTCGTCAGTTTTTTGCAGGTAATCCGACCAGTAGGGCGTTCTGTGCATAGGGAGTTAGGTAGATATAATCAGATTCGGACTATGTCATAGGGTGAAACGGAGTATATAGATATATCTATACTTAGGTCTATGTTTGGTGGGGGTTATTTTCATAATTCTGGACAACCATAAATTCAACGCTTAAACTCGCTCCGTTTGCTTAACGTGAAAATATAGGGGTTAAATAATGAGCTTACTTCTTGCAGGTCTGACCGTATTGGTGATTGGTGACAGTCATCTGGCAACCAAGGACTATTTAATTACTACCTTGCATGACGAATTGATGCGCAACGGCGCGAAGGTTTATTCGTACGGTGCATGCGGTACGCCCTCAGGCGCGTGGATGAAAACAATGCAGCCGCCTTGCGGCAGTGCTTTCAGGCTGGATGACGGCCCCTTGAGGATACGTGCGGGTGAGGCGGGTTCCACCAAACCTTTGCCCGAATTGGTTAACTTGCATCACCCTGATTTGATCGTGGTCGTAAACGGCGACACTATGGCGGGCTATAAGAGTGCCAGCTTGCCTAAAACATGGATATGGCATGAAGTCAGTGCCCTGACCAAGGGTATCAAGGCCAGTGGCGCGAGTTGTGTGTGGGTCGGGCCTGCATGGGGTAATGAAGGCGGCAAGAATGGTAAAAACTTCCCGCGCGTGAAGGAAATGTCTGAATACCTCGCGGATATCGTTTCACCATGTATCTATGTCAATTCTTTGGCCATGTCCAAGCCGGGCGAATGGGGTACGCTTGCCGATGACGGACAGCATTTTACCAAAGCCGGTTATCAGGCCTGGGGCAGTGCGATTTCCCGGGTGATAGTTTCGTCCGATATCTTGCAAAAAATCAAACACTGAGGCTGATATGAGAAATAGTGCTCGTCGCTTGGTGGGATTGTTGCTGGCAGGTCTTTGTGCAGGCACAGTTCTTGTACATGCGGAACCGCAACTCTATGAAACTGGGCCGTCAGAAGAATCCTCCTATGTACGCTTCGTGAACGCGACAGAACAGGATATTGCGGTTATTTCAACGCAAGGGTCGGCGAAAGTTGAATTGACTACTCAGGCGGAAGGGCGTGCATCGCGCTTTTTTCCGGTCAAATCCGGCTCAAAATTATCCGCGACGATACAGAGTAACAACCGTAAAATCCCAGTGGACGTGGTGGGTAGCCCGTGGGAATACATTACGATAGTCGTAGTGCCCAGCGGTCATGGACGCGTTAAAACGAAGCTGGTAAGAGAAATTCCGAGTGATTTCAATGCGATGCGCGCATCGCTGGCGCTGTTTAATCTGGACGCACAATGTAGCGCTGCCGTCATGCAGGGCGGCGCTAAAAACGTCACCATACTGGACAAGGTGCAGCCTTTTTCTGTACAACGTCGTCTGGTTAATCCCGTTAAGTTGAGTGCCTCTGTGGCCTGCACCGGGCATTCAGGCAGTGCGGCGGTTGACCTGTCGCAACTTCAGGCCGGTGAGCGTTACAGCGTATTTTTGCTGACGCTGAAAAATACCCGGCAGACATTTTTCGTGCGTGACTGATAGCGAATGCCGCGCTCACTTTAAGCCGCTAAACATATTGTAAAATCGGCCTCTTACGAGCATACGCCGGCATGGCGTATTTCTGCGGTAAGTTGTTGATGTTTTTTATTAAACCGCATTATTTCGGAGTCACAATTTATGGTATTTGCGTCTCTGGAATTTCTGACGCTGTTCTTGCCCGTTTTTTTTGCGTTTTATTTTCTTACCCCGCGACAATTTCGTAATCACACGCTGCTGATCGGAAGTTGGCTATTTTATGCATGGTGGACGCCAAAATTTCTGATTTTGATTATTGCACTGACCATTATCACTTGGCTGGCGGCGATACTGATAGACAAATCAACCTCGGAAAAATATAAGACGCGCATGATGACAGGCGCGATTCTGGTGAATCTGGGCAGTCTGGCCTGGTATAAATACGCCAATGTCGTGGTGCAATCCCTCAATGACCTGTTCGGTAGTCAAGAGCATCCGTTGATCGCATGGGAAACTATCTTCCTGCCCATCGCGCTTTCCTTTACCGTGTTGCATGCCATTTCCTATCTGGTTGATGTGCGGCGCGGTACGGTTAAGGCGCAATATAACTTGAGCTTTTTCAGCGCTTACATCGCCATGTTTCCACACCTGATTGCCGGGCCTATCGTCCGCTACAAGGTGATTGAGAAAGAGCTCAGGGAACGGTTTTTTTCCGCAGAAGAATTTGCATCCGGCGTGCGGTTGTTCATGATCGGCTTTGCGATGAAAGTGTTGATTGCCGATCCGCTCTCGCCTTTGGTTGAGCTGGTATTCGCCCAATCCGCACCGTCCTTAATTGATTCATGGATAGGCTGCGGCGCATATACCATCCAGCTTTATTTTGATTTCGCCGGTTACAGTCTGATGGCAATTGGTTTGGGATTGATGCTGGGTTTCAAGTTTGAAATCAACTTTAACAACCCCTATCTTGCCGTGTCCATTCAGGACTTCTGGCGTCGCTGGCATGTAACACTGTCATCGTGGCTGCGCGATTACCTGTATATCGCATGGCTGGGTGGGAATCGCAGCGGCCAGACGCGCACTTACATCAACCTGATGCTGACTATGTCGATTGGTGGCCTGTGGCATGGAGGGGAGAGCTGGAATTTCCTGATCTGGGGTTTTATTCACGGTGCGGCGCTCTGCATTGCGCGTGCCTATAACAACATGGGTTATGCCATGCCTGATTTCTTCTCGCGCCTGCTTACCCTGATTGTCGTTATGCTGGCGTGGACAGTCTTCCGCGCAGCCGATTTTTCCGCCGCGCTGACGGTGTGGGGCGGGCAATTCGGTTTCAATGGTGTGGCGATGGGCGATGAGGTCGCACTGGCCTTGCGACCAACGATCTATGCGTCCTTCATCCTGGGAATTGTCTGCATCATTTATCCTGCGATGCGCATTGCACAGACCGGCTGGTGGATATTCGGCACGCAGGCGTGGCGTGCGCTCTGGCCGGTGCTGGCCTTTGCCTATGCGCTTATCGTGCTGACGGGTCAACAATCGCCCCCGTTCCTGTATTTTCAGTTTTGATAGGGTGAAGCCATGCTGATAAAACGAAAATACCTGATGTTGTTGCCGGTGCTGGCATTCGCTGTGCTGTTGCTGGCTGGTTTCGTCGTTACCTTTCTGTCGCTCAAGGCCGTGCCGGATGAAGACTGGGTCGAGTTGAAGAAGCCGGCCAACATTCTGAGCGGTGAATCAACCCGGCGTTTTACCAAGTTGCTTAATAAACACTTCGTACTGGGCAGTACCTTCAACAAGATAGAGCGCGGCATCTTGTGGAATCTGACGGGTGATTTAGGCCCGAGTGTGCGTGCAGGTTGTTCGGAGTGGTTATTTCTGGCCGACGAGTTAACGCTGCATCTCGACAGGGATGAATCGGCTGAGTTCAGGGCGGCATTGGCAGCGCAACTTGCCAGCCGCTTAAAGGAACGTGGCATCCAACTGCTGGTGGCCGTGGTGCCCGATAAAACGCGCATAGAGCGCGCGCATCTTTGCGGGCTCAAGCGCTCCGTCCTGTTTGATCAGCGGGTGGTGAACTGGCTGGCTCTGATGAAGCCGCACGCTATTGAAACGCTGAACTTGACTGCCGCGTTGGATAGCACGCCGGGAGAGCGTTATTACCGCACGGATACACACTGGAACGAGACAGGGGCGCATGCCGCAGCCACGACCGTGGCAGCCCGCCTGAGTGACCTTCAGTGGGCTGTACTCGCGGCAGGCGCTGCGCTGCCGGAAGCTGCGCGCATCGAGCGCTCCGGTGATTTGGTGCATCTGGCCGGGCTGGATGGCCTGCCCGGATTGTTGCGACCCGGAATGGAAAGTGTGCAAGCCACGGAAGTTGCCCCGATTGCCGTAGAAAGCGATGACTTGTTTGGTGATGCCGGTTTGCCATCCATTGCGCTGATCGGCACCTCTTATTCACGCAACAGCAACTTTGTGCCGTTTCTGGAGCATACACTGGGCGAACCCGTGGCCAATCTGGCTAAAGACGGGGGGGATTTCTCGGGAGCCGCCGTGGCCTATTTCGCCGGCGCGACATTCCGCGATAATCCGCCCAGGACGATAATCTGGGAAATTCCTGAACGCGTCATAGAAATGCCGGTCAAGGACGCTGAACGTCAGTGGCTGGAGGCGTTAAGCAAGGGAAATCTGTAGCTTTGCGGCGGTCTTGCGCTATTCTTCGGAAAGGCCGAGTTTTGATAAACGGTCTGCGTGAATTTCCAATATTTTCAATACGCTCTGTCGTAGTTGCCTGTTGAAACTGGACCTGGATTTGGAATATCTCACGCGGAGACGCGGAGAGCGCGGAGCAAGGCAGACAACCACCCTGAGGATAGGCTGATTTGTTCATAAAAGCCTCATTGCGAGCGGCCTTTAGCCGCAAACCTTTAGCTGCGAGCAAAGCGTGGCAGAAAGCGCGGCGGGGGCAATCCAGTTGCTTGGCAGATTATATCTCCGCGTCTCCGCGTGAACATCGACGTTCAGTATGATCGGATTGCTGTCAACAGTTAATTGCGACATAGCCTTTCAATATGCTATATAGACGAGCGGGCGAGCATGAATGCTCGCCCGCATTCACGCTGCCCGTTCAGTATTGCGAATAAGGCGTCACCGGATCAGGGCGCATTTTGACCTGGCCTGTTTCCGGGTTAAACATATATCTCAGGTAAAACAACAGCGAATTGGGTGCGTAATAAGCCGAGCGCTCCATGTTGAAGCGCCCGCCGAGCGCGAAATTCGGCGTGAGTCTATATTCGGTTGCTGCGCGCAGACCATAGCCATATCCGCCTCCAGTACCGCCTCCATAGATCGGCTGAGGATAACCTTTGGGGAACAGTCCGCCTGCTGCAACCGTCGTCGCAAGTGCCTGCAAGCCTGGGTCGGTCGGGTAGAAGACGGCCGCATCTTCGTTGGTGCGTGAATAGGATAAGTTGAGCCTGAGCTGGTAAGACAGCATGTCTTCGCGGCCGATTAACTCGATAGGCAGGCTGAAGCTGAGGCTGCTCTGAGGGCTGTAATAGCCGCCGTGTCCGAAGGTATAGTAGGCCTCGTTCTTGGAATGGCGGGTGTAATTGGCGTTCAATCCTATGTTCAGGATGGTGTCATCGCTGCTGTAAACGTCCTGGTCAATGGCAGCACGTAAATACAGACGATCATTATTCAATACGTTCTTGCCTCGCAGCAATCCGTAGGAGGCCATCGTTGATACGTTGAAGTCCTTGAGGGTGGTGGACATATAGAGTCCCAGGCCGGTGTTGGTCACGCCGCCCCATGTCGTGTTCGTGGCAGGGTCTTTGGCGCCGGCATAAGAGAGCAGTGAACCGGTATAAGGTCTGCGGGAGAGCGTAAGCGAGTAACTTAAGCGCCCCACGTCACCCCCCTTGCGCAGACCGCCCACCAGGTTGCTGACCGGGAAGCCTATGCCGACAACACCGATGTCCGCTCTTACGGATTCCTGTTCATAGCCGAAGCCTATGGAGGTGCCCGACGCCTTTTGCGGGATGGGTTGTGTCGGAACACCGTAAGCCTGAATCTGTCCGAATAAGGCCGAATCGTTATAGGTGGACGGCAGTGTGCCGGCATCGATGTTGACTAGATCAACCTGAACGCTTCCATGCGCCTCATATCCGATCGGAAAGCGGGCGAGCAGCGGGATTTCTGTCGCGTTATAAGTCGATGTTCCACTGCTGGCTGTTTTTGACTGTATATCCAGCCCGGCTTCAATCTTTGCCGTACGCCGCGAGGCGATGCTTTCCATTTCCTGTTCGGCAGCGGTTGCCGCGCCATTGGCCACATATTTTGTTTTTACAACATCGCTAGCCAGGGCGGCACGATAAATCTTGTCACTTTCCTTTGTGCTCACCAGCGCGGGTGCGACACGTCTGGTCTTGCTTATGCGGGAGCTCGTTGTTATACGCTGGTCGGGCAGCAGGTCCAGCAATACATCCGTGTCCTGCTCTGCTGGTTTGACGGTCTTGGTTTCTGCAACGACGGGTTTCTGAGCCTGCTCATGGGTCTGCCGGTAATAGCCCATCGCACGGTTGTACTTGCCTTCGGAACGCGCAATATTTCCGGCCTGCATCAAGACATCCGTGTTCTCAGGGAAACGATTCAGCAAATCGTTGATAGTGCGTTTCGCACCCGCATGATCTCCCATGTTTTGCTGGAGTTTGGCAACCCGCAAACGCATATCGATGTCGTCACCGGTTGTCAGCGAAAGCAGTTCCTGTATTTCGCCTTGCGCCTGAGTATTCTGTTTCGCCTGGTAGTAGGCATAGGCAAGATCCCAGCGAATGCTCAAATCGTTAGGGTAGAGTTCTTTTTCCTGTTCCAGCAGCGGGATGGCGTTTTCAGGTAAGTCCGAACGCGCAAAATAAGCCCGGTGATACTTGAAATAGTCAGCGTTGCTCAGCTGGCCGGTATTGAGCACAGTATCGGCAAGTTGTTGCGCCTGTTCGGTTTTGCCCGCAGCCATCAGTTTGTCGAATTGTCTGCCTGCCATCGAAAATTCAATATCCTGCAGGGTCGTTTTGTATTTCTGGGTGGTGACGTCCGTACCTTCCGGGATGCGTAAGGAGGGCAAGTAGGCGGCGAGTTCCTGATCCTGTTTGGCGCGGTTCAGCAGGGAGGCAAAATAGACTTGCGTGCCCAGCGGCACGGGTTGAGGCAGCTTGCGCATCGCACTGAGTCCCTGCTTCTGCAAATCGAGTCCAAACCAGCCTTCAGCGACCTGTTCTGTCGCCGAATAATTGTTGCGTGCCTGGGTTTCTACTATGGACATGATGCGGATGGCTTCTTTGCGATTGCCCTGGGCAAGCATGCTTTCGGCCTGCTGGAAATGATATTGAATCAAGGCGCGATTCCATGTTTCCCGCATGGGTTTAGTCATTGCCGCATCAGGGATTTGGGCCAGGCTGTCCAGGCCGCCCGCATAGTCATTCAGGCTGATCAGCACCAGCGCGCGTACATAGTGCATGTCTGGGTCTTTGGGAGAGAGGGCTGCGCCCTCCTGAAGCACCTGTATGGCCAGCGGTGTGAGATTCAGGCTGATGTACAACTTGGCCAGCGAAAACCGCACCCATGCATTTTTCGGGGCAAGCACGACCGCCATTTCCAGAGCTTGAACCGCGTGGCTGGGGCGATGTGCGGCGATATACAAATCCGCTTCTTCCCTTAGCAATCCGGCATGGTTCTCGGGGTTCTGGTTCAGTTCATCCGGATAAGTCCGGAAAACCCGCTCCAGCAGTTCCAGCGCTTCCGCACTGCGCTGAGTACGCGTCAGCAAACTGGTCAATCCGCGTATCGCAGCAACGTTGTGACCTTCCTTGTCAAGCGCCTGCCGATACAGACGCTCGGCCTCGACAAGATCGTTGTCCGCCGCCTTGATGTTGCCCAGCAATGCCAGCGCATAGGGGTCTTCAGGTTGCAGGAGCAGCGCCTGCTGAATGGCGGCTTCCGCCTCGCGCAGCTGGTTTTCTTCCAGTCGTTCGTCAGCCAGGCGTATGTTTTTCCAGAATCCTGCTGTGGCGACCAAGCTGGTCCATTTTCCGATGTTATCATCGTCTGACGCGCGCAAGGCTTGTTTAAACCAGTTTTCGGCTTCGGCCTGTTTGCCCTGGCGTAATTTCACAAAACCCAGCCCGCCCAATATTTCCGAATCTTGCGGTCTGCGTTTGAGCAAGTCCATCAGTGAAGTTTCGGCCACTTCCAGTTTGCCATCCTCCAGCGCATCCAGTGCTTCGGTACGCGCAATGATGTCCGGGTCAATCGGTTTGCTGACGATTTCTACGGCAACAGGGGGCGCAGCAACTGGTTCCACGATAACGGGTTCGACTATTTTGGGCTGCTTGACTATTGTGGCCTGCTTGACGACGGGTTGCTCGACTATTTCAGGCGCTTTTCTGGCTACGCGTGGCTGTTTTGTGGCAGGTTTGGCTGCCGTCACCTTGGGCGCGGAAATTACTTTATTTTCAATAGGCGCAGCTTTGGTTATCGCTGTAACTTTATTGATAGCGGGTGCGATTTTTTGTGGTTTTGCGGGGGCGGGCTCAATCGCGGCAAGGGTTACCGGTCTGGGAGCCAGGCGCTGCGCCTCTATATTCTTTTGGGAGTCACCCAATAATTCGATCATTTCCTTGTCATTGGGGTACGCGGCCAGAAAATTTTTAATGGCGGACAGTTTGTTGGCATTGTCGGGGTATCTGTACAAGTCCCGTCGCCAGTTGTCCTGCAGGCGCTGCGTATTGACATTGGGGCTTCTGGACAATTCTTCATAGCCACGAATAGCCGAGGCCAGGTGTTCGGGATGATTGGCCTGTAATTCATGCTGAATCAAACGATAACGAGAATCGCCCGTTTCCTTGTATAAGACGGGAAGTTCATTTTGTGCCCGGATAAAGCCCGCTTTTGTTGAGCCTATCAGGCGGTAGTATTCCACGCCCATTTCACCTCTGGGTGGTTTGCCGGGGAAAATTTGCATGAGCAATTTTTCTGCCTCGGCGGTTTTGCCCGCTTGCGCCAGCGAGCGCATCTCTTCCAGCTGGTTTCTGTCCGTGGTTGCCAGACGATACGAAGCACCTAATTCCTGAGTGAGCGAGCCGTTGGGCGCCGTTTTTTCCAGTGCGTTTAAATAAACCCGCGCCTCAGCGTGATTACCCGCCGTCAGCTCGATATTGCCCAGCATGAACAAAGCATCTTGTGAATTGGGTTCTATCAGAATCAGTTTCTGCAACAAATTCTTTGCGAGGTCGGGACGATCTTTTGCGGCCCATTTTTTCGCTCCGCTCAACAGGAAGTCAGTAGATGTATTTGCCGTCGTGGCAGCCAGTGCGGGAGCCGAAATGATCCCGGCGATAACGAGAACAATCGATAAGGTGCGTAATTTTATGGGCATGTGGATATCCAGCGCGGGGTAAGGTTTCCATTCAATTCAAAGCGATATAAGTTGTCGTGCCAACCCAGCGCGTACAAGCTTAATACCTGACTGTAATAACTATCTTCTGATATGGGCTGCGCAGCAATGCGCAGCAATTGTTCTTCAACGGCTTTTTTCATCCCCGCCGCTTGCAGGAAGGGCACCATGGCGGCAGAAAAGCCGCTCGGCCCAGGGTTGTTTGCAACGCCTGTCAAAATATTGATGGATTCTGGCGGCGAGCCATGTTTGGACACGAAGCGCGCCATGGGTTTTAAGGCGTCCAGCAATACGCGCCGGTCGGCATCGTCTGCGTTCAACATGCCTGCCCACAAATAGACGCGAATGGCATTGTAAGAGCCCAGTCCGCGCCTTTCGTCATCTTCATCAAGCATGAATCCACGTTGGTAGTCATAAATTGCCCATTCAGGCGCATAACCTTCGGGCGCGGAGTCTACTATCAATCGTCGCGAAGTGTTATGCAATGATGTCCAGCGCGGGTCTTTGCTGTGCGCCACAAACCAGCGCATTAATTGCAACGGCACATAACTTGGGTTTAATCGCACACGTGTGGAGGAGGGGGTGAAACCGGTCGCGCCCGGCAATAACACCAGGCCCAATCCGGGAACTTCCAGGGTTTCTGTTGCCAGGATGCGGTCGGCCAATAACGAAGAGAGTGCAATGAGTCGGCGATCAGACCATAGTCTGCCTGCTTCTCCCAGGGTGTAGGCCATCCACAGATCGGCATCCGAGGCGGAATTTACATCCATCACACCCCTGGTCTGCTCCTCTTTGCCACCCCATTGCCAGGATGGCAGGCGCGTCATCAGGTCGTAGGCCGCCAGATTTTTCTCGGACCAGTTCAACAGCTTGTCAAACGTGACACGGTCATTGGCCACGAGTGAGAAAAACAGTGCATAAGCCTGTCCTTCAGAGGTGGTTATCATGGCATCCGAGATGCTGTCCACCACGCGCCCGTCTTCATCGATAAGGTTATTCTTGAACGCATCCCAGGCCGGCCAGGATTTTTCACAGTACGACGGCGCGGCATGAGCAGTCGTGAAGGTACTCATGCCGAGTATCAGCACGAGCGCCAGGCAGTGCAGTGTCCGATGAATAAGCTTTGAATCAAATATCATTCAGTAACGGCCTTGAAATTAATTCTTAATATCTTAGACAAAGAGTTAATGAGATGGCATCGCCATTCTGGCGTATCTGCGCCCGTGATGTTGAGTCAGTTGTTTTCATTGTTATTTGTCTAACTGTACGCGATGACGTATTGTCAAAACACGCCATGCTGCCGTCCCTGCAAAGCTGTAATAATTTATAGCGGCGAATACTACGCAACGCAGGGGAACTTTGCAATGCGTCATGTTGCTATTGCACACGTACAGAAAAATTCAGAGAAAAACAAATTGTTATGTGTCGGAATGTCGCGGGGAAGCCGTCCTTTCCTGATTTAAGTAAGTTGCGCTGTGCCAAATGCGCGTGCACGCTAGAATATACATCTTATCGGCATATTCAAATCAGCACGTGAACCAAGCCAAAAATTACTACTGGCGTATTGCCGGATTTTATTTTTTCTATTACGCCTTCATAGGGTTGTTCGCGCCCTACTGGAGCTTGTACCTGCAATCCATAAACTTCAGTGCGGTTGAAATTGCCATTTTGATGTCGGTACAGCCGGTGATGCGCATGCTGGCGCCCAATCTGTGGGGTTGGCTGGCAGATCATACCGGCAAGCGTCTGCTGGTGGTGCAGATCGCAGCCTCGCTGAGCGCGGTGTTCTATCTGGGCGTGTTCATGACCACCAGTTTCTGGGGAATGTTTCTGGTGCTCGGGCTAATGAGTTTCTTCTGGAGTGCCTCCATGCCGCTGGTTGAGGCGACTACGCTCAGCTATCTGGGTAAACATGCCACGCGCTATGGGCGTATCCGTTCCTGGGGGTCGGTGGGGTTTATTGTCGCCGTGGTCGGGCTGGGCTATGCCTTCGATTACATCGCCATCGCCTGGCTGCTATGGGCCGGTTTGATCTGCGAGCTGGGGATACTGATCTTTTCGCGGCAAATTCCCGATACCCCCGTGCGGCCACATCACACCGATCATCAGTCTATCAGGAAGATCATGTATCAGCCGCGGGTGCTGGCGCTGTTTGGCGCGTGCTTTCTGATGTCTGTTGCGCACGGCCCCTATTACACCTTTTTCTCTATTTATCTGGTTGAGCACGGTTATGCTAAAAGTGCGGTAGGCGCGCTGTGGGCGCTGGGCGTGATTTGCGAAATTGCCGTGTTTTTCCTGATGCCCAGGCTGATGCTTCGTTATGGCTATACCCGCATTCTGGTCGCCAGCTTTGCCCTCGCCGTGGTGCGTTTCATGCTGATAGGCTGGGGAGTGGATATTTTACTGCTGCTACTTGTTGCACAAGTGCTGCACGCCGCAACGTTTGGCGCGTATCACGCTGCCTCGGTGGGTCTGGTGCATGAATTTTTTCAGGGGCGGCATCAATCCAAAGGTCAGGCCTTGTTCGGCAGCCTGACCTATGGTGCGGGCGGCATGCTGGGCGGGCTGGCCAGTGGCCCGATCTGGCAGTATTACGGTGCGACCGTATTGTATTCGTGCAGTGCCGTCATGGCGTTAATGGGGTTGCTGCTGATGAGGTGGAAGCTGGGCATGGCAAACACTGAAATGGCTGTTCGGGTTGAGTAAAGTGCAGGATATGGGTTATGCTCCAAAAGGTATTACGCTTTAAGTCAGGGTAAACGTCGATTTTTGAAATTTAAGCCGCATCATTGGAGTGCCATCGTTGAATCGCTCTGTTGAACAGGATGAACCGGGTAGCAATCTTCGCACATCAAGAGCGCAGGTCAGCCACACCATCGGTGACCGGAGAACCGTGCCCCGGCCTAGCCGTGATCGGAGGAATACAGGCGAGGCGACCGGGAGTACACCGGCTTACACTGTGGCGGAGAGTCCGGTTGCGCAGGACCCGCAGCAAAAGTTGCCCCATTGGTCGGCATATCTGAACTGGCTGGGTCAGCAGGTGAAACAGGCGGCACAAGCGCCGCGCTGGCTGGGCGTAATTTCCAGACCTGATACATCGAGAAAGACTCGCGACACATTGGGACGCAGGGCGGGTGCGAGCAGCGTTGAGGCGCGTTACCGGGTAAGGCATCCCAGTGGCGACCGGCGGATGAGTCCCGAGCAGCGCCGTACACTGATAGTGCAGCCGCTTGCACAGAGTCCCTTGAAGGAAGTACCCAGGAGCCTGGGCTATACCATCCGGCTTGGGGCCCGGCTAAAGCAGGCCACGCTGAGGAATTTGGGTGTTGCGCCTGAACCCCCAGTGAGTCTGGGCAAGGTGCAGCCGCAGCTGTGGCATCCCGAGCAAATGGACGCAGGTGCTGGAGATGCGCAAAACGACAATCCGGTTAACCCGGTCGCCCCCGTTAATCCGGTCAAGCGTCCCATCGGTGACAGGAGGACAGGGCCCAGGCAACGTCGCGATTTGTCGGTTGAGTCGCGGCGCGGATCCGGCAGAGTCGCAGCTCAGGACCTAAGCAATAAACCGCTCTATGCCAGGCTTGCGCTGGGAATATGGGCTTATTACTTCATAGCAAAATTTGTCCTGTTCGGGATGGAGCTGATTGGTTTCCATCCGCTGGAAAATATTGCCTTTGCCGTATTCATCCTGTTGCCGGTGAAGTACCGATTGGTGCGCAGGGCTAAAGGCTTAATCTCCTTGTCGCTCGCCGTGGTTTTGCTCTATTACGATTCCTGGTTGCCACCCATAGGACGTGTGCTGTCGCAAGCTTCGTTGTTGAGTAATTTCAGTCTTCCTTATCTGATTGAATTGGTCGCGCGCTTTATCAGTTTCCCCGTGCTGGGTGTGTTGGCCGCAGTTTCGCTGGTATATTGGGCGTTGTCGCGTCGTGTAAATGCGGCGGCGCTGATCATGGCGGGCATGTTGGGTCTGTGGCTCGTGCTAAGTCCGTTATCCGGTTTTGTCGAGCAAACATTCAATGGAAAAGAGAGCAGCGTTGCGGATAAGCCTATGCCGGATATGGATAAGGTGATGCAGGCTTTCTTTGCAGAAGAGGCGGATCGCCATATTGCGTTCGACAGGCCCAAGGCCAATGCCGTCCCCTTCGATGTGATTTTTATTCATGTCTGCTCCCTGTCGTGGGACGATGTGCGTGCCGTGGGTCTGGAGCAGCATCCGCTCTGGCAGCGATTCGATATTCTTCTCAAGAATTTTAACTCGGCTGCGTCCTACAGCGGGCCTGCTGCCATTCGTTTGTTGCGCTCCACATGCGGACAGCAGGAGCATGGAAAAATGTACGCTCCTGTTCCTGAAAAATGCTATTTGATGAACAGTCTTCTGCGCAGTGGTTTCGACACCGAACTGGCCTTGAATCATGACGGGAAATTCGATGATTTCCTCGGGCAGGTGCAGTCCACTGGTCGCCTGACTGTCCCTCCCATGACGCTGGATGGGCTGAAAGTTACACAGCGTGCTTTTGATGGTGCGCCAGTTTACGACGATCTGGACGTGCTCAATCGCTGGCTGGAAATGAGGAAAATATCTCATAGCCCGCGTGTTGCGTTGTATTACAACACGGTCAGCATGCACGACGGCAATCATTTGCCTGACGCGCATTCCACGCCAAACAGTCTGGAGACGTACAGGGCGCGTTTGAGCGAATTTCTGGACCGCACCGAACAGTTCATGAAGAGTCTGGACGAGTCCGGCAGGCGGGCGGTAGTCGTGATGATACCCGAGCATGGCGGTGCAGTGCGCGGCGACAAAAAACAGATAGCCGGCCTGCGCGAGATTCCTACGCCCAACATTACCCTGATACCGGTCGGAATCAAAGTGATAGGCGGTAATGTGCAGCGTGCAGGCGGAACGCTCTCGATCGACCAGCCTGTGAGCTATCTGGCTATGTCGCACATCATCGAGCGCATGCTGAAAAAATCCCCGTTTAACGATAACAAATTTTCACCGTCCGATTATGTGGAAGGATTGCCGATGACTCCGTTTGTTTCACAGAATGAGCAGATGACGGTGGCCGAGCAAGATAATCGCTATTATCTCGGTCGCGGCCACGGTCAGTGGGAAAAGTACACTGAGTTCAATACAGCTGAAGCCGGGCCATGATAGCTGCAACCAAGAGAAATCAGTATGGAAAATCCGCATAAACATCAACCCGGTCTGACGCATGCCTGGCGCGCCACCGGGATTGCGCTGCAAGGTCTGCGCGCGGCACTGGTGCATGAAGATGCATTCCGGCAGGAAGTTCTGGTCGCTGCGATTGCCATCCCTGTTGCGCTGTTATCAAACGTGACCACGACCGGGAAAGTCCTGCTGGTGAGCAGTATTTTTCTGGTGCTGATTGTAGAGCTGATTAATTCCGCGCTGGAAGCTGCAGTTGATCACACTTCGCTGGAGCGTCATCCGCTGGCCAAACGCGCCAAAGACATCGCCAGTGCGGCGGTGTTCATCAGCATCGTGAATGCGCTGGCGACATGGGGTTTGATATTTATTTTTTGATGCTCGAATCTTTTGCCTTCTGAAGGGCGCGTATAGGGAATAATGGCGGATCGAAGTTGATCCGGTCCGGTATGACAGTTATAAGGCGTAACCAAACCATCATGATGGGGTGTTGTGAAATCAGTTGAACTGCTGAGGCTGAACCTGACAATTGAACCTGATTTGCAGGATTTCATCCGTTTTCTAATGGAAAGTGTAGGCAGCCTCAAGGGGAATGCCTTTCGAGCCGCGCTTGCCAGCATGGCGCTGAATCAGCGTTTGCGTGCCGCGGGAGCCTGCTGCGGGCAGCTTTTTTCCGTCAGCGTGCAACTGCAAAATAATAGTCTGAGTGTCCATTGGTGTGACGAAAAATTCGTGTTCGCCGAGTTGGGCCAGATAGAGCAACCCGTGATCGATCAATTGCGTGATCATTTGTGTAAATCCACAGAGTCTGTCGACCCGGAAATATTGATGCAACGCAACGAGGCGATGGTGCGTCATTTTCAGGAGGCGCGGGTACGCACCGAGCGGGAATTGAACGAGTTACAGAGTAAATTATTGAGCCGTCAGGCAGAGTTGCAGGCTTCAATGCGTCAGGCCGAAACGGATCCGCTTACCGGATTGTTAAACCGTCGCGCGTTCGATGAAAAGCTGGATCAGGCCTTTCGTCACACCATGCGTCAGAAAACCCCGCTGTCACTCATCATGCTGGATCTAGATTATTTCAAGGCTATTAACGATCAACACGGGCATCAGTACGGAGACAGTCATTTAATCAGGATGGCGCGGGTGTTGCGCGGCGTGATCCGGGAAGATGTGGATTACGCATTTCGTTTCGGCGGAGACGAGTTTGCCATGATGGTGCATTCCGACTATGTCACGGCCTGCGACAAGGCCAGGCAAGTCATACAGCAAATGGACGGCAAGGTCAGTATTGGCATTGCGGCGATCGATTCGCACAGTTCTGAGGGCCTGAGCCTGGAGGATTTTATTCGTCAGGCGGACAGTTCGCTGTATGAGGCTAAGCATCGCGGGCGAGGTCGTGTGGTGGTGGCCCCATGCAGCCGCAGCGATGCGCAACTCTGTGGCGCAATATGTGCAGCGAAAGAAGCCCATGTCTGAGGTGTTCGACAGCGCAGTTGATTGCAAGCTGCTATTCAATAGCGTGACGCAAAGCGAAAGCGCCTTGATATTATTGCGCGCAAAACTGGTCGCCATCACCCGGCGTCTGGGGGTGAGCAATCTGGAACGGGAGAATATGTTGCTGGTGGCGGCTGAGCTGGTCAGCAATAACGTGAAACATGCTGCCGGCCGGGGTATGGTGCAGCTGTGGATGCAGCCCGGTGGCGTACTGGATATGCTGTCGCTGGACTACGGTCCGGGTATCGCGGATCTGGCCAGCGCCGAAGAAGATGGTTATTCAACTTCGAGTACGCTGGGCAAGGGTCTGGGGGCGATACGTCGGCTGAGTGGTGAGTCATACGGTAATCCCCCCTGAAATTAGTTGCGATTAGAAGTAGAATTTTCTCACTTGGAAATAGAGGAATTTTTACATGAAGTTATCACGCTTTTCAGATAGCCAGATCATCGCAATTCTTAAGCAGGCCGAGGGCGGCAGCCCC
>JAUXWM010000069.1 GCA_030681375.1 Gallionella sp.
TCAAACTCTTAAGTTCAATACCTGTTTTGGTTCTCTGCAGAACCGATCTTACTCAAAGAAAATCATTGACATGATTTTTTTCAACTTCGTGTAAGTACTACTATATTTTAAAGTCGTTTATCGCGCCCTAAGGCCAATAAACTTCCCAAAAACCAAGCACCTACACTCGTCGATTGTTTAATTAGTTTTTTAAAGAGCGTTCGCTGCGGCAGCGAAGAGGTGCGCATTATAGAGATTCAAACTTTGCCGTCAACTCTTTTTTGAAATATTTCTGTAATTATTTACAGGCAGTCCATTTGGGCGCTTTTCTCTTTACAATGTAGCCTGATTGGAAAGCACACAATGTCTTTGATTACACTTGGAATTGAATCTTCTTGCGACGAAACAGGCATCGCGCTCTATCAAATGGGGCGCGGATTACTGTCGCACGCACTGCATACCCAGATTGCCATGCACGGTGAATATGGAGGTGTCGTACCTGAACTCGCTTCCCGCGACCATGTACAGCGCATCATCCCGCTGGTGCGCCAGGTCATGCGTGAGGCGAATGTATCGCCACAACAACTGGATGCGATTGCCTACACTCAGGGGCCGGGACTGGGTGGCGCGCTCTTGGTCGGCGCCAGCGTCGCCAATGCTCTGGCTTATGCACTCGACATACCCACCATCGGCATCCATCATTTGGAAGGCCACCTGCTCTCTCCGCTGCTGTCCGATCCCGCCCCCGAATTTCCCTTCGTCGCACTACTGGTGTCGGGTGGACACACGCAACTGATGCGCGTGAATGGCGTGGGACAATATGAACTGCTGGGTGAAACACTGGATGATGCGGCGGGCGAGGCCTTCGACAAGAGCGCGAAACTACTGGGCCTAGGCTATCCGGGCGGCCCTGCGCTGGCCCGACTCGCCGCGCTGGGTCGCCCCGGATGCTATAAATTACCCCGCCCGATGTTGCACAGCGGCAATCTGGATTTCAGCTTCAGCGGATTGAAGACGGCCGTGCTGACGCTGGTCAGGCAAAGTGAACCCGATGAACAGACCCGCGCCGACATTGCGTATGCGACGCAGGAAGCCATTATTGATGTGTTGGCGCACAAAGCGCGTGCGGCGCTGGCACAGACCGGCCTGACACAACTGGTGGTGGCAGGCGGCGTAGGCGCAAACCAGTTGTTGCGCAGTCGTTTGAGCGATGACATCGGCCGGCGCGGCGGGCGCGTATTTTATCCCGACCTGGAATTTTGCACCGACAACGGCGCAATGATCGCCTTTGCCGGCGCCTTGCGCCTCGCGCAACGGGAAGGCTCAAAGGAATACCGCTTTAACGTCAAACCGCGCTGGAACTTGCAGGAAATAACCTCCTGAGCGCCACAAGCTGATCTTATGTGCGCGGGCGACGCCGCGGTTCGGAAACGCTGAACACCTGTCCGCGCAAGACGGCTATTTGTTGCAGGATAGGTGTGGTGATCGGCTCAAGCTTCTGCCGCATCAGCGTGCCACCGGCCGTAGTGCGCGACAAAACGGGCGCGGCCACATCGCTATTCATGCGGGACAAAATCTGCATCGCGCGCACTTCTGATGCATATTCCGGAAATTGCCCCAGGAATTGCCCCGCCGCCGACGCCTTATCCAGGCAAAGGGCATCCGCGTTTGCAATAATTTCATTTGCCGATGCATCGCCGCAGGAGATTGTGCATAAGATCGAGGAAAAATAGGCGGCAAGTGCATTGAGTAGCTTATTCACCACGTCCCTGTCCGCCGGGTAGCGCAGCATCGCTTCACTAGTCTGTAGAAATGCCTGACCTCTGGCTGACAGGCTGCGTTCAAGCAGTTGCGCATACGGATGATCACCCATTGCTGCCAGTTTCGCACCCAGCGCGTGCCAATCCTCGCGCGGCGACACGACTGCCGGCAAATCATCCGGCATCGTTTCGAGAAAGCCGACATGGTAAGCATTATCGATAGCGCCCCTGTTCCACAGTTTTTGGCGCACCTCTGCATCCACCAACCCCGGTTGCAACACGAGCCGGACCGTATCGATAATCGTATGCGGGTTATTTTCAAACGGCAGGTGCTCGATAAGGTAGTCAGCCAGCACTTTGCCCATTTTCCCCTTAACCACGCACTCACGCTCCAGCATACGGCGCGCATTGTCAGCCACCGGCATAGCCCACCACGCGCGTCGCGCCAGTTCGTCAGTCAAGCCATTTGAATAAGCCACCGACACCACCGCTTCGGTTTCCCCGAGCAGCAAAAGGCAATCCAAACCCTTATCCCGCGCCTGCCCCATACGCGTCCAGCTATGCAAATAGACGGGGTAGCCGCCCGGTGAACCTGTAGCGTTGCCAGCCAGCATTTCGCGTACTTGACGCAAATATTGCTCGGGACGTCCGGTCGGATGCAGCTTGATAACCGCCTCGCCACGCGAGGACAAACCATGGACAGTCATGGCGGCCTCATCGATACGCACAGCCTGAACCTCCCCTGCCATCATCACATTGAGACGCAATTCGTCTTCCGGTGCCAGTTCCGACATATTCGTCCTTAGTTCAATTGTATGCGCTGCCCCCAGGGCACGGGCGCGCTTCCCTTTACCAGCCAGAGCACAGGAAAGGCAGGCTCAAGCGGCGGAAAACCCCCTGCTGCGTCGGTAAAATACAGCAACAAATCAGGCTCGCGCCCCTGACGCGCAACCCATTCGAAAACCGGCCTGAAATCGGTGCCACCGCCACCCTGAATATCCCCGGGCAATCTGAATTCGTCCCACGGTTCAAACAGCCAAGGGCCGTTCACATCCAACGCAGCATCACAGGCATGGAGCACAATACGCGCTCGCAACTGTCCTTTTATGGCATTGATTTCGCTCATGAATTCGTCGATCTCCTGCTCCGATATCGAGCCGCTGGTATCGAGTGCCACCAAAATATCGGCCTGAGCACTTCTCAATGAAGGCAATATCATGGCCCCTTCACGTCGCGAGGGACGCATGTAGCTGTAATCATCACGCGCGTACTGCGTCATATAACGGGCGAGCAGCAAGCGCCAGGGCAACTTGGGCTGCATCAGCTCACCGACCATACGACCCAGAATGCCGCCCAGTTTTCCCGCCTGTTGCGCCTGCTGCGCTGCACCGGCCAGACGCTGTTGCCATTGTGCAGACAGCGCTTCCTGCTCGCTGGCATTCAGCGGCTGCGGCCGGGGCGCACCTTTTACATCATTGCTTGCCGCATCGTCCGGCTTTTGACCTTGCGCTTCCTCTTGCGTATCACCACGTCCATCGCCCTCGTGGCGCGGCTGCTCCTCAGGTTCGTCGCTGTTGTTTTCAGCTATGCACGGATAAATTTCCTCCGCCGTCATGCCTTCAAAACATTCCAGCACCAGTGTGCCCGGAGGAGGCCTGAGCCCGTCCTTGACCAGGAGCGGGTTGATGGCGTGATCGCAGGCAATATCCCAACGGAATCGGTTGCGATGCTGCCGACGTGAAAAATGTGAGAGCGCACAATGCAGCGCCTGATTGGCCAGCACGAACTGAGCCTGTTCCATACTCAAGGCGTCGATATAAGCCGGATTGTAATAAAAGCTGCGCGCATCGGTGCTGGTGGTCTGGCACCATGCCGGGTCTGCCGCGATCACCGGCAGACGCAAGGCGAGTGCGCCCAGAAACGGTTTGTCCAGTATCAACCGGGTACGGGCCGCCGCCAGTTTGGTTTCTATGTCGTGAAGGTCCATGCCCTAACGCTGATAAAGCATGACATCCGCCACCGCATTGGCCCAGGTGGAAAACTGCGGCACGGCAAACAATTGCTGCCCGATGGCGCGATGCATATCGGACACCAGCATGACCCCCATTTCGCGTAGCGGAAAACGACTGGCGTAATCCAGAATATATCCGTGAATTTCACGCGCATCACTACGATCCTTTACCCGCGCAGCGCGCCCGACCAGCGCAGAGGCCACGGCATATTGCAAATCCACTTCGCGCGGGACTTCCACCAGCTCGCCCCGCAGGATGGCGTCCAGATCCGGCATGCGATCCAGATTTTCAACAAACGCATTGAGTTCCAGCCCGGCCGCCGGACCGACACACGCCTGCAACGTGGCCAGCAACAACTCCGGCGCATCGCCGAATTTCTGTAACGCGCGGTGGGCAAATTCCCAGGAACGCGGGCTGGGGAAGGCGACCGGGTTGTGCGCAGGATCAAAATCGAACAGACGCTCCGGACGAAAGCGCAAAAAGCCAATCAGACGTTCATCAATACCATTGCCATAAGCCCAACTCACCCAGTCATCGAGGTTGGCCTCAATCTCGAAATGTGAAAAGCGGTTGGCCAAAGGCGCCGGCATGGTGTAGGTTACCCCCCGATCACCCTGACGATTGCCGGCAGCGAAGATCGCCCAGCCCGCCGGGACTTCATACGCACCCAGGCGGCGATCAAGTATCAATTGATAGGCAGCAGCCGAAACGCTGGGCGGGGCGGAGGTAATTTCGTCCAGGAACAGAACGCCTTCCGGGCCATGGCGCTCGATATCCGGCAACATCGACGGCACAGCCCATTCAACCCGGTTGTCAATTCTGAAGGGAATCCCGCGCAAATCGGATGGCTCCATTTGCGACAGGCGGATATCAATCATGGGTACAGCGTGACGGGTTGCGACCTGAGCGATGATCTGGGATTTTCCCACGCCAGGCGGCCCCCAAAGCATAACGGGTGTATGGTGCCCTTCGCGGGCGCTCATGAATTCGCGGTCAAGTACAGCTTGAAGTTGTGCCGGGCGCATGATCTCTCCAACGGTTAATGTTGAATAT
>JAUXWM010000070.1 GCA_030681375.1 Gallionella sp.
CTCCGGCGTAATCGGCTTGGCGCCCGGACCATTGAGCTTGCCAGCCTCTGCCGCCTTGACCCAGTTACGCAATGTCTGCTCGACCAGTCCTAACTCCTTGGCGACCCCGCTGATCGATCCAACTTCCTTATGTCGCTTGACGGCCAGCTCCCTGAACTCCATCGTGTATTCCTGCTTCGGTATTTTCATCATTTGCCTTTCCAAAAGTAACGTTAATTTTACGTCACCCTTGGAAGACTATTTTTCGAGGGAAGCTCAAATATCTGCAAGCCCAATGAATACGCCATTCCCCAAAACTCCCCAAAAACCTCCCCAAAACTCTGCAATAATTCCTCGTTGACATAATACGGGAATCCAGTATAATTTAACCCATGCGCACAGTGATCGAAACCATTGAATTTCAACAGCAGGCCTCAAAAATCTGGGCGGAGGTGCAGCGTGATGCTTTCATCGAATGGATTGCTTCTAATCCTTCAGCTGGGGATGTGATTCCGGGAGCGAGTGGTGCGCGTAAGGTGCGCTGGGCGGCTTCCGGCAGAGGAAAGCGCGGCGGCGCACGGGTTATGTTTATTTTCACTTATCCGAGCAGGGCGTGGTGCTGTTGATTGCGGTGTATGTAAAAGCTGAGCGTAGCACGATCTCCCCCAAGGAAATCAGAAAGGCGAATCATGGACATTAAACGTATTGACATTGAGAAGGTCGCCCGCGCCATTGAGGCGGACGCGGGCATGGAATTAGCCGGTCTGCGCGAGTCGCTCGGGCAGGCTAAACGCGGGGAATTTTCCCGTGTGACCACGCCAGAACAGCTTTTGGTGCGCTCCGCTCGTGCTAAGACAGGGTTAACGCAGCAGGTTTTTGCCAAGCGAATTGCAACCCCAGTCGCCACTCTGCGAGATTGGGAGCAGGGGCGATTTGCGCCACCGGGCGGGATTGTGTGTCTGCTGAGGCTGATTGAGCGGCATCCAGACCTATCTGAAGAATTGGCGGCATGAACCACAAATGCGCTAGGCCTGAACTTTGACTTGCACCCACTCCGATCCGCGCACGTCTCGGTAAATAGCAGTCATGGCGGCATCTTTGTGACCGGCAATTGCTTGCGCGAATTCAGCACCGTATGCCTCTGTGTAGAGGCGAATCGAGAGTGATCGTATCTCGTGGAACGTCGGTGGTGTTTTCCCCTCTTCACCTTTTACGCCAGCGAGGTCACGCGCGGCGGAGAATCGTTTGCTGATGGTATCCACCCATACCTGATCGCCTGGCTTTGATAGAGTTCGTGGTCTCTGGTGGTGAATCATCCATCGGCTCACGATATTGTCCCGGCATGACTTGATTCTGCTGACCGTCGCGCTGGTCGGCTTCGGCTGGGTAAAAGGTGCTGACCATGTACAGGTTGTGTGGGATGCGGCAACTGGTAAGCAAGCCTTACAAGTTGCCCGCGTCCAGAAAAAACAGGCCGAGGCCACTGTGCAGGTGGTCACGCATTTCGTTGACCGTATCAAGGTCGTCCACGACACGGGCGACATCATCATCAAGGAGGTTTCTCAATATGTCCCGTCTGATTCTTGTCTGTTGCCTGCTGGCTTCCGGGTGCTGCACGACGCAGCCGCAAGTAACGCCGTTTCCGACCCCGCCAGCGTTGCTAATGCACCCGCCGTCGCCGCTCAAGATGTTGCCGCAACCATTGCCACCAACTATCGGCAATACTTCGAGTTAGCTGCCCAGCTTGAGGCCTTGCAGGAATGGGTGCATGCGCAGGAGGTTTCCACCCATAACGAATAAAAGAGAAGGCGACTGGAACGTGCTGCTAACACGTGCCAGCCACCTCAACCCACAGAGTACACCTGTGAGCCTTAGCCAAGGCCTCCCAACCCCGTACGGAGCGGGCGAAGCCTAGCACGAATTTTCTAACTATGGAAAGGCTCGCAGCATGAACGCACAACCAATCATCCCGTGGATCGGCGGGAAACGCCGTCTGGCAGACCGTCTGATCCCGCTCTTCCCACCGCATTCCTGCTACGTTGAAGTATTCTGCGGCGGGGCTGCACTGTTCTTTTTACGCCCTGTTCCGGCAGATGTCGAGGTGATCAACGACATCAACGGCGAACTGGTCAATCTGTATCGTGTAGTTAAGTGCCACCTCGAAGAATTCGTCCGGCAATTCAAATGGGCGCTGTCCAGTCGGCAGATATTCAAGTGGCACCAGATGACCGAGCCGGAGACGCTCACAGACATTCAGCGCGCCGCGCGATTTTTTTTACCTGCAGCAGCTCGCGTTCGGCGGCAAGGTGCAAGGGCAGAATTTCGGCACCGCTACCACTGCACTAGCAGGACTCAACCTGTTGCGCCTTGAAGAAAACTTGAGTGCGGCACACTTGCGCCTCGATGGCGTGCATATCGAGAACCTTGCCTGGACTGATTGCATTACCCGCTATGATCGCGCCCACACGTTCTTCTATTGCGATCCGCCGTACTGGGAGACCGAAGGCTATGGCGTTCCTTTCGAGTTCGATCAATATATCCGCATGGCGGAGTTGGCCAGTACCGTGAAGGGTAAAGTGATGATCAGTCTCAACGACCATCCTGACATTCGGCGCGTGTTTGCTGATCTGTATATTGAAAAGGTGGACATTGAATATTCGCTTGGGAATCGCCACGGTTCTGGCGCGCAACGCGGTGAGCTGATCATCACCAACTATGATCCGCATAATGGTACGGGCGGCTTGTTTTAGTCGTTGAAATCTTCCCCAAAACCAACACGTAACTTATTGATTTAAAAAGCCGTGAAATGCGCTAAAATTCACGCTTAAAATAAAATATAAGTTACGTAACTAAATGAAAAGTAATAAAAAAGTAAGTGTTTTGTTCATTTGCATGGGCAATATTTGCCGCTCTCCTACGGCTGAGGCGGTGTTTCGCCATTATGTCGAGCGTGCAGGTTTGTCAGAATCCATTCTGATCGATTCGGCGGGGACGCATGATTATCACATCGGTGAGCCGCCGGATAAGCGTACACAGTATGCGGCGCAGCAGCGTGGTTATGACATGAGTGCACTGCGAGGAAGGCAGGTGCAAAGCGCGGATTTCGAACGTTTTGATTATGTGCTGGCGATGGATAAGGCTAATCTGGCGATACTGCAATATCTGACGCCGCGCGGATGCAAAACACAGGCGCAACTGTTTCTGGACTATGCGCGTCATCACAATGAATCGGAAGTTCCCGACCCCTATTACGGCGGCGTGCAGGGTTTCGAACATGTGCTGGATATGGTGGAGGATGCGGCGCAGGAATTGTTACAGCACATCCGCCAGCGTGAGTTGACCGCATAGCTGTTTCTGAAGTACAGACGAAAAAAAGCCTCACAAAAGTGAGGCTTTTTTATCGCAGATTAAACCTAGGCTTTGGGGTGCTGTGTTTCGATTTGCACCAGAGGTTCGTTCTCTTTATACACTTCGAGTTGGCGAGTGCGGCGGCGAACGACAGGCTGTGCCTTGGCGACAACCGTGTTAGCAACAGCCGCGAGCTTGGCTGGGGCTGTTTCGACCTGCTGTAAAGTTTCGCCAGCAGCAACCGGAGCAGCAGCAACCGGAGCAGCAACCACCGGAGCAGCAACCACCGGAGCCGGAGCGATTGTTTCGACCGGGGTGGCAACTACTGGCGCTGCTGTCTCAACAACGCTTACAGCCGCTGCAGCAGACAGATTGGTGGGCATCGCCACATATTCTGTCGGTTTGAGCGTGCGACTTACGGGTTGCTCTACTGCCTCAGCCACGTCTTGCGTTTCTATCGGTGTACTGATTTCTGCCGTATTTGCGGTGCTGGCATCCGCGCCGGGTACGACTTCACGCTTTTCGCGTTCACGACGACCGCCGCGACGGCCACGACGACGTGCGTTGCTCTTTTCGGTTTTTTCCGCTTCGGTTTCGGCTGCGCCGACTACGGCGACTGCTGGGCTTTCGATAAGCGGTTTCTCTTCAGCAAGACGTGACTCAGCAGGTTTTTTGGGCGGACGTTGCTTGGGCGGCCG
Source organism: Gallionella sp. (assembly GCA_030681375.1). GTDB lineage: Bacteria > Pseudomonadota > Gammaproteobacteria > Burkholderiales > Gallionellaceae > Gallionella. The sequence goes on from JAUXWM010000070.1 coordinate 4,026, forward strand.
GGCCGCTGTTTCTGCGACGGGCGCTTTTTCAGCAGCTTTGCCGAGCACTTGTGTTGTGTTGCGTTCCGGCTTGTCGTTACGGTCGCGACGCTTGCGGTTGCCGCCTTCGTTGCGCTCGGGCCGTTCGCTGCGTTCACGACGCGGATTGGCGCGTGGCTTGCTGGCAACGGCTGTTTCACCAGGTTCGTCTGTGCTCAGCAGGGATTTAAACCAGCCGCCGATTTGACCCAGCAGGCTGGATGTTGCAACCGGTTGTTCAACTTTCATCGGGGCCGGTTGCGTAGGCGTGATGCCCTTGACGATGGCTTGAGCGCGCACGCCTTTTTGCGGTTCCTGTGCCTGTTTGCCCTCGTCCGGTTTTTCCACCAGATTGTAGCTGGCTTGCGTCATTTCACCGCTCAAATCGTCGTGCCGCAGACGGTTGATGGTGTAATTAGGCGTTTCCATGTGCGGGTTGGGAATCAGGATGATAGGCACTTTCAGGCGCGATTCCACGCGATGTATGTCGGCACGCTTTTCGTTGAGTAAGAAGGTGGCAACATCGACGGGAACTTGCGCGTGTATCGCCGCGCTGCTGTCTTTCATGGCCTCTTCCTGAATGATGCGCAGGATGTGCAGCGCGGAGGACTCCGTGCCGCGTATATGACCGATGCCGCTGCAACGCGGGCAGGTGATGTAGTTGCTTTCACCCAGTGAAGGTTGCAGGCGTTGACGGGAAAGTTCCAGCAGGCCGAAACGCGAGATCTTGGCGGTCTGCACGCGGGCGCGGTCAAAGCGCAGCGAGTCGCGCAGACGGTTTTCGACGTCGCGCTGGTTCTTGCTGTTTTCCATGTCGATGAAGTCGATCACGATCAGTCCGCCCAGATCGCGCAAACGCATCTGGCGGGCGATTTCTTCAGCCGCTTCCAGATTGGTATTGAAGGCGGTGGCCTCGATGTCCGAGCCTTTGGTCGCGCGTGCCGAGTTAATGTCAATCGCGGTCAGCGCTTCGGTATGGTCGATAACGATGGCGCCGCCGGAAGGCAGGCGCACTTCGCGCGCATGGGCAGATTCGATCTGGTGTTCGATCTGGAAGCGCGAGAACAGCGGCACGTCGTCCACATAGAGCTTGATGCGGTTGACGTTGTCAGGCATCACTGTGCTCATGAACGCGTGCGCCTGCTGATAGACGTCTTCGGTGTCGATCAGGATTTCGCCGATTTCCGGGTTGAAGTAATCACGAATGGCGCGTACCACCAGCGAGCTTTCAAGGTAGATCAGGGAAGGTGCTTTTTCACTCGTTGCAGCATCTGCAATGGCGGTCCACAGTTGATTCAGGTAATTCAGGTCCCATTGCAGCTCTTCTTCATTGCGTCCGATACCGGCCGTGCGCGCGATGATGCTCATGCCTTCCGGTACGTCCAGATGCGATAGCACTTCACGCAACTCGGTGCGTTCATCACCCTCGATGCGGCGTGATACACCACCGCCATTCGGGTTGTTCGGCATCAGCACGATGTAACGACCGGCAAGACTGATGAAGGTGGTCAGTGCCGCGCCCTTGTTGCCGCGCTCGTCCTTCTCAATTTGCACCAGCAGTTCCTGGCCTTCGCGCAAGGCTTCCTTGATCGAAGGGCGGTTGCCACAACCGGGTTGATAGAACTGCGAAGATACCTCTTTGAACGGCAGGAAACCGTGACGATTGCCGCCATATTCGACGAAACAGGCTTCGAGGCTAGGCTCAATGCGTGTGATGACAGCCTGGTAAATATTGCTTTTACGTTGTTCTTTTCCGGCGGTTTCAATGTCCAGGTCAATTAATTTTTGACCGTCAACAATGGCGACACGGAGTTCTTCCGGTTGTGTCGCATTGAATAACATGCGTTTCATTTATATTTTCTCCCGCGCTCTGACACGGGCAAGACTCAAGCTACAGCGACCAGGCGCAGGCAGGGAAAAATCGCGTGAACAGTGTATAAAAACAGTTGATCAAATCGGTTCTCTTTGAGTAGTTGGTCTTGTTGTTTGGTAGCGTGGCATAAATTGCAGCACGATTGGGGAGAATTCCTGGATTCGGGCAGGGCGGCTAATCAGCGGCGCCTGCATGTGTCCGGCTCGACCACAAGGTGTTGCATTCGTTTGCCCCGTTACGGAAATCCACAGGTGCTTTGAGCGCGCAAATCAATTACTATCACTGCTGGTTCCGGTGAGTGATATTAACCGGGCTGCGGTTGGCGGGAGGAGGCGCATGGCGCCATCGCTTTTTCCAACTGCCTGAACAAATTTCAATGTAGAAAATTGCCAGAGACAATCGGCGGGAGATGTATCCCGAACTTATCCAATCCAAAACGCGCGAACGCCGAAGTATAAGCATAATGAATAGTTTAAGCAAAGAATCTGTCACATTACTTACGATAGATGAAAGCGGTGAAGCGCAGCGCATCGACAACTTCCTGTTTCGTCATTTAAAAGGTGTGCCCAAGAGCCATATTTATCGCATCTTGCGCGGTGAAGTGCGCGTGAACAAGAAGCGTGTGGATCAGACCTATCGCCTGAAGCTGGGCGATCTGTTGCGCATCCCGCCGGTGCGTGTGGCGCAAAGGGAAGAAGTTTCAACGGTTCATATCCCGTCAGTTGAGTTGCCCATCATTTATGAAGACGACGCGCTGCTGGTCATCAATAAACCCTCAGGTCTGGCTGTGCATGGCGGCAGCGGGGTGAGTTTCGGTGTGATCGAACAAATGCGTCGCGCCCGTCCGCAGGCCAAGTTTCTCGAGTTGGTACACAGGCTGGACCGCGAAACTTCAGGGGTCTTGCTGCTGGCGAAGAAGCGTTCCGCGCTGACTGCGATGCACGAAATCATGCGCGAGGGTAACAGCGACAAACGCTATCTGACGCTGGTACTGGGACGGTGGCTGAACGTCAAACAGCACGTCAAGCTGCCGCTGCACAAATTTGACACGCCGCAAGGCGAGAAGCGCGTGACGGTCAGGGAGGGCGGGCAAGCCTCGCACACTATTTTTACGTTGCAGCAAACCTGGCCGGAATTTCATTTGCCGGCATTCAGTTTATTGGAGGCGCAACTCAAGACCGGACGCACCCACCAGATACGTGTGCATCTGTCACATCTGGGTTTTCCGATTGCCGGAGATGATAAATACGGTGATTTCGCGCGTAACCGGGAATTGATGAGGCAGGGCTTGAAGCGCATGTTTCTGCACGCGCATTCGATTTCATTCAGCCATCCGCTGACCGGCGAGCCGATACAGATCAGCGCACCACTGCCGCCGGAATTGCAGAACTTCGTGGGTAAGCTGAATACACAGGAAAGCTGAAGAAAAACATATTTTGGGCGGGAATCTGTTTCATGAGCCTACGCTTCAAGCAATCAGGAGATGCTCGCTGCGCATCATTTCGGCCACTTCCGAGGCGGGCAATGCCCGGCTGAACAGATAGCCTTGCAGTTCATCGCAGCCATTGCTGCGCATGAAGTTCAGCTGATCTGCGTTTTCAACGCCTTTTGCCAGTACGCTGAGTTTCAGGCTATGTGCCAGATCGATGATGATGTTGGCGATTTTGGCATCGCTGGGGTCGCTAATCATGCCATGCACGAAGGACTGGTCTATCTTCAGGCTGTCTATCGGAAAGCGCCGCAGGTAGGCGAGGTTGGAATAGCCGGTGCCAAAATCGTCCAGTGAAAGTTTTACACCGAGTTTTTTGAGGTTGCGCATTGTTTCTATGGCGCGTTCCGGTTCATACATCATCATGCTTTCGTTCAATTCCAGTTCCAGATGGCGTCCGTCTATCCCGTATTTGTTCAGGCTTTTTTCAATAAGTTTGTCTAGATTACCGTTGCGGAACTGCCTGGCGGAAATATTGATGGCAATAAGCACATCTGTTAAGCCTTCATCCAGCCACTGACGAATTTGCAAACAGGCGCGCTCCAGTACCATGTTACCTATGGTCAGAATGACACCGGTTTTTTCGGCCAGCGGAATGAATTCGGCGGGCGGCATCAACGTGCCATCGGGTTTGTTCCAGCGTATCAAGGCTTCTAAGCCGCATATTTTGCCGCTGCGCAAATCAATTTTCGTTTGATAGTGCAGCTGTAGTTCGTTATTCAGCAGGGCGCGGTGCAAATCATTTTCCATCACCAGCTTGCTGTGTGCATCGGCGTTTAATTCCTTGGTGTAGAACGAGAACTGGTTGCGGCCATTTTCCTTGGCGTAATACATCGCGGCATCCGCGTTTTTCATCAATTCGGTCACGGTAGCGCCGTCATTCGGAAACATGCTGATGCCTATGCTGCAGCCGATAAAGACTTCATGTACACCGGACAGTATGAAGGGTGCTCTCAGCGAGTTGATGATGTCGCGCGCCACCACCGCAGCGTCCTGAGTATCGTTCAGGGTGCTCGCCAGCAGGATGAATTCATCGCCGCCCTGACGCGCTAGCGTGTCGCCTTCACGCAGGCGCAGGCTAAGGCGCTCGGCGACGGCACACAGCAACTCGTCACCGACTGGATGACCAAAACTGTCGTTGACGATCTTGAAGTGATCCAGATCAAAGAACAGCACGGCGAGTTTCAGCCCGTGGCGATGCGCCTGTTCGATTTCCTGTTCGAGCCGGCTCTCGACCATGGAACGATTGGGCAGGCGGGTCAGCGCATCGTGATGGGCCATAAAGTGGAGCTGCGCCTGGTGCTCCTTGATTTCGCTGATTTCTACCAGGCTGCTCAAAAGGGCGGGCTGTCCGTCGAACTCCATGATGCAGGCCGAGAGCAGTACCCAGATGATTTCTCCACCTGCCTTGTAAAGCCGGATTTCTTCGTCGGAGATGATTTGTTGTTCGAGCACCTTGGCGATGATGCGCGCGCGCTCGTGCGGGTCAACATAGAATTTAACGGCGAGTGTTCCTGTGCCCTGTTCGCGACTGATGCCGAACATGAGTTCGGCGCGATGATTGCCGTACAACAGTGCGCCATCCGTGAGGCGACTGATGACGACCGGGAAAGGGGCGGCTTCGACCAGGCTGCGATAACGCGCTTCGCTCTGACTGAGCGAGGCGGCGATCGCGTTGCGCTGTGATTCTGTTTTTTCCTTCTCGATAGCGATGCCCGCCATGCGGGCGAATTCACCGATCAGTTCCAGTTCGGTGTCACCGGGCAGGTAAGGCTGGTCAAAGTACAGGGCAACTACACCGAGTACCTGTCCATCGCCTCCCTTGAAGGGCGTCGCAGTACAGGCGCGAAACCCGGCGCGCGTGCTGAGTTCGCGTATGGAGGCGCAATAGGGGTGAGTCTGCACATCCTCGACCATTACCGTCTCGCCGCTATAGGCCGCCGTTCCGCATGAACAGCTGGCGGGGGCAGGGCGCAAACCTTCGATTGCGGTAACGTAGAAATCCGGCAGGCCGGGTGCGATGCACGCGTCCAGACAGCCTGTGTGTGCATTTAATTGCAGCACCGAGGCGCGCATCGCAGGGAATAATTTCTCCAGATGCCGTATGGTTGCTAACAGGATGTCGGTCAGCGGCTGATTCGCGATTATCCTGTCCAGCACATCAATGCGTGCGATGTGCATCATGGACAAGACTTCGGGAATAGAAATTCTGGCTGCACCTGTGTTCGGGATTTCGCCGGGTTTGATTTTTTTCATGATAAACACAGCACAAAAGGTGTCGAAAGAATACGCTATACAGTGCTTAATTACAGTAGGGAAATTCTGATTTCCGGCGACGTGTCGGCCATTTGATAGTCGTGGTATGGAATTGAAAATTACCCGCCGCGAAGCGTGCGGATTTCACGGAATTAGCATCGATTTTGAAGTGACGGACGGGCCATTGTATCACGCGTAAAAAAGGACACCCGCAGGCGTCCTTTCAGTATGCTGCTCAACAACAGGATTTATTCGACCTTGGCAGCCGCGCGCAAGTCGGTAATCGCTTTCTGTATCGCCTGCTGTTGCAGACGTTGTTGCAACTGCGGCTTCAGTTCGTCAAAGGCAGGCACTTTGAGCGTGCGCACGTCGTCCAGTTTGATGACGTGCCAGCCGAATTGCGACTGTACTGGCTCCTTGGTGTATTCGCCCTTTTTCAGGTTCAGCAAGGCGTTGGCGAAGGGTTCAACAAAGTTCTTCGGTACGGTCCAGCCCAGTGAACCGCCGCGTTCAGCCGAGCCGGTATCCAGGGATTTCGCAGCGAGCTTGTCGAACTTTTCCTTTTTTCCCAGTTTGGCGATGACGGCGCGGGCTTCGGCTTCGCTGGCCAGCAGGATGTGGCGCGCATCGTATTCCTTGTCACCCAGCTTGGCTTTGAGGGTTTCATAGGCTTGCTGGAGTTGCGTTTCGCTGACCGGGTTTTTCTTCAACTGGTTCTGTACATAGGCGTTGACCAGCACGGTCTGTTTGGCAATTTCAATTTGCTGGACAACATCCGCTGTCTTGTCCAGGCTGTCTTTGAGCGCGGACTGCACCATCAATTCGCGGCTGATCAGGTCATCACGAATGGCTTTGCGTAATTCCGGGCCGTCTGTCTGGCCTTGTGCCAGTGCGGCGGCCACGTTCATTTCGACGCGTTGCTGAGAAATAGCTACGCCATTGACGATGGCAGCGGATTTTTCTTCGGCCATAGCGGGGTTGATCGCCAGTGCGATCAAAATAGCTAGCGCTGCAAATTTACGGGTCTTCAACATGTGTATCCTCTTCAAATATAAATAATAGGAAATTTAAATTTCGTCCGGCGTGTTCGCCTGTATGTTGAGTGCGTGTATTTCACCTTTCAACATCTCCTCCAGCGCGGAATATATCATACGGTGGCGCGCCATCGTACCCTTTCCGCTGAATTCGGCGGAGACAATGCGCAATACATAATGACCGCCGCCATCGCGTGCACCGGCATGTCCGGCATGTTTATGGCTTTCGTCAATTATTTCCAGGGTAAGCGGCTTGAGCGCGGCCAGATGCGCGCGCATTTTTTCCATACGGTTCATGCCGGGAATGCCTTTTTAAAAGGTTGTACGCTGACCCGCTCATATACGCCGCCGGACAGATACGGGTCGGCATTGGCCCAGTCCTGCGCTGCGGACAGCGAGGCAAATTCGGCTACGATCAGGCTGCCGGTGTAACCCGCTGTGCCCGGGTCTTCGGCATCCACGGCAGGGAAGGGGCCGGCCAGCAGCAGGCGTCCCTGTGTTTGCAATAGTTGCAGGCGCGCGACATGCGCGGGACGGGAGGAAAGACGTTGGTTCAGGCTATCCGGCACATCATGCCCTACGATGGCATACCACATCAGTTGCTCTCCTTTTTCTCATCCACATACTTCGCCAGCCACGCGCTTTGCGCCAGGATGAACACCAGCATCAGACCGGTGAAACCGAACAGTTTGAAATTGACCCAGGTATCGGTGGAATAGTTGAACGCCACGTACATGTTGATGAAACCGAGCGCTGCAAAGAACAGGCTCCAGCTCAGATTCAGGCGGTTCCACACCCGTACCGGCAGGGCCATTTTTTCACTCAGCAGGGCGCGTATCAGATTTTTGCTGAACAGCAAATTCGACCCCAGCAGAATCACGGAAAACAGCCAGTACAACACGCTGGGTTTCCATTTGATGAAGGTCTCATCTTGCAGCATCAGGGTTGCGCCGCCGAATATGCCGATAATGGCGAAACTCACCCAGAGCATGGTGTCCACTTTGCCGTGCCGGTATTTTGTCCAGATTATCTGGACTACGGTCGCAGCAATGGCGATTGCGGTCGCAACATAAATGCCTTGAAATTTGAATGCGACAAAAAACAGAATGACGGGAAAGAGATCAAAAAGCAGTTTCATGGTTTATTTTCTATCGAGAACGAGTGAGGCTGAATTGATGCAATAGCGCAATCCGCCGGGAGGCGGGCCATCGGTGAATACATGTCCGAGATGTGCGCCGCACTGCGCACAGTTTACTTCATCCCGGCGCATGCCGTGAGTCGTATCGCTGCGCGTAGTCAGGCTATTGTCCTGCACCGGCTGTGTGTAGCTGGGCCAGCCGGAACCCGAATCGAACTTGGTCGCGGCATCGAACAAGGGGTGGGCACAGCACGCGCAACGATAGATGCCCGCATCATGGCAATCCCAGTATTCTCCGCTAAAGGGCGGCTCGGTGCCGCACTGGCGGCACACCCGATATTGCTCGGCCGTGAGTTTATCGCGCCATTCGGCGTCGGATTTGGTAATGTTAAGTGTCATTATTTAATAGCCTGGATTTCCGCGCTGCGCTCGCAATGACGGTTTGGGTGAGTAAGTCAGCGTCTCCACGGTTGTTTGATCAATGGGCAATCCGGGTTTAAAGCACCTCTCCTGCATGGTCGGCCAGTCGTGAGCGTTCGCCGCGCAGCAGGGTGATGTGACCGCCATGCGGCCAGCCCTTGAATCTGTCCACCACATAAGTCAGGCCGGAGCTGCCTTCGGTGAGATAGGGTGTGTCGATCTGCGCGATATTACCCATGCACACCACTTTTGTGCCGGGTCCGGCGCGCGTAATCAGGGTTTTCATCTGCTTGGGCGTGAGGTTCTGCGACTCATCGATGATGATGTATTTGTTGAGAAAGGTGCGTCCGCGCATGAAGTTGAGCGACTTGATTTTGATGCGTGAGCGGATTAAGTCGCGTGTCGCCGCGCGTCCCCACTCGCCTGCTTCCTCGTCGGATTTGTTCAACACATCCAGATTGTCATCCAGCGCGCCCATCCACGGCGTCATTTTCTCTTCTTCGGTGCCGGGCAGAAAACCGATGTCTTCGCCGACCGGTACGGTCACGCGGGTGATGATGATTTCCGTATAGCGTTTGGCTTCCAGCGTTTGCATCAGCCCTGCGGCCAGCGTCAGCAGGGTCTTGCCGGTGCCCGCCTGTCCCAGCAGGGTGACGAAATCGATTTCGGGGTCCATCAGCAAATTGAGCACGAAGTTTTGTTCGCGATTGCGTGCGACGATGCCCCACACATTGTTCTTGCTGTGCGTGTAGTCGGTCAGGGTGCGCAGCACGGCGCTATTCTCGTCCTGTTCCAGCACCAGCGCATAAAACGGTGTGTCGTCTTCCTTGTAAACGAATTGATTGATGAAAAACGCGCCGCACAGCGGGCCGTTTATCCGGTAATAGGTATGCCCGTCCCGGAGCCAGGACTCCATGTCGCGGCCATGGGTCTCCCAGAAATCCACGGGCAGTTGCAGTACGCCGCCATACAGCAAATCGGTGTCTTCGAGCACCTTGTCGTTGAAATAGTCCTGCGCGTCCAGTCCCAGCGCACGCGCCTTGATGCGCATGTTGATGTCTTTGCTGACCAGAATGACCGCGCGATCCGGTTGCTGCTGTTGCAGGCCGATGATAACGCCGAGGATCGCGTTGTCGGCCTTGCCGAGTTCGAGATTTTGCGGCAATTCGTGTTTGACGAAGCTGGTTTGCAGATACAGTCGTCCGGTGCAGTTTTTGTGCGCATCGGATTTGAGCGCGATACCTTCTTCTATATTGCGCGGCGCGTCGTTGACGATTTCATCGAGAAAACGGCTGGCCTGACGCGCGTTGCGCGCCACTTCGGTCATGCCCTTTTTCTTGTTGTCCAGTTCCTCCAGTACGAACATCGGCAGGCAGATGTCGTGTTCCTCGAAGCGGAACAGACTGGTCGGATCATGCAATAAAACATTGGTGTCCAGAATGAATAATTTGCTATGTGCTGCCGCTTTTCTGCGAGGGGACATGACGTTCCTTTAGGCTAGAGTAGTAACAAAATCGAGAACTTCCTGTGCATGGCCATCGGCCTTGAGTTTGCGCCATTCATGACGCAGCACGCCGTCACGGTCAAATACGAAGGTGCTGCGTTCTATGCCGCGTACCTGTTTACCATACAGGTTCTTTTGCTTGATCACGTCGAACAGTCCGCAAACCGTCTCGTCGGTGTCGGACAACAGTTCGAAGGGAAGGGTGAACTTTTCCTTGAAATTTTCATGCGACTTGAGGCTGTCGCGGGAAATGCCCGCCAGTTCGCAATTCGCCTGCTGAAACTGTGCGTAAAGGTCGCGGAATTGCTGCACTTCGGTGGTGCAACCCGGCGTGTTGTCCTTGGGATAAAAGAAAATCACCAGATGCTTGCCGCGTGCGGCAGAGAGCGTAAAGGTTAGTCCTCCGGTGGCGGGCAGAGAAAAGTCGGCAATGAGGTTTTCTGACATGGATTAACTTTCATTAAGGTTTCGCCATTCTTGTCAATAAATGCAACAAAGGCAAGCGGTGTGCGCGGGTTGCCGCAAAATTACTTCAGAAGAAGTGATTTTTTGGTCAGTGTGTCTTGCAATGGTTATACTTCCCCGCATATTTTTTGGGAATATTTTATTAAAGTGACGTCATGACCGATAACGATTTCATGCGAGTCGCGCTCGAACTGGCCGGTCAGGCGCAGGCAGCAGGCGAAGTGCCGGTGGGTGCGGTGGTGGTCAAAGAGGGGGAAATTATCGGGCGCGGCTATAACGCGCCGATTTCGCGTCACGACCCCTCGGCCCACGCTGAAATGCAGGCGCTGCGCGATGCGGCGCAACGCGTCGGCAATTATCGTCTGTCGGGGTGTGCGCTGTATGTGACGCTGGAACCCTGTTTGATGTGTGCCGGAGCCATCATGCATGCGCGCATTGCGCGGGTGGTGTACGGCGCGAGTGACTTTAAGACAGGGGTATGCGGCAGCGTGCTGGATGTATTTGGTGACTGCTCCACTTACCACTCACTACTGTCCACTCACCAGCTGATACGTCTGAATCACCATGCGCAAGTGACGAGCGGCGTGCTGGCTGAGGAGTGTGGTTTAATGCTGAGCAATTTTTTCGCGCTGCGCCGCGCGCAACAGAAGGATGCCAGAGTGCGGGCGGGAATGACGGGGGTAGCATGAAAATTATCGTTCATATTGCTACCCAGACACTGGAGCTGTTTGACGATGGCGACGCGTTGCTGCGCCGTTACCTCGTGTCAACAGCGGCGAACGGCGCGGGCGAGGTGTGCGGCAGTTATTGCACGCCGCGCGGCAAACATATCATTCGTGCCAAAATAGGCGCGGATTGCCCTGAAAATACCGTGTTTGTGAGGCGTCGCCCGACCGGCGAAATTTATACACCGGAGCTGGGGGCGCAGTTTGCCGGGCGGGACTGGATATTGACGCGGATTTTATGGTTGTCCGGTTGCCAACCGGGCTTTAACCGGCTCGGTGACAACGACACCATGCGTCGCTATATTTACATCCACGGTACGCCTGATTCCGTGCCGGTCGGTCAGGCGCATTCACATGGCTGTATCCGGATGCGCAACGCGGATTTGCTTGAATTGTTTACGTTGGTGGCTGCGGGCACTGCTGTCGAAATCATCGAATAACCCACCGGAAGAAACACATGACGAACCCTTTTAGCGTAAGCATGGTCTGCTGGCATGATGGCGAACCCTTGCTCAAATCCGTGCGAGATGCGGTGTTTATTCACGAACAGGGCATACCCGCCGAACTAGAGTGGGACGGACTGGATGAGCATTGTCGTCATGCTTTGGTGCTCAGTCAGCAGGGTGAGGCGATAGGCTGCGGTCGCATGCTGGCGAACGGTCATATAGGACGCATCGCGGTGTTGTCGAAATGGCGCAAGCAAAAAGTCGGCACGGCCATCATGGAGGCGCTGCTGAATTACGCGCATGCGCACGATTACCCTCAGGTGGACGTGGATGCGCAGACGCATGCCATACCGTTTTATCGCAGCTTTGATTTTGTCGACGAAGGTGAAGTCTTTATGGATGCGGGCCTGCCGCATATCAGGATGGTGCTGGAGTTATAAAAATACCCCAGTCGATGTATTGAGTAGGGTATGGTCATGCGCCTTTCTTGAAAATCTATAGCGAATAGGGCAGCGGCATGAATTGCAAGGGCGCGCCTTGTAAGGAGCCCAGGTGGACGCTGTGCGTGTCGTGGCTGGCAATCTGGACGACAGCCAGTACGTCGTATCCGCCATCCGGTGCAGGGGCGACGTTGGCGATCATGCCGCTGGGCTGGGGCTGGCCGGTTTCTGTCATGTCCGCGCTGAACAGTTCGTCGCCCGGTTGCGGTGCGGTCTCGCATTCCATGTGAGCCAGATACATGCGGCGTTTGAGTTTGCCCAGATAGTGCATGCGGGCGACGATTTCCTGGCCGGGGTAGCAGCCTTTCTTGAAGTTGATTCCGCCGGTGAGGTCGATATTTGCCATTTGCGGCACAAATTGTTCCTGTGTCTGCGGCAGAATGATCGCAAGGCCGGCGCGGATGTTGAGCCAGTCCCAGTAAACGCTGCCGGCGAGTTTAGTCTGGCTGCCGAGTGTCTGAAGCAGTGTAATGGCCTGTTGTGGCGTGGTGCTGATCTGGAAGCGGGTGTCGCTGTATTTGATCAGGCTGCCCGCCCCCTCAATACGGCTAACGTCCAGAGGGGATTGAGGCAGTTGGTCGCATAACTTGAGCAGCATTTCCTGTGTGTTCTCGCCGGATAGTCCCAATAAAACCACTTCATCGCTGGCATCGGTGATTTTTACCTTGGCGCGCAGCACATACATGCTGAGTTTTTTGCGCATTGCCTCCGTCAGGGTGGCGGGCAGTTGCAGCAGATAATCGTCGCCGTCGCGCCAGATCAGCAGTGTCGCCAGCATGCGCCCTTTCGCGGTATTGAAACTGCTGAACTGCGCGCGCGTGGCGCTGACCTCACGGATGTCATTGCTCAACAGGTTTTGCAGAAAGGCCTGCGCTTCTTCTCCCGATACGCGCAGTGTGCCGAATTGGTCCAGGTTGCACAGCAGCGTGCCGGTGGCGGAACACTCAACGCCATGTTGTGTGATGTCGGCCGTTTGTTCGGCAAGAAATTTTTTCCAATCTGATTGCATGGTGTTCGCTCGGGTAGTTTAGGTGGGTGAATCAGGTGTGTCGGCAGGATGGAATACTCCGCGTTCAATCAGGAATCTTCCCAGATGCCGGTCATCGCGATTGGAGTGGTTTAGCATCCAGTCAGCCAGGAACAGGTTGATGCGAAAACCCAAATGCAGTGGATCATCGACATTGGCTTCGATTTCTATTTTTAATCTGGAGACATAATTTTTGTAGGAATTATGCTGTGCAATATGGTCGGCCGAGAAAGGGTAGTGATGGTCGCGCATCAATTTTTCCTCGAAGTCGAAATGCGCGCTGATCTGGTTTTCCAGTGTCCGCATCAGTGCGGACACTGTCGCGGGATCAGTGCCGGTCGTGACGGCCTCGTGCAGTTTGGCGATGTGCACTAACAGTTCACGGTGCTGGCTGTCGATTTCCGCAATGTTCAGCTCATATTTCGCGTCCCACTCCAGTTCGTCGGCTAATTCCTCTGAGCCGACCAGAACCCCTGTCCTCAGGTAATCCGCGCAGCGCTGCAGATAGACTTGGGCGGGGATGTCATGGGGATTGTCCCTGACGATCTCTTCCAGCAGCGGGTGGGCGCGTTCGACGGCACGGGAGTGGTAATAGGCCAGCGCTTCTTCAAATTTTTTCAGGGATAACTTCTTCAGCTCCCTGATCGGTGGCGCATCGTGATCGAATACTTCATAGATTGATTCGGCATGGGTCTTGTAGGCGACCTTGACCCGGCCGAGATGACGGACGGAAAATTTGTGTGGTTCGGACAGGCTGTAGAGCGTGTGCTCGCTGATCAGCAAAGGTGTGCCATAGGTCTTGGTCAGGGTTTGCAGGCGCGAGGCCAGATTGACGGCATGGCTGATTACCGTGCCTTCCATGCGGTTGCCCCCGCCTATGACGCCCAGCATCAGCCGTCCGGTATTGACGCCGATGCCGATGCGTATCGGTGCGTAGGTGGCGCGCTCACGCCCCGCGTTGTATTCATCCAGTCTTGCCAGCATGGACAGGGCGGACGTCAGCGCATCGTCTGCCGAGATGGGGAACAAGGCCATGATCGCGTCACCCATGTACTTGTCTATGATGCCGCGATGCGTGCTGATGACCGGGTTCATCACCGACAGATAGGAATTGATCATGTCGAAGGTTTGTTGCGGTGTCATGCTTTCCGATAGTGAGGTGAAATCGCGTATGTCGGTGAACACGACGGACATGGTCTTTTCAACCTGATCGCCCAGTTCGATATCGAGCAGGCTGGCTTTGCCCAGAAAAGAGATCAGATCGCGCGGCACAAAATGCAGCAGCGTGCGTTCCAGCAGCTTCAGCCGGGCACGCGTACCGGCATGGGCTTCGCGCTCGGCAGCCAGCTCAGATAAGGCATCTTCGGGATGGTCCTCGGGTATGTCAAAACTGGAGATCATGCGTTATTCGATGGCCGCTGCGAGCATCTATTAAGAATGAAGGGGTAGCGCAGTGTTGTACAGGCGGTGATTTGTGTCAACTGTCTTTAGTCGCGAGGCGGGCGGTTGAAGGGAAGTAAGCAGCGTAGCCAGAATGTAATGCAATGGAATCCGGGACTGTATTCAACTCAAACTGTCCCTGACCCATCCCCACCCCAACCCTCCCCTTGAAGGGGAGGGAGGCCTTTTCGGAATCGCTGGCCACGCACCAGCCCACCCCAACCCTCCCCTTGAAGGGGGAGGAGGAGGTGTTGGAATCAGCAGGGACATTCGCCTCAACTATACTCTCCCCCCTTCAAGGGGGGAGTTGGAGGGGGGATGGGGGAAGAATTTTCCAATGGATAATTTTCGGTAAAGCAAATTCTGGATTGTTTCATTCAGGAATAGGTGATTTATCACCTTTTATTCCGAGGGAAGCCCCTTGCGGGCTCGCAATGACGAGGTGCGGAGAATTGCCTGTGATTGCCATATTCCGCTAAACTCGGCGCCATGAAACGACTTGCCGCTTATTTGTTGCTGACTTTGCTTGCCGCCTGTGAGGGCGGGCTGTGGAATAACCCCTATTCGGCGGCAGAGGCGGGTAAGCCGATACTCTATACCGCATTCACGGAACGTCCCAAACATCTTGATCCGGCGCAGGCTTACAGTGAGAACGAGTATGAATTTCTCGCCAATATTTACGCGCCGCCACTGCAATATCATTATCTGAAACGCCCCTACCAACTGGTGCCGTTAGCCGCCAGCGCCATGCCGGGTGTGCGTTATCTGGACGCACAGCGCCAACCGTTGCCGGAGACGGCGGCTGAGGAAAAAATCGCTTACAGCGTGTATGAAATCCATATTAAGCCGGGCATGCGTTTTCAGCCGCATCCCGCTTTTGCGCGTGATGAAAAAGGTGAGCTGGAATACCTGCATCTGACGCCTGACGATCTACGTGATATTCACGCGCCGGGCGACTTTGCGCATAGCGGCACGCGCATCGTGACATCCGGTGATTACGTAAACCAGATCAAAAGGCTGGCGCATCCGCAACTGCATCTGCCGATTTATGGCGTGATGAGCGAATACATCGTCGGACTGAAAGAATATGCAGCGACCCTGCAGCAGGCGCTGCGCGAGAATCCGGAGGGTTTTCTTGATCTGAGTGCCTATGCGCTGCCCGGTGTCGAAGTGGTCGATGAGACGACCTATCGCATCACCGTTTACGGCAAGTATCCGCAGTTTGCCTACTGGCTGGCGATGCCATTTTTTGCGCCTATGCCACAGGAAGTCGAGCTTTTTTATGCGCAAGCCGGTATGAAGGAGCGCAACCTGACGCTGGACTGGTGGCCGGTGGGCAGCGGTCCTTATTACCTGTCCGAAAACGATCCGAACCGGCGCATGGTGCTCTCCCGTAACCCGTATTACAACAGCGAAGGGTATCCGACTGAAGGCGAGGCGGGCGATGCGCTGCTGCTGGCGGATGCGGGCAAGCCATTGCCGCTGATCGAACAGGTGGTTTTTACGCTGGAAAAAGAAACCATTCCCTACTGGAATAAATTTTTGCAGGGTTATTACGATGCCTCCGGTATCAGTTCGGACAGCTTCGATCAGGCCGTTCAAGTCAGCGTCGGCGGCGAAGCCAATGTAACGGACGCGATGCAGGCGCAGGGCATCACGCTGTCCACCTCAGTCGCGACTTCTACGATGTACACCGGCTTCAACTGGCTCGACCCGGTGGTGGGGGGAAGCTCGGAAAAGGCGCGCAAGCTGCGCCAGGCTATCGCGATTGCGGTGGACTTCGAGGAGTTCGTTTCCATCTTCGCCAACGGACGCGGCATCGCGGCGCAATCACCGCTCCCGCCGGGTATCTTCGGCTACCGTGAGGGCGAGGCCGGAATGAATACGGTGGTGTATGACTGGTCAGCGGGGCAGCCCGTGCGAAAATCCATTGACGAGGCCAGGCGGCTGCTGGCCGAGGCGGGTTATCCGGGCGGCGTGGATGAAAAAACCCGTCAGCCGCTGGTGATCAATCTGGATACCACCGCCAACGGGGTGGGCAACAAGTCGCGCCTGGACTGGATGCGCAAGCAGTTCGACAAGATTAACGTACAACTGGTGGTGCGCAGTACCGACTACAACCGCTTCCAGGACAAGATACGCCGGGGCGATACGCAAATGTTCTATTTTGGCTGGAATGCCGATTATCCCGACCCGGAAAACTTCCTGTTTTTGTTACACGGCGCACAGGCCAAGATGGGTAAAGGCGGCGAGAATGCTGCCAATTACAGCAATCCGGAATACGATAGCCTGTTCGAACAGATGAAGAACATGGAAAACAGCACCGAGCGTCAGGCTATCATAGCTCGGATGCTGGCGATTCTGCACCGCGATACCCCGTGGCTGTGGGGTTTTCACCCGAAAAATTACGTGTTGCAACACGGCTGGCTGCATAACGTGAAGCCCAACGTGATGGCGAACAACAAACTCAAATACTGGCGTGTAGAGGCCGGTCAGCGTGACCCACTGCGGGCCGAGTGGAATCAGCCCGGTCTGTGGCCGCTGTGGCTGGGAATAGTGGCGTTGCTGTTGTCTGCCGGATGGGTTTGGCGGGTGCTGCGCACGCGTGAGAACGCGCGCAGCGGGTGATTATTTCGCCTCGTTCATCATCAGTATGATTTTTTCTTCGACTTCTTTGGCAACCTGAGTTAACGCCGGGTCTTGCGACAGCGCGGAAAGCATTTGAGCCGGGCTGATCATGCCGATTTTGGTTTTGCCTTTTTCCGTGTAAACCGATATGCGGCACGGCAATGCCATGTTCAGGCGCATGTCGCTGGCCAGCACTTTGGCCGCTTGTCCGGGATTGCATACTTCGAATACATTGCAATTTTCCTCAAAGGCTATGCCCTTGCCGCGCAATGTGTTGCCTATGTTGTGTACGTGCAGCACGCCGAAGCTGTGATGCTTGACGGCGGATTCAAGATCTGTCGATGCCTGTTCGAATGACTTGTCTGTTTCAACGATGTAATACATGAAATCCCCTTTGATAGATTAACCCTGCCAGGTTGCAGGAGCTGAAAAGCGCTATTTTTGCCGGATGCATTTTCCGTCACGTGTCACTGTTTGGCAATTCAATATTTGCCCGTACAATACGCGCACTCATGATCGCCTACCTTATCCGCCGCATTCTTTACGCCATTCCGATTCTCATTGGGGTGAATCTGCTCACGTTTGCGCTGTTTTTTGTGGTGAATACGCCGGATGACATGGCGCGCATGCAGCTGGGTGTCAAACGCGTGACGCCGGAAGCGATCGAGAAATGGAAACTGCAGCACGGTTATGACAAGCCGATGATGATCAACAGCGCGGCGGCCGGCATCGGCAAGCTCACCGATACGATTTTCTGGCAGAAGTCCGCCAGCATGTTCGTGCTGGACTTCGGCTATTCCGATGACGGGCGCAGTATTTCGCGCGAAATCGCCACGCGCATGGGGCCCAGTCTGGCGATTGCCTTGCCGACATTTTTGATTGGATTGATTATTTATGTCAGCTTTGCCTTGCTGATGACGCTGTTCCGCGCCACCGCGCTGGACATCGCAGGTGTGGCCTTGTGCGTATTGTTGATGTCTATTTCCGGCCTGTTTTATATCATCGGCGGGCAATTTCTTATTAGTAAGTTGTGGCATCTGGTGCCGATTTCCGGCTATGACGGCGGCCTGAACAGCTTCAAATTTGTGGTGCTGCCCATTGCGATCGGTGTGATTGGCGGCATAGGCTCCAGCAGTCGCTGGTATCGCACCATCTTTCTGGAAGAGATTGGCAAGGACTACGCGCGTACTGCGCGTGCCAAGGGTTTATCTGAATTGCGCGTGCTGTTCACCCATGTGCTCAAGAATGCGATGATTCCGATTCTGACCGGCGTAGTGGTGGTGATCCCCTTGCTGTTCATGGGCAGTTTGCTCACCGAGTCGTTTTTCGGTATTCCGGGTCTGGGCAGCTATACGATAGATGCGATTAATGCCCAGGATTTCTCGGTGGTGCGTGCGATGGTGTTCCTGGGTTCACTGCTGTACATCGTCGGACTGATACTCACCGATATTTCGTACACAATGGTCGATCCACGGGTGCGGCTGCAATGATCAAAAAAGATTGGCGCGAGGTTTTGGGCTTATGAGTTTCATGCCCGTCATTTTGTGGAGCGATGCGCTGGTGTTTCTGCTGCTGGCCGCGTGCGCTGCTGTAACCTGGTATGTGCGCCGTCAGGAGCATTTGCTGCTGCCTTGGCGGCGCGTGGCGCAAAGCGGTGTGGCGATGGTCTCCTTGCTGGTGCTGTCGCTTTTTCTGCTGGTGGGCGGGCTGGACACGCTGCACTACCGGGTTGCGTTGCAGGATAAAAATGGCGGCCAGACGGTGTATTCGCCTGAAGTGCTGAGCGTATTCGATAAACTGGTCGAGCCGCTGCGATTGCACACCGAGAAGACCTATTCCGCGCCGCTGGCAGTGACGCTCTATGCGAAGGAAAGCATTACCGATGCACAGGGGCGCGTGGTGCGCGAGTATCCCAGATTGCAATACGGCGGGGCGCATCTGAGTGACGCCGCGCAGCGCAACGGCGATGTCATGCGGCGGGCGTTGACCGGCGCGCTGGCGGGGTTGCTGGTTGCAGGGGTGTTCTGCGTAGGGTGGGCGCGTTGTTTGCCCACGCGTGGGGAATCAGGCGGTGGGCAATTCTGCCCACCCTACCGGAGCATGCTCGTCATCGCCGCGCTGATCGGCATGACCGCCAACCTCGCCGCTGTCTATCACGTGTTGGGCACCGATAAGGTCGGTCAGGATGTGTTGTATCTGGCACTCAAGAGCATACGCACCGGATTGATTATCGGCACGGTGACCACGCTGGTGACCTTGCCGCTGGCGCTGTTTCTGGGGGTGGCGGCGGGTTATTTTAGAGGCTGGGTAGATGATGTGATCCAGTACGTCTATACGGTGCTGAGTTCCATCCCCAGCGTGTTGCTGATCGCGGCGGCGGTGCTGATGATGCAGGTAACCATAGACACGCATCCCGACTGGTTCGATACCGCAGCTTCGCGCGCCGACCTCAGGCTGGTGTTCCTATGCCTCATTCTGGGTATGACCAGCTGGACCGGGCTGTGCCGTTTGCTGCGCGGTGAGACGCTCAAGTTGCGTGAAATGGAATATATTCAGGCGGCTCAATCGTTTGGTGTGTCGTCTTTGCGAATTTTGTCGCGCCACATCATGCCGAATGTGATGCACATTATCTTGATCGCATTGGTGATGGATTTCTCTGCACTGGTGCTGGCCGAGGCGGTGCTGTCCTATGTCGGCGTGGGCGTGGATCCTTCGATGATCAGTTTCGGCACCATGATCAACGGCGCGCGGCTGGAAATGGCGCGTGAACCGATGGTGTGGTGGGCGCTGGCCGCCGCGTTCGGCTTCATGCTGGTGCTGGTGCTGGCGGCAAACTTATTCGCCGACGCGGTGCGTGATGCGTTCGATCCGCGATTGAATAGGACGTAATTGCGCGGTTTGCCGCGCAACATCCGTGTCGTATGCGCGGCGCTGACAGATGCTTTTAGCTGCTTTTTCCGTCTGACTTTTTGGCTTTTGCTTATTAAGATTTTGTTTCATGTGTTATCCTTCGTCGCGGTTAAAATAGTGGAATTCCCCGGAAATTTTCAGAGGATTATCTGGAAGCCGGCTGAAGCCGCTATATGACAACGATTGCAGGGTGTGAGAGGTATGGTTTGAATTGCAACGCCATCAAGCGTGAGAATTCGAGTTCTCTCTTGCATCAGCATCCCATTCAAATTCAATTCAAGGAAATACAGCATGCCCAGCGTAGAAACTGTGAGCGCGTTAGAACGTCGCCTGAACGCATCCATTCCCCAACAAGCCCTTAGTGGCCAAATTGCTGCACGCTTGAAACATTTCGGGCGTACCGCAAAAATACCCGGATTCCGTCCCGGTAAAATCCCGACAAAAATTCTGGATCAGCACTTTGGTGCACAGGCGCGTCAGGAGTCGCTGAGTGATATTGTGCAGCGTGCGTTTATCGAAGCCGTGCAGGCCAATGCCTTGAAAGTGGCGGGTGATCCGTCATTTGAAATTCTGACTAATAATCTGGATGCTGACGAGATTGAATACAGCGCGACTTTCGAGGTTTATCCCGAGGTGGTGTTGGGCGATGTGGGCGGCGAATCAGTAGAACGTTCGACGTATGAATTGAGCCAGACTGATGTGGATAACACCATTGCCACTTTGCGCAAGCAACGCGCAACATACGAGGCGGTTACGCGTGCGGCTCAGAATGACGATAAAGTTGTGATTGACTTCGTCGGCAAGCTGGACGGAGTGGTATTTCAAGGTGGTGAAGCCAAGGAATATCCAGTCACGCTGGGTTCGGGACGCATGCTGCCGGAATTTGAGGCGGCTATCGCCGGCATGAATATCGGTGAAGTTAAATCGTTTGACATGACTTTCCCGGAAAATTATCACGGCAAGGATGTGGCGGGTAAGCAAGTTACCTTCACCATTACGCTGAATAGTGTCGAAGCGCCGGTGTTGCCTGAAGTGGATGCGGAATTTGCCAAGGCTGTCGGCGTCGCTGATGGGGATGTGGTTAAGCTGGAACAGGAAATTCGCAGCAATCTGGAGCGTGAAGTGACACGCCGCCTGAAGGGGCGCAACAAGGAAGTTGCCATGGATGCGCTGCTGAATGTTGCACAATTCGATTTGCCCAAGGCACTGGTGCAATGGGAGTCGCAGCGTCTGATGCAGCAAACCGCGCAGGAAATGGAGCAGCGCGGCATGACGACCAAGAATATGCAGCTGCCCTTGGAATTGTTCCGCGAGCGCGCTGAAAAACGCGTTAAGCTGGGTCTGATTCTGGCTGAGTTGGTGGAAAAGTTTGATTTAAAGGCACAGCCTGAGAAAGTTCGTGCGCTGGTTGAAGACTATGCGCAGAGTTTTGATCATCCTGAAGAGGTGGTGCGCTGGTACTACGCTGACCCTGCACGCTATCAGGAAATAGAAAATCTGGTGCTGGAAGAAAATACCGTGGATTGGGTGTTTTCCCGCGCTCAGGTGACTGATAAGCCTGTGGAGTTTGCAGAATTGATGGGGAACTAGCATGCCTTACCACGAAAATTCTCTGTCCGGACACCGGCAAGAGACGCAAAATATCGGCATGATCCCAATGGTTGTTGAAACCAGTGGTCGCGGTGAGCGGGCCTACGATATTTACTCGCGTCTGCTTAAGGAGCGCGTGGTGTTTTTGGTGGGTGAGGTTAACGATCACAGCGCGAATCTGATTGTGGCGCAATTGTTATTTCTGGAGTCCGAGAATCCCGATAAGGACATCCATTTGTACATCAATTCGCCGGGTGGTTCGGTGACTGCAGGCATGGCAATCTACGATACCATGCAATTCATCAAGCCTGATGTCAGCACGCTGTGTATCGGGCAAGCGGCCAGTATGGGCGCGTTCCTGTTGACGGCCGGCGAGAAGGGCAAGCGTTTCTGTCTGCCTAATTCGCGTGTGATGATCCATCAGCCACTGGGCGGGTTCCGCGGGCAGGCTTCGGATATTGAGATTCATGCGAGAGAAATTCTTTATTTGAAGCAGAAACTTAATCAGATGCTGGCGCAGCATACCGGTAAAACTGTCGAGGAAATCGAGCGTGACACAGATCGCGACAATTTCCTGAGTGCGGCGGATGCCGTGACATATGGCCTGGTTGACCAAGTGCTTGATAAACGTATTTAAAGACAGCTTGATGAAAGGTGAGTCGATATGACCAGCGATAAAAAATCAGGTGAAAAATTACTTTATTGTTCATTCTGCGGCAAGAGCCAGCATGAAGTTCGTAAACTGATTGCGGGGCCATCGGTATTCGTGTGTGATGAGTGCATTACCCTGTGTAATGACATCATGCGTGAAGAGTTGCAGGGTGAGACAGCCAAAGGTGAAAAGACCGACCTGCCTGTACCCAAGGAAATTTGCGCGACACTGGATGAGTATGTCATCGGTCAGGAACGCGCGAAACGCATTCTTTCCGTCGCGGTGTACAACCACTACAAACGCCTCAAATGCAATGTCAATGATGGTGTAGAGCTGTCCAAGAGCAATATTTTGCTGGTGGGGCCAACCGGTTCCGGTAAAACGCTGCTGGCGCAAACGCTGGCTCGCATGCTGGATGTGCCCTTTGTGATGGCGGATGCGACCACGCTGACTGAAGCGGGCTACGTGGGCGAAGACGTTGAAAACATCATACAAAAGCTGTTGCAGGCTTGTGACTACAACGTTGAGAAGGCGCAGCGCGGCATAGTGTATGTGGATGAAATCGATAAGATTTCACGCAAATCGGACAATCCCTCGATTACTCGTGATGTATCCGGTGAAGGTGTGCAGCAGGCCTTGCTCAAGTTGATTGAGGGCACCAAGGCTTCGATTCCGCCGCAAGGTGGACGCAAGCATCCGAATACGGAATTCCTGCAGGTGGACACCACTAATATACTGTTTATTTGCGGCGGTGCGTTTGACGGTTTGGAAAAGGTCATACGCAATCGTTCTGCCAAGGCCGGTATCGGTTTCGGCGCGACTGTGCGTTCCGTGGATGAACGCAAGACGGGTGAAACGTTGCGTGATGTGGAGCCTGAAGACTTGGTCAAGTTTGGCTTGATCCCCGAATTTGTCGGGCGCTTGCCGGTTGTGGCCACGCTGGAAGAGTTGGATGAGGCGGCGATGCAGCAAATTCTGACCGAGCCCAAAAACGCACTGACCAAACAGTATCACAAGCTGTTTGCGATGGAAGGGGTGGAGCTGGAGTTTCGCGAAGGCGCATTGCTGGGCATTGCCAAAAAAGCCCTGTCACGCAAGACCGGCGCGCGCGGTTTGCGCTCGATTCTGGAGCAGGCGCTGCTGGACGTGATGTTCGATCTGCCTTCAATGGATAATGTCAGCAAAGTGGTGTTGGACGAACCCGGTTCTACGGGCGAATTCAAACCCATCATTGTGTACGCGGATACGCACAAGGCTGCTTAATCCATCAGGCTGACTGTCGCTTGAAAAATTCGGAAGCCGGTTGTAAGCGGTTTCCGGATTTTTCATTCATCTTGTCCCGATAGGGGTTGAATTTGCTCAGGCTACCCCCATGTAGCCCTCCTGACAACGAATAGGTTATTGCCATGTCCGCACAAGATACCCAAGATTTTATTGAATTCCACCCGCTGTTGCCTTTGCGCGACGTGGTGGTTTTTCCGCATATGGTCATCCCGCTGTTTGTCGGTCGCGCCAAGTCGATTAAAGCTCTGGAGTTGGCGATGGAGGAGGGGCGGGCCATCGTGCTGGTTGCGCAGAAAACGGCATCCAAGGACGATCCCGGTACGGATGATTTATTCACTATCGGCAGCATGGCCAACGTGCTGCAAATGCTCAAGCTGCCGGATGGTACGGTGAAGGTGCTGGTGGAAGGCACGCAGCGGGTCAATGTGCTGCGGGTTGATGATGTGGATAGCCATTTTGTTGCCGAGGTGGAAGTCATCCCGGCCGAGGATGGCGCAGGGAGCGAGACCGAGGCGATGCGCCGCGCACTGATTGCGCAATTTGAACAATACGTCAAACTCAACAAGAAAATCCCTCCTGAGATACTGTCTTCTCTGACGGGCATCGATGATGCCGGCCGTCTGGCTGATATTGTGGCTGCCCACTTGCCCCTCAAGCTGGAGCAAAAGCAGGAAGTGCTGGAGATTTATGCCGTTCAAAAACGCCTGGAGCATCTGTTGGGGTTGCTCGAAGGCGAGATTGATATCTTGCAGGTCGAAAAACGCATCCGCGGGCGCGTCAAGCGTCAGATGGAAAAAAGTCAGCGCGAGTATTATCTGAATGAGCAGGTTAAGGCGATTCAGAAAGAACTGGGCGAAGACGAGGATGGCGCAGATTTCGACGGCTTAGACAAAAAAATTAAAGCGGCCTACATGCCCAAGGAAGCGCGTGCCAAGGCCGAGGCGGAACTGAAGAAGCTGCGCTTGATGTCGCCTATGTCGGCTGAAGCGACCGTGGTGCGCAACTATATCGATGTGCTGATCGGTCTGCCGTGGAAGAAAAAAACCAAAATCAGTGCCGATCTCAAACAGGCAGAGGTCGTGCTGGAAGAAGATCATTACGGTCTGGATAAGGTCAAGGAGCGCATACTCGAATATCTGGCTGTGCAGCAGCGTGTAGATAAGCTGAAGGCGCCGATCTTATGTCTGGTCGGGCCGCCGGGTGTGGGTAAGACCTCGCTCGGTCAGTCCATTGCGCGTGCCACCAATCGCAAGTTTGTGCGCATGTCGCTGGGCGGCGTGCGTGATGAATCGGAAATACGCGGCCATCGCCGGACTTATATCGGCTCCATGCCCGGCAAGATATTGCAGAACATGAGCAAGGTCGCGGTAAAAAATCCGTTGTTCCTGCTGGATGAAGTGGACAAGATGGGTATGGACATGCGCGGCGATCCATCGGCTGCTTTGTTGGAGGTGCTCGATCCGGAGCAAAACAGCACTTTTGTGGATCACTATGTCGAGGTGGAATACGATCTGTCCGATGTCATGTTCGTCGCGACCGCCAACACCTTGAATATTCCGGATGCCTTGCTGGATCGTATGGAGATCATTCACGTTTCCAGTTATATGGAAGACGAGAAAATCAACATCGCCACCCGCTACCTTGTACCCAAGGCCATTAAAAATAATGGCCTTAAAGCTGAGGAAATCTCGATTACCGAGACTGCACTGCGCGATATAGTGCGTTATTACGTGCGCGAGGCGGGGGTGCGCGGTCTGGAACGTGAAATTTCCAAGATCTGCCGCAAGGTGGTGAAGGCGCTGTTGTTGAAGACGCGGGAAAGCAAAGTGGTCGTCAATTCGCGCAATCTGGATAAATATCTTGGTGTGCGCCGTCATTCATACGGCGTGGCTGAAAAGCATAATCAAGTAGGTCAGGTGACCGGACTGGCATGGACTGAAGTGGGCGGTGAGCTGTTGACGATCGAGGCTGTGGTATTGCCTGGTAAGGGCAAAACCACCACTACCGGTAAATTGGGTGAGGTCATGCAGGAATCCATACAGGCAGCCTTGAGTGTGGTGCGGGGTCGTGCACAACGTCTGGGTATCGACACTGACTTCTATCAGAAAACTGATCTGCATATCCATTTGCCGGAAGGCGCGATTCCCAAGGATGGTCCGAGCGCGGGAGTCGGCATGTGTACCGCGATGGTTTCTGCCCTGACTGGGATACCGGTGCGTGCTGATGTGGCGATGACAGGTGAAATTACTTTGCGCGGGGAAGTGCTGCCGATAGGAGGATTGAAAGAGAAGTTGATCGCTGCGCAGCGCGGTGGCATCAAGACGGTGCTCATACCGGAAGAAAACGTCAAGGATCTGGCTGATATTTCCGACAATGTTAAGAGCAAGCTGGACATCCATCCGGTTAAATGGATAGAGCAGGTGCTGGAGATGGCGCTGGAACATAAGCCGGAGCCGCGTGAAGAAGCCGTTGCCGTGCCTGCTGATCTGGCGGCTGAGACAAAGCTGGTGAAGCCCGTTGCGGCAACCAAGCATTAATTTGCGCTTATCTGCTTGACCAAAGTTCTGCGGCCTTGATATAAAGCGCTCTGTGGTTTGTGTATGGTCTTTATAATTACTTGCGAAGGAGATGTACGTGAACAAATCTGATTTGGTTGATGCAATTGCAACGTCCGCTGGCATTTCTAAAGCATCCGCAGGCCGTGCGCTGGATGGAACGATAGAGGCAATTAAGAATGCGCTTAAAAATGGCGAAGAAGTGAGTTTGGTCGGCTTCGGTTCATTTTGCGTTGATGATCGCGCCGGTCGTACGGGCCGCAATCCCCGTACTGGAGAAGCAATTACTATTAAGGCTGCGAAAGTACCTAAATTTCGCGCTGGCAAAGGTTTGAAAGATGCTGTAAACTAGGCGTCTTTACTGGGTGCTTAGCTCAGTTGGTAGAGCGTCGCCCTTACAAGGCGAATGTCGGCGGTTCGAACCCGTCAGCACCCACCAGTTTGGTGAGTAGTAAGTGGTTAGTGGCAAGTGATAGGTGGCTAACTGGCAGTACAATTTTTGGAGTGGTAGTTCAGTTGGTTAGAATACCGGCCTGTCACGCCGGGGGTCGCGGGTTCGAGTCCCGTCCACTCCGCCAAATAGAGGCGAACGAAAGTTCGCCTTTTTTCATATCTGTCGTTTAAAAAACGCTAGGAGTCTTGTCGCTATGTTTGATTTTGTTCGTGAAAAAAGAAGAGTGGTGCAAATAGTCCTAGTGTTGATTATTTTGCCATTTGCATTCTTTGGCCTGGAGTCATATCAAAGTTCAGGCGAATCAGCCGCACCGGCGACTGTAAATGGAAAGAAAATTTCTCAGCAGGAATTTGAGACTGCTTTGCGTCAGCAACAGGACAGAATGCGCCAGATGCTGGGTGGGAATTTTGATCCTGCCATGTTCGAAACGGATGAGATGAAGCAGGCTGTTCTGGATAATCTGGTTGCGCAACGCCTGTTGGTTGAACGTGCAGAGGCGGTCGGCCTGACGGTGACAGATGAGCAGGTGGCTCAGGTTATCGATGGAATCGATGCCTTTAAAGAAGGTGGAAAATTCGATCAGGCGCGTTATGCCAGCGCTCTGGCGAATCAAAATATGTCGCCATTGATGTTTGAAGCGCGCGTTAAGGATGATCTGGTCGGGCAGCAATTGCGTGAAGCGTATGTGCAAAATGGATATACCTCCAATGCCGTCGCAAGTAATATCATTTCGATTAACGAGCAGCAACGCATGGTGAGCGTAGCGTATGTTCCGGTGCAATCTTTCGTCGCACAGGCCAGCGTAGAAGAGACTGCAATCAAAGCCTATTACGATCAGAATCAAAAGGAATTTCAGCTCCCGGAGCAGGCTAGAGTTGAATATGTGAAATTTGCCATCAATGATTTGATGGCGAAATCCAACGTCGGCAGTGAAGATGCGCGTAAATATTACGATGAACACCTGCCGGAATTTTCCACGCCTGAACAACGGCAGGCTGCCCATATTCTATTGACTGTGGAAGCGACAGCGCCTCAGGCGGAGCAGGATGCGGTCAGAGCTAAAGCCGAGCAGTTGCTCAAGCAGATCAAACAAAATCCGGCAAAATTTGCGGATCTGGCTAAACTCAACTCACAAGACCCCGGGTCGGCGATGAACGGAGGTGATCTGGGTCTGTTTGGTCGCGGCATGATGGTGAAGCCGTTTGAGGATGCTGTGTTTTCGCTCAAGCCGGGTGGAATTAGTGAGCTGGTAAAGTCCGATTTTGGTTATCACATCATCAAGCTGGTCGCCATCAAGTCATCGGATGCCATGGTGTTTGATACGGTGCGCGATGCTATTCTGACTAAGCTACGCCAGCAAAAGGCATCGGATAACTTTGCTGAATTGGCTGAAAAATTCAGCAATACCGTGTACGAACAGAGCGATACCCTCAAGCCGGCCGCTGAACTGTTGGGTGTGCAGATTCAACAGAGCGCCTGGCTGGTTAAAGGAGCGGTTTCCGGCGATATCTGGACTGCCAAGATGATGCAGGCTGTGTTTAGTGATGATGCTGTCAAAAACAAGCGCAATACGGCTGCAATCGAGGTCGCGGCCGACACTATGGTGGCTGCGCGCATACTGGAGCACAAGCCGGCTACCGCACGTGCCCTGGTGGAAGTCCGGGAAATGATCAAACAAAAATTAATACATCAAAAAGCACTGGACATGGCGGTTAAACAAGGTAAAATGCTGCTCGTTCAATTGCAGCAGGGCAGTAAGCCTGTACTGGATTGGACGGTTGCTCAGACGATTACCCATGCTCAACATGGTGCGCTGGATGTAGCGATGGTGCGCCAGATATTTCAAGCGAATAAATCCAAACTACCGCAGTATGTGGGTGCAGAATCCCAGCAGAACGGATTTTTATTGGTACGCGTCGATGGTATCAAAGAGGGTGAGAAGCCCGATGATGTGAAGCTTGCGCGTTATGCGCAACAATTGCGCCAGATGACAGGCGATGAGTTGTTTCAGGCTTATTTGGCAGATGCCAAGCTGAAAGCTGAGATTAAATTGAATTTGCCTAAAACGGCTATGGATAAACCTTAACCGGTAGCGTTTTAGCGGTAGTTTGTAGATAGAGAGAATACGGGTGCTTAGCTCAGTTGGTAGAGCGTCGCCCTTACAAGGCGAATGTCGGCGGTTCGAACCCGTCAGCACCCACCAGATAGCTACTGGAAAGTGGCGAGTAGTAAGTAGTTAGTCGTAGCAGTTTTGGAGTGGTAGTTCAGTTGGTTAGAATACCGGCCTGTCACGCCGGGGGTCGCGGGTTCGAGTCCCGTCCACTCCGCCAACATAAAAAGCCGTTGAGAAATCAACGGCTTTTTTATTTGTGCGCTTGATCGCGCAACGATATATTACAAAAATCTATCCAGTAGTTTGCGGCTATGGGCGTCCAGTTGTTCCATGTCGCGCACCATGAACGAAACGCCATGGCTGTCGGTGATGAGCAGGGCTGCGGGGGGGAGGCGGCGGATGTGATCCTCGGCTTTGAGTTGCAGTTCGGTTTCGCCGCGATCTGTCGTTATTTGCCAGATGCTGGGTGTGGCGAAGCTGGATACGTGGTTGATGCGCCGGATTTCCGGCATGAACTCACGGCTGCTCAGTGCTTCTTCGAGCAGCGTGCGAATTTCTACAGATACATTCGCCAGGTTTGCTATCCACGCCAGTTCATGGCCGTCCCTGCCGGTCAGTGAGATGCCTTCTTCAGGTGCGGAGAACGGAAAGGCGCGCACCGGAACGACGTCATGATGGATATCGCCCTGGCCGGATGTGAACTGTAGTCGTCCGGCTGCGTTGCGCAGTAAAGTGAAGTCGCTCATGCGCTCACCTTGTGATCAAGCTGGATGCGGCTGTCTGCATCGTCCATGTCGGTGTCCACGTTGCGTGCCTGAGCCTGATACAGGCGGTAATACGCGCCTGCACTCGCCATCAGTTCGTCGTGACTGCCGATCTCGACGATCTCGCCCTTGTCCATGACTACCAGACGGTTGGCCTTGTGCAGCGTGGAAAGGCGGTGGGCGATAGCGATGGTGGTGCGGCCCTGCACCAGATTGTCCAGTGCCTTCTGGATTTCCTTTTCAGTCTCGGTATCGACCGAGGCGGTGGCTTCGTCGAGTATCAGGATGCGCGGGTCTATCAGCAGCGCGCGCGCGATGGAGATGCGCTGACGTTCGCCGCCAGACAGACCCTGCCCGCGTTCGCCGACCAGCGAATCGTAGCCGTGCGGCAGGCGCAGAATGAATTCATGCGCATGGGCGGCGCGGGCGGCAGCGACGATTTCAGTACGTGTCGCAGCAGGCTTGCCGTAGGCGATATTCTCCGCGATGCTGCCGAAGAACAGGAATGGCTCCTGTAATACCAGGCCGATATGGCGGCGATAGTCGGCAACAGGCAGGGAACGGATATTGATGCCATCCACGCTGATTGCGCCCTCGCTGACATCGTAGAAACGACACATCAGGTTGACCAGTGTGCTTTTGCCTGAGCCGCTGTGGCCGACCAGTCCTATCATTTCGCCAGGCTGTATGGTCAGGTTCAGCCCTTTGATCACGGCGCGGTTGCCGTAGCGGAATCCGGCATCGCGCAGCTCGATTCTCCCGGTAATTTTTTCCAGATGAATCGGATTGGCAGGCTCGGGCACGCTGGAGACGTGATCCAGAATATCGAAAATGCGCTTGGCGGCCGCCGCTGATTTTTGCGTGACGGACACGATGCGGCTCATGGAGTCGAGGCGCGCATAGAAGCGGCTGATGTAAGCCAGAAATGCCAGCAGTACGCCGACGGTGATCTCGTTGTGCGAAATCAGCCAGATGCCGAAAGCCCATACCACCAGCAGTCCGATCTCGGTCAGCAGGGAGACGCTGGGCGAGAACAGCGACCAGATTTTGTTGATGCGGTCATTGACCTCCAGATTGTGCCGATTGGCGATGCGGAAGCGTTCCGCTTCGCGTCCTTCCTGAGCGAACGCCTTAACCACGCGGATACCGGGTATGGTGTCGGCCAGCACATTGCTCACTTCTGACCAGACGCGATCTATCTTTTCAAAGCCGGTGCGCAGTCGGTCGCGCACGTTGTGTATCATCCAGACGATAAAGGGCAGTGGCAGCAGGGTGGCCAGCGCCAGCCACGGATTGATGGAGAAAAGGATCGCGGCGGTCATGGCGATCATCAGTACATCGGTTGCAAAATCAAGCAGATGCAAGGATAGAAAGACGCAAATTCGATCCGATTCTGAACCGATGCGCGACATCAGGTCGCCGGTGCGTTTGCCGCCGAAATATTCCAGTGATAGACGCAGCAAATGTTCATAGGTAATAGTGCGCAGATCGGCGCCTATGCGCTCGCTGACCAGCGCGAGGACGTAGGTCTTCGCCCAGCCCAGTCCCCAGGCCAGCAGTGCCGAACCGAATAATCCGGCCAGCAGCCAGGCTACCAGACCGAAATCGATAGGCACGCCGTTCTGATACGGAATCAGTACCCTGTCCATCAGCGGGATGGTGAGGTAGGGCGGCACCAGCGTGGCGGCAGTTGAACCCAGCATCAGCAAAAATCCGCTCAACAGTTGCCAGCGGTAAGGGCGTGCAAAACGCCACAGGCGGAGCAGCGTCCAGGTAGAAGGAGGCGCATTGATTGTGCCGCTACAGTGCGGACATTCCTGCCGGTCGTCCGGATAGGGTGTCAGACAATCCGGGCAAAACTCCGGTGCGATGTGCTGTATAGCCATGCCGGTGAGAAATGCGCTGAGCTGCTGTTCGAACTGTCTGACGAAGCGCGTTGCCTGGCTATTGAGGGCTAGCGTGTAAAACCAGCAGGCCAGGCGTACATCGCCATCGAACAGTTCGATGCATCCTACTCCGCCATGATCGTGTTGCTGAATGCGCAGTCCGTCGCGATAGTCATATTCGCAACATTGCGAGCCATCAAGGCTCAGTAGTCGCCTGTCGGTAATCAGCAGCAAACCCGGAGAAAAATTCAGATGTGTATCGAGATTGGTCTCCAGCCACGCTTGAGTTTCTTCCTTTTCGGTCAGTCGTGACTGTACGCTGGTGCGCCATGCGTCCGGGAGGGAAGTTTCGGAATGTGTTGGAGTGTTCACGGGCGGCGATATTACTACAATACAACGCCGTGACAAGCAATTTCACGGGGCGCTCTGGTACACTTAAACGGTGTCGTAAACCAAACAGTCGCGGTCGGCGTTCACCCCTGCGTTTACCCTGATATGTCTTGCGGGGTAGTGCCCCTTTAATTCATCGGAAAGTGTTGATGGAGTTCCTCAAAATATTGCCTCTGCGTGGCCCGAACATCTGGACTTATCGCCCCGTGCTGGAGGTGTGGCTGGATATCGGCGTGCTGGAAGATTCACCGTCTAATACGATACCTGGATTTTATGAACGACTCACGGCCTGGCTGCCGACTCTGGTCGAGCACCGCTGCGGCGTAGGTGAACGCGGCGGTTTCCTGTTGCGTTTGCGCGAGGGTACCTGGCCGGGACATATTCTGGAACACATTACCCTCGAGCTGCAAAATCTGGCAGGTATGCAGAGCGGCTTCGGCAAGGCGCGCAGCACTTCGGTGCGCGGGGTTTATAAAGTCGTGGTGCGTTCGCGCAACGAACAGGTGAGTCGCACCGCCTTGCATGAGGCGCGCGATCTTATTCTGGCCGCAATGCAAGACAAACCGTTTGACGTACCTGCGGCGGTGGCGCGGTTGCACGAAATGGTCGATACGCTGTGCCTGGGGCCGAGTACGGCCTGCATCGTGGATGCGGCGACAGCGCGGGGTATTCCGTCTATTCGCCTGACGGAAGGCAATCTGGTGCAATTGGGCCATGGCGCGCGCCAGCACCGTATCTGGACCGCAGAAACCGACCAGACCAGTGCCATCGCCGAAGGGATTTCCAGGGACAAGGATTTGACCAAAAACTTGTTGCAGGCGTGCGGCGTACCTGTTCCTGAGGGGCGCGTCGTGGAGAGCCAGGCGGACGCCTGGGAGGCTGCGGAAGACATCGGCTTGCCGGTGGTCGTCAAACCTTCCGACGGCAATCACGGGCGTGGCGTATCCACAGAGCTGATGACGCGAGAGGAGGTCGAGACGGCGTTCAGGCTGGCCGACGAAGAGGGCAGCGAAGTCATCGTAGAACGCTTTGTGCGTGGTAACGAGCACAGGCTGCTGGTGGTAGGCGGACGTCTGGCAGCAGCGGCGAGAGGGGAGTCGGTCTTTGTGTCGGGGGATGGTCGCTCTACCCTTGCCGAGCTGATCGATGCACAGCTCAATACGGATCCGCGCCGGGGTCTCAGCGAAGACTGCCCGCTGAACGTGATCAGGCTGGAAGACGATGCAGCCGTCAGGTTTGAAATCGCCCGCCAGGGGCTTACGGCAGATGGTATTCCGGCGGCAGGTGAACGGGTGCTGATACAGCGCAACGGCAATGTCGCATTCGATGTGACCGACAGGGTGCATCCCGATGTGGCGGAAACGGTCGCGCTGGCTGCACGCATAGTCGGGCTGGACATCGCCGGAGTGGATCTGGTGGCAGAGGATATTTCACGTCCGCTGGCGGAACAGGGAGGCGCCATAGTCGAAATCAACGCGGGCCCCGGCCTGCTGATGCATCTGAAGCCGGCATCCGGCGAGGTGCAACCGGTCGGTGCGGCCATCGTGGAAAGCCTGTTTCCTGATGCCGGAAACGGCCGCATTCCCGTGGTCGGCATCTGCGGAACGCACGGCAAAACGCAGGTTGCACGCATCGTGGCAAGACTGCTGCAACTGTCCGGAAAATACGTCGGACTGGCGGGCAGCGAAGGGCTCAGTTTTGATAAACGCACCGTAGATAAGCGCAATTGCGCGACCTGGGCGGCGGCGCAGAAAGTATTGCTGAACCGTTCCGTGGAGGCGGCGGTGATCGAGAACAGTATCGCGACGATTTTGTCCGAGGGTCTGGGCTACGATCGCTGTCAGGTCGGTATCGTGACCAACCTTGATCCGTCCTGCCATTTCGGCGAATACTACATCGAGACCGTCGAACAGGTCTGCAACGTGCTGCGTACCCAGGTTGATGTCGTGTTGCCTGACGGCGTGGCCGTGCTCAACGCCTCCGACCCGCTGGTGGCGCAACTGGCCGAGTATTGCGATGGAGAGGTGATTTTCTTTTCCAGTGACGCTGACTCGTCAGTCATTAGAGAACATCTGGCGCAGGCGGGACGCGCCGTGTGGGTGCGGGAGGGCGTCATCGTGCTGGGCACGGGCGCGCAGGAAATAATTTTGTTCAGGCTGGCATCCGTACCCGTTGCTGAATCTGAACGTCAGCAACTGGATAATGTGCTGGCCGCCATCGCGGCGGCGTGGGCGCTGGGCATCTCTGTCGATCTCATACGCGCAGGCATAGCAACATTTGAAGTGGAACGGGCCGATTCTTCGGCACGCTAATACAAGGAAATACCCGATGGAAGTATCACGCATACGCGCATTGCGCGGCCCCAACCTGTGGAGCAGACATACTGCCATTGAGGCTATCGTGTCCTGTTCGGAGGCAGAATGCAGCATCGCTCAAGTCCGGGATTTTGAGGCGCGTTTGCGCGCGCGTTTTCCGGAAATCGGCCTGTTGCAAGTGCCGGGGCATACTGAAGCCATTGCGATGGCGCATGTGCTGGAGGTAGCAGCGCTCGGCCTGCAGGCGCAGGCCGGATGTCCCGTCTCTTTCAGTCGCACGACGGCGACCCAGGAAGCCGGTGTGTATCAGGTGGTATTTGAATATGTCGAGGAAGCGGTTGGCCGGCTGGCTTTCAAATTTGCACAAACACTATGCCGGGCGGCTGCCGAAGATTTGCCTTTTGATCTTGCGGCCGCCCTGGCCGAACTGCGCGAGATGGACGAGGACGTGCGTATGGGCCCCAGCACG
This sequence comes from Gallionella sp., assembly GCA_030681375.1. Taxonomy (GTDB): domain Bacteria; phylum Pseudomonadota; class Gammaproteobacteria; order Burkholderiales; family Gallionellaceae; genus Gallionella. The sequence goes on from JAUXWM010000070.1 coordinate 38,371, forward strand.
GCTTCCATCGTTGAGGCGGCTGTGCAGCGTGGCTTTCCTTATCGGCGCCTGACCGGGGGCAGCCTGGTGCAGTTCGGCTGGGGCAGCAAACAGCGCCGCATTCAGGCCGCGGAGACGGATCGCAGCAGTGCCATAGCCGAGGCGATTGCACAGGACAAGGAATTGACCAAGAGGCTGCTCGACGCGGCCGGTGTGCCGGTTCCGCAAGGGCGACCGGTGCGCGATGCGGATGATGCCTGGCTGGCGATGTGCGAGATAGACGCCCCCGTGGTTGTCAAACCGCTGGACGGGAATCAGGGCAAAGGCGTGACGGTGAATATTGTCTCGCGCGATCATTTGAACATTGCCTATGCCGCCGCCGCTGCAATCAGTGCTGAGGTGTTGGTTGAACGCTTTATTCCTGGCAGCGATTTTCGCATGCTGGTGGTGGGCGATCAGCTTGTGGCTGCCGCGCGACGCGAACCGCCCATGGTGATAGGCGACGGCGTGCACAGCGTGCGCGAACTGGTTGAGCAGGTAAACAGCGACCCCAGGCGTGGCGACGGGCATGCCACTTCGCTGACCAAAATGCGTATCGATACCATTGCGCTGGCCAGATTGAAAGTGCAGGGATATACGGCTGACGCTATCCCCGATAAGGGCAAGTGCGTGGTGTTGCGCAATAACGCCAATCTCAGCACGGGCGGCACGGCGACGGATGTCACCGAGGATGTGCATCCCGCCCTGGCGGCCAGCGCGGTCGCGGCGGCGAAAATGATAGGCCTGGATATTTGCGGCGTGGATGTGGTGTGCGACAGCGTGTTGCGCCCGATGGAAGAGCAGGGCGGCGGTATCGTCGAAGTCAATGCGGCACCCGGTTTGCGCATGCACTTGCAGCCATCGTTCGGCAAGGGGCGGAATGTGGGCGAGGCGATAGTCACCTCGATGTTTACTGCCGGTGAAAACGGGCGTATCCCGCTGGTGGCTGTCGCAGGCACCAACGGCAAAACCACCACGGTGCGATTGATCGCGCATATTCTGGGTTGCCAGGGCTTGCGTGTCGGCATGACCAACTCGGACGGCGTCTATATCCAGGGGAGGCGCATAGACACCGGAGATTGCAGCGGCCCCAAGAGCGCGCGCAATGTGTTGATGCATCCCGATGTCGACGCTGCGGTATTCGAGACGGCGCGCGGTGGTGTGTTGCGCGAGGGGCTGGCGTTTGACCGCTGCAATGTAGCCGTGGTGACCAACATCGGCATGGGCGATCATCTGGGTTTGAATTACATCAGCACAGTGCAAGACCTGAGCGTGGTGAAACGGGTTGTAGTGCAGAACGTGGCCACGGACGGCATGGCCGTGCTCAATGCGGCCGATGCGATGTCAGCCGGTATGGCAGCAGCCTGTCCGGGTTCGGTCACCTTTTTTGCGCAGGATCGTTACCATCCGGTGATGGCGGCGCACCGTGCGCAGGGTCGCCGTGTGGTATACGTCGATGGCGCTCATATTGTGGCGTGCGAAAACAAGGCCGAGCAGCGCATTGCGTTGAGCCAGATTCCGATTACGCGCAATGGCACGATAGGTTTTCAGATCGAAAACGCCATGGCCGCCATCGCTGCCGTCTGGGCACTGAATGTGGATTGGGACACGATACGCAGCGGACTGGCGGGTTTCGTGAATGATGCGCAGACAGCGCCCGGTCGTTTTAACGTTTTCGATTATCGCGGGGCTTCGGTCATCGCCGATTACGGTCACAATCCCGATGCGATACTCGCGCTGATTCCGGCCATTGAGAGCATGGCGGCGAACAGACGTCTGGTCGTGATCAGCGGCGCGGGAGACCGGCGCGATGAAGACATCCGCCAGCAAACCGAAATGCTGGGCGACGTTTTTGACGAGGTGATTTTGTATCAGGATCAGTGTCAGCGCGGTCGCGAGGAAGGTGAAGTGCTGGCGCTGCTCAGACAGGGGCTGGTGCAGGCCGGGCGGGCAAAACGCATCGATGAGATCACCGGTGAATTTCTGGCTATCGATACCGCCTTGTCGCGCCTGAAGGCGGGAGATTTGTGCTTGATCCTGATCGATCAGGTTGACGAAGCGCTGGCACACATCGCAAAACGGATAGCAGAAGCTCAATGAAACTGATCCAGTCACGCGACAACGCCTTCTTCAAAGAACTTGTTAAATTGAACGGTTCGGCACGCAATCGCAACAAGGCAGGGCAAACCCTGCTGGACGGCACGCATCTGCTGGCCGCGTATCTCGACGCAGGCCATCAGCCGCGCCATATTTTACTGAACGCGGCCGCATTGCAGGATGGCGAAACCGCCGGTTTGCTTGCGCGGCTAGGCGATGTGCCGGTCTCGCAGCTGGATGACAAACTGTATGCCCAGCTCAGCGAGCTGAAAACCCCGACGGGTATCCTTGCGCTGATAGACCTGCCGCAAGCGTCACTTGCGCCCGCGCGCTTCGCGCTGTTGCTGGAAGACATACAAGACCCCGGTAATCTGGGATCGATGTTGCGTTCAGCGGGGGCGGCAGGTTGCGACGCGGTGTTTCTGTCGCCAGCCTGCGCCGACGCCTGGTCGCCGAAAGTGCTGCGCGCCGCGATGGGCGGGCATTTCTGCCTGAACATCCATGAGCGGCAGGACTTGTTAAAGGTCGCCGGGGAATTTTCCGGAATGCGGCTGGCAACCACGCTGCAGGCGACGCACAGTCTTTACGAGTGTGATCTGCTGGGCAATGTCGCCTTCATGATGGGCAACGAAGGTGTCGGCTTGTCCGACGCATTGCTGGCATGCGCTACCCGTAAAATCACTATCACTATGCCGGGTCAGGTCGAGTCGCTGAATGCGGCTGCCGCCACCGCGATTTGCCTGTTTGAAGCGGTGCGCCAGCGATTGGGTATAGAACCGAACAAATCAGCGACTTGATCAAGCTGCACGCTGCGGTGAATGCCTGTCATAATAGGCGCATAAATTGCGGAGATTTATATGTTCGTCTGGGAGCAATCTGATTGGCCACGTTGGCGCTTTGATGCGAGTGTGCTTTCAATAGCACTAGCCCGCGTTCGCCATTCGCAGGGGCGTTTGCTGGGACGAATGGAGGGGCTGGGTTTTGCGCTGCGCGACCAGGCTACTCTGCAGGTGTTGACGGAGGATGTGCTCAAAACCAGTGAGATCGAGGGGCAATATCTCAACCCGGATGCGGTGCGTTCTTCCATCGCCAGACGTCTGGGGGTGGATATAGGCGCGCTGGTTCCCGCCGATCGGCATGTGGATGGCGTGGTTGAAATGGTGCTGGATGCAACTGGTGGATTTGCCGATTCACTGACTCGGGAACGCTTGTTCGGTTGGTATGCAGCGCTTTTTCCAACGGGGTATAGCGGTCTTGCGAAAATCAGGATCGGCAATTGGCGTGATGATGCTGATGGCCCGATGCAAGTTGTGTCGGGTCCTGTTGGTCGCCAGAAAGTACACTATGAGGCGCCACCTGCGGCGCGCCTCGAGTCAGAAATGGACGAATTCTTGCGTTGGTTCAATAGTGAGCAAGATCTCGATCCAGTCATTAAGGCGGGGCTAGCCCATCTATGGTTTGTCACCATCCATCCGTTTGATGATGGTAATGGGCGGATTGCCCGCGCTATCGGTGATATGGGGCTGGCTAGGTCGGAGAAATCCGCCCAACGTTTCTATAGTTTATCTGCGCAAATTCAACGCGAGCGCCGCGAATACTACGATTTACTTGAACAGACCCAGAAGGGCGAACTTGACGTGACCGCTTGGCTCGCTTGGTTTTTGGCGTGTATGGGGCGTGCAATCGAGGGTGCTGAAAATACGCTGGGGATGATTATTGCCAAGGCGCGATTCTGGGAGCGGTGTGCTGGTATGTCGCTGGGCGAGCGACAGGTTAAATTAATCAATCGGCTCCTTGATGGCTTTGAAGGCAAACTTACCAGTTCCAAGTGGGCGGCAATTGCCCGGTGCTCTCCTGATTCTGCGCTGCGCGACATAAATGATTTAATTGAGCGCGGAGTGCTGAAAAAATCCGAGGGTGGCGGCAGGAGTACGAGTTACGAATTGCTGTTTGAATGAGGACAAAATTAAACGATGTTACGGCACGCTGTTTTGAGGCTGTTTCATGGCTTTGTTGTGTTTCAGGCATTGGGCGTATAATGCAGCGGTTTTAGCTGACTTAGCCCGACTATCGTAAAGAGAATAGATCATTGAATAACATCAGTTTTGCAGACTTGAATCTGGCGCCGGAAATCCTCAGGGCGCTTACCGAATCCGGTTATACCGTCCCCACGCCGATACAGGCACAAGCCATCCCTATGGTGCTTGAAGGGTGTGATTTGATGGCCGGAGCACAAACGGGAACCGGCAAGACAGCGGCCTTTGCCTTGCCGATGCTGCAAAAATTGCTGCCTCTGGCAACGCCCAGTCCGTCGCCGGCGCGCCATCCGGTGCGTGCGCTGATACTGGTTCCTACGCGCGAACTGGCGATTCAGGTCGAAGTCAGTGTCAAAGCCTATGCAAAGCACAGTCATTTGCGTTCGCTGGTGGTGTTTGGCGGGGTCGATATCAAGACGCAAACGCCGCACCTGCGAACCGGTGTAGAGATTCTGGTGGCGACGCCCGGTCGGCTGTTGGACCATATCGAGCAGAAGACCGTGCAGTTGAATCAGGTGCAAATGCTGGTGCTGGATGAAGCGGATCGCATGCTGGATATGGGCTTTATGCCCGATTTGAAGCGCATCCTCGCGTTGTTGCCCAAGCAGCGTCAAACGTTGATGTTCTCTGCAACATTTTCCAATGAAATAAAGCGATTGTCGGAAGATTTTCTGGTGAATCCCAGGTTGATTGAGGTCGCGCGCAGTAATGCTACCTCTGAAAATATCACCCAAAAAGTTTACCTGATCGGATCTGCCGAAAAACATGCCTTGCTGGCGCAATTGTTGCGTGGCAGCGATGCTAAGCAAACGCTGGTGTTTACCAAGACGAAATTGACCGCCAGTCGTCTGGCCCGTCAGTTGCACCGCGAAGGCTTTGCTGCAGATGCGATTCATGGTGACAAGAGTCAGTTGGAACGCATACAGGCGCTGGATGCGTTTAAACAAGGCAAAACTACCGTGCTGATTGCGACCGATGTGGCTGCCCGTGGTCTGGATATCGATCATCTGCCCATGGTGATCAACTACGAAATACCCAGTGCACCGGAAGACTATGTGCATCGCATAGGCCGCACCGGTCGCGCCGGTGCGTCCGGAAGCGCCATTTCGCTGGTTTCGCCGGAAGAGGAAAAATATCTGTTTGAAATTGAAAAGCTGATTAAAACCACCATTCAACGGGAAGCACCGCTGACTTCCCCTGCGCCTGCCGCGCGTCCGCCGCGCGCCGAGTCTCGTCCCTCGCCCCGTACAGAGCCACGCACAGAGCATCATGTGCATATCCGTGCGCAGCATGCCCCGGTATCGAAAACACCTGTCCATGACGCATGGTTCAACAAGCCTTATGAACCCTCTGTCAGTACCCGTGTGGTGACGCCGCCGCGTGATCTGCCGAGTAAGCCGAAAAGCCAGTTGCCTGCTCTGTTTATGCGCCGTAAGGTCAGCACACCCGACGCGGAAGATTGATCGATTGAACGTGCGCGCATTTTTACAGAATGGCCTGAAGCGGCACGGCTATTTTCTGCTGGCGTTACTCTTTGCGACATCATTGACCGCTTGTAATACCGTACCCAAACCCGTCATTCCGGACACGCCTGTTGCAGTGCGACCCGCGCCGAAAATCGCACTGGTGCTGGGGGGGGGCGGCACGCGAGGATTTGCACATGTCGGCGTCATCAAGGCTCTGGAAGTGCAGGGCATCTACCCGGATATCATCGTCGGCACCAGTGTCGGTTCGGCGATAGGTGCACTGTATGCGGCAGGTTACAGCGGCTTTCAGTTGCAGGAGATGTCCATCCCGATGAAGGAAGAGCGGGTGCTGGCCTGGTCAATGCCCAATCGCGGTCTGTTCACCGGCAAGCCCCTGGAGACTTACATCAATCAGGCCGTGAAACATGCGCCGCTGGAAAAACTGCGCCGCACTTTTGCGGTGGTTGCCACGGACCTGGCCAGCGGTGAAAAAGTTGTTTTTCGCACCGGCAACACGGGCATGGCTGTTAGCGCGTCCTGTGCGGTGCCCGGCGTGTTTCAGCCTGTCGTCATCAACGGCCGCAGCTATGTGGACGGGGGGCTGGTCAGACCCGTGCCTGTCTCTGATGCGCGCACGCTGGGTGCCGATTTCGTGATTGCCGTGAATATCTCCCATTTGCCGCAAAACAATAAAACGGAAACCACGGTGGAAGTGCTGATGCAAACCTTCGACATCATGAGTCAGACCATCAATCGCTACGAATTATTGAATGCAGATGTTGTGATACGTCCCGTCACTAGGGATATCGCCCAGAGCAATCTGGAAGACAGACACCTTGCGATACTGGAAGGCGAAAAAGCCGTAGCCGCCATCCTGCCTGAACTCAAAGCCAAACTCGAAAAATTGCGCAAGGAGCGCTGATAGACGGCCTGGCAGCAAGGGGTGTGGCGGCGGGTCAGCGTACGATATGGCTCGTTTCGTGAGCCGACCTGATCGATGTCACTGGCGATTCCAGCGTACATAGCCTATCCCATGCCGTGACTTCCGCTTCAAGCAAGAGTTGCCCGGCAAATTCCAGCGCTGATGCCAGATGGGTCTCGGCTGGCGGGGAGGGTAACTCACCCAATTCGAATTGCTCACCACGGATACAGAGGACAAAGGCATCGGGTGCGGGCTGCCGGTGGAACTGCTCATACACCTTGAGCAAGGATTCGGGTGCGAGAGCGTGGCTGTACAGCACAGGTTCGTCGCTTGTCTGGACGCGATAAAAGGAAAAAGGCGGGGGCGTATCCATCCCCGCATCGATGAACAGCACCAGCTTCCTGTCCTGCATATCCATGACGTGTTCGACTTGCAGCTGGAAGTCTTCCAGCAACTCGAACTGTACAGCAGAGCTCTGCATGCCTTTCCATTCTGCTGAATTTAACCGGACGCCCAGTTTCCGCAACAGCACGGGGCCGAGCGCATCGTCGCCGCGCGACTCGTTGCCGATGGCAAAAATCAGGACGGTAGTGGTCATGACGCGCTGAACAGGCCGTCGCCCGAACGCGACAGGATGGACAGTCGTTCACCGGCTTCATTGAGAACTTCGACTTCCAGCGGCATCTTGCCCAGCGCATGGGTGGCGCAGGACAGACAGGGATCGAAGGCGCGTACTGCCACTTCGATATGATTGAGCAGGCCCTCGGTGATTTCGTGACCGTGCAGATATTGCGTTGCTACGCGGCGCACCGCTTCGTTCATCGCCTGATTGTTATGGGTGGTGGAGACGATCAGATTGCACATAGTGATCAGGTCATTTTCGTCCACGCGATAGTGATGGATCAGCGTGCCGCGCGGCGCCTCGATTACGCCCACGCCCTCGAAACCGCGTTCGCCGCTGGCCATCAATTCGCTGCCGGTGATGTCGTCGTCATGCAGCAGGTCCTTGATCATCTCGGCGGCATGCAGCATCTCTATCATGCGCGTCCAGTGGTAGCCGAGCGGTGCGTGCATCGGCATTACACCGCTGTAGGCCATGAATTCGCGCCGCTCTATCTCGGCCAGCGGCGTGGAGATGAAATCGCAGTTCTGTACCCGCGACATCGGCCCCACCCGATACCAGCCCTTTTCCTTGCCCAGCGATTTGAGATAGGGGAACTTCATGTAGCTCCAGTTCTTCACCTCTTCTTCTATCAGTTGCGTGTAGTTCCGGTAGTCCACGCCGTCAAATAAAATATCGCCGTTCTGGTCGCGGGCGCGCAACCGGCCGTGATACAAATCCAGTGAGCCGTCGAATCCCACCATAGACATATAGTTGGCGCGGAAGGCGCCGAAGCTGTTGTATAGCTCGGGATTCTTGTGGTGCAGTTCTTTTACCATATGCACTGCTTCACGGCTCCAGGCCACCATCTGGTAGATGTCCTTGAGCAATTCATCGCGCTCTGCGATGGAAAGCGACTTGTTCACCCCGCCGGGAACGGCGCCTGTGCCGTGTATGCGTTTTCCTGCAGTATGGCGGATCACCTCTTGACCGAATTTGCGCAACAAAATGCCGCGTCTGGCGGTTTCCGGATACTTTTCGGCGATGCCGACGATATTGCGTTTACTGATCTCGCTGTCAAAGCCGAACAGCAGATCGGGCGAACACAAATGGAAAAAGTGCAGTGCATGTGATTGCAGTATCTGGCCGTAGTGCATCAAACGACGCATTTTTTCGGCAGTCGGTGTCAGCTGCTTCGCGCCGACGATGGCATCCAGCGCCTTGCTCGCCGCCAGATGGTGGCTGACCGGACAGATGCCGCACAGGCGTTGCACCATCACCGGCACTTCCCAGTAAGGGCGACCCTGAATGAATTTCTCGAAGCCGCGAAACTCGACGATATGCAGCCGCACCTGATGCACGCGGTTTTTTTCGTCGAGCAGGATGGTGACCTTGCCGTGACCTTCGACCCGCGATACCGGATCGATGGCGACACGGCGCAGGTTCTCAGGGTTCGCGGCAGTTTCTAATGAGAGCGACATGAATGTTCCTTAAATCTTAAAAAGGCGATTGCTCACGCGGAGGCGCGGAGAACGCGGAGAATACAAGATAAAATACAAATTAACGATTTTAATCAGTAACATATGGAATTGTTCAGCTTGTGTTGAATGGCCAAACGATAAATTTACGGTCATGTTGAACGAGTTTTAGATTTTCTCCGCGTTCTCCGCGTCTCCGCGTGCAACAGGTTTTTGTTAATCGTAATGAATCAGTCCGTGGCCCAATTCGGGCTCTTTGCCTGCCAGCAGGTCGGTCAGCACTTTCCAGATCGCGTCGGCGGAAGGCGGGCAGCCGGGGATGAAATAATCGACTTTCACCACTTCATGTATCGGATGCACCTTGTCCAGCGGCAGCGGCAACTCGGGATCGTTCGGGATGAATCCATCGACCAGGCCGTGTTGTGCGTGATAGACCTCTTCCAGGATTGCCGACAGGGAAAGATGGTTGCGCTGTGCGGGCAAACCGCCGTTGACGGCACAGGCACCCAATGCAATCAGTATTTTGCAGTTGGCGCGGAATTCGCGCAGCACATGCACATTTTCGGCGTTGCACAATCCGCCCTCGATGATGCCGATGTCACAAGGGCCGCAGGTCTTGATGTCGGTCAGCGGTGAGCGGTCGAATTCAACCAGTTGCACCAGATCCAGCAGGCGCTCGTCGATGTCGAGGAAAGATATATGGCAACCGAAGCAGCCCGCCAGCGAGGTGGTTGCGACTCTCAGTTTTTTAGTTTCTGCATTCATCTCAGACGTCTTTCACGGTCGGATGTGGCGGAAGGGTCGCAGCATTGCTGCGGGGACCCACCGGACATGCCCCTTGCGGATGTGGCGGAAGGGTCGCCGCTGCGGGGCCCGGGTGTGGTGTTGCGCTGATCGGCTGCTCGTCGAAACTGCGTGATCCGATAGGCACGGCGAAACCGACGCGTTTTTTGAGGATGACGCCGACCGGGCAGACATGCGCGGCCTTGTCCTCGCCGGAAAATCCCGTATCCGCCAGACGGCCGGATTTTGCATTAACAATCAAATGACTCTTGATGCCGCGCCCCGAAAGGGCGAACACATTTTTGCCGTCCACATCGCGACTGGCGCGCACGCATAGCGAACACAGGATGCAGCGGTTGAAGTCGAGCAGATAGTCAGGATGAGAAGCATCCAACGGGCGATCGGGAAAAAAATGGTCGAAGTGAGGCGACATCATGCCAATTTCATAGGCGGTGGCCTGCAACTGGCAGTTACCGCTCTTCTCGCAGGACGGGCAGAAATGGTTGCCTTCGACGAACAGCATCTGTAGCAGCGCACGGCGCTCATCGTTGATCTCTTTCGTGTCGCTCTCGACCACCATGCCGTCCTGCGCCTGATGCGTGCAGGAAGAAGTATGTCGTCCATCGGCCTTTACTGTGCACAGCTTGCAGGAGCCATGCGGTTTGAATTCGGGGTTGTAACACAGGTGCGGGATGTAAACACCCGCAGCCATTGCAGCCTGAATGAGGGTCTGTCCTGCGCTGAACGGGATGGTCTTGCCATCGAGGGTAAAGGTCGCGGGCTTATTATTCATGGCTACGCCCCCTCTATCCAATTGCCCCCTCGCTACGCTCTCCCCCACGCCTGCGGAAGAAAGGGCAAACGTGACATCTTTATTCATGGCTACGCTCCAGGTGTGCGCCGGTATCGTCGCGTCCCGTCATCTGGCGCGCCTGCGATAAGGCGTGATCAAGATCGAAGGCTGGGACGAAGTCTTTTTGTGCCAGTCGCTTGTCGTAGGCGGGGCGAAACTTGGCGATGGTATCCAGCACCGGATTACAGGCCGAATGTCCCAGCCCGCAATGGCTGGTGGACTGTAACAAGGCATTGAGCTTTTCAATCTCGGCAAAGTCATATGGCGAACCGTGGCCCTCTGCCAGTTTGTCCATCATGTTGGATAACAAGGAGGTGCCGACCCGGCACGGCGTACAAAAACCGCAGCTCTCATGTGCGAAAAAATGTACGAAGTTGCGTGCCACTTCAAACATGTCGCGGCTTTGATCGAACACCATGAAGGCGCCCGCAGTCGGGATGTCGTCGAAGGCGATGTGTCTTTCAAATTCATCCGCTGCGATGCAGACGCCCGATGCGCCGCTGACCTGTACCGCCTGGGTATCCTGCGCGCCACAATCGGCCAGCACCTGGGCAACCGTTACGCCAAAGGGGTACTCGTATAATCCCGGGCGCTCACAATCTCCTGACACCGAGAGTATCTTGGTGCCGTGTGAGGTGTCCGTGCCGATGGCGGCATACCAGGCACCTCCGTGCAGCGCGATCAGGCTGGCTGACGCAAAGGTTTCGACGTTGTTGACTACTGTCGGTTGGTTCAGATAACCGTGCGTCACGGGAAACGGCGGGCGATTGCGCGGCGTGCCGCGTTTGCCTTCCAGCGATTCGATCAGAGCGGATTCTTCGCCGCAGATATACGCGCCCGCACCGAGATGAATTTCGATGTCGAAGTTAAAATCGGCATGACCGAGTATGTTACTGCCCAGCAGTTTTTGCTGGCGCCGGTGTTGCAGCACGGCCTGCAAGTGCTCCAGCAGATAACGGTATTCGCCGCGCAGATAGAGGAAGCCCTTGGACGCACCGACAATGCGGGCGCACAGCGTCATGCCCTCGAACACCATATCGGCATAACCGTTCAGCAGCACACGGTCCTTGAATGTGCCCGGTTCGCCTTCGTCGGCATTGCACACCACATAGTGTTGCTCTCCCGGTGCGTCACGACAGAATTCCCACTTTAAGCCGGTAGAAAAACCTGCACCGCCGCGCCCGCGCAGGGCGGATGTCCTGATTTCATGCAGAGTTTCATGCGTTCCGCGCTGCAACAGAGCGGCCAGTGCCGATCCTGGCTTGAGGTGGCTATCAAGCAAAATGTCTTTGCGGCGAATGTTATCTTCTATGGCGAAAAACATCGCAGGCCAGGCGGATACCGGTACGCGTTCGCGTATCAATTCGGCGATGGCGTTCACGCGCTCCCGGGTAAGACGGTTGATGGCAATGTTGTTCACCAGCAGCGCAGGGCCCTGATCGCACAGGCCGGTACAGGAAGTAGTGTTAATGCTCAGCAGGCCGTCTTCGGAAACCTTGCCGGGCTCTACCCACAACTGACTGCACATGCTCTGCATCAGATCCATATTGCCTAGCATGCGGTCGGTAATGTTGTCGGAAAACAGCACGCGATATTCGCCATTGGCTTGCAGATGGAGAAAGGAATAGAAGCCGGATACGCCTTCGATCTTCGAACGCGGCAGCTTGAGTTGCTCGCTCAGGTGGTCGATAGCATCGGAATGGATATAGCCGTAATGGTCTTGCGCCGCAATGAGTATCTGTAGCAGGTCGTTAGCGTTGTGCTGGTGACGACTGAGTATCGGATCAAGATACTCAGCATGTGTGTCGGTTGGACTGGCCATGAGCAGGCTTTCGATGGTTGCAAATCGGGAAAAACGTTTTTTCTGCCGTGCGGGTGATTCTACGCCCATGAAAACCGATTTGATAGTCAGGTTTGATCGTCATACAATCGCAAGCCGTATGCATTAGGCTGCTCGCATTGCGCAAGTTTAAGGAACTGACATGACCGCTTTGTTGCGTTATCGATTTATTTATAGCCTGTTTCTTTTTGTGCCGAATATTGCCCACGCCCATGTCGGCACGGGGGAGGCGGTGGGTTGGGCGCATGGCATGCTGCATCCTTTTATCGGACTGGATCACCTGTGCGCCATGGTTGCGGTCGGTATGTGGGCGGCGCAGACGGGCGGGCGGGCGCTGTGGTCGGCTCCGCTTACCTTCCTGGGAGTGCTGGCCTTGGGCGGTTTGCTGGGCATGGCTGCGCTGCCCCCCGTTGTTGAAGGCGGGATCGAGGGCGGCATACTCGCATCGTTGCTGGTGTTGGGTGTGTTGATCGCTGCCGCTGTCCGCCTTCCCCTTGCCGCGAGTTTGGCGCTCGTGGGTCTATTCGCGCTGTTTCACGGTTATGCGCACGGTGGCGAGATGCCGCACAGCACTTCCGGCCTGAGCTATGCGCTGGGCTTCATGCTGTCCACCGCCGCGTTGCATGGTGTCGGCATCGGCATGGCAACGCTGCTTGCCAAAACCGGTCGTCTGCACTACTTGCGTCTGGCGGGTGTCGCCCTGTTCGGCGGGGCGCTGTTGTTCGTCGGCTAACATGCACGAAATGTCGCTGGCCGAGAACGTGCTGCAAATCATCGAGGAGTCGGCGTGCGCACAAAATTTCCGGCGGGTGCGCGGTGTGGTGCTGGAGATAGGGCAGTTGTCTGCGGTTGAGCCGGATGCGATGCGCTTTTGTTTCGACGTGGTGATGCGTGGCACGCTGGCCGAGGGCGCCGTGTTACAAATTATCGAGACCCCCGGCGCAGGTCGTTGTCTGGCATGCGGTGCGACCGTGGTAATGCAGGAGCAATACGGACTGTGTCCATCTTGTGGCAGTCCGCGCCTGGAAATTACGGCGGGCAATCAGATGCGCGTAAAAGATTTGGCTGTCGAGTAATTCGTTAATAAACTGGAGATGAGATGTGCGCTACCTGCGGGTGTGGAAGTCGTGATGTGCTGATCGGAGGCAAGCGTCCTGCGCGCCGCGGCGGAGCGCTGGCTTTTCGCGCATCCGGGTCAGGCACGCATGCGCATGACTCAGCGAACCCCGCACAGTTGCGTATTGTTCAGGTTGAACGCGATCTGCTGGCAAAGAACGATGAGCATGCCGGTGCCAACCGTCGTCAGCTGGCCGGACAGGGCATATTTGCACTCAATCTGGTCTCCAGCCCCGGTTCCGGCAAGACCACGCTGCTGGTAAAGACCATAGACGCACTGAATGGCGCGCTGCCGCTCGCGGTGATAGAGGGCGATCAGCAGACCGAGAACGATGCCGCGCGCATTCGTGCCGCCGGTGCGCCGGCCATCCAGATCAATACCGGGCGCGGCTGTCATCTGGATGCGCAGATGATAGAGCAGGCCATGCAGCAACTGGATTTAAGGGAAGACAGCCTGCTGTTGATCGAGAATGTCGGCAATCTGGTCTGTCCGGCCAGCTTCGATCTGGGCGAGGCGCACAAAGTGGTGATCCTGTCGGTGACCGAAGGCGAGGACAAACCGCTCAAATATCCCGATATGTTCCGCGCCGCCGACCTGATGTTGCTCAACAAGTGCGATCTGCTGCCCTATCTGGAGTTCGACGCCGGGCTTGCGGTCGAATACGCGCACCGCGTCAATCCCGATCTGCAAGTGATCCGCATCTCGGCCAAGAGCGGCGAGGGCATGGCGGAATGGCTGGAGTGGATACGGGCAGGTTGCCGCAAGGCGGTTATCTCCAAACTTGCCGAACACGTTGAATAGTCAATTTACCCTGCCGTTCGGCGGGCCATCGGTATTGGCTTGCGGCGCGTGGCTCAAGAATACGATTTGCGTCTCGCAAGGCGATCAAGCGCATGTCTCGGAGTTGATAGGCGATCTGGACAGCGCCGAGGCATGCCGCTTGCTGGATGAAAGCGTGGCGCGACTGTGCGATGGCGTGACTATTGCAATCGTCGCGCACGACCTGCACCCCGATTTTTACAGCACGCAGTTTGCGCTGTCCTATGCCGAAAAGCAGGGTTTGCCTGTCCTCGCGGTGCAACATCACCACGCGCACATCGCCGCAGTCTGCGCCGAACATGGGTTTGTCGAACCCGTGCTGGGGCTGGCGCTGGACGGTGTGGGGCTGGGGGCGGACGGCACGGCGTGGGGTGGCGAGTTGTTGCGCGTTGCGGGGGCGGATTTCCGGCGGCTGGGACATCTGGCGCTGATAGCCATGCCGGGTGGCGACCGTGCCGCGACAGAACCCTGGCGCATGGCGGCGGCGGTATTATTTCAGCTGGGACGGGCTGATGAGATTGCGGCGCGTTTTACTAATCAGCCGGGTGCAGCGACCGTGACGGCCATGCTGCAACGCAACTTGAATTGTCCTGCAACGTCCAGCATGGGCAGGCTGTTCGATGCCGCCGCCGGCTTGCTGGGTGTCAACGAGGTTCAGACCTTTGAAGCCGAGGCCGCGATTTTGCTGCAAACGCTGGCGCAAGGTCATGGACGGGTTGATCCGATGAACGCGGGTTACCACATTACGCAAAACAACGTGCTGGATTTCTCGCCGTTGCTCGCCATGCTGGCCGATTGCCACGATGCCGCTTTCGGCGCGGCACTGTTTCATGCGACGCTGGCAGCTGGGCTGGCGGTATGGCTACAACGCGCCGCCGACGAACATCACATCAAGCACATCGCGCTGGGTGGCGGCTGTTTCTACAACGAAATCCTGCTGTGCGACCTGAGCGGCCGACTGGATGCGATTGGGCTGCATGTGTTGACATCAAAGCAACCGGGTGACAGCTCGATTTCACTCGGCCAGGCATGGGTCGCGTTACAATCCATCAAATAACGGGGAATATGAAATGTGTCTAGCCATACCCGCACGGGTGGAACAACTGCTCGCTGATAACAGCGCTATCGTCAATCTGGGCGGGGTGCGCAAAGAAATCTCTCTCGCGCTGGTGGAAGACATCGCGCCGGGCGACTATGTGATAGTGCATGCCGGCTATGCGCTGCAAAAACTCGATGAAGAGGAGGCTGCACGCACGCTGGCGCTGTTCGCCGAGTTGGGGCGGTTGGATGAACTACGAGACGAGCTGGCGGGAAGCGGAACGTGACGCAGACTTATAGCTCTACCGTCATTCCGGCGCAGGCCGGAATCCAGTTGATAGAAAAACCCCCGCGTAGCGGAACAGCAGGTTTTGTCTGCTGCGCAGCATATTGTTGTTGCTGGATTCCGGCCTGCGCCGGAATGACGGTGTCCTTGTGAAATATGTGGACGAATTCCGCGACGGTGAACTGGCGAAAATCATCGCCGCCAATATTGTCCGCGAGGCAGACCCGCAGCGTGTTTACCGTCTGATGGAATTCTGTGGCGGGCATACTCACGCGATTTCGCGTTATGGCCTCGCAGATTTACTGCCCGCCAGCGTGCGGCTGATACATGGCCCGGGCTGTCCGGTGTGCGTGCTGCCCATCGGTCGCGTGGATCAGGCGATACGGTTGGCGACGGAACAGGGGGTGATTCTGTGTACTTACGCCGACACCATGCGCGTTCCCGCTTCGGATAATCTCACGCTGATGCGCGCCAAGGCGGGCGGTGCGGATGTGCGCATGATCTATTCGACGCAGGATGCGCTGAAGATTGCGCGCGACAACCCGAAAAAACAGGTGGTGTTTTTCGCCATCGGTTTCGAGACCACGACGCCGCCGACTGCCGTAGCAATCAAACAGGCACAGGCTGCGGATTTGAAAAACTTCAGCATCCTGTGCAACCATGTGCTGACCCCGGCGGCGATGCACGCGATTCTTGCCGTAGAAGGCGGCGTGGCGCTGGACGGCTTTATCGGCCCGGCGCATGTCTCTACGGTGATCGGCAGCCGACCCTACGAAGTATTCGCGGATGATTATGCCAAACCGGTGGTGATCGCCGGATTTGAACCGCTGGACGTGATGCAGGCTATTTTGATGCTGATACGTCAGATCAATGAAGGGCGTGCGGCTGTCGAAAACGAATTCACCCGCGCCGTGACTCGCGAGGGGAACCGCAAGGCGCAGGCATGGGTTGATGAGGTGTTCGAGTTGCGCGAGGTGTTCGAGTGGCGCGGCCTGGGCAGTGTGCCGCACAGCGCCTTGAAGCTGCGTGAGAAATTTTCAGCATTTGACGCCGAATTGAAATTTTCAGCCGAATATATCGCCGTATCAGACCACAAGGCCTGCGAATGCGCAGCCATCCTGCGTGGCCGGAAACACCCGCAGGAATGCAAGATATTCGGCACGGTGTGCACCCCTGAGAATCCGGTCGGCTCCTGCATGGTGTCATCCGAGGGGGCGTGCGCGGCGCATTATTCCTATGGACGATTCAGAGGTGCCACACTATGAGTTATACCCGTCCGCTGGACTTCAAAAACGGTCGCATCGAGATGTCGTATGGTTCGGGTGGGCGTGCGATGGCGCAATTGATCACCGAATTATTTGCAAAGGTCTTCGATAATTCCTACCTGGCGCAGGGCAATGATGGCGCGCTGCTGCCGTGCGTCAATGGCCGATTGGTGATGTCCACCGACAGTCATGTGGTCTCACCCCTGTTCTTTGCGGGGGGCGATATAGGCTGCTTGTCGGTACATGGCACGATCAATGATGTGGCGATGATGGGGGCGCAGCCGCTTTATCTGAGTGCGGCTTTCATTCTTGAGGAAGGCTTTCCGTTGGCCGACCTGCACCGCATTGTCGTTTCGATGGCGCAGGCGGCACGCGAGGCGGGCGTGCCCATCGTCACTGGCGATACCAAGGTGGTGGAGCAGGGCAAGGGCGACGGGGTGTTTATCACCACCACGGGCGTGGGCGTGGTCAGGGATGGCATCACGCTGTCGGGGAACTTGGCACAGCCGGGCGACAAAGTCCTGCTATCGGGCGCGATAGGCGATCACGGCATGGCGGTGTTGTCGCAACGCGAAGGGCTGAGTTTCGATGCGCCTATCGTGTCAGACACGGCGGCGTTGCACGGGCTGGTCGCGGCGATGCTGGACAGTGGCGCATGCTTGCGCGTGCTGCGCGACCCGACGCGCGGCGGCCTGGCTACCACACTCAACGAGATCGCCAAACAATCCGGGGTGGGCATGCTGTTGCAGGAGGCGGCGATTCCCGTGCATCAGATGGTGGAAGCCGCCTGTGAATTTCTGGGGCTGGATCCCTTGTATGTCGCCAACGAGGGCAAGCTGGTGGCTATCTGTGCGGCTGAGGATGCGGCGCGCTTGCTGAAGGTTATGCGCGCACATCCGCAGGCGGTTGATGCGGCCATCATCGGCGAGGTGCTGGAGGATGCGCATGGCTTCGTGCAGATGGTCACCCGTATGGGCGGTCGTCGTATCGTTGACTGGCTGGCGGGCGAACAATTGCCGCGAATCTGCTAGTCGCGCCGGTTCAAGGCGCAGTCAGGGTTTTGCGGTAGCACTCGCAATTTGCTCGGGCGTCATTCGCCCGGCTAAATCACTCATCAAGGCGCGGGCTATTTCGTGTCCCTGAGCAGCGGCGAGTCCGGCCCAGCGGTAAGACTCAACGAGATTCTGTTCCACGCCCTGACCATTGGCGTACATGACTCCCAGATTGAATTGTGCCTGCGCAGCGCCTTGCTCGGCGGCAAGGCGGGTCCATTCCGCCGCCTTTGACGCATTCCGTAATACACCCTGACCTGTAGCATAGGCTACGCCGAGATTGAGTTGCGCTACGGCCAGTCCTTGATTAGCGGCAATGCGATACCACTTTGCCGCGTCGCCTTGGTTTGCCGTTACGCCCTGACCTGTGGCATACATCATTCCCAGATTAAATTGGGCCTGAGCGTGACCCTGGCGGGCGGCAAGCAGAAACCATTTTGCCGCTTCGCTGTAATCCTGCGCGATGTCTGCCCCCTTGAAATACAAGCCACCCATATTCAACTGGGAATCGGCATCACCGGCTGCGGCGCGGGCGCGAAGTTCACGTACGTCCGGGCTGTCCGCTGCGCCAGTCTCCGCCATTGATGCGTCAAGGCTGCCACAGAATGCGGGGGTGGATAACGCGGTGGACAGTAAGATGAAAAGCGTCAGTAAAATTCTGATCATGATTGCGTCGTGCAAGTTCGGGATTCGTTTATCAACATCGGAGTGAGTTAACGCAAGACCGGAGTGTAACAATAAAACCAGCCGTTAAGAAAATCCTGAGCCATTGCGGGGTGATTTCTCGGCAAAGGAACGCAAGCATGGCTTATTCGTTACAATCAGCATATCTATTCCGTTTCCGTAAAGAAAATGCCGAATTCAAAACTGACTGCCGCTGAACTTCGTCTTGTCGTCGCACCCGATGCACTGGGTTTTTCGGATACGACTGAGTTGCTGTCGTGCCCCTTGCCATGGATAGGTCAAGAACGTGCGGAAATGGCTGCACGGTTTGGTCTGTCCATGGATCAGGCGGATTACAACCTGTTCGTGTTGGGCGATGTGGGCAGCGGACGCTCATCGCTGCTCAAGCAGGCCATGCACACCGCCGCCGCTACGCGGTCTGTGCCCCCCGATCTATGCTATCTGCACAACTTCGATACGCCGGAGCGTCCGCGTGCCTTGCGTCTGCCTGCCGGACAGGGGCGTGTGCTGCGTCAATTCATGGCGCATATGACGAAAATACTGCAGACGGAAATCCCACTGCGCCTGAAGGGGCAGGAGTTCAAGGCTGAGAGCGAACGCATCGAGAATGCTTACAAGGCGGATGAGGCCAAGGCTTATGCCTCTCTGGATGCCTTCGCCGAAGCGCATCATTTTGTATTGCACCGTGAATCCGGTCATCTGGTTTTTACACTGATGGGCGAAAAGCGGCATGCGATCACCGAACACGAAGTGTATGCCCTGCCCAAGGAGCGCCGGGCGGAAATCGACAAGGCCGAGCAGGAATTGCGCGCAGAAATAACCCGTTTCCTGGAACAGACGCGGCCCATGGAGCGCGCCATGAACGAGTCGCTGGCGGCGTTGCGGCGTCAGATGGTGAGGCCGTTTCTGGATCACGAGTTGCAGGAAATTCGCACCAAGTTGAAGAAACAAATCAAGGATTCCATCAAGCTTGGCGCCTACCTTGAACAGTTTGCTCAGGATGTGCTGGAAAATGTCGAGCTGTTCGAGGCCTCGGATGACGATGAACAAGGCAGGCTGGAAGAGCTGAGCCGGGTGCTGTCCCGTTACCGTGTCAATCTGGTGGTGGATAACGACGGTCTGGAAGGTGCGCCGGTCATCATCGAAGATAATCCGCTGTTCCGCTCGCTATTCGGCAGCATCGAATATCAGTCCGAAAACGATATGCTGGTGACGGATTTTTCCCGTATCCGTGCCGGCAGCCTGCTCCGCGCGCATGGCGGATTTCTGCTGCTGCATTTGCGCGACCTGCTGGCCGACGGGTTGGTGTGGGAGAAGTTACGGCGTTTTTTACGCAGCGGACGGCTGCAAATCGAGGAGCCGGGTACGGCCTTTGCGCCGATTGCGGCCGTATCGCTGGAACCTGAGCCCGTTGACGTTGATGCCAAGATCATCCTGATCGCCTCGCGCGAGCAATATTATGAGTTGCAGGAGGAAGATCCCGAATTCGCGCGGCGCTTCCGGGTTAAGGTGGATTTTGCGGAAAGCTTTTCGTCCAGTGACGAAACGCGGCGTGCCTTTGCTATTTTTGTGGCACACAGCTGCCGGAATCTGGGCCTGCCGCATTTTTCAGCCAGTGCTGTGGCGCGGTTGCTGGAGGATACGCATCGCGAAGTGGAAGACCAGTCACGCCAGAGTGCAAATTTCGCACGCACCGAAGCGCTGGTGATGGAAAGTGCAGCGCTGTGTCATGCGCGTGCCGGTAGCCTGGTAGAGGCGGCGGACGTCGAAGCCGCGCTCGGTGCGCATATCCGGCGTCATGATTATCCGGATCAGCGCATGCAGGAATCGATTGCCGAAGGGGTGGTGCTGATCAGTGTGCAGGGCGAGCAAGTGGGGCAGCTCAACGGGCTGACCGTAATGGACTTGGGGGATTACCGTTTCGGTTTTCCGGTGCGGGTCAGCGCGCGCAGCTATGCCGGAAACGATGGCCTGCTCAATATCGAACGTGAAGTGGAAATGTCCGGCCCTATCCATGACAAGGGGGTGCTGATATTGCACAACTACCTGTCCGCGCTGTTCGCACACATCGCACCGCTGGCGCTTAATGCGTCCATCGTATTTGAACAGGAATATTACGGCGTGGAAGGTGATTCGGCCTCCTGTGCCGAGTTTTATGTCTTGATTTCGTCCCTGTCGGGTTTGCCGCTCAAACAGGGTATCGCCGTGACGGGCGCAATCAATCAACATGGCCAGGTGTTGCCGATAGGCGGGGTCAACGAAAAGATCGAGGGTTACTTCCGCATCTGCGCAACGGCCGGGCTGGATGGCAGCCAGGGCGTGTTGATACCATCAAGAAACCGCCGCCACCTGATGCTGGGACGTGAAGTTGTCGAGGCTGTGGAGCAGGGCTTGTTTCACATCTATTCCGCAGAGCATGTCAGCGAGGGTATGGAATTGCTCATGGGTCTGCCGGCGGGTATTGCGGACGGGCAGGGCGATTATCCGCACGGCAGCGTTCTGGGTCGTGCTCAGAAAACTTTACAGTCCTATCGTCGTGCCTGTCAGTTGTCTGAGCATCCGAAAGCCGGTCGTAAACATTCGCGTTAAACCGGAGGCATTTTCAGCGAGTCCAGTTCACCCGCAACAGGTTTTGATCGGGGTTGTAGTGGTATTCCAGTTCGCCCTGATAGGCGTGGTGCAAGGCCTCGCCGATGCCGCGCGCCAGATGAATGTCAGTCGTGGTGATCTGCGTGCCCTGTGCTGTTTTTTCGATCGCCATGATGCGCTGCAGGGGATGGCTGATTTTTTCCTGCGCTTCCCGATGTTGTATCAGTTGCAGGATTTCGTGTTCATGTTCAGGGAAGAAATTACCGCTCAGTGAGACATAGCCCGCCGGAAAATGATCGCGTATCCGATGGCAAGCCGGACAGCTTGTTTGATGCGCGTTCGCCGGAGCCGGTAACCATTGCCAGCGTCCATCGTGAAACACCGCGCCGCAGTCAGAGCAGACCGCAGGCTCCGGTAATTTACCCTTGGCTTTGTAAGCGTCGTGCCTGGCTTCCTGTAACAGGCGGTCATGCCGGATGGGTTGAAAGCCGGATTGTTGTGATTGCTTATTCATGGTCGTTCCCCTCGTGTTTGCGTGATCAGATCGGCGGGTGTCAGCCTGCCGGGAATGATGTTTGTGCATGACGTGCGACTTCCGATGCTTAGCTGCGCTCCTCTTGAAAATTGAACAACAATTACGCTTTGGTCTGCGATTAAAACGCCCGCATTATCGCTCTATGAAAATTGGAATTGCAATTTATTTTTTTAACAATTTCTGATGAAAATACTCTGTTTGAAAGATTATTTTTTGGTTTCCTCATTCTTCGTAATAGCGAGATCTGCACGAAATTCTTCAAGCTTGCCATGAAAGTTTTCTGCATCGCCATAGTCCAGAAAATCCTTGTAGCGCGAGTGTGCGCTGAGGATTTTGCTGGCGTGTTTTATCGGGCAGAAATATTGTTCGGTGCGCGCCGTGACTTCGCGCGCATAGCCGAGCATGCCGACGGCATAGGAGCAGTACATGCAATGCACTTTTTCGATGATATTCAGATAGGCCAGTTGCTGATGATCCATGACGATATAGTCTGCGCGCCGCACCCTGGCTATGCCGTAAACAGGAAAACAGATCCACTGGTAGAACGTAACACACAGATCGAACAAGACTAGTGGAATAATCAGGCTGTAGATGACCGGCATGGTGAGGAAATTTTGCGGACGAACAGTGAGGAACCAGCGGAACACCCCCAGCTTGACATGACGGTGCGCGGCTCTGATGGTTTGCTCGAAAATAATGCGCTTATCTTCGATCTGATAGCGTAAGCGGCTAGCCTGCTCGTCGAGTGCTGTTTGCAATTCGGCTTCAAGTTGGCCTATCTGGTCGAGAATCTGACGTATTCTGTTGTTCATGCCGAGACTTTCCTGTGCGTATTCGGGTCGCAGTATAAGGTGTGATGCAGAAAACAGGTGTAACAGCGGCTGATTCGGCGGTGCGGCTGCCTTTTTCAGACGCTGTCTGTGAACAATCCCTGCTGGGCGGATTCGCTCACTGCCAGCGCGGCCGGGTGGCTGATCTTGCGCTCTGCCGTAATGAGGAAGAATCGCTCCTTGACGGCTAGTGTGCTGCCTAGGGGAATTACGCCGTATTGTTGTGCCACTTCGCCTGCGATGGCAGTCGGTGCGGGAAAAATGCCTGCACCCGCCTGACCGAAGGATTTCATCAGCGCGCCATCATCAAATTCGCCTACCAGGTGCGGGAAGATGTCCTGGCTGCCCAGCCAGCGCAGCAGCGGGGCACGTACGGCGCTGTCTTCGCCGGGAATCAGCAGGGGCGCGCCGTCAAGCAACAGCGGGAACTTTTCGGAAAGCCCGGCAGCCAGGCCGGGCGCTGCGAAAAAAGTGAGCCCGCATTCGCCCAGACGATGACTGTATCCTTTTACATCCATGCCTGGTGGCAGGGGGCGGTCGGCCAGTACCATGTCCAGACGGTGGATGGCCAGTTCTGCCAGCAATCGTTCGAATTTATCTTCGCGACACACCATGCGTACCGGATCGGGTAGCGCCAGAGCGGGTGCCAGCAGGCGATGGGCAATGGACTTGGGTATGACATCGGAGATGCCGACCCGGAACAGAAAGGGGCGTTCATCGTGACGGTTGCGCAAGGCTTCTTCGAGTTCGCTTCCCAGCTGAAAGATCTCATCGGCATAGGAAAAAGCCACATGCCCGGCATCGGTCAGTTCCAGACGCCGTCCTGTGCGCCGAAATAGCGCTACCCCCAGCCTTTTTTCGAAAAGCGTCAACTGACCGGATAGCGTCTGGGGAGTGAGATGGAGTTTCTCTGCCGCGCGGTTGATAGCGCCAGCCTTGGCTACGGCGAAGAAATAATAGAGATGCTTGAAGTTGAGCATACCGTTCTCAAATCGAAAAATACGAATACAGTAACATGATAATTCGACTTTTTCTTATCAAAAAAGAATTGTAGGATGAGTTCTCGTAAAGAAGGGCGCGCGAATGGATATCCAGAATCAGGGGAACAGGCTCGCGGTCAGCCTGCGCTATTTTCTGAAAAAACGCCTTGCTTATGCCTGCGGTGCTGATTAATGATGTCGCGGCAGCATTACGGCCATCGTAGTCAATATATTTTTGGAGTCAGTTATGCAAAAGATTGAACATTTCCTCGAACGCTTCATCTTCGCCAGTCGCTGGCTGCTGGCCCCGTTTTACATAGGGCTGGTGGGGGCTATCGTGTTGATGCTGTTCAAGTTCGTTAAGGAATTTATCGGGCTGTTGACGGTGGTGTTGACGGGCGATGGCAGTCAGGTGCTGGTGGGCGTGCTCACGCTGGTGGATGTGGCGCTGGTGGCCAATTTATTGATTATTATCATATTTGCGGGTTACGAGAATTTCGTTTCCAAGATCGATACCGGAAACCACGAGGACAGGCCGGAATGGATGGGGCAGGTTAGCTTTACCGACTTAAAAATCAAGGTCATCGGTTCTATCGTGGCCATCTCCGCTATCGAGCTGCTCAAGGCTTTTGTCAATGTAGAAGCTTATACCAATGAGCAACTGGCTTGGAAGGTCGGCCTGCACATGGCCTTTGTCGTCTCGGGCGTGCTGTTCGCCTTGATGGATAAGCTGATGTCGGGCAAGCCGGGCGGTCACTGAAGCTACGATTAACTTTAGGATAAACAGGGGGAATACCGTCATGAAACGCATTCTGCTTTTTCTTGCTACCAATATGGCTATCGTGCTGGTGTTGTCCGTCACCATGCGATTGCTGGGCGTGGAGCCTTATCTTAACGAACAGGGCCTCAATCTGACTTCGCTGCTGATTTTTGCGGCAGTGATGGGTTTTGGCGGCTCGTTTATTTCATTGGCCATCTCCAAATGGATGGCGAAAAAGTCTATGGGTGTACGGGTGATAGAGGCACCGTCGAGTTCGACCGAATTCTGGCTGGTGGAAACTATTCGCAAATACTCGGAGCAGGCAGGCATCAGGATGCCCGAGGTGGGTATTTTCGACTCACCCGAGGTTAACGCCTTCGCTACGGGTATGAGCAAAAATTCCTCGCTGATCGCCGTGTCCAGCGGGCTGCTGCAACAGATGACGCGTGAAGAGGCTGAAGCCGTTCTGGGCCATGAAGTGGCTCACGTTGCCAATGGCGACATGGTGACACTGGCGCTGATTCAGGGTGTGGTGAACACCTTTGTGATGTTCCTGTCACGCGTCATCGGTTACGTGGTTGACAAAGTGGTATTCAAGACCGAACGGGGCACCGGGCCGGCATTTTTCGTTACTATGATCATCGCAGAGCTGGTGCTGGGCGTGCTCGCCTCTATCATCGTTATGTGGTTTTCGCGCAGGCGCGAGTTCATCGCCGACCGGGGTGGTGCGAGCCTCGCCGGGCGGAAAAACATGATCGCCGCACTGCAAAGACTCAACACGCTGCACCCCGCGCCCTTGCCGGAAAAAATGGCGGCTTTCGGCATCGCCGGTACGGGTGGCAGCGGCATCAAGCGTTTGTTCATGACTCATCCGCCGCTTGAAGAACGCATAGCCGCACTGCAAGCAGGTGCAGCTTCATGAAAGACATCGCCAACTTCATTTCCGGTTTTCGGCGCTTTCAGGAAAAGTATTTCAGCGAAGACCAGGATCTGTTTGAACAGCTTAGGCAGGGGCAGCGCCCCAAAGCGCTGATCGTGGCCTGCGCCGATTCACGGGTGGATCCGGCTTTGCTGACGGGCGCTGAACCCGGAGACATGTTCGTGGTGCGCAACGTGGCCAATCTGGTGCCGCCTTATCAGATCGACGGTAGCTACGATAGTGTGGCAGCGGCGCTGGAGTTTGCCGTGTTGTCACTGGAAGTCGAGCACATTATCGTGCTCGGACACGCCCATTGCGGCGGAATCAACGCCTTGATGCGCGATGAGGGAACGTGCAGCGAGTTCATAGGAAAGTGGGTCAGCATCGCTCAACGGGCGCGCGAACGAGTGTACGCTGAGCTTCCGAATAAGCCACCTGCCTTGCAGTCACGGGCTTGCGAACAGGCTGCCATACTCGTTTCGCTGGAAAATTTGCTGACTTATCCATGGATCGCTCAGCGCGTAGCTGCCGGTGTCATGCATCTGCATGGCTGGTATTTTGATATGGCAGATGGTTCACTCTTGCAGTACAACCCGGCGGGTAATGCATTCGAGTCTGTCGCCGGACAATCAGGTAATCAGTTATGAGCGGAATAGAAAGTATCGCCACCGGCCCGATGTGGGCCGCCTTTATCGGTTTCGTGCTGATCATGTTGGCGCTGGATTTGTTTGTGTTCGGCGGCAGCAAGGCGCACAAGGTCAGCGTCAGGGAGGCGGCCGTCTGGTCGCTGGTCTGGGTCAGCCTTGCGCTGTTGTTCAATGCCGGTCTGTGGTGGTATTTGAACGGTACGGTCGGGCAGGAGATCGCAGATCGCAAGGCGCTGGAATTTCTCACCGGTTATCTGATCGAGAAATCGCTGTCGGTGGACAACGTGTTTGTCTTTCTGCTGATTTTCACCGCTTTCCACGTTGCGCCCGAATTTCAGCGTCGGGTGCTGATCTATGGCGTGCTGGGTGCCATTGTATTGCGTGCCGTCATGATACTGGCGGGAGCCTGGCTGGTGCGGGAGTTCAGTTGGGTGCTGTATATCTTCGGTTTTTTCCTGGTCGTCACCGGCATGCGCATGCTGGTCATGGCGGAGAAAGAGCCCGACCTCAACCGGAATCCGGTGCTGAAATTCGCACGCCGCCACCTGCGTATCTCCGAAGACCATCATGGCGAGGAATTTACCGTGATGAAGGACGGGTTGCGCTATTTCACGCCCTTGTTTCTGGTGTTGATCCTGATCGAAACCTCGGATGTGGTGTTCGCAGTGGATTCCATTCCGGCCATTTTCGCCATTACCACTGATCCCTTTATCGTATTTACCTCAAATATTTTTGCCATCATGGGCTTGCGCGCGCTGTATTTTCTGCTCGCCGACGTGGCGGACCGTTTTCATCTGCTGAAATACGGTTTGGCCATGGTGCTCACTTTTATCGGCAGCAAGATGCTGATTGCGCCCTGGTACCATGTGCCGGTGGCAGCCTCGCTGGCCATTGTCGCCGTTCTGATAGTGGCCAGCGTCATTGCCAGTCTGATCGCCACGCGAAAGCGGACAAGCTGAGGTTCGCGTTTACTGCCCTGTATCCGTTTTTTGTTTCGTATCCGCAAGCGGCAGGGCAGTTCGTTCGGTTCGCCGTCCGCTCAGCCAGGTCTTCAACTGCCATAGCCAGGTGACGACCAGATAGGCGAGCAGACCCATGGCGCTTGCCATGATCGCCAGACCCAGCAGCAAGGGTTTACCTACCGAGGTGATGCGCTCCCAGGTGCCTTCCGGAGTTGCGGCAGTACTTTCGTCAGGCGGCTTAGGTGCGTTTTGTGGTGCATGCGCGCCATCTTTGCCGAGCAGTGTGTTGCCTATCCGGTAAGCCATATAGTAGATGGGGCCGAAGGTCACGGGGTTACTGACCAGCGTGCTGGCGATGGCGGTGGGCACATTGGCACGCAACAGCACCGCCATGCCTACGGAAAGTGGAATCTGCGCGAGGGGAACGAGCAAGCCGAAGAAGATGCCCAGCGCGACACCCAGGGCAACGCCGTGCCGGGAGGGTCGCCACAGGCGTGGGTCGTGTAGCGTCGGGCCCAGCCAACGCAACCAGCGGTTGTTGCGTACGGATTCAGCATCGGGCAACAGGCGTTTCAGGCGATCTATCACTGCTTCCCCTGTTTCGCATCAACCGCGCTACGCCGATGCAGGGCCGCCTTGGCCATCAGGTGTGCGCTGACGGGTGCGGTGATAAAGAGAAAAAACATCACGGCGATCTCGTGCAGACTGACGCCGGTTTGCATGGTGGTGAAGTAAATGGATGAAGCCAGCACCATGGCCCCGACGCCCAGGGTGGTGGCTTTAGTAGGGCCATGCAAGCGGGTGAAAAAATCCGGCAGGCGGGCAAGCCCGACCGAACCTAGCAGGGCGAATGCAGCACCCAGTACGATCAGTGCGGAGATGGCGAATTCGGTAAGGATGTTCATTCTATGATGTCTCCGCGCAGCAGGTATTTGCACAGCACAACGGTGCCGACGAAGCTCATGGTGGCCAGTATCAGCGCAGCTTCAAAATAGGCGCTGCTCCCCGCGCGTATGCCGAACAGCACCAGCAGGGCGATGGCGTTGATGCTTAGCGTATCCAGCGCCAGAACGCGGTCTGTGGCATCGGGCCCGCGCGCCAGACGCCAGAGATTGAGGGACATGGCGAGGCCGATGAATACAAATCCTGTCTCGATGGCGAGCGTCAGCATGCGAATATCTCCTTGAGGGGTGCCTCGTAGCGTTGCTTGATTTCAGCGATCAGGGCATCGCTATCGGGTGCGTCGAGCGCATGGATCAGGAGCACCCAGCGCTCCTGATCCACGTCGATGGACACGGTGCCCGGCGTGAGCGATACGACACTGCTGAGTATGGTGGCGACGAAGGGGTCGCGCAGATCCAGCGGAACTTCGATGAATGCAGGCTTGAGATGATTAAGTGGACCGATTACGCGGCGCGCCACGGACAGGTTGGCGAGAACAATGTCGATGGCTACCCGTAGCGCGAGGATAAACAGCTTGCCGGGGTGGGCGAGGCGTGGCGCATCGGACCAGAAGGGGCGCGTGACGAAAGGCAATGCCAGCGCCAGCAAAGCGCCCAGCAATACCGTGCCGAGTGTGGCTGCATTGCTGAGTGCGGCCCACAGCAGGAAGATAACCGCAGACAGGGCTGGGCGTGGAAGGAGGCGATGCATCAGGGTCTGGCCTCCCGCACGATGAGATGTCCGGAGGTGCCCAGTACTCCGTTGACATAGGCGCCCGGGGCATGCAGCTGAGTCGCTGCGCGTGCCGCATAATCTGCCACCGGTCGGGCGAAGATGGCCAGCAGGGGGCCGGCTGCGATCAGCAACAGCACGGCGAGCACAGACTGCCAGGGAGTGGCGGGCGTGACGAGCGCTTGTGTCTGCGGGTTGTGTTGCCAGAACAGGCGGCTGCCGGTCCGCGACAGGGCGACTATGATCAGGAAGCCCGCAGTCAGTAAAACGATCCAGATTGCCGCGCCTGCTGCGGTTTCCCGTAGCGAGGCAAGCAGCATGAGTTTGCCGAGGAAGCCTGAAAACGGGGGGAGTCCGGCGGCGGTGATGGCGGCTATGAAAAAGCCCATAGCCAGCCAGGGTGATTGAAATGACGGCCCGGATTGAATGGCATCCGCGACTTCACCGCGCCGTTCGGCAATCAATTCTGCCAGCAGGAAAAAAGCGGCGCCGATAAAGGTGGACTGAACAAGGTAATACAGTGCGGCGGCCGTGATGTCTGCCTGCGCATGGGCGGGTGTTATCAACAGCGTGCCGGCGGAGGCCAGCACCAGCCAGGCGGCGAAATAACGCAAGCGGGTGGCGACCAGCGCACCCAGCGCCGCGAACAGCACGGTCATCAGCGCCAGAGGCGTGAGCCAGTCTGTTAGCAGATCAGCCATCGTCGGGGAGGGGGCAAAGGCGATGGCTTGCACCCGCAGAATGGCGACGATGCCGACCTTGGTCATGATGACAAATAGCGCGGCCACCGGTGCGCCGGCAGCGGCATAAGTGTGGGGCAACCAGAATGACAGCGGCAGCAGCGCCGCCTTGAGCGCGAACACGGCAATCAGCAGCGCGCCCGCCAGTCTTGCCAGGGCGATATCGTGTTCCGCAGTCTGCAAACGCAGTGCCACGTCAGCCAGATTGAGCGTGCCCAGCGTACCGTAGAGCAGACCCAGCGCGATCAGGAACAGCGCCGATCCGGCCAGATTCAGCACGACATAGCTCAGGCTGGCGCGACTGCGAGCCAGTCCGCCGCCGTGGGCCAGCAGGGTGTAGGAGGCCAGCAGCATCACTTCAAAAAACACGAACAAATTGAACAGGTCGCCGGTGAGGAAGGCGCCCTGAATACCCATGATCTGCAACTGGAACAGAGGATGAAAGTGACGACCACGTTTATCGAATCCGCCGCTGGCATAGAGCAGGGATGCGCCTGCCAGCAGCGCGGTGAGCAGTGCCATGCCGGCGGCCAGACGGTCGACAACCAGCACGATACCGACGGGGGCGGCCCAGTCGCCCAGTGCATAAACCAGTATGCTGCCGCCATCGGCTAGTTGTAGCAGCCAGACGGCGGACAGGATGCCGAGTAGCGCCGCAGACAGGCCGATGCCGCGCTGGATGGACAGGCCGAGGTCTCGGCTTGCCAGTTGCAGCAAGGCGGCAATCAGGGGTATCAGGATGGGGAAAATGGCGGTATGCGCGTTCATGATTTTTCCCGTCCGTCCACATGGTCATCGCCTGTTTCGGCCATTGCGCGTAGCGCCACCATCAACAGGTAGGCTGTCATGCCGAAGCCGATGACGATAGCGGTCAGCACCAGTGCCTGGGGCAGCGGGTCGGTGTAGCGGGCACCGGCCCGTATCAGCGGCGGAGCATCCAGCATCAGACGACCGCTGGCGAAAAGAAACAGATTTACCGCATAGGACAGCAAGGTCAGGCCGAGCACCACTGGAAAAGTGCGGGCGCGCAGCATCAGGAATATCCCGCAGGCGGTGAGTATGCCGATTGCGGTGGCGACGATGGCTTCCATCAGATGGCCTCCTCATGATGGCGCGATAAACGGCCCAGTTGAGCCAGTACCATCAGCACTGTGGTCACTACTACGATGTAAACGCCCAGATCAAACACCATGACCGAGGCCAGTTCAATTTCTCCGATTAGCGGCAGGGCGATATGGCCGTGCGTGCTGGTGAGGTAGGGGTGACCGAACAGCCAGCTTGCTGCACCCGTGGCGGCGGCAAGCAGTAGCCCAAGCGCCAGCAGCTTTGCCTTGTGTCGGGGCAGGCGTTGCAGGGCGAAATCGATGCCGCTGGCAAGGTATTGCAGGATCAGGGCCACGCCGGTAACCAACCCGGCAACGAACCCACCGCCCGGCATATTATGGCCGCGCAGCAGAATGAAGACAGACACCGCGAGCGCCAGTGGCAGCAGCGGGCGCATTAGTATCGACAGAAACAGTGGATGGAGTTCCTTCGCCCAGGGGCGTCCGTCGGAATCGTGTCTAGGTGCAACGAGTATCAGCTTGTCCAACAGCGCATGGGCGGCCAGTCCCACCATAGCCAGTACGGTAATTTCGCCCAGTGTGTCGAAGCCACGAAAATCTACCAGAATCACGTTAACCACATTGCTGCCACCACCTCCCGGCACTGACTGCGTGAGATAGAAGCCGGAAATTGTCTCGAAAGGCGCGCCCATCATGGCAAAAGCGGTCGCGCCCAGGCCTGCGCCTGCGCCGACAGCCAGCGCAGCATCGCGCATCAGTCGCGGGCCGGAATCTTCGGCGGGTGAATGTTGGGGAAGGTAATGCAGCACCAGCAACAGGAGCACGATGGTGACCACCTCGACTGCCAGTTGGGTCAGCGCCAGGTCAGGTGCCGAGAAGCGTACGAAGGTGAGCGCCACGACCAGACCGACCACGCTGGTGAATATGATGGCGGTGAAACGCTGCCGGTGCAGCAGTGTCGCGCCCAGTGCGCCCACCATAAGGGTGGCCAGGGCCGCAAAGGCGGCGCTGTCGGCTGGCTGATAAGTGGCGACGGCAAGCGTTGCCGATCCCGAGTACCATGCCCAGCCACCCAGGGCGAGCACGAAGGTGATGAAGCTGGCCAGATAACGTTGCAGTGAGCCATTGTCCAGCCAGCTCACAACACGGTGCGCGAAAATCATCAGCTGCTCGTAGAGTCGTTTGAAGACGAGATTGGCATGAATGGAGGGCAGGCGGTTATGGAGGGCGAAAAATGGCTGACGTAAGGCATAAAGGGTAATGCCGCCCGCCAGCGCCACCAGACTCATGATAAAAGGCAGATTGAAGCCGTGCCACACCGCCAGTTCAAAGGCCGGAAGAGGCGTTTGCAGCGCCGAGCCGGCGGCTGCGCCGAGCAGGGGGGCGATACTCCATTGTGGAAACATGCCGACCAGCAGACACAAGACCACCAGAATTTCCACCGGCGCGCGCATCCAGCGTGGCGGCTCGTGGGGATGGCGGGGCAAATCAATGGGGTCGCCGTTGAAGAATACGTCGTGGATGAAGCGCGATGAATAGGCTACCGCGAGTATGCCCGCTACCGTGGCAAACAGCGGCAGCAGCCAGCTCATATCTTCAAATACCGGATGGCCGACCGATTCGGTAAAGAACATTTCCTTGCTGAGAAAGCCGTTTAGCAGTGGCACGCCGGCCATAGAACCGGCGGCAACAATGGCCAGCGTCGCGGTGATCGGCATGAATTTGAACAGCCCGTTCACCTGCCGCATGTCACGCGTGCCGCATTCATGATCGATGATGCCAGCGGCCATGAACAGAGAGGCTTTGAAAATGGCGTGGTTGATGATGTGGAACACACCTGCCACCACGGATAGTGGTGTGTCGAGCCCGAACAGCAGCGTAATCAGACCCAGATGGCTGATGGTGGAATAGGCCAGCAGCCCCTTCAAATCGTAACGGTGGAAGGCGATGTAGGCCGCATATACCAGTGTGATCGCGCCCGTTCCGCTGACCAGCCAGAACCATAGTTCGCTGCCCGCAAGCGCAGGGTGCAGTCGCGCCAGCAGAAAAACCCCGGCTTTGACCATGGTCGCTGAATGCAGATAGGCTGACACCGGCGTGGGGGCGGCCATGGCATTGGGCAGCCAGAAATGAAAGGGAAACTGGGCTGATTTGGTAAATGCGCCCAGCAGGATCAGGATCAGCATGGGCGCATAGAGCGCGTGGTTACGAATGCGCTCGCCCTCAGCCAGCACGACAGAAAGTTCGTAGCTGCCGGCGATGTAGCCAAGCAGCAGCACCCCTGCGAGCAGCGCCAGTCCGCCGCCGCCGGTGATGGCCAAGGCCATGCGGGCCGCGTGTCGCGAGTCGCGCTGATCGCGCTTGTAGGCGATCAACAGGAAGGACGAAATGCTGGTGACCTCCCAGAACACCACCAGCAACAACAGATTCTCGGAGAGTACGACGCCGAGCATGGCCGCCATGAACAAGAGCAAATAGCTGTAGAAACGCCCCAGGCGGTCGCTTTCCGGCAGATAGTAATAAGCGTAAAGCACCACCAGAAGACCGATGCCGAGAATCAACAGGCAAAAAAGCAGCCCCAGTCCATCCAGACGGAATGCGAGATTGAGACCGTAGTCCGGCAGCCATGTGTAAGCCGTCAACAGCGTTTTTCCATTCAGTACGGCGGGGATCAGCGGGATAAGTAAAGCCAGACAGCTCGCCATGACACCGGCTGCGCCCAGAGCGGACATATTCCTGCCGAAGCGAGCAAGCAGCCCGGGAACGAGGCAGCCGATAAAGGCGCTTGCAACGATCAGTGGCAGTAAAGCAGTTTCGGGCATGAGTCAGAAGGATATTTGCGTGTGGCGGCTATGGTAACATCGAACGACAAATTCAGCAGAGAGTGACATATCGGTACTTAAGGCGGTAGTCAGACAAACAAGTTCATTTTGTCCGTTCTCAGGCGTGCTGATATAGTCGCATCACCGTCAATTAAGCGATAAGAACTCATGAGCAAACACACCCAGCCTGATCATGAACGACTCGACCGCACTGTGGCCGAGGCCCGCCGTCAACGTGAATTGCGTGAAAGCGGCTATCGCGAGCGGGCGCTGAAATTATTTCCCTGGATATGCGGGCGGTGCGGGCGCGAATTTGCCGGCATCCGTTTGCGCGAATTGACCGTGCATCACAAGGATCATAATCACGACAACAATCCACCGGATGGCAGCAACTGGGAGTTGCTTTGTCTGTATTGTCACGATAATGAACATTCGCGCTTGCTGGACGAAGCGGCAAGGGGGCGAGAGGCCGGTGGGCTGGCGGCGGCAAGCCATAACCCCTTCGCCGAACTGCAAAATTTGCTGAAGAAAAAGTAAATTGATACGCCAATGGCGTTCAAATTAATGAGAGTGTGATGTTTGTCACAGACGTGCAGTGAAATTTCAATACTATGGCAATGGCACGATGAGTAGAGGGTTTTCCGAATTTTTAACTTATTAAAATGGAGGTTAACATGAACAAAAAGATGACGCTTTCCGGATTGGCGGTAGCCATGTTTTTTATGGCAGGACTTGCAGGCGCTGCTGATCAGGCTGCGGTGCAGGAAAAAAGCCAGCAAAAAATGCAAGACCGTGAGCGGCCGACGGTGGGGCGCGAACTCATGACCGAAGAGGAACGCAACGCGCAACGCGCAAAAATGCGCAGCAGCACTAAGGAGGAGCGGGAAAAGGCCCGAGCCGAACACCACGAGGAAATGAAAGAACGCGCCAAAGAACAGGGCGCCAGTATCCCGGATGAACCGCCAGTTCGCGGTCAGGGCATGGGCGCTGGACAAGGTGGTGGCCAGGGTGGTGGTATGGGTGGGGGACGAGGCGGGCGCTAGTTCGGGGCGTCAGTTCTCTGCCTTAGCAGGAAACGCACAGCTTGTTTTCTCGAAGCGTGGTTGCGGACGCGGGTTCAATGAGTGATCGTGAATTAAACCCGCGTTTCCGTTGCAGCCTTCAGGCGTTGATCGTCAGGCTGCTCCTGCGACACATGCGGCCGTCATTACAACGGTGAAAACAGTACGCTCTCGCGTAGTTTTTTCAACTGGTCACGCAATCCGGTCGCTTTTTCGAATTCCAGATTTTTTGCAGCCTGCAGCATTTCTTTTTCCAGCCTGATAATTTCCCGTGCTATCTGTTTCTGGCTCATCGCCAGGTATTTGGCTTGTTCCTGAGCCGCTTTCTGGTTGCTGCGCGCATCGTCCATCTCGTACATGCCTTCGATGATGTCCTTGATGCGTTTCTGAACGCCTTGCGGCGTGATGCCGTGCGCGAGATTATGTGCTACCTGTTTGCTGCGGCGACGTTCGGTTTCATTCATTGCGCGTTTCATCGAATCGGTGATTTTGTCGGCATATAAAATCGCCGTGCCGTGTAAGTGGCGCGCGGCGCGGCCTATGGTCTGGATCAGCGAGCGCTCGGAACGCAGAAATCCCTCCTTGTCGGCATCCAGTATCGCGACCAGCGACACCTCCGGTATGTCCAATCCTTCACGCAGCAGGTTGATGCCTATCAATACGTCAAACATGCCCAGACGCAGATCGCGGATGATTTCGACGCGCTCTACGGTTTCGATATCCGAATGCAGATAGCGCACCTTGATGCCGTGCTCGGACAGATATTCGGTTAAATCTTCCGACATGCGCTTGGTCAGCGTGGTGACCAGCACGCGCTCGCCCACCTTGATGCGCTGATTGATGGCAGACATCAGATCGTCCACCTGATTGATGGCCGGGCGCACTTCGATGACCGGATCAATCAGGCCGGTGGGCCGCACCACTTGTTCGACCACCTGCCCAGCATGTTCGGCCTCATATACGGACGGGGTGGCGGATACAAATACGCTCTGGCGCATGATGCGCTCGAATTCATCGAAGCGCAGCGGGCGGTTGTCCATCGCGGACGGCAGCCTGAAGCCGTAGTTGACCAGATTTTCCTTGCGCGCGCGGTCGCCCTTGTACATCGCACCCACCTGCGGAACCATGACATGGCTTTCGTCCAGGAACATCAGCGCATTGGGCGGCAGGTAATCCAGCAGGGTAGGCGGCGGATCGCCGGGATTGCGCCCCGACAGATGGCGCGAATAATTTTCAATGCCTTTGGTGAAGCCGATCTCTACCAGCATTTCCAGATCATGGCGGGTGCGCTGCTCTATGCGTTGCGCCTCCACCAGCTTGTTTTCACGCACATAAAATGCGATGCGCTCAGCCAGTTCCAGCTTAATGGTTTCGATCGCCGTCAGCACGGTGCTGCGCGGCGTGACGTAATGGCTGGACGGATAAACGGTGTAACGCGGTACTTTCTGCTGTATGTGTCCGGTTAAGGGATCAAACAGCGACAGCGTTTCCACCTCGTCGTCAAACAATGTGATGCGCAGTGCCAGCTCGCTGCTTTCCGCCGGAAACACGTCGATTACATCGCCTCTCACGCGGAAACGGCCACGGGTGAAATCCACGTCGTTGCGCTCGTACTGCATCTCGACCAGACGCTTGATTACATCGCGTTGCGCCATTTTTTCGTTGTGGCGCAGATGCAATATCATGCCGTGGTAATCCACCGGATCGCCGATACCGTAAATTGCCGAGACGGTCGCGACGATGATGCAGTCCTCGCGTTCCAGCAGAGCCTTGGTGGCTGACAGGCGCATCTGCTCGATCTGCTCGTTGATCGAAGAGTCCTTCTCGATGAACACGTCGCGCGACGGCACATAGGCCTCAGGCTGATAGTAATCGTAGTAAGAAACGAAATATTCCACCGCGTTCTCGGGGAAAAACTCGCGCATCTCCGAATACAGCTGCGCCGCCAGCGTCTTGTTCGGCGCCATCACCATCGCCGGACGACCGAGTTGCGCGATGACATTGGCCATGGTGTAGGTCTTGCCCGAGCCGGTCACGCCCAGCAGCGTTTGGAACGACAGGCCGTCGCGTATGCCTTCGACCAGTTGCGCAATTGCCGTGGGCTGGTCACCCGCCGGTTCAAACGGCTGATGCAGGCGGTAAGGGCTATCGGGGAAAGTTTTGATGTTCATGGCTAGCCGCGCATTGTACGGGCATAGATTAAATCCGCCAGAAAAAAAGCATGCTGCCGAATCATAAAGCAGAGGTGAGTGGGGTGAAACGGACCGCGCCGGTCAGGGAGGTCAAAACCGGCGCGGTCTTTGGAACAACTACAGAGAGGCGCTGAAAGAAACGTAAGTTGGAATTGCGACGATGAACGAAACGACGCTTGCGACAACCCAACGCACAAACCTGGCAACAGTAGAGTAAGCTTTTTTCATTATTACACCTCATCAAAAATTGGAATTACACACCTGTTTCATTACATCGTTGTTACTGCGCGATGTAACGACAGGCATGAATCAGAGAGGCATTATGAAAAAGAGTTCCATTTGCTATGCACAAGGCAG
Organism: Gallionella sp.; assembly: GCA_030681375.1. Lineage (GTDB taxonomy): Bacteria > Pseudomonadota > Gammaproteobacteria > Burkholderiales > Gallionellaceae > Gallionella. The sequence goes on from JAUXWM010000070.1 coordinate 74,858, forward strand.
TGCTTGCGTGCTTATTTCAGATCGAAAACGGCGCGTGCGCGCGCCAGTACGGCATCCGGGTCAAAGGGTTTGGTGATGTAATCATTGGCACCGACAGCATAACCACGCTGGCGATCTGAATCCTGCCCCTTGGCGGTAAGCATGATAATTTCAATGCCCTGCAACGCAGGGTCGGCGCGAATCTGCTCGCAGACATCATAGCCGTTAAGAATCGGCATCATCACATCGAGGAAAACCAGTCTCGGGTAATGGCGTCGTATTACTTCCAGCGCCTCCGCACCATTGCTGGCCAGATAAATCTCTATGCCCTGATCTTCAAGCTCTTCAAGCGTTTCCTCAAGCAGGATGCGGATATGTGTTTCATCATCGACAATTACAATGGCGTTATTCATTCTGGAATTCCTGTTTGTCCGGCCGCTTTTGACACAGACTGGCTTCGGGCGGCAAATGTGGTGAGAAAGGCATCAACTATGTCGGGATCGAACTGAGTGCCCGCTCCCTTGCTGATTTCGAGCGTGGCGGTCGCGGCATCCATGCCCTTGCGGTACGGCCTGTCGGTTGTCATGGCATCAAAAGCGTCTGCGACGGCAATGATTCTGGCATGCAGTGGGATGTTCAGTCCCTGTAGCCCGTAATTGTAACCCTTGCCATCGTAGCGTTCATGGTGAAAGCGCACGCCATCCACGATGGAATGCAGTAAGCGGCTGTGATTGAGAATGTCGGCGCCATGCTCGGTGTGACGCTTCATTTGTTCCATTTCATCCTGATCGAGCCTGCTCGGTTTAAGCAGAATATGGTCGCGAACGCCGATTTTTCCGACATCATGCAGGATGGCAGACAGGCGTAAATCATTGAGGTCTTTTTCCGGCAAGCCCAGAAATTCCGCGGTCATTACTGAATAGTCGGTGACGCGTTGCGTGTGTCCGGCGGTATAGGGGTCGCGCTTTTCTATGGTTTCAGCCAGAACCGACACGGTCGATTGAAACAATTCATGCAGTTCCGTGTAAAGCTGTGCATGGCGCAGCACAATGGCGCCGTGTGAAGCCAGCGTGATCAGCAACTTGAGGTCATTGGCCGAAAACGGGCCGTTTCCCGCCGCGACCAGGATGCCAAGTCGGGTGTCGTCTGTTTCCAGCGGCGCGCACATCATCGCGGGGTAATCTGTCTCCCCGGCATAATGGGGCGCATCTTCGACGTGGTTGAAAATGTCGGCTTGTCCATGGGTGAAGACATGCCCGACAATACCCGCACCGCTCGGGATGGATTCGTTGTGGCGGGTGGTGTTGCCCGCCGCCACCTGTAATTTATCTTCTTCGACAAGGAAAATCATGCTGGCATCGCATTTAACCAGTCGCTGCACCTCGCCGATCAGACTGTTGCAAGCCTCTAACAGATTCAAGTTGGTGCCAACCACTTCGTGTAAATGAAATAGCAGGTTGATTTCCCGATACATCTCGAGCGCATCGGCAGCCACAGCTTTTTTTTCCATTTCAAGCGCGATCAAGCCTTCCAGCGTGGTAGCCAGTACCTGTGCATGTTGCGGCGCAATCATCCAGGCTACGGTGTCGCCGGAGAATAATACCGGCACACGATTGCTGTCATTCAGCGCCGCATCGCCAGCCAGTGTTGCACCCTGTTCGTCAACGATGCGGAAAGAGGTGGCTAGCTGTTCGGCAAGTTGGCGCAGGCAGCGCTGCACGATTTCATGTCGTAATATCTGCCTGAGGCTGCGTGGGGTTAACAGGGTCATGTTTTAGTACCCTCAGTGATCAGCAGCAGCACGCGTTCCTGGCCGCGTACCATTTGCAAAGAGGACACGACATTGCCGGAAAGGCTGCGCTGCCCGGTCACGATGGCGGTGTGCGTGCCTTCGGCGCGGGCCTGTTCCACGCTGGTGACCCGGTCGGCTGACGGATCTATCACGTAGCCGCGTGCCAGCAGCACATCGCGCAGCGAAGAAATTGAGTTTTCGTCGTTATCGACCACGATGAGTTTCTTGTGCGTTTCACGCTGTTTGAGCAGGCTGTCTATGCTTCCGATGAGTTCATCAATGCGTACCGGCTTGGTCAGGTAGCGGTCAACGCCGAGTTGTTTACCGCGCTGGCGATCTTCAATAATGGAAAGAATAATGAGCGGGATGGAGCTGGTTTCGGGCGCGCCGCGCAACACCGAGACCACATCAAAACCGCTGATTCCTGGCATCATGACATCGAGAACGATCAGGTCGGGTGGGGCGGTTCGGGCCTGCCTGATCGCGTCGTAGCCATCCACCGCTTCACGCACACGGTATCCCGCTTCTTCCAGTTCCTGGCGCAGCAGATCGCGGATATTGGCTTCGTCGTCGACAACCAGCACCGTATATCCGGCCGTCGAACCTTGTTCTTCAGGAAAGAAATAATCCCTGAGCCGTACGATACCCTCATGCGCGGGTTTAACACTGCCTTCCGGCAGAGGCAAAATCAACGTAAACGTGCTGCCGACACCGGGCGTGCTATCGATAGTGATGGTGCCGCCGTGATGTTTGGCAATTTGTTTGCAAATTGCCAAACCCAGGCCTGTGCCTTTGGGCTTGTCGGTCAACGTGTCGCCGACCTGTCTGAAGCGCTCAAATAGTTGCATCTGGTCTGCCTGTGAAATACCGATGCCACTGTCCTGTACGTAAATGGCGAGTCCCTGATCCACCAGTCGCGCTCCGCAAGTCACTTCGCCTTGTGCAGTAAATTTTACGGCATTCGACAGCAGATTGATGATTACCTGTAGCAGGCGGTCGGTATCACCGAGCAGTTTGGGTAAGTTGTCCGGTATTTCGGTGAGCAGACGCAGTCCTTTTTGCTCGAAGAGCGAAGACGCCGCTGCCGCAGCGCGTTGAATGAGATCGGCAACGGTAATCAATTCTGAACGCCACTCGACCTTGCCTGCCTCAATCTTGGTCAGGTCGAGTACATCATTGATCAGATTACTCAGGCGCTCGCCTTCCAGAATGATGATATCGAGATTGCTGTCGATGCGCGCCGCAGCCTTGGCGGTTTTGTCGTCGGGTTCGCCTAGTGCGGGCAGGATATTCTGACTGAATTGCTTGCGGATCAGTTTGGCAAAGCCGAGTACCGAGGTGAGCGGTGTGCGTAATTCGTGGGAAACATTGGCGATGAAATCCGTTTTCATTCTGGATATTTCCAGTTCCTGGGTGATGTCACGGAATGTAAACACCGCGCCCTGCTCGGATTGATGACCTGATTCGGCTGCATCCAGCAGCGAGGCCGTCGCATTTGCCGTGCGCTTGCCGGGCAGAGATATCTGCTCGCTGATAGGGAAGCGCTCAATATTTGCTCCTTGCAGGGTCCGCGCGATGAGTGCGACGAGGTCCTCGCCCAGCAATTCGCGGCAGTCATGTCCCATGATGGCGTCATCCAGGTCGAACATATCCAGAAAGGAACGGTTGACGTGGGTAATCGTGCCATGACTGTCGATCACCAGCAGTCCGTCGCCCATGCAATTGACCACGGATGCAAGGTGATGCATGGTGTGCTGGTACTGCAAGGCGTTTTGCCTGACAGATTCCGACTCAAGCAGGCGTTTTTCCACGCGCACCAGAATGGCGCGGAAAAATCCGAACAAAATTGAACCGAACAGCAGGCAGGCGCTGACGACGAGCAGCAAGTTCCTGCGCATCAATTGCGAGGAATCTGTGACATCCTCGGTGACCAGCAACGCGCCGACAGGTTTGGATGCGGCATCCATAATGGGCGTAATGGTGATGCCCAGTCGGCGACCGTTTTCATTCGCGATTTCTTGCTGGGCTTGGTCGCTGGCAATGTCGCGCCATATGGGGATATGCGCCACGGCAATATCGGGCAGGCGCTCCATGGTGGACATGATGAGTACATCGCGCGGGAACTGTTCCCAGTCAGGATTGCGGCCCAGCATGCGCATGCCTTCTTCCCAGTCCTTGCGTCTTAGCAATGATTTGTCGAGCAGGACAGAAATGTCGGCTTGCAGGACGGGTTTGATATCCGTGACGATGTTCTCAATTTCCTTGCCCAGCTCGATATAACCCAGCAGGCGTTCTCCATCAAACCAGGGTGTCACCGCCCGCAATGTCAGCGTGCCTATCGGGCCGATCTCGACGCCATAGGCAAGCTTGTGTTCCCGTTGCGCTGTCAGCAGGGTATGGCGATTGATTAAATCACCGTAGCGTTTGGGTTGATGCACGCGCAGTAAATTGACGCGATCCGCACTGATAAAATAAAAATGCGTGATGTTGTGATTGTGTTTGAGTGTGGCAAACAGCGATTGCGTTTCCATGAGCAGCGCTTCACGTTGCCCGGAAGCAAAAGCGTGCTTGATGCGGTCGTTATGCTGAATGGTATCCAGCGTCGCCGACAGCATGTCGGCTTCCCGGTCAACCGCAGTTTTGTAGTTTATCCCGACTGCTTGCCTCAAGCGGGTGAGCGAATCGGCAAAATTATGCTGTTCAAACCAGTAGGCGCTTAACGTAAAAGTGACCAGCAAAACGACCAGAACGGATGCAAACAGGCTGAGAATATTTCGCTTGAAAGGATAGTCGGCCGGAAGGGGGGCGGTAACCCGCACTTTGGACAGCTTGCTGATTTCGTTTGTTGGCATGATTGATGGGGTGCGCGCCTGTCACTATTGTAGCGTGGATATTACTCCACACGAAAGACGGGAGATAGTGCTACGAAATTTTTCCGGCGCAAATCTGCGAATGATGATCTAAACTCCACACCCATAATGTTCCAAAAGCGCCACTCATAATTCTCGCAACCTGCCGCCTGTAATGCTTAAATCAGCCAGCCTCTATAAATGACGAAGCCGATGTCCGTAATCGGGTAATGAAAATTTGTGTGCGGTTGCGAATTGAACTGCCCGATTGCGGGCATTGGCGAACTCACACAATCGAGACACAACGGACGTTCAACGTCCGAATTCAGGGGCGCGACGCGGCTTTATCGCGGCGCGTCCCCTGGAATGTGTTAAGATTTTTCAATCCGAATACTCAGAGCTTCCAGGAGAAGGGTTTATGTACTTCTTCGGAAACATATCGTCATATCCTACGGAGGCGGTCGGCTCAACAGGAGATATAAGTAAGTGGCAGATTCGAATACTCGGCCTCAGCCGAATGATGGATGATGATGCGTTGTATATTTCAAGCGTCAATGGACGTGACAGGCTTTCACCAAACCCTGGTGCAATATGGGTCGATAGAGCAACAGAGATTCCAAGTCGCGCCAATCCAGAAATGTTTGAAACATGTCCGACCAATTGTTTAGATAACGCAATTGATTCTTTAGTGGCACCCAAAAGAAATTGATTGGGCAACAATTCGTAATTGCCGGTGGTGGACATAGAAATCCGTCTTGAGTTAGGGAAAGTGGCCGAATCATCAAGATCGACGACCGTCTTGGCTCCCTCGAAAATCAGCAGGTCATCCGAAAGGTGAAGACAGATCGATGCCGGTCGAATACTACTATCTGCAAATGGCACGACTTTCAAAAGGCCCTGTTCAATAAGGCGCCTAATCCCAAGATCAGAAAATACCACTATGCATTCCCTCGCTTAGAAGACTGAGCGGCAACGACCCGTTTCGTTCCGGTCGGCACAAAGTCTCTCCAGTTTCTGTTGGAGGACATTAGTTCGCGGACAAGTGTACCTGTCACATTCTTAGGTGAAACTTGGTTGCCTTCTCCTCGGATTACTTCAACACGCAAACCATTGCGATAAAACGCCTCTATCTTGTGTAGTTCCCAACTGGTAAATACTTTCACAAACTGACATAGGTCACCTAGTTCAATTGGTTCCGTAATGTGTTTGAAGAGTGCAGGAATTGACTCTTCAGCATGATCCACGTCAAAAGGAATGATGATATAGCGTTCCTTTTCAATACCCAAGTCCTCCAGCGAAATTCGGATCATGTCAGCCCTTTCATCAAAAGAAAACGGATTCCCCTCCGGCTTTCCCCTATGAGGAAGAATGTCACACTCAGAAATGGCACGAATGTTTGGCTGCGTAATTCCTATTAGGCATTTTTTTGTACAGTGAGTGATTCCATGGAGAACATACTCCAGATGTTCATGATGAAACGGTTGAAACCGGCCATGAACCATTCCGTATTCAACTGATGTCTTGATTACATTTCCGGGCAAAAGAAGCCCCTTAAGGGCCTCCGCACGAAGGCGTAGATTAATGTTAAGGCCCCGCTCCCAAAGATCGTCAAATAACTCAAGGAAATAGGGAGCAAGTGAGTCTGGGCAGTCCCTTGTATCAAATATTAGTTGGGCGTTCTTCCAGCCATTGGTATCCGACGAATAAACGGAAAGCGCTGCAATCGCTCCATCAGCAATCATCAGCCTCAGTGGTGGCACCTTCGGATACAACCGCACATCAAAACGGAAGCCAGCGGCTTCCAAGGCTGCAAGGTCAATTATGCTTGAAATGATCTTTTTACGATATTCCTCTTGCTGTTTCTTGCTCGTTGATAATCTGACAATATCATCACTAAACGGATCCATAAGCATAAGTCGAACATTATGTGGGATTTTGTTCTGTCGGAAAAAATCGCCAGTTTCGAGGGATTTTCTTAGAAATTTTTCTCCCGCGATTCCTATAAAGCTAAGACTGCTTTTTGTTTGAGATGCGATTGATTCAGGCGGGATATCCTGTAGTTTTTTGATGGACTTCAGGCCTATGCTGAGAGACCCGATAATCACCTCCCTGAAATGTGAGAGAGCCCCATCAAAACCCGCTGTGCGCGCCATGTTAATTGCCATGAACCCCCCGACTAAGAATAGGGCTCCCGACACCCAATACGAGGGGTAATCGGACACCGTAAAGAAGATGTTCACGCAGACGATGGTAATCCCCCCTGAAATTAGTTGCGATTAGAAGTAGAATTTTCTCACTTGGAAATAGAGGAATTTTTACATGAAGTTATCACGCTTTTCAGATAGCCAGATCATCGCAATTCTTAAGCAGGCCGAGGGCGGCAGCCC
>JAUXWM010000071.1 GCA_030681375.1 Gallionella sp.
CTCCGGCGTAATCGGCTTGGCGCCCGGACCATTGAGCTTGCCAGCCTCTGCCGCCTTGACCCAGTTACGCAATGTCTGCTCGACCAGTCCTAACTCCTTGGCGACCCCGCTGATCGATCCAACTTCCTTATGTCGCTTGACCGCCAGCTCCCTGAACTCCATCGTGTATTCCTGCTTCGGTATTTTCATCATTTGCCTTTCCAAAAGTAACGTTAATTTTACGTCACCCTTGGAAGACTATTTTTCGAGGGAAGCTCACTTCGATAACTGCGTCGTAGAGCCTTGAGCAGCTTCGGCGCCCGCCAACATTCCCAAATTCATCAGCACTTCACTTGCCGAAACCTGCCTTGCCGACATGATCGCGGTGGACTTAAAGAACAATCTTCGCCCAAGATCACCTGCCAAATATCCCCACCTGAGCTCATGAGAAAAGTGGTCAGCGCCCGTTATTCTGTCGTCAAGTTTGAATTTCTCAACCTCGCTTTCAAAATAGCCATGCGGGACGAAATCGCGTAAGTCCGTCAAGATCATTGCCCGAAGTTGTTTCAATATCCACCAGTCCATAACATCTCCGTCAGTACGAACCATTTTTCAATCGGGCAAAGCCACGCTATGCGAAATGTCGGCTGGCTTGCCCTTGTCCAAGCAGCCTCGCAAGCAGACGGAAATTTTTTGTCTCATGCCTTACACGGCCAGCAACGATTGCAGGGTGAACGCCCAGCTTTTCCGCCAGAGAAACCACATCCGTGGTTAGGTAGCTGGTGCGGGCAGCCGATTTTTGCCAAGTGGTTTGCGGGATGAGCGCTTCACCTGCTATGTCATCAGCCTCGCGTTCGATGCGGTCCTGCTCATCCGGGCTATCCAGATCGTCGGTGAATAACGGATGCGCTTCGTCCAGGTGCTTGGCGACGTGGGCCAGTTCGTGCATCAGCACAAACCAGAAATTATCCAGACGATCATGGCGCAGTGTCATGGCGACAACGGGGCGGCCTTCATCGAGCATCGCCGCGCCATCAAGATAAGTGCCTTTGAAGTGAGGCTCAATAACCAAGGTGATTCCGGCCATGCCAAGTTGCTCACGCGCCAAACGAGGGCCGTCTTCGAATGCCGAAAGTCGGGCGAGGTCTTTCAGCCATTTTGCCGAGACGATGCCTTTTTTGTACTCGCGTGGGGCGGGATTGGCGCGCGCTTTTTTGATTACGCATAGCCGCCAAGCAAGCAGCGCATACCCGTCCGCATCCCGCGTACCGCGCTGGTGTAGTGGTGCGCGCAAAAATGCGGGTTCGGCTTGTTTGGGTAAGAGTCCATGCATGAACTTGAGGGCAAGGTCTTCGGCATAATCTTTAAGCCGCTGCGCATTCCCCTTGAACTCGCCAAAGCATCCGCGTTCAAGCATCTCTTTCAGGGGGAGCTTCGTGTATTCCATCTCCGGCTCTTCGCCTATGACTGCCTGGCTACTCTCGGCGCTACCGATAAGCACGTCTGCCGGAATGCCCAGCCCTTTATGCAGACGGCGGATCATGGAGAGAGAGAGAGGACGCTTGCGCGACAACACCTCCGAAACCTTGGAGATGGAACCAATATAGGGCTCCAATTCCTTGCGCCCAAGTTTCATTTGATCCATACGGAACAGAATAGCCTCTACTGGATCGGGTACGACAGGCGGTACGATTTTGCGTTCGTAGTCCTCAATCACCAGCGCCAGAAGTTCCAGTTCGTTATCTTCCTTCGAGCCATCTTTTGGGTCGAGTGTCATCAGCGCAGTAAGTCGCGCCATTGCGTGTGCATAGTCATTACTGGATTTGATAACTTTAATGTTCATTCTCTTTCTCCCGGCATACATTTCAATGTATTTTTATCGGCTTAAAATTTCTTCTTGCTATATTCCGCATGGGTTCCAACCCACTCGATTACAACAATCCCGCCCCGGTATCGAACTTGCACAACCAGCCGGTACGAATTACCTTTGATATTGAAGATCACCCGGTTATCCGCCAAGAAATCAGCAGATTTAAATCGCCGTTTTATATCTTGGGACGTGTGCCATGTCTCCCGCGCAACTTCATCGCGCCACGCGTCCAACTGCCCGCGAACATCTGCATGATGTTGTTTGAATTCTTCGAGCAGAGGTAAGCTTAATATACGCATTTATCGGGGTAGTGTTCCCATAGATTGGGTGTGATATTATTTCCCATTATGGGAAATGTCAACAGCGAGAGCAATTCGGGCTTTACCCACCCGTGAAGATGTGCGCTATATATGGCACATAGCGGTTATCGATTTACACATCGGTAACGGTCGCTACCTTTGCCCGCCTAGCGGCGATTAAATGAACGACAGCTTCCAAGCAACGAATTTTTAACCCTGACCGTCCGGATGCTGTCCATCGCCATCGTCAGCTTTTTTCCTTGCATTTTTCACCCTCAACAACCCAACTTTTCTGTTTTTTACACCAATATTTCACTACACAATAATAAAGAGCTACAGCGAAATGAACTTAAAACATGCCGGACAGTAGTGAGCCAGAATATGTAAACAAATACAGGTGCATTTGGCAGGTTATGGACAAATACCACACTATAATATTAGCAAACCCAGTCACTCACTCACTTAGTGATGCTATTGACAAAAAAACCTCGCTATAACAACCATGATATGGGTTCTTCGACGAATTAAAAAATATTCGTAAGCTTAACCTATCGCGGGCCACTTTGGGATACCCGAAAACGGCAGGCGCAAAAATTGAGACTGACACGCCATGGCAAAGTGGCGCGGCAGCCTGCATATTGCTAAGATGCGTTACCCCTTTGACTATCGACAGGAGATTACCAAATGAAAATCACCATGAAGAAGCTGTTAGCGGAATTGAACAAGGATCTGGAATGGGAATACGCGGCTGCCATTCAGTATGTGCAACACGCTGCGACCATCAACGGGCCGCAGTTTGATTCCATCCAGAAAGAATTATTGATCCACGCGCAGGAAGAAATGCAGCATGCGGTGATGTTGTCCGAGCAGATTGACTTTCTCGGCGGCGTCCCCACAGTAGATGTGGAAAAACGCGGCATTTCTGCTGACAGCCTGGAAATGCTCAAACAGGATCTGGCGGGCGAAGAAAACGCCATCGTGCGTTACAAGGAGCGCATCGGTCAGGCCGAGGCACTCAAGGAATATGGTCTGCGGCGTGTACTGGAAGACATCCTGATTCAGGAAGAAGAACACAAGCGCGACATCGCCAACGCGCTGTCGAAATAGCGGATTGCCGCGACAGCCGAATCAGACGCGCTGCGACAGTTTTAATCAAACTTTCTGCAGCAGCGCATCAAACTCCGCAATCGGCATCGGCTTGCCGAACAAATAGCCTTGATAGTGCGTGCAGCCATTGTCCAGAATGACCTGACGCTGCTGCGCGGTTTCCACGCCTTCGGCAATGATGCCCATCTTCAGACTCTTGGCCATGGCGATGATGGTGTGCACGATTGCACTATCGTTGCTGTCGGTCGCAATATCACGCACAAACGACTGATCTATCTTGATTTGATCCAGCGGCAGACGTTTGAGGTATTGCAAGGATGAATAGCCGGTTCCGAAATCATCCATTGAAAACATGATGCCGATCTTCTTCAAGGCATTCATATTGGCGATGGTGTCTTCGATATTATCCAGCAACAGGCTCTCGGTCAATTCCAGCTTGAGACGCGCCGGGTTAATGGCGTGACGTTGCACAACGGACAGCACCTGCTCGACAAAATCGGGCTGACGGAATTGCTGTGAACTGGCATTCACCGACAAGACCAGTTCGCTGGTGTGCTCTGCCTTTTGCCACTCCCCGAGTTGTGCGCAAGCCGTTTCCAGCACCCACTGCCCTATGGAGACAATCAACCCGGTCTCTTCCGCCAGCGGAATAAATTCTGCGGGAAACACCACGCCGCGTTCAGGATGCACCCAGCGGATCAAGGCTTCAGCACCCAGGGGACGGCGCGCACTATCCATCTGAACTTGGTAAAACAAACGGAATTGCTGCTTATCCAGTGCCTTGCCCAATTCGTCTTCCAGGGCTGCGCGGGCATTGACGGCCTCCTGCATCTGCGGGTCGAAGAAGCGCATGGTATTACGGCCATTCTGCTTGGCCTGATACATGGCAATGTCGGCCTGCTTGAGCAATTCATCCATAGACTGTTGATGATCGTCGAACAGCACGGCACCGATGCTGGGCGTGCTGCGGTAATCATGCAACGCCAGCCGATAAGACTGGTTGAGCACGGCGAGAATTTTATCGCCGACAATTTTCGTCTGTGCTGCGGCCTCCAGTGCCTGTTCACTCAAACCTTCCAGCATCACCACGAATTCATCGCCGCCCAATCGCGCCACGCTGTCACTTCTGCGCACACAGGTTTCCAGACGTTTCGCAACCTGTTGCAACAACAAGTCCCCGACGTTATGGCCCAGCGTCTCATTTAGCGTCCTGAAATTATCCAGATCGATGAACAGTAGCGCGCCGCCGGTACCGCTACGCGCACTGAAAGCCAGCGCATGTCTGACCCGATCCAGCAATAGCCGCCGGTTGGGCAGACCCGTGAGCTGATCGTAAAACGCCAGATGCTTGATTTCCTCTTCCGCTGCCTTGCGCTCTGTTATATCGACATGGGTTCCGACGTAATGAGTCACGACATCACCCGACTTGACGGCGGATATGGTGAGCAGGTCTGGCGCAACCTTGCCATTTTTTCGCCTATCCCAGATTTCCCCCCGCCATGTTCCCGTGCTGTTGATGCTCTCCCACATGGCGCGGTAAAACTCTGCGTCGTGACGTCCCGACTTGAGCAGGCTGGGCGTCTGCCCCACCGCCTCTTCGGCGGTATATCCGGTGCTTTCGGTAAAGGCGTGATTGACGCGCAGAATGGTGCAATCGGCATCGGTAATCATCATACTTTCCTGCGACTCGACCGTGGCGGCGATGCGCAGCTCATTCTCAGCCAGCTTATACGCAGTGATATCGCGTATCGTGCCAAACAAGCCGGTGATTGCGCCCTTATCATCTTGTGTCGGGCATATCCGGTTATCGAACCAGCCCATTTCCCCATTCTTATCACGCAGTTCCAGAATCACATGTTCAACCGGCACACCGGCGAGCATCTGTTTTTCCAGTTCGTGATAGCGGTCTGCATAGTCCTCAGGAAAGACATCGTAAGCCGTCTTTCCAATCAGCCCGGTCCAGTGACCGGAAATCCCGGCGAGCGCGGCCAGCGTTTGGCTTGCCGCGGTAAACACATGATTGCGATCCTTGAAATAAATGTAATCATCGGTGTTTTCCATCATGGCACTGAAATCGGCCCTCACGGCCTGCGCGCCCTTCTCCGGCTCCAAACCTCTGACATCCTCCAGCCGCAATTCAAGCGTGATTCCGGATGCATCCGTCAATTTGCTGTAATGCAGCCTGACGCAAAGGATGCGCTCACTGGCCTGTCGCAGCCTGAGATTGAATGAACCTGAAGCGGGTTCTAGCGAGGGCGAAAACAACACACCGGCGAGCTCCTGATCGCCTGTATGAATCCGGCTTTTCAAAGAAACTTTGCCGGTCAACAAATCATCCGTCGGGTAGCCCAGCATGGCCTCGATGTCATCAGAAACTGACAAGACCGTCATCGGGTCCGTCAGGGACAGGCGAATATGTGTATCTGGCATGAGAGCGATTCCAATTCGTGTGTTAACGCTGTGAATGATAATGGATGTTGCCTCCATCAGGCGTGTTTTTACGGGGATTTTTCCAATTGTTCACTGAGAAAATCCTCCAGCGCCCCAGTCCAGGTTGCACGCGTAAAAATATAACCCTCGTTATGGCCGCCAGCCAATTCCAGGAACTGTTTCGGCGTATGGGCCGCCGCGAACAAGGCGCGCCCGTGCTCGAACGGGACAATATCATCGTCCGGACTGTGCGCGATCAGTACCGGAGCGGCGACTGCGCGCAAATTTTCCCGCGTGTCGTATTGGATATTGGTCAGCCAGCGCATCGGCAAATACGGATAAAGCTGCTGTCCCAGTTCAGGTACGGAAGTAAAACCGGAAGCAATCACCAGAGCGCCTGGTTTGTAACGGGCAGACAACCATGCGGCCACAGCTCCCCCCAGCGACTCGCCGAATACCACGATGCGGCGGGGCGGGATGTGAAGTTGCCCTGTCAGATAACGCCATGCAGCTTCGCTATCACGATAACTGCCTTCCTCACCGGGAGTGCCGCCGCTATTACCGTAGCCGCGATAATCGATAATCAGCGTACTGTAGCCCAGACGATAGAACATCTGCAGCGTATCAATCCGGTGAGAAATATTTCCCGCATTGCCATGCAGCAACAACACCGTGCCGCGCGATTCGGCCACCGGAACATACCAGCCGTGCAGATCAACGCCGTCAGCCGTTTTCAGATGGATGTCTTGGTAGGGCAAGCCAAACTGGTCAGGGGTCGCGATGATTTCGCGACCGGCCTCGGGATAGAAAACCAGATGCGCTTGAAAAAAATAGACCGCCAGCAACAGCAGCCCATAGGCCGCCATTAACAGACTCAATACATGCCAGATCATGCGCATCCCGTCACCACCCTGAAACAAGCGCCATCACACTCACCCGGATTTAACGCGCTTCTCGCTACTTCGCGGGCTTGGCAGGCTTCAACACCGGGCTGAATGCATAAAAAGCCGATAGCGCCCAGTTCTCGGCGATGCGCTGTCCGGCTTCTCCCAGTGTATTGAAATGAATGCCGTCGCCGCCCGCATCCGGGTAAATGGTAAATTTTCGACTGTCAAAGAACAGGCAGTACTGCCCGACTCCCGCGCGCATGGCCTCAAAAACACGGCTCAGTTCCGGCTCCGGCTGAATGCGCGCCTGTGGCGGCCCGATCCAGATACATTTGCTTCCCGAATTGACAATAGCCATCGCCATTTCGTGAGATGTCTTTTCCACCCATTCGGACGGGTAGCCGTACATGTTTGCACCCAGTTCAACCACGGTGTAACCGGGCTGATGCGTCGCGAGCAGATTCGCAATCAATGGGGTCTCCGCCTCCCAGCCGCGCTGCTCGCGACCCTCTGCATCCCTGAAAAAATAACCGCATTGGGTCTTTTCCCCCTGCATCCAGGACTGGGGAGAGCTTCCGCAGATGGCGTAAGTGGCCACGCGAAACTTGCCTATTCCGCGCAACAAGGCATCCTGCTGGATGCCGAAACTTCCCACGGCATGCGAATCACCGATGAAAAGAATCACCGGTAACGCAGCCTTGAGCTCAACAGCAAACGATGCGCCTGCCGGAAGCGCGAGCACAAATAAACAACAGACGGCCCTGAAAGACAGGACAAGCCTCTGCACAATCACACCGTTTGCTTGACGCACCTTCCGGATAAAAACCCGCATCTACTCTCACCCTGAACCATTGATATTCTGTGCCCTTCAACCTCCGGATAGAGGCACATCATCTTTAAATGCTCACACCGGACGAAATAACAACATCACCCGCGCGCAAGCAAGAATATCTGAAAACTTCTATTTATTGTGTGATGTTTATACTTGCGTGAAACCACGCAATCTTGTGTACCTCAACCCCACGCCATGCCGATTACCACCACGCCGACCGTCAGCAAGCCCAGCGTCAGATTGACTGCAACCAGCTTGCGGATCTTGCCCAGCAGTTCGCCCGCCTCCTTCCAGCTTTGATTGCCGACATGCAGGCTGAATGGCTTGTAGCAGGCAAAGAACACATAGGCATATACCGCGGTCATCAACAGTCCCAGCGCCAGCATAGTGTGAACATGGGGAGCCACGTAAGCCATGCCGCCATACAGGTGTATCAGATAAAAACCGCTGCCCAGCAGCACGCCGACGCTTAACCAGACCCAGTTAAAAAATCGGCGGAATACCGAATTCCACAGGCGCAGACGTTGCGGCGGTTCGAGTATTTCCACGATGGCAGGACGCAGTACCACATAGGCAAAGAACATGCCGCCGACCCAGATCAGAACGGACAACAGATGAATCAATTTAAGCAACATCATGGTAATAATCTCCTGAAGTAATAAAAATAAACGTGTCACCCAGCCCCTAGCTCACTCAGGAGCTACAGGACAGCATCGAACAGCCCGGCTTGTTGATCGCCCAGTCCGGGCGCTTGGCCGTCAGCGCGGCGGAAATGTCATCATCATAAGGGTGACGGGCGGCCTCCATCAATGCATGGATTAAAGACATATCTCCATTTGTCGCCGCATCAATCGCTTGCTGGGCAAGATAGTTGCGCAGTATAAAACGCGGATTCACTAGGTTCATGCGTATCCGGCGCGCCTCGTCGGTATCCTGCTGCTGCGCCAGACGAGCGGCATAACGCTCCAGCCATGCATAGAATAACGCGCTGTGACTCTGATAAAGCGGCTCCCGATAAAATGCGCTGCGCAATATGCCCAACTCGGGTGCCTGCTGACTGACATTGGCCAGCGCCCGAAAGAATTCAGTCATATCCACCTCGGCACGCTGCATCAGCTCAAAAATACTTTCGGTCAAAGCGGCATCCTCCTCCTGCCATTCCAGCAGACCGAACTTTCCGGCCAGCATGGTGGACAGGCCGGTTTGCAGCGTAACATCAAAATGGACGAGCCCCTCATTGAGCATGCTTCTTGAAGTTGCGACAGTAGCAAGCGCATCGGCAAGTCGTTCCAGATTCCAGCGTGCGACCGGAGGCTGCTGCGCCAGACTGTAGCGGCGCCACTCCTCATCGGTTGTATTAGGCGTCCATCCCGGGTCAAAATTATCTACCCAGCCGTAAGGCCCGTAATCCAGGGTCAGCCCGATGATGGACATATTGTCGGTATTCATCACGCCATGCACGAAGCCGACGCGCAGCCATTCCACCACGAGCCGGGCTGTTCTCTCACAAACCAGTTTGAACCAGCTTGCAAAATAATCCGGGGATTGCCTGTCGATCTGCGGAAAGTCCCGATCTATCGTAAAGTCTATCAGGCGTTGCAGCAGCGCATATTCACCTCGTGCCGCCAGAATCTCGAAATGCCCGAAGCGAGTGAAGCTGGGCGCGACTCTGCAAACGACGGCACCAGGCTCAAGGGCCGGATTTCCATCGTAGAGCATGTCGCGCATGACGTTTTCGCCGGTTGCGATCAGACTCAAGGCTCGTGTGCCGGGGATACCCAGATGATGCATGGCCTCACTGCACAGAAATTCTCTGAGTGAAGAACGCAACACCGCGCGGCCATCTGCCCGGCGCGAATACGGTGTCATTCCTGCGCCCTTAAGCTGTAATTCCCATCGCTCACCCTCGTTGTTGAGCACTTCGCCCAGCGCGATAGCCCGGCCATCGCCCAGTTGCCCGGCCCAGTTTCCGAACTGGTGTCCGCCATAACAACTGGCATAGGCCGTCATACCGGGTAACAGCCGATTTCCGCAAAAAGCCGCCAAAAAATCGTCCGAATTCGCATCGTCATCAGACAGATTCAAGATGCGCAAGACATCGCTCGAATAGGCCAGCAAGTTTGGACGCTGCACCGGGGTCGGACTGACGGCCGCCCAGCACACACCCTGAGTCTGACGGGATTGTTGCATGCCCGTCTCGTCACCCGGCAATTCAGTGACGAAACGGTTATTGAAATTCAACTTATTCACGAGACCATATCCATCCGGAGCTTAAACAACAAACACAAGATGCGCATAATACCCGACAAATATTGTATGGTAAATAATACCGGGAAATACCTCCCGAGAATCACCCTACTTCTTTGCGACTTTACTGTGTCAGTTCAGTTGCTGGCCGTGTTCACGCGTCGCGTAGAACTGCACTTTCGGCCAGCGTTCCTGTGCCAGACGCAGATTCACGCCTGAATCGGCGAGATAGGCGTAATTGCCATCCACATCTTTCGCCAGACGGCTCTGGTTGGCCTTGACGAATTCGGCGAGATGCGCCGCATCCGGACAAGTCACCCAGCGCGCCGTCTGTATGCCAGCGCGTTCAAATACCGCATCTACGCCATATTCAGCCTTCAGCCTATGCTCCACCACCTCAAACTGTAGCTGGCCGACTGCGCCTATCAGCGGATTGTTATCCACCAGCGGCGAGAACACCTGCACCGCGCCTTCTTCTCCGAGCTGACGCAAGCCTTTTTCCAGCTGCTTGGCCTTCATTGGATCGCGCAGCCGCGCGCGGCTGAACAATTCCGGCGCGAAATACGGGATGCCTTTAAAAGTAAGCGCCTCGCCCTCGGTCAGCACGTCACCGATCTGCAACTGGCCGTGATTGTGCACCCCGATGATGTCACCCGCATAGGCTTCATCCATGCGCGTGCGCTCATTGGCCATGAAGGTCACCGCATTCGCCAGCTTCATTTCCTTGCCGGTGCGACGGTGTTTTACCTTCATCCCTGAACTGTAACGCCCTGAACACACACGCATGAAGGCGATGCGGTCACGATGATTGGGGTCCATGTTGGCCTGAATCTTG
Source organism: Gallionella sp. (assembly GCA_030681375.1). GTDB lineage: Bacteria > Pseudomonadota > Gammaproteobacteria > Burkholderiales > Gallionellaceae > Gallionella. The sequence continues at coordinate 10,487 of JAUXWM010000071.1, forward strand.
AATACGAAACCGGTGAAGGCAGGCTCGGTGGGCAGCACCATGCGCACATCGGTTTCGCGCGGCAGAGGCGCCGGCGCCCAGTCCACCAGCGCGCGCAATATTTCACGCACACCGAAATTGTTCACGCCCGAACCGAAGAACACCGGCGTTTGCTGGCCTTTGAGGAATGCCTGCAGATCGAACGATGCGCCCGCACCCAGTATCAGCTCGGTCTCGTCGCGCATGGTCTGCATCTCGCTCGAACAAACCTTGCTGAGCTGATCTATCTGCGCCCCCTTCAGCGTCTCGACTTCTTGCCCCGATTTTGCTTCACCCGGCAGAAAACGCAACACCTCGTCGTTGAGCAGGTGATACACGCCCTGAAAGCGCTTGCCCATGCCGATGGGCCAGGTAACCGGCGCACAAGCGATTTTAAGCACCGACTCAATCTCGTCCAGCACCTCCAGCGGTTCGCGCACTTCGCGATCCATCTTGTTAATGAAGGTAATGATGGGCGTATTGCGCAAACGGCACACTTCCAGCAGCTTGATAGTCTGCTCTTCCACGCCTTTGGCCGCGTCCACCACCATCACCGCCGCATCCACGGCGGTCAGCACGCGATAGGTATCTTCGGAGAAATCCTGGTGACCCGGTGTATCGAGCAGATTGATCACGCAATCGTCGTAGGTGAACTGCATCACCGAACTGGCGACGGAGATGCCGCGCTGCTTCTCGATCTCCAGCCAGTCGGACGTCGCATGGCGACCGCTCTTGCGCGCCTTGACCGTACCCGCCATCTGAATCGCACCACCGAACAGCAGCAGCTTTTCGGTCAGCGTAGTCTTACCCGCGTCCGGGTGCGAGATGATCGCAAAGGTGCGGCGGCGTTTTACCTCGCGCACGACACCCTCTGGCCCCTGCGGGACATCACTGCTACGGATTTCTTCGGAAGTCTGGATCATTTCATTTCACCACAATGCAAAAAGGCTCACCTATTTCGGCAAGCCTTTTCAATATAATTTGGTGGCCCGGGGCGGAATCGAACCACCGACACAAGGATTTTCAATCCTCTGCTCTACCGACTGAGCTACCAGGCCATTTTAAACACTCTGCAAGACTAACGCTTCCGGCCTTGAGAGCGGCGCATTATACCCGTATCCGAAAAAACAGCAACACCAATGACAAACCCCGCCGAATAACCAGCGACTCAGCCGCAGTTGTTTAGCGGCCTAGTCGAATGGCTAGTAGTTTCATCAGCGGGGTTTGCACAATTACCTGATTACCAGCGTAATCAACTTACATCATGCCTTCCATGCCGCCCATACCACCGCCCATACCGCCAGCAGCCGGCTTGTCTTCAGGCAACTCGGCAACCATGCATGCCGTTGTCAGCATCAGGCCTGCGATTGATGCGGCATTTTGCAATGCGACGCGCGTCACCTTGGTTGGATCAACTACGCCCATCGCCAGCATGTCGCCATACTCGCTGGACGCTGCGTTGTAACCGTAGCTGCCAGTACCTTCCGACACTTTGTTAACCACGACAGATGGCTCGTCACCGGCATTTTGCACGATGGCGCGTAACGGCGCTTCCATGGCGCGCAGAACGATGGTGATGCCTGCGTCCTGGTCATGGTTGTCGCCTTTCAGGCCGGACACAGCAACTTTGGCGCGCAACAGTGCTACGCCGCCGCCAGGTACGATGCCTTCTTCAACAGCCGCACGGGTTGCATGCAATGCATCTTCCACGCGCGCTTTCTTTTCCTTCATCTCGACTTCGGTCGCAGCACCAACCTTGATCACGGCAACGCCGCCAGCCAGCTTGGCTTTACGTTCTTGCAGCTTTTCCTTGTCGTAGTCGCTGGTCGATTCTTCGGCTTGCTTGTTGATCTGCCCGATGCGACCCTTGATCGCCTCTTCCTTGCCTGCGCCGTCGATAATGATGGTTGTGTCCTTGCCCACTTCGATACGCTTGGCTTGACCCAATTCTTCCAAAGTAGCTTTTTCCAGAGTCAAACCGACTTCTTCAGCGATAACCGTACCGCCGGTCAGGATCGCGATGTCTTCCAGCATAGCCTTGCGACGATCGCCGAAACCAGGCGCCTTGACGGCAACGGTCTTCAGGATGCCACGGATGTTGTTCACAACCAGTGTTGCCAGCGCTTCGCCGTCGATATCTTCAGCGATGATCAGCAATGGACGACCGGCCTTGGCAACCTGCTCCAGGATAGGCAGCAGATCGCGAATATTGGAAATCTTCTTGTCGTGCAACAGGATGAACGGATTTTCCATCGCAGCGATCTGACGATCCTGATTGTTGATGAAATAAGGTGACAGGTAACCGCGGTCGAACTGCATACCTTCAACGATGTCCAGCTCATCTTCCAGACCTGTACCATCTTCAATGGTAATCACGCCTTCCTTGCCGACTTTTTCCATCGCAGCAGCGATTTTCTCGCCGATCACAGTGTCAGAGTTGGCGGAGATGCTGCCTACCTGTGCAATTTCCTTGCTGGTGGTGCATGGCTTGGAGATTTTCTTCAGCTCGGCAACCGCAGCGACAACCGCCTGGTCGATACCGCGCTTCAGATCCATAGGGTTCATGCCGGCTGCAACAAACTTCATGCCTTCCATGACGATGGACTGTGCCAATACGGTCGCAGTCGTTGTACCGTCACCGGCCACGTCAGAAGTCTTGGAAGCAACTTCTTTGACCATTTGCGCGCCCATGTTTTCGAACTTGTCTTTCAGTTCGATTTCTTTGGCGACAGATACGCCGTCCTTGGTAATCGTTGGGGAACCGTATGAACGGTCCAGCACGACGTTGCGGCCTTTTGGACCCAGCGTAACTTTAACTGCATCGGCCAGAATGTTTACGCCTACCACCATCTTGCTGCGTGCGGCGTCGTGAAATTTTACGTCTTTAGCTGCCATGTTTTGTGCTCCTCAGTGTTTGATACCGTCATTCCGGGCTAAGCCCGAAATTCAGTTATAAAAAAGAACCCCCGCAGGGGAAACGAAATTAGGCTTCGACTACGCCGATGATGTCATCTTCGCGCATCGTCATATATTCTTGACCGTCCATCTTGAATGCCTGACCGGCATATTTGCCGAACAATACGCGGTCGCCCACTTTAACGGTCATTGCCTGCAATTTGCCGTCATCGCCCACTTTTCCATTGCCCACGGCGATAATTTCGCCCTGATCCGGCTTTTCAGTAGCCGCATCGGGAATGACGATACCAGAAGCGGTTTTACGCTCTTCTTCCATACGCTTGACGATGACACGATCGTTCAAAGGACGAATTTTCATACTTATATCTCCTGACTCAAATGGGTTGAATTAAATGCAGAGGCGAAACACTCCGCCTGCAAGCGCTAACAATGGGGATAGCGGCTTGCAATTTCAAGGGTGTAGATAAAATTTATTTTATGACCGGCAGGGCGACTTTGTTATCTTTGCTGAACTGGTAGTCATGAAAGACGTGTTCGGCGGACAAAACCTGATAGGTACCGTCTTCGTTGCGATGTGTCGTGTCCTTGAGACGATAAGTGTAATGCCCGCAAGTCCAGAGATCATAGTTGCGCATATGCGTGCACAGACAGGTCTTGTCCGGTACAGAATACTTCTTGTTATCAGGATTAGCCGCCACCACCCGGTTATAGGCATCGATATAGGCACACCCCCCGTTACCGTCGAGCAAATAGCCATAGGCTTCGCAATTCGGGCGTATACCCGAACCGATTGCCGGACAGCCTTTGATCATGCGCATCGGATAGCCGGTGGGCGAAATCATATTGACTTCGATATCATCTTCGCTGGCCTTGAAGTATTCCTGCTGTACCTTTTTGGGAATGCCGCATTCGTCGGCAACGGTGAAACGCGTCGCCACCTGCACCGCAGCCGATCCCGTCTCCAGATAACTTACCGCATCGCTGCCGGTAAAAATCCCGCCTGCCGGGATGACTGGAATATCCAGTTGTTCTTTTTTCAAAAAATCCTGTATCTCAATCACGATGGTGCGCAGATCATACTGCGCCCAGTCCATGCCAAAACCCAGATGACCGCCGGCCAGCGGTCCTTCCACCACGACATAGTCAGGCAGGCGGCCTACCTTGGCATTCTTGCGCAGGAATAATTGCAATGCGCGTACCGAGGAAACGATAATACCCAGCTTCGCATCGTGAAAACGCGTGTGATCCTGCATCATCGCAAAGGAACCCAGGTGCAATCCGGCCGCCAGCGTGATGCCGTCTATCCCCTCGTCCAGCGCGGCCAGCATGCGCGTACGCAGCGTTTCGCGCGGCGCGTTCATGGTGAGTTTTTCCATGCAGTTGACGAAGATCATGCCATTGCCGCGTTTGGCTTCCATGGTGCTGCGCACATGCAAACGCGTCGCTTCGGCGACTTGCGCCAGATCGAACTGCACGATGGATTTATCCACCTGCATGATGTTCAATTTATATTGCTTCTGCTTTTCACTGACAAATTTAGTCTTGTAACGACGATCGGTCACAGTCGGCAGCATCGCATCGGAAATATGCCCGACACCGCCCAGACGCGCTGCTTCCAGAGCCAATTCTGCGGTGGAAATATCCACTCCCATACCGCCTATCATAATCGGCACCAATTCGCGCTTACCCAAGCGCAGGCGAAAATCATCTACACATTTCATTGCTGCCATCCTCCCGCTACCGCCCCTGATTCAAAAACCGGGACGTTATAAATAATTGTATTTTGTACATATAAGACGCGAAGTCTGCCACAGATGGAGCAATACTGAAAGCAAAGCAATCATTGCCGTATACGTATTGCCGAATATCCTGTCTATTCAATAACTCATGCACCGCTTACGGCAATACCACACTTCGTTGCCGCAAAAAATACTGACGCAGGTGCGCGATTTATCCCACCGCATAAACTTAGTGCTGCGCGCAAATCACAAAATTCGTTATGATTCGCGGATGCAAGAACACACTTTAACCAACGCCGATCTGATCAGTCGCAGCATGGCTGCCGTCTGGCATCCATGCTCGCAGATGAAACACTACGAAACTTTTCCGCTGATGCCAATCGCGCGCGGTCAAGGTGTATGGCTTTATGACTTTGACGACAAGCGCTATCTGGACAGCGTCAGCTCATGGTGGGTGAATCTGTTTGGCCACAGCAACCCGCGCATCAATGCCGCGCTGCGCGACCAACTGGAAAAACTTGAGCATGTGATGCTGGCGGGCTTCACCCATGAACCCGTGGTCGAATTATCCGAACGATTGCGCGCACTCGCGCCTGAAGGACTGGGACATTGTTTCTACGGCTCGGATGGCGCATCGGCCACCGAAATTGCGCTCAAGATGAGCGCGCATTACTGGCGCAACAGCGGCCACCCGGACAAGACGCAGTTCATTAGCCTGCAAAACAGTTACCACGGCGAGACCTTGGGCGCGCTATCGGTGACCGATGTCGCCTTGTTTCGCGACGCCTATGGCGCGCTGATTTGTCAGCAGGCGACTGTCACCAGCCCCGACTGGCGCAATGCCGAAGGCGGAGAAACTGCCGAAGCGTATGCGCTGCGCTGCGCCGAGGCACTGAAAACCCATCTGTACCACCATCATCACCAGCTTGCCGCCTTCATCATCGAACCGCTGGTACAGGGCGCTGCGGGCATGGCGATGTACCACCCGGTTTATTTGCGTCGCGCCCGTGAGCTGTGCGATGAATACGGCGTACACCTGATCGCCGACGAGATCGCCGTCGGCATGGGCAGGACGGGGACGATGTTCGCCTGCGAGCAGAGCGGCATCAGCCCCGATTTTTTACTCATTTCCAAAGGCATCACCGGCGGCTATCTGCCGCTGTCCATCGTGATGACGACGGATGAAATCTATCAGGCCTTCTATGCCGACGAGACGGCGCGCGGTTTTTTGCATTCGCATTCCTATACCGGCAACCCGTTGGCCTGCCGCGCCGCGCTGGCCACGCTGGGTATTTTTGCGCAGAATGACGTACTGAACGCCAACCGCGCCAAAGCCGCACTTTTCAACCACATCGCCCGGCCATTGCGCGAACACCCGGCAGTGTATAACTGGCGCAACACCGGCATGATCTGGGCATTCGAAGTGACGACACCCCACGCCGATTTCGCCCAGCGCTGCTTCGCTCTGGGTTTGCAACACGAACTGCTGTTGCGTCCAATGGGCAACACGGTGTATTTCATGCCGCCTTATGTAATCAACGAAGACGAGATGCAACTGCTTGCCACCCGCACCCTGACCATCCTGGCGGCGCTCACATGAAACGCCTCGCACCCGCACTATTCGCCCTCTGCCTCGCCGCTGGCGCGCTGGCTGCGCCCCTGCCCGCAACTGTCCGACAGGAACTGAAAACAGCGGGCATCCCGCAATCCGGCGTCGCCATCGTGGTGCAGGAAGTCGGCAAAACCAGACCACTGCTACACCTCAATGCAACGCAGGCGATGAATCCGGCTTCGACCATGAAGCTGCTCACCACCTTTGCCGCGCTTGATCTGATTGGCCCTGCCTACACCTGGAAGACCGAGGCGTATCTGGATGGAGAACTGAAAGACGGGATACTCGACGGCAATCTGATCATCAAGGGCTATGGCGACCCGAAGTTCACCATCGAACAATTCTGGCTATGGCTCGCCGAACTGCGTTCGCGTGGATTGCGCGACATACGCGGCGATCTGGTGCTGGATCGCAGCTACTTCGACCTGCCGCCCTTTGATGCCGGCGCTTTCGACAACGACCCGGTACGCGCCTACAACGTAGGCCCCGACGCACTGCTACTCAATTTCAACACCCTGCGGCTGCGCTACCTGCCAAACGGCAAGGCGCTCAACGTCGTTACCGAACCGCTTCTGGAAGGGATTACGCTGGACAACAGGCTCGCACCGCAACCGCCGGGCGCCTGCCGCGACTGGGACGACGGCATCAACGTGCAAGCGCACGGTGACAGTATCGTACTGCAGGGCGGTTATCCCGGCGAGTGCGGAGAACGTGCGCACAACCTCAGCCTGATGCCGCACACCCGCTATATCGAGACCGCATTCCGCGCACTGTGGAAGCAACTGGGTGGCACGCTGCAAGGCGAACAGCGCGCTGGCATCGTTAGCGCTGGCGCACAATTGCTCTCCACGCACCGCTCCGAGCCGCTCGGCTCCACAATCCGTGACATCAACAAATACAGCAACAATGTCATGGCACGGCAAGTATTTCTGAGTCTGGGCGCCACCCCGCCCTTCACACCCCCTGCGAACATGGAGAACGAGGCGGCATCGGACAGCACGCCCGTCCTCACCGGCGAGCAACTATCCATAGCACGTAGCATACAGACCGTACATGACTGGCTGAGCCGGCAGCAACTGGATTACCCCGAACTGGTACTGGAAAATGGCGCCGGGCTGTCGCGCATCGAACGCATCAGCGCCGCCCATCTGGCGACCTTGCTGCAACGCGCAGCCGTTCATCCGCTAAGCGCCGAATTTCAAGCCTCACTGCCCATACTGAGCGTGGATGGCACGATGCGCAAACGACTAAATGGGAGTTCGGCGTCCAGCCACGCACACCTTAAAACCGGATCACTCGAAGGCGTCAAAACCCTCGCGGGCTATATTCGCTCGAAGTCCGGCCGCGAATGGGTCGTGGTGTTCTTCATCAACCACCCCGACGCACGCAGCGGAAAAGCCGCGCAGGACGCACTGATCGAGTGGGTGCAGGGGCGGTGAGGCGTGTCCATTCGTACTGATAACCAGCGACTTGGCTGGCGTTGTTTGCCAGCGTAGTCGAATAGCCAATAACGGTTTTACCGGATATAGCTACGCTCAACCCAGCCTACAACCCCAGTTCTCCCCACATCGCATCCACCTTAGCCTTCACCGCTTCATCCATCACTATGGTCGTGCCCCATTCGCGTTGCGTTTCGCCCGGCCATTTATTAGTGGCATCCAGCCCCATCTTGCCGCCCAGGCCCGATACCGGACTGGCGAAATCGAGGTAATCAATCGGCGTATTTTCGACCAGCAGGGTATCGCGCACCGGGTCCATGCGGGTGGTGATCGCCCAGATGACCTCCTGCCAATCGCGGATATTAATGTCGTCATCCACGACGATAATGAATTTTGTGTACATAAACTGCCGCAGATAAGACCAGATGCCGAACATTACGCGCTTGGCGTGTCCGGCATATTGCTTCTTGATGCTGACGATGGCCATGCGATAACTACAGCCTTCCGGCGGCAGATAAAAATCTTCTATCTCGGGAAACTGCTTTTGCAGCAGCGGCACGAACACTTCATTGAGCGCCACGCCCAGCATCGCCGGTTCGTCTGGCGGTTTGCCAGTATAGGTGGAATGGTAAATCGGGTCGCGACGCATGGTGATGCGCTCTATGGTGAACACCGGAAATTTATCCTGCTCGTTATAGTAGCCGGTATGGTCGCCGTATGGCCCTTCCATCGCCATTTCGTCAGGATGAATCACGCCTTCCAGCACGATTTCAGCTGAGGCAGGCACTTGCAAATCGCTGCCCAGACATTTCACCAGCTCCGTCTTGCTGCCACGCAACAATCCCGCGAACTGATATTCGGACAGACTATCCGGCACAGGCGTGACCGCACCCAATATAGTCGCCGGGTCGGCACCGATCACCACCGCGACCGGAAACGGCACGCCGGGGTTTGCCTGACAATGATCGCGAAAATCCAGCGCCCCGCCGCGATGCGCGAGCCAACGCATGATGACCTTGTTCGGCGCAATCACCTGCTGGCGATAGATGCCGAGATTCTGACGCGATTTAGCAGGGCCTCTGGTCACTACCAACCCCCAGGTAATCAGCGGCGCGACATCGCCCGGCCAGCAGTGCTGGATGGGCAGCCTGGACAAGTCCACCTCAGCGCCTTCCCAGACCACATCCTGACAGGGCGCAGCAGACACCACTCTGGGCGACATGCTCAGCACCTGCTTGAGCACCGGCCATTTATCCCATGCATCTTTCAGACCTTTAGGCGGCTCGGGTTCTTTCAGATAGGCCAGCAACTTGCCTACCTCGCGCAACGCCGTTACCGACTCCTCGCCCATACCCAGCGCCACGCGGCGCGGCGTGCCAAACAGATTGGCAAGCACAGGCATCGTGTGCCCGGCCACATTCTCGAACAATATCGCCGGACCCTGTGCGCGCAATACCCGGTCGCATATCTCGGTCATTTCCAGATGCGTGGAGACCGGCGCGGTCACACGCTTCAATTCGCCAATTTTCTCCAACTGCGCGATAAAATCGCGTAAGTCACGATATTTCATAACAACTCCCTGGCTTGCAGCTTGCAGCTGGTAGCCAACCCCGGTTTTGCTACCCGCTACAAGCTACAGACTACAAGCTAATAAAATCTCTCTTCGCCTTCCGGCCTGGTTTTGAAGCGTTTATGCAGCCAAAAATATTGTTCCGGCATTTCCAGTATGCGCTGCTCAATAAATTCGTTCATGCGGCGCGCATCGGCGACGGCATCGCCGCTCGGATAATTTTCCCACGCAGGATAAAAAGTCAGCACATAACCCTCGCCGTCCGGCAATATCCGCGTGACGCTGGGCACGACTTTCGCGTCAGCCATCTGCGCGATGCGTGACACCGAGGTCATGGTCGCTGCAGGCACGCCAAAGAAGGGAATAAATACACCATCCTTGACCCCTTGATCCTGATCGGGCGGATAGATGAACGGCATACCCGCGCGCATACCCTTGAGTATGGGACGCAGTCCCTGCTGACGCGAATAGAGGTACTGCTTGCGGAACCGCGCGCGCTTCCTTAACAGCAGATCGGTCAAATAAAGGTTCTTCTGGTTGGCATACATACACACCGTGTCGGCATGCTGCGCGACCCATTGCCCGCCCGCATCCATGCCGATGAAATGCGGCGTGAGCAATATCGCCGATTTGTCCTTGATGGCTTCAAAATGCTCGACACCCTCGACACGTATCAGACCACGGATGCGCTCGGCGCTCGACCACCACAGAATGCTGCGCTCAATAATGCCGCGACCGAACATCTTGAAGTGATCGCGCATCAATTTCTTGCGCGCTTGATCGCTCATATCAGGGAAACACAGCTTCAAATTAATCTCGCCCACGCGACGGCGCTCCGCAGCCAGCAGAAAAAGCAGCATCCCGACACCCTTGCCGATAGCGACGATGAGGCGAAACGGCAGCCAGTGTATCAACCACAAAATAAAAACACCCAGCCTCACCAGCATCACGACTCCCTGAGCGCCTGCGTTACTCCGGCAGGCACTTTATAACGGTTATAGCTCCATAAATATTGCGCGGGAAACTGACGAATCAGACACTCCAGCGCACTGTTGATTTGCTGCGGAACCGGCAGGGAGAAGTCCAGCATCATCGGTTCGATACGGATAAGATAACCTCGCGTCTGCCGTTCGGCACTGGCAAGCAACACCGATGCGCCACTGGCTTGCGCCAGCCTGCCCACCAGCGTCATGGTATAGGCGGGACGACCAAAAAAATCCGCCCACTCGCCTTCTCCCACGCTGGGCACCTGATCCGGCAGCAAGCCTATGGCCTCACCGCGCCTGAGCGCCTTGTACAGCAGACGAACGCCACTTACATCCGCTTTGGCCAGCCTGACCTGTCCGCGCTCACGACCACCGCGCATTACGCCTTCCAGCCAGCCCAGTCTGGGTGGGCGGTAGAGCACGGTAATCGGCAAGTGTTGCGCCATATACAGCGAGGCAATTTCGAAACAACCCAGATGCGGCGTCAGGAAGATGATGCCCTTGCCTCGCGCCCGTGCGGCTTCGACATGTTCCATTCCCCGGCACTCCGACACGTTGCTTACCACGGCATCGTAGGGCCTGCACCATATCCAGGGCAATTCGACCAGGCTTTTGCCCGCTTCTGCGATACTCGCAGACAGCAGGCTGTCGTCCAGAGAAAAACCTGCCTGTTGTAAATTCTCCCGCATGTGTGCTGCATACTGCCCTGACATCGCATAGGTCAGCCGACCAAGCAGCGCACCCAGACGATGCACAACGCTCAGTGGCAGAGAAGATAACAAGCGAAATATGATTTTTAAGAAAAGATGGGTCATGTGTGGCGATGCTACCAAGTTTTACGCAATTTGATAGAATGCTGGTCTTTTAAATATTCGATAAGTGAGTGAGGGGCCATGAGCGAATTTCTATTTACGTCCGAATCTGTATCCGAAGGCCATCCTGACAAAGTTTCAGATCAAATCTCTGATGCCATTCTGGATGCGATTCTAGCGCAAGACCCGTATGCGCGGGTAGCGGCTGAAACACTGACCAATACCGGCCTGGTGGTTCTGGCTGGCGAAATCACCACCACCGCCAATGTCGATTACATCCAGGTAGCGCGCAACACCATCAAGCGCATCGGCTACGACAACACCGAATACGGCATCGATTACAAAGGCTGCGCGGTGCTGGTGGCCTATGACAAGCAGAGCCCGGACATCGCGCAGGGCGTGGATCGCGCCTCCGACGACTATCTGAATCAAGGCGCGGGCGATCAGGGGCTGATGTTCGGTTACGCCTGCGACGAAACGCCGACGCTGATGCCACTGGCGATTTATCTGGCCCATCAGGCGGTACAGCGTCAGGCGCAATTGCGCCACGATGGCCGCCTGCCCTGGTTGCGTCCGGATGCCAAATCGCAGGTGACGATTCGTTACGTCGATGGCAAGCCGCATTCCATTGACACCGTGGTGCTTTCGACGCAACACGCGCCGGAAATGACACTGGAACAGATCCGCGAAGCCGCCATCGAAGAAATTATCAAGCCGATACTGCCTAAGGAATTGATTAAGGGCAACATCAACTTCCTGGTCAATCCGACCGGTCGCTTCGTCATCGGCGGCCCGCAAGGCGATTGCGGCTTGACCGGCCGCAAGATCATCGTGGACACCTACGGCGGCGCAGCTCCGCATGGCGGCGGCGCGTTCTCCGGCAAGGATCCTTCCAAAGTCGATCGTTCCGCTGCGTACGCAGGTCGCTATGTGGCGAAGAATATCGTCGCTGCGGGTCTGGCCAGCAAGTGCCTGGTGCAGGTTTCCTATGCCATCGGCGTAGCCAAGCCAACCAGCGTAATGGTGGACAGCTACGGCACGGGCAAAATCTCCGACGACAAACTGACCGAACTGGTGCTGCGTCATTTCGACCTGCGCCCGAAAGGCATCGTCAACATGCTCAACCTGCTGCGCCCCATCTACGAGAAAACCGCTGCGTACGGCCACTTCGGCCGCGAAGAACCGGAATTCACCTGGGAGAGCACAGACAAGGCCGCAGCGCTGCGTGCTGACGCCGGACTGTAAGTCCATACCCGTGGCGCTTGTCGGCGTTTCGAGAAGTCATCTGTGATGCCAACTCAAAACGCTCATTTAAAGCCGCATCCATTGGATGCCGCTTTTTTACATTAGAATCTGTCCTGGCACAAACCAACCATCGAGCGAGCCATGCTAAAAAAAATTCCGGTCAAACAACTGCGCTTGGGCATGTACATCCACGAGCTAGGCTGCTCGTGGATGGAGCATCCGTTCTGGAGCAAAACTTTCCTGCTGGATGACCCCAAAGACCTTAGCACTCTTCTCTCCACACAAATCAAAATAGTCCATATAGACACATCAAAAGGCCTTGATGTTGAAATTCAGGAGAGAAGCACTAGCAGTTGCACTGACGATTCATGCACACCAAGCGACACGGACAATTGCAAAAAATGCTGGCGATTAAACCCTGAGCAGGCAAACAAAACCGAACCCGCAGTAAAAATAAATACGTCCCCCGTTGCCACCCTGCCGCGAGTCAGCCTCGCTCAAGAAGTGGATCGCGCTGCCCTCATTTGCGCACAATCCAAACATGCCATCGCCTCAATGTTTCAGGAATCACGCATGGGGCATGCCTTAAACACCGAAGATGCGTTGAACGTTGTCGATGAAATCTCCGGCTCTGTATTGCGCAATTCGGGTGCCTTAATCAGCCTTGCTCGCCTGAAAAACAAAGATGACTACACCTACATGCACTCCGTCGCCGTCTGCGCACTTATGGTTTCGCTCGCCAAACAACTCGGGCTGGACGACGAGCAAATCCGTCAGGCGGGACTGGCCGGACTACTGCACGACATCGGCAAGATGATGATTCCTCCCGAAATACTCAACAAACCCGGAAAATTGACCGACGCAGAATTTTTCAGCGTAAAAAACCACCCCAGCGCAGGGCACAAGCTGCTGCTGCAAAGCGGAGTGACGAGTGACATGACACTGGATGTGTGCCTGCATCACCACGAGAAAGTGGATGGCAGCGGCTATCCGGAACGCCTTGCCGCCGAACAGATCAGTCTTTATGCCAAAATGGGAGCAGTATGCGATGTATATGACGCAATCACGTCAAACCGTCCCTACAAAAACGGCTGGGAACCCGCCGATTCGCTACGCAAGATGGCGGAGTGGAGCAATGGCCATTTTGACCAGCGAATTTTCGAAGCATTTGTACACAGCATCGGAATTTATCCGATCAGCTCGCTGGTACAGTTGGGATCAGGCCGTCTGGGGGTCGTCATTGAACAATCTGAGAAATCACTGCTGACACCCATCGTGAAGGTGTTTTTCTCCATAAAATCAAATTGCAGAATCCAGCCTGAGATCATGGATTTGTCTCTGGCTGGCTGCAAAGACAAGATCACTTCCTTCGAAGATCCCGCAAAATGGAACATCCCCGACATCCATGAATTGTGGAGCGGCATAGTAGCCACCCACTGAAAAACCACCCTCTTAGCAAAAAATTCTTTTTACGTTTATAATCCGCATCCTCCGAGAGGTGCTGCAGCGGGTTTGAACGCCCCCGTCAGGCTCGGGAAGTGATTCTGTATCAACGGCACCTATTCATTAACCAATACAATGAATGGAGTTTTTATGAGCGCTGTTGCAAACGGATTCACCGACTATATCGTCGCCGACATGTCACTGGCCGCATGGGGCCGCAAAGAACTGGCAATCGCCGAAATCGAAATGCCCGGCCTGATGGCCATCCGCAACGAATACGCAGCCAGCCAGCCGCTCAAAGGCGCGCGCATCACCGGCTCCTTGCACATGACCATCCAGACCGGCGTGTTGATCGAGACACTGACCGCACTGGGCGCAGAAGTGCGCTGGGCTTCTTGCAATATCTATTCCACACAGGATCACGCGGCTGCCGCCATCGTTGCGACCGGCGTGCCCGTGTTCGCAGTTAAAGGCGAGACGCTCACCGACTACTGGGATTACACCCACCGCATCTTCGAATGGCCAAACGCTGCAAATGGCGACAAAGTCGTCTCCAACATGATTCTGGATGACGGCGGCGACGCAACTCTGTTGCTGCATCTGGGCGCACGCGCCGAGAAAGACGCATCTTTGCTGAACAATCCCGGCTCCGAAGAAGAAATCTGCCTGTTCAATTCGATCAAGGCCAAGCTGGCTGTTGACAACACCTGGTATTCGACACGTCTGGCCGCAATCATGGGCGTAACCGAAGAAACCACCACCGGCGTACATCGTTTGTACCAGATGCATGAGCGCGGCGAACTGAAATTCCCCGCGATCAACGTCAACGATTCCGTCACCAAGTCCAAGTTCGACAACCTGTACGGTTGCCGCGAATCGCTGGTTGATGCAATCAAGCGTGCAACCGACGTGATGATCGCGGGCAAAATCGCGGTTATCGTAGGCTACGGCGATGTGGGCAAGGGTTCGGCACAGGCGATGCGCGCGCTGTCCGCGCAAGTCTGGGTCACGGAAATCGACCCTATCTGCGCCCTGCAGGCGGCGATGGAAGGCTACCGCGTCGTGACCATGGATTACGCCTGTGAGCATGGCGATATCTTCGTCACCACTACCGGCAACTACCATGTCATCACCCATGACCACATGGCGAAGATGAAAAACAACGCCATCGTTTCCAACATCGGTCACTTCGACAACGAGATCGATGTCGCTTCCCTGAAGAAATACCAGTGGGAAAACATCAAGCCACAAGTCGATCACGTCATCTTCCCTGACGGCAAGCGCATTCTGTTGCTGGCTGAAGGGCGTCTGGTCAATCTGGGTTGCGGCACCGGCCATCCTTCCTACGTGATGTCGTCTTCGTTTGCCAACCAGACCATTGCGCAGATCGAACTGTTTACCCGCCTCGACCAGTACCCTGTCGGCGTATACACGCTACCCAAGCATCTGGATGAGAAAGTTGCACGTTTGCAACTGACTACGCTGAATGCGCAACTGAGCGAGTTGACCGACCAGCAGGCTGCTTACATCGGCGTACCCAAGAACGGCCCTTACAAGGCTGATCACTACCGCTACTAAGCCGCACGCGTTATCAGACCGCCGCCTCCCTGATACTTTTCAGGTGGGCGGCTTTTGGCATGTAACCATAAGGAACACGATGAAACTGCTCATAATCTGGATATTGAATGCACTGGCTCTGATCGCCGTGGCGAATTTCGTACCCGGCATTCATGTAGAAGGATTCACCGCCGCGCTAATCGCTGCATTCCTGCTGGGTCTGGTGAACGCGCTGATCCGTCCCTTGTTGTTACTGCTCACTTTGCCTGTTACCTTAATCACGCTGGGCCTGTTTATTTTCGTGATCAACGGACTGCTATTCTGGCTGGTCGGTTCGGTATTGCGCGACTTTATCGTCGACACCTTCTGGCATGGCGTTCTTGGTGCATTGCTGTACAGTCTGTTTACCTGGGCGCTGGCATCAGCGGCCGCACAATTATTGAGAAAATAATGAGCAACTCACCTATCAGTTTCGAATTTTTCCCACCTCAAACCAATGAAGGCGTGGAAAAACTCACCCTCGCACGCGGCAAACTCGCCGCGCTCAATCCTGAATTTTTCTCTGTGACCTTCGGCGCGGGCGGCTCCACCCGCGATCGCACACTGGAGACCGTCACACAAATCAAGGCCGAAGGTTTCGATGCCGCACCCCACCTGTCCTGCGTCGGTTCCACCCGCGAAAACATTCGCGCCATCCTCAAAACCTATCAGGATGCGGGTATCAGCCGCATCGTCGCATTGCGCGGCGATCTGCCGTCCGGCATGGCCACAGCCGGTGAATTCCAGTATGCCAACGAGCTGGTGGAATTCATCCGTGCCGAAACCGGCGATCATTTCCATCTGGAAGTCGCGGCCTACCCCGAATTTCACCCGCAAGCGAAATCCGCGCATGACGATATCCTCAACTTCAAGCGCAAGATCGATGCGGGCGCGAATTCCGCCATCACGCAGTATTTCTACAACGCCGACAGCTATTTCCACTTCATGGACGAATGTCAGAAACTGGGCATTACCGCCCCTATCGTGCCGGGCATCATGCCCATCGTGCGTTTCTCGCAGCTGGCGCGTTTTTCGGATGCCTGCGGTGCGGAAATTCCGCGCTGGATGCGCAAAACCATGGAAGGTTTCGGCGACGACAACGAATCGGTGCAAGCTTTTGGCCGCGACATAGTGACCCGCATGTGCGAAAGACTGCTGGCAGGCGGCGCACCCGGACTGCATTTCTATACGCTTAACCAATCTGCGCCCTGCATCAGAATTATAGAAGGACTATCACTGTGAGTCAGTTACGCGCACCCGAACTATTATTACCTGCCGGCACGCTGGACAAGATGCGTGCCGCCTATGCCTTTGGCGCGGATGCCGTATATGCCGGGCAACCGCGCTACAGCTTGCGTGCGCGCAACAATGAATTCAAGATGGAAGAGTTACAGATCGGCATACAGGAGGCGCATGCGCTGGGCAAGAAGCTGTTCGTCGCCAGCAACCTGATGCCGCACAATGCCAAGGTAAAAACCTATATGGCCGACATGGCGCCTGTCATTGAGATGAAACCGGATGCACTGATCATGGCCGACCCGGGGCTGATCGCGATGGTGCGCGAACGCTGGCCCGAAGTTGATGTGCACCTGTCTGTTCAGGCCAACACCGTCAATTACGCGGCTGTTAAATTCTGGAAGTCGCTGGGGTTGACCCGCGTGATCCTGTCGCGTGAGTTGTCGCTGGACGAGATAGCAGAAATCCGCCAGGAATGCCCAGACATGGAACTGGAAGTGTTCGTGCACGGCGCGCTGTGCATCGCCTACTCGGGGCGCTGCCTGCTGTCGGGCTATTTCAACCACCGCGATGCCAATCAGGGCACTTGCACCAATTCCTGCCGCTGGGATTACAACATGGACAACGCCGAGGAGAACGGCACAGGCGACATTGAAAAGCTGGATTTCGATTTCGACAAGGCGCTGAGCAATTCCGCGCTGTCCGATTGCGGAGAACAAAAACGTCATCCCATGGCGGATCGCGTCTACGTCATCTCGCGTCAGGATCATCCGGGTGAGTTGATGCCGGTGATGGAAGACGAGCACGGCACCTACATCATGAATTCCAAAGACCTGCGCGCAGTGGAACACGTCGAGCGTCTGGCGAAGATTGGCATCGACTCGCTGAAGGTCGAAGGCCGCACCAAATCCATCTACTATGTCGCGCGCACCGCGCAGGTGTACCGTCAGGCCATCGACGATGCGGTCGCCGGACGGCCGTTTAACTACGGCCTGCTGGGTGCGCTGGATGCGCTGGCTAATCGCGGCTATACAGATGGATTTTACGAGCGTCACCACACCCACGAGCAGCAGAATTACATGCGCGGCCACTCCGAGAGCACCCGTCAGCAGTATGTCGGCGACATCGTGTCCTGTGCAGGCGGCTATGCCGAAATCGATGTAAAGAATAAATTCCAGGTCGGCGACCGGCTGGAGATCATTCACCCGACAGGCAACCAGATCATCGACCTATCCGAGATGCGCAACAAGAAGGGCGAGTCCATCACCGTCGCCCCCGGCAGCGGTCATCATGTGCGGATACCGATGCAGGGCGAAATGACGAAGGGAATGATCGCGCGGTTTTTGTAGGCCATGAATGCAAATTTCAAAACAACAATCGGCGCCGCCTTCCTTTTCATTTTGCTGGGAAGCGCACTATTTTTTGCCTTTGACGGAAAGTTGCATCCAAACACGTCCGAAAAACTTGGTACTGCAAGCGAGGTCATTCTCCAGCGTGATTTGAGCGGGCACTATCGCGCAGAAGCCTTCATAAACGGTACAAAAACAAACATCCTGGTGGATACGGGTGCAACCGATGTTGCCATTTCCCGACAATTT
Organism: Gallionella sp.; assembly: GCA_030681375.1. Classification (GTDB taxonomy): domain Bacteria; phylum Pseudomonadota; class Gammaproteobacteria; order Burkholderiales; family Gallionellaceae; genus Gallionella. The sequence continues at coordinate 28,697 of JAUXWM010000071.1, forward strand.
GCCGAACGCTTAGGCATATCAAGCATTACTGCCACCCGTACGCAAACAGCCAACGGCGAGACGGTTGCTTATATGATTAGACTGGATAGCGTAAAACTTGGCGGCATAGAGGAAAAAAATGTGTCTGCAATTATCGTCAACAATCTCAGCACCGACATGCTATTAGGTATGTCCTTCCTGAACCGGATGGATGTTCACTTACATCAGGGTATCATGACCATACGCTCCGCTAACAACCTGAACGACCCAATATGATCTTTTCCACCCTCTCCCAATCCTCCCGCTACGAAGCACTGCACCCGCTGTTTCCACGCGCGTTCGACTATATCCGCGACACCGATCTGAATGCTCTGGCGCCCGGCGTATATCAAATCATTGAAGGTGAACTGTTTGCCATTGTGGAGCATGTAGCGGGACGCGCGCGCACAGCGGCCAAGCTGGAATGCCACCGTCGTTACATCGACATTCAACTGGTGCTCGAAGGAGTGGATGAAATGGGCTGGAAGTCGCTGGCCGATTGCCGCGATCCGGTGGATGACTACAACACCGAGCGCGATATCCGCTTCTTCAACGACGAAGTGAACACCTGGATTGCGACGCCGCCGGATCATTTCTGCATCTTCTTCCCCGAGGATGCGCATGCGCCACTGGTCAGTGAAGGCCAGGTACGCAAGGTGATCTTCAAAATCGCCGTATAGTCGTAGCCTGGCCTGTGTCGGTTATAATCCGCACCAGCGATCAACCACTGACAGGATTACCGACATGGCAAACAAACAATTCATCCAGACCCCGGACGCACCCGCTGCGATCGGCACCTATTCTCAGGCAATACGCGTGAATGACACCGTGTATCTGTCCGGCCAGATCGGCCTCGACCCCGCCACCATGCAAATGGTGGAAGGCATAGATGAGCAGATACACCGTGTATTCCAGAATCTGCGCGCCGTGGCGAATGCAGCCAACAGTGATCTCAACGATCTGGTCAAACTGAACGTTTATTTGATCGATCTGAAAAACTTCGCCAAGGTCAATGAAATCATGGCGGGTTATTTCCAGCAGCCCTATCCGGCGCGTGCCGCCGTAGGCGTATCTGCCCTGCCGCGCGGCGCACTGGTCGAAATGGACGGGGTGCTGGTGGTTCAAGCTTAGACAGCATGACAACGCCCCCGTCAGGCAAGAGAGTGGATTGACCGCGCCCGCTAAAATTGCTCCTGCGACTCTGGCCAAACTGGCCAAGCTGGGGATACACCATCGCAGTGACCTGCTGTTGCATCTGCCGTTGCGCTATGAGGACGAGACGCATCTCGCACCGATAGAAACGGTACAGCCCGGTGAGACTGTGCAGGTTCAGGGCACCATCACGCACAGTGAAATCACCTTTCGCCCCCGCCGCACTCTGGCCTGCCGTTTGCAAGACGCGGGCGGGGAATTGTATCTGCGCTTTTTGAATTTCTATCCCAGCCAGCAGAAACAACTCGCGGTAGATCGCCAGATACGCGCCATCGGCGAGGTACGAATGGGCTATTACGGGCTGGAAATGGTGCATCCGAAATGCCGCGCTGTGGATGAGGAGACGCCACTGCAAACCAGCCTGACCCCGGTTTATCCGACAACGGCGGGGTTGTCCCAAATCGCGTTACGCAAGCTGATCGCCAACGCGCTGGAGGCATTACCCATACCCGAGCACTTGCCAAAACTCGTGCTCGAACGCCTTAATCTGGCCGGTTTTGCAGAAAGTCTGCACCTGCTGCACAGCCCCACAGCAGATATTTCCTCACACAGCCTGGAAACGCGCAGCCATCCCGCATGGCGGCGCATCAAATTCGATGAATTGCTGGCACAGCAACTTTCGATGCGCGTACACCACAGGGAACGCAGCCAGCGCAGCGCGCCCGCACTGCCGCCCAGAAAACATCACACAGACGCGCTGTTGAAAAACCTGCCGTTCACATTGACGCAAGCACAGCAAAAGGTCTGCGGTGAAATCAGCGCAGACCTGACAAAACCCCATCCGACGCAACGTCTTTTGCTGGGCGATGTCGGCAGCGGAAAAACCATCGTCGCCGCGCTCGCCGCCTTGCAGGCGATCGAGAACGGCTATCAGGTCGCCCTGATGGCACCCACCGAGATACTGGCCGAACAGCATTTCCTGAAGCTTTCCGACTGGCTCTCCCCGCTGGGCATTACCCCCGTCTGGCTGTCCGGCAGCCTGAAGAAAAAAGACAAGAAACTGGCCGCCGAAAAGATTGCATCGGGCGAAACGCTGCTCGCCATCGGCACGCACGCGCTGTTTCAGGAGCAGATCAATTTTCACAGACTGGGACTAGCCATCGTCGACGAACAACACAAGTTCGGCGTTCAGCAACGTCTGGCGCTGCATGCCAAAGGAAAAAATAACGCTACAGAAAAAATTTCCGAACCGCACCAGCTGATGATGAGTGCGACACCGATTCCACGCACGCTGGCGATGAGTTACTACGCCGATCTGGACGTATCGGTGATAGACGAATTGCCGCCCGGCAGAACGCCGGTGATCACCAAACTGGTCAGCGATGCGCGCCGTGACGAGGTATTCGAACGTGTGCGCGCCGCATGCATGACCGGACAACAGGCCTACTGGGTCTGCCCGCTGATCGACGAATCCGAAGTGCTGCAATTGCAGAACGCGCTGGAAACGCATCAGTTATTGACCGACACCTTCCCGGAACTGCGCGTAGGGCTGGTTCACGGCAAGATGGACAGTGCCGAGAAAGTCCGCGTGATGACGGCGTTCAAAGCAGCAGAATTGCAACTACTGGTCGCGACCACCGTAATCGAAGTCGGCGTAGATGTGCCCAATGCCAGCCTGATGGTGATCGATCACGCCGAGCGCATGGGGCTGGCGCAGCTGCACCAGCTGCGCGGACGGGTGGGGCGCGGCTCTGCGCAAAGCCTGTGCATCCTGCTGTATCAAAAACCGCTCTCAGAGCTGGCTCGAACGCGATTAAAAGTGATCTTCGAAAACACAGACGGCTTTGCAATCGCTCAGGAAGATTTACAATTGCGCGGGCCGGGCGAATTGCTCGGCGCACGGCAGAGCGGCGTGGCGATGTTGCGCTACGCCGACATCGATGCAGACGAGGATTTACTGGAACAGGCGCGCCTGGTCGCCGACGAATTGCTGCGTGACTACCCGGATGCTGCGCGTGCTTACTTACAGCGATGGATGGCAAAAAAACATGACTATTTGCACGTGTAGCGTGCATAGCAGAAAGCACCCGATGATAAAAAATACCATGCACTTTCCCATCCCGTGAACGACACCTATTGGAACAGCGCGGCGCTGGGCGCCGGAGCCGATTTATCACCCTGGCTGCGCGACCACGGCTCGCTGACGCAGCGCATCCAGCAGCGCTGCGGCCATTTTTCCGTGCGCAATTTGTACAGCGGTCTGGCACGCATCGCACTGGACGAATCCGCTCTGCTGGGCATTGCACCGCATCAGCTCGCCTGGTCGCGCGAAGTCTTCCTGTATGCCGATGGCCAGCCTGTGGTGTTTGCCCACAGCACCTGTGCCGCCGATCATCTGCGCGGCGCATGGCAGGCAGTGCGCGGACTGGGCAACAAGCCGCTGGGCGCGGTGCTGTTCTCGCATCCACAGGTGGTGCGAAAACCCCTACATTACAAGGCATTACACTTCCATCACCCGCTATACCGGCGGGCCGCGGCCATTTTGCCTGAACCCCCCGACAGGTTATGGGCGCGCAGATCCCTGTTTTATTTACACCACGAGCCGTTGCTGGTGACTGAAGTGTTTTTACCTGAAATACTTTCATTAGGATTGAGGAGCGAGGAGCGAGGCAGAACTGATGCACATTCTTGCATTCAATCCTCAGTCCTCAATCCTCAGTCCTGAATATGACTTTCTCTGAACGCCTCTCGCTGTATTTCCAGCTTACCCGCCTGAATCGCCCCATCGGCATACTGCTGCTGTTATGGCCGACGCTCTGGGGCGTGTGGATCGCGGGCGAGGGCCATCCGACCTGGCACATCGTGCTGATTTTCACGCTGGGCACGGTACTGATGCGTTCCGCCGGTTGTGCAATCAACGATTTTGCCGACCGCCACATAGATAAACACGTCAAACGCACCGAGGCGCGCCCTGTAACCAGCGGCCGCATCAGGCCGCGTGAAGCCGTTTGGCTGGCCGCAGCACTCGCCGCTATCTCCTTTTTGCTGATTCTGCCGCTCAACACCCTGACCAAACTGATGTCGATTCCCGCGGTGTTTCTGGCCGCCAGCTATCCGTTCACCAAACGCTTCTTCCCCATTCCGCAAGCCTATCTGGGCATCGCGTTCGGCTTCGGCATACCCATGGCCTTTGCCGCCCAACTGGACTACGTGCCGCCAGTGGCATGGATCCTGTTATGCGCGAACGCCTTCTGGGCAATCGCCTACGATACCGAATATGCGATGGTGGACAGGGACGACGACATCCACCTCGGCATACACTCATCCGCCCTGTGGTTTGGGAAATACGATGTCGCGGCGGTGATGGCCTGCTACGCCCTCACACTGGCCTTGCTCGCAGTAGCGGGACAAATGACTGGTATGGGCATAGCGTATTATCTGGGGCTGCTGGCCGCCGCAGGCATCGCGCTGCATCACTACCGTCTCATCAGAAACCGTCAGCGCGATGCATGCTTCAAGGCATTCCTGCACAACAACTGGTTCGGCGCTGCGGTATTCTCCGGCATCGTCCTGGATTTTCTCATCCCGCGCTGAATTCTCGGTCTGCTTCAATGATGCAAAAAAGCTCCTGCACTTTCTTGCACCTGACAATCCATCTGCCGTGTGCCGTGCGCAAAGCAAGCAGATATTTGCTGGTGCTCTGCCTCTGATTTTGGATCCTCGTCACTTTCTGGACGAATCTGCAAAAGTTCATCTTCCCATCTTCTAAAGAAGCGATTTCTTTGATTTTTTAAATTGATACATCATTGAGTCACCGTCTGCCAACAGCGCCTCAAGCGTGACATGCATATCAGATCGATATTCCACAATGCCGTACGAAAACGAAATATCGTATCCGCGACAGGCATTTTGATTGTATTTTTTCAGTGATTGTCGGAATTTTTCAACGATACTTTCTGTTTGCTTCTTTGAGGTATTCGTGAGCAATGCAACGAATTCATCACCCCCCAACCGCGCGAAGATATCTGAATCCCGAAATGTGTGCTTCATCTGCTCTGCAAAGAAAATCAGCGCACGGTCCCCTTCCGCATGTCCAAAGCTATCATTTATTGGCTTAAAGCTGTCTAAGTCCATAAAAACCAGTGATGCTGGAATCTTCTGCCGTTCACAGAGATGCAGACTGTGTTTGGCAATCATCATAAAGCCGCGCCGATTTGATATATTGGTAAGTTCATCCAGCGTCGCAAGCTGGATAGCCTCAAGTTCTAGCTCTGCCATTGAGGCTAAATCTTCCAAGGCTTCGACATCTTCTTCCCCGAAATTTCTTGGCTCTCGATCAATAATGCACAGCGTCCCCACTTTTTGACCATTCGGGGCTCTCAGTGGATATCCGGCATAAAAACGAAAATACGGATCATTCAAAACCAGCGGGTTATCCGAAAAACGTTCATCCTCAATTGCATTGGGAATAATAAACACGCCATCCCCGAGGATCGCATGCCCACAAAAGGAAATATCGCGCGAGGTTTCACTGGTAACGAGACCTACACAGGACTTAAACCACTGACGGTTCTCATCCACGAGGCTGACAAGTACGATAGGTACACCAAACAGGCGTTTTGCCATGCGTGTCAGGCGATCAAAGCGCTCCTCCGGCAGCGTATCCAAAATACTGAGTGAGCGTAGCGTTTCAATTCTGACATGCTCATCTTGCGGCAGAGCGGGTATTTTCAAGGCAATTTCCTTTGTGCGGACTGGCAACTAACCCATGTTTGAATGCGCCGGATCTGCACAAAAACTTATAGCTATCCGCCGCAATGACCAGTTAGCGCCACTCATTAACAGAGCATTTTATCGGTGCATCACACTATATATATTTCAAGCCGTTGTCTACCCAACCACCTGCTACGATCTCAATGTGTGCTAAATATTAATCTTTTTGGCCATCTCATTTCGCTCGCCGGCATATACACCCGTGAGGACGAATCCGGTCATCCTGTCTTGCGGGTCGAAAAACCCCATGCTGATGCCATTCCCCGTGGCCAGCGTCTGCCATGACCCAAGCGCATCACGCGCCACCGGCGACACAGCGACGGGATGGGCAGGCGTCTTTACGACCACCGGCATCGCCGGAAAATCAACCTGTGCATCGTCACCATTCAATACCTTCGCCAGCGCACGCCCGGCATGCATGATAGGCAGTACAAAAGGCAAGACTTTGCCGTCTATCTCGGCGCAATCGCCCAGCGCAAATACAGACTGATCCGTGCTTTGCAGACGCTCATTCACCACGATACCGCGATTCACCTCCAGCCCCGCCTCCCGTGCCAGCTGAATGCGCGGGCGCAAGCCGATTGCGGATAACACCAGGTCGGCATGAATCACCGTGCCATCCGTGAGCGTGAGCGCGTAACCGGATAGCGCTTTATCTACACGCTGCACCGCCGTGCCGAAGCGCCATGCCACGCCGAGATCAGCCAAGGGTTTCAGCAACTGACCGCCCGCCTGCTCTGGCATCAAAGACGCAAGCGGGTAAGGCCCGGGATCGATCACGCTGACTGTATAGCCCTCCACCGCGAGGTCATTGGCGAATTCGCAGCCTATCAACCCGGCTCCCATGATGACGATGGACTTTGCCGTAGCCAGACGCTCGCGAAGCTGCGCGTAATCGGACAGGTCGTTCACCGACAACACCGCATCAGCCGCATCGCCTGGCAGCGGAATGCGCATCGGATCTGCACCCAATGCCAGCACCAGCCTGTCGTACTCAATAAGCCCCGACGTGGTATCCAGCGCTTTGTTGGTGCGATCGATTGCACTCACTTCGCACTTCGCCAGCAGGGTGATGCCCAGCTTTGCTGCCATCTCGGCGGCAGTGGTCAAAACCAGACTCGCCGCATCCTTGCCCTGCGCAAACGCATTCGACAGCATCGGCTTGGAGTAATAATCACCGCTGTCGCGCGAGATCAACGTAATGGGTATCTCGCGATTAAGTTTGCGCAACTCGCGCACCAGCGTGTATCCCGCCAGCCCGCTGCCCAGCACAACAATTGGTTTCATAAAGCATTCCTAATCTTCCAGAATTCTGGCATTTTGTTCATGTGCCGTCATGCCACTCAGGATTGCCCCGGGTTGAAGACGCAACCTTGTGATGGTTAAATCACTTCCTTCATGTCGATTCCCAATCCGCTCGCCACACCCTGACCATAAGCCGGATCAGCCTGATAAAAGTGTTGCAGTTGGCGCAGCTGAATAAACTTCGGCACGTCTTTCATCGCACCAACCAGGTTATCGGTCAATTGACGTTTCTGCTCCGCGTTCATCAAGCGATACAGATTACCCGCCTGCGTGTAATCGTCGTTGCCATCGCGGTGGTTATAGCGATCTGCGTCACCGGAAATTTTCAGAGGCGGTTCCTGATATTTCGCCGCATCAACCGGACCATCAAAACTATTCGGCTGGTAATTCACCCCGCTGCCGAAATTGCCGTCGAAGCGCGTCTGTCCGTCGCGGTGATAGTGATGCACCGGACAATGCGGTTTATTGACTTCCAGCGCGGCATAGTTCACGCCGATACGATAGCGGTGTGCGTCCGGGTAGGACAGAATTCGTGCCTGCAACATCTTGTCCGGTGATGCTCCCATGCCACGCGGCAAGTTGCCCGGCTCAAAGGCAGCCTGTTCAACTTCGGCAAAATAATTCTGCGGGTTGCGATTCAGTTCCAGCACGCCGACTTCCACCAGAGGATAGTCTTTATGCGGCCAGACCTTGGTCACATCGAAAGGATGAATGGCATAACGCTCGGCTTCCTGCTCCGGCATGATTTGCAGCATCACGCGCCATTGAGGGAAATCGCCTTTTTCAATCGAGGAGAACAAATCCCGGCGGTGATAATCGAGGTCTTCACCGGCGATCTTGTTAGCTTCCGCCTGGGTCAGCGTCTGGATACCTTGCAGGGTTTTGAAATGCCATTTCACCCAATAACGCTCGCCCTTGTCGTTCCACAGACTATACGTATGCGAGCCGTAACCGTTCATATTGCGCAAGGTGGCGGGAATACCGCGATCGGAGAACAGCGTGGTGATTTGATGCATGGATTCCGGCGACAAACTCCAGAAATCCCATTGCATGATGTTGTCCCGCATCCCGGTTTGTGGATCGCGTTTTTGCGAATGAATGAAGTCGGAAAACTTGAGTGGATCGCGGATGAAGAACACCGGCGTATTGTTGCCCACCATGTCCCAATTGCCGTCTCCGGTATAAAACTTCACGGCAAAACCGCGCGGGTCACGCGCCGTGTCCGGCGAACCCAACTCGCCCGCCACGGTGGAAAATCGCGCAAAAGTCTCGCAACTGTTGCCTATCTTGGAGAAAATCCCGGCACAAGTGTATTTTGAAATATCACCTGTGACAGTAAATTTCCCATAAGCGCCCGCCCCTTTGGCATGCACCACCCGCTCCGGCACACGCTCGCGATTAAAATGCGCCATCTTTTCCATCAGTTGATAATCGGCCATTAACACCGGGCCGCGCGGGCCGGCGGTAAGGCTATTCTGATTGTCGCCAATTCCGTTTCCGGCAGCAGTCGTCATTACGGGGCAGTTGCTCATGATTTTCTCCTTAGTTAGTTATATCTCCACCATCTCAAAATCCGCTTTTGCTACGCCACAGTCCGGGCATGCCCAGTCGGCAGGGATATCCGCCCATGCCGTGCCGGGGCTGATGCCTTCCTCCGGCAAACCTGTCACTTCGTTGTAAATGAATCCGCACACCACACATTGCCATACTTTCATGTTTTTCTCCTTGTTATGCAGATACTTTGGCCAATACGGCACGATACTGATTGGCATGACGCTCTTCCACCCTGGCCAATGCGGCAAAACGCTTGGCTGCCTTTTCCAGCGTAACCCTGAACAATTCAGCATGTTCCATGGATTCGGCGATCTGTTCGCTTATTTCCGACGCGGCAGCTGCATTGCCTTCCTGCTGAGCCGTTTTTAGAAAACCCGGATACATCTCGCTGTATTCGTAAGTTTCCCCCTCGATGGCCATCTGCAAACAGCGTTGCGTGGTCAGCGATGCCTTGGGGTAGAGCAGATCAAGATGTCCCAGCGCGTGCTGCACTTCCTGATTGGCGGTTTCCTCGAACACTTTAGCCGTTTCTTCGTCGCCCGCCGCGCGTGCAATTTTGGCAAAGTAGCGATACTTGATATGTGCCATCGATTCCCCGGCAAATGCCGCTTCAAGATTGGCAATGGTCTTGATTTCTGGTCTTGCCATGATGTTCTCCTGTTCAGTAAGTTAATGAGGTGTTTTGCTTGCGACGACCCCACTATAGGCAAAGCTGACCGATATATCTAATTGATTGTTTAAACTATCATGATTTATAATACAAATCAACAGGAGCGCGATATGACCCTCAACGAACTACGCTACATCGTCGCCGTCGCGCAGGAACTCAACTTCCGGCGCGCCGCAGAAAAGGCTTACATCAGTCAGCCCGCCTTATCTCTGGCGATACAAAAGCTGGAACAGGAACTGGCTGTCCAAATATTCGAGCGTGGCAAAAACAGCATCAGCGTCACGCCGACAGGACAGGCCATTATCGAACAAGCGCAGCGCGTCCTGGAGGAAGCCGAGCGCATACGCGAAATTGCCCTGCTGGGGCAGAGTCAACTCGATTCACCGTTGCGCATTGGAGTCATACACAGCGTCGGTCCTTACCTGCTGCCCGACCTGATCCCGGCGCTCAAGTCGATTGCACCGCACATGCCACTGGAAGTAGAAGAAAACATTACCGAAAATCTTGAAAGCCGACTGCGTAACGGCAAACTGGATGTCATCATCATCGCCTTGCCGTTTGGCGATGCCAGCATCCTGACACGCCCGCTGTACGACGAGCCATTTTCAGTGGTCGTCAATATCGAGCACCACTGGTTTGCGCGTCGCAGCATCCACGCACAGGAACTGACCGGGGAAAAAGTATTGCTGCTCGACAACGGACACTGTTTCAGCAATCAGGTGGTCGAGGCCTGCCCGGAACTTAACCGCAAGGGCGTCGAAATCCAGCAGGGAACCTCGCTGGAAACCATACGCAACATGGTGGCTTCGGGACTGGGCATCACCGTGCTGCCCGCATCGGCAAACAGTGCACGCTATAGCAGCCCGTTGTTGAAGACCATCCCGTTTGCCAGGCCTGCGCCTTCGCGGCGGGTGGCCCTGGCATGGCGCAAGAGTTTTGCCCGGACTCAGGTCATTGATGCGCTGACGCAGGCCATCGCGGAAACCAAACTCACAGGAGTGACGCTACTTTGAAAAAATCAACCGACTATCGCAGCAATCCGCTCTTGCGCATCAGCTATAGCCTGATTGCGCCGTTTTACGATCTGGTCATCGAACGTCCGATGCGCGCTGCACGCAGGCAATCGCTCAATGCCCTGCCCGGCGATACGGCTGGAAAAATTTTACTAAGCGGCCTCGGCACCGGACTGGACCTGCCTTTGCTACCCGCCCTGCATCACTACACTGGACTTGATTTCAATCCAGGCATGCTCGCCCGCGCCAGGTCGCGCGGCGCAAATTTACAGGTGGACTGGATATTGGGCGACAGCATGGCACTGCCATTTCCCGACGCGTATTTCGACCATGTCGTGCTGCACCTGATCACCGCCGTCGTGCCTGAGCCGCGCTGCTGCCTCGCGGAAGCCGCGCGCGTACTGAAACCCGGCGGGTCGGTGATCCTGCTAGACAAATTTCTGCAACCACAGCAACGCGCACCGCTGCGACGCCTGCTCACGCCGCTATCGCGCCGCATTGCAACGCGTATGGATGTGGTGTTCGAGGAAGTATTGCTCGCTGCACCCGAACTGGAAATAGTCAGCGATGTGCCACTGCTCGCGGGCGGGTGGTTCCGCAGCATACTGTTGCGAAAACTCAGGAACGCCGACAGTAGCAATAGATGAACTGCTGCATCGTACCGGACGGCGTGGAATGTACTTCTTTCTGGTGTTTCAGCAACGTGAATGCTTCACCGAACTGGTCGTGCAACTCACCCGGGCGATAACGCATCACAGGCAGTCCGCTGCATTGCAGCGGCCCGTCTTCGGCAAACGTGGCGACGATAACATGGCCGCCCGGCTTCACCGAACGCAACACCGTCTGCACGTAAGCGGCACGATCCGCCGGGTCGGTGAGAAAATGAAACACGGCGCGGTCATGCCAGATGTCGTAACGCTGCTCACCGAGTTCCACCTTGGTGATATCGGCCACTATCCATTCCACCCGATCAGCCTGCGACCCCAGACGTTTACGCGCCGCATCCAGCGCAGCCGCTGACAGATCAAGCACTGCAAGATCGGTGTAACCATCGGCAATGAGGTCATCCACCAGCGTAGATGCACCGCCGCCCACATCGATGATGCCCGCTTCACGGTCCACGCCGGTCGCCTTGATGAGATCAAGCGAAAGATCGGCGTGCGGCTGAAACCAGCTCACCGCATCCGTTTGTTTGGTCGAATAAACGTTTTCCCAGTGATCTTTTGCCTGCATATTCCCTCCCGCCTGCAACAGTGATGAGCGGGATTACACCCAGTCTCTGGGCTGCAAAAATGTATCGTACAGCGCCGCTTCCGGCGTACCTGCTTCCGGATGCCAGTCATAACGCCATTTCACCAGCGGCGGCATGGACAGCAGTATGGATTCGGTACGGCCGTTCGATTGCAAGCCGAAGATAGTGCCGCGATCGATCACCAGATTGAATTCCACATAGCGTCCGCGCCGGTAAAGCTGGAAATCGCGTTCGCGTTCGCCATAAGGCATGTCCATGCGCTTTTCCAGGATAGGCACATAGGCCGACAGGAAGTGATCGCCTACGCTTTGCTGTATCGCAAATGCGGTTTCAAAATCGGGCACTGAAAGATCATCGAAGAAGATACCGCCGATGCCGCGCGGCTCGTTGCGATGCTTGAGAAAGAAATACTCATCGCACCATTTTTTATATTTGGGATGCAGGTCATCGCCGAACGGTGCGAGCGAATTTTTGCAAGCCTGATGGAAATGCACCGCATCTTCCTCGAAGCCGTAATAAGGCGTCAGGTCCATACCGCCGCCGAACCAGAACACGGATTCGCCATCCGGCTTGTGCGCCATAAACATGCGCACGTTGGCATGAGTAGTCGGCGCATACGGATTGCGCGGATGCATCACCAGCGACACCCCCATCGCCTCCCAGCTGCAACCGGCCAGCTCGGGACGATGCGCAGTCGCCGAAGCGGGCATCTTATCGCCCTGTACATGCGAGAATGCCACGCCACCGCGCTCTAACACGTTGCCTTCTTCCAGTATGCAACTGATGCCACCGCCTGCGCCTATGCCCACTCCGCCCGCTTCGCGCTGCCACTTGTCACGGATGAACTTTTTGCCATCCACCTGTTCCAGGCGCTCGACGATCAACTCTTGCAGTTCAAGCAAATATTCTTTAACGGCTGCGCTGTTTACACTCATGTTCTCTCCAGTTTTGCCTTCATTCCCACAGCAGCAGGAATACAGCTTATTAAAATATTAATTGCGCACGATTCTACCATCACGCCACGCGAGTATCCGCGAAGGCTGTTTGCGTTTCCCCACCAAACCCGGTAAGACCCAGACTTTTTTGCCGAACTGACGCTGGCATTCCGCATAGGTCTTAATCGATTGCTGACCGCTGCGATTGGCGCTGGTGGAGACCAGCGCGCTATGCACGCCCCGGCATAATTGTCTGGCAAACGAGTGGGCAGTCAGGCGCACCGCCAGCGTGTCATGCGCACCGCGCAACCAGCGTGGCGCAGCAGCGCGTGTCGGCATCAGATAGGTAATCGCCTGTGCTCCCGCCTCGCGCAGCGTGTGTTGCTGCGCTGGCGTCAGCGGCTGCAAATAACGCGCCACCTGTCCAAAGGACGATGCAATCAGAATCAGCCCCTTGTGTTGCGGGCGTTGCTTGAGCCTGAGCAGACGCTGCACGGCGGTGCGATTCGCCGGATCGCACCCCAAACCGTAACAGGATTCGGTGGGATAGGCGATCAGCCCGCCGCGCTTCAGATGAGCGGCGATGCGGCGATACGCTACGCGTGCGCGAGACAATTATTTTCTGGGAGCGATCGCACGATAGCCGATGTCGCGACGCATCTGACTACCGTCAAAATGAATCTCATCCGCCACCTGATACGCGCGGCGCTGCGCCATGCGCACGCTGTCGCCCAGCGCAGTCACACAGAGCACTCGCCCGCCGCTAGTCACTACACTGCCATCCCTGAGTGCCGTTCCGGCATGGAACACATGCGCGTCTTCCTCGCCCCTGTCCGGCAAACCGCTGATCACATCACCCGCGCGCGGTGTATCGGGATAATGGGCGGCCGCCATCACCACGCCCAAGGCCGTGCGCCTGTCCCACTCCACCTCAACGCTATCCAGCGTGCCGTTCACCCCGTGCTCCATCAGCTTGAGCAGATCGCTCTTCAGACGCAACATGATGGGCTGTGTTTCCGGATCACCCAGACGGCAATTGAACTCCAGCACCTTGATGCTGCCATCCGGCGAAATCATCAGCCCGGCATACAGGAAACCCGTGTACGTGTGGCCTTCCTTTTCCATGCCCTGCACGGTCGGCATGATGACTTCGCGCAGCGCACGCGCATACACCTCAGGCGTAACCACCGGCGCCGGAGAATACGCGCCCATGCCGCCAGTGTTAGGCCCCATATCGCCATCCTGCAGACGTTTGTGATCCTGACTGGTCGCCAGCGGCAACACGTTTTTACCATCCACCATCACGATGAAGCTCGCCTCTTCTCCCGCCAGAAATTCCTCAATCACCACGCGCGCACCGGCATCGCCCAGCTTGTTATCGGAGAGCATCATATCCACGGCCTGATGCGCCTCATCGGACGTCATCGCCACCACCACGCCCTTGCCTGCCGCCAGGCCATCCGCCTTGATGACGATAGGTGCGCCATGTTTATTCACATAGGCATGCGCCGCCGCAACGTCGCTAAACGTCTCGTAAAAGGCGGTAGGAATGTTGTGCCGCACCATGAACGCCTTGGCAAAATCCTTGGAAGATTCCAGCTGCGCCGCCGCTTTGGTCGGGCCGAAAATCTTCAGGCCGGCCTTGCGGAACGCATCGACAACCCCCTTGGCCAGCGGCGCTTCCGGCCCCACCACGGTAAGATAAATATTTTCGCGGATCGCAAATGCCAGCAGCTCGTCAACGTCGCTGAGCGCGACATTCTCCAGCCCTTTTTCCAATGCAGTTCCGGCATTGCCGGGCGCCACATAGACCTTCTGCACTTTAGCCGCCTGCGCCAACCGCCACGCCATCGCATGTTCGCGACCACCGGAACCGATTACCAGAATTTTCATGCTTACCTCAACGTAGTGTGGGCAGTTTGCCCACCATTGTTATATCTCGCGTGGGCAGCTTGCCCACCCTACATTGCTAATGACGGAAATGACGGTAGCCGGTATAAACCATCGCGATGCCGTGCTCATCTGCTGCGGCGATGACTTCCGCATCACGCATCGAACCGCCTGGCTGAATCACCGCTTTGGCACCCGCTGCGGCCAGCACATCCAGGCCGTCGCGGAACGGGAAGAAGGCATCCGATGCGACCACCGACCCCGCCAGACTCAGCCCCGCGTTTTGCGCCTTGATGGCAGCAATGCGCGTGCTGTCCACACGGCTCATCTGACCTGCACCAACGCCCAGCGTCTGACCGTTGTTACAGAACACAATCGCATTGGATTTAACATATTTCGCGACGCGCCAGGCGAACAACAGATTCTGCATCTGCGCGGCATCAGGCTGTACTTTTGTGACCACCTTCAATTGCGCAAGCTGCACGTTGAGAATATCAGGGGTCTGCACCAGCAGACCACCGCCGACGCGCTTGATATCGTATTGATTGTGCGCATTGGACAGCGGCACGATCAGCACACGCACATTCGGCTTGGCGGCAAACACCTGCAAGGCTGCCTCGCTGTATTCGGGCGCAATCACCACCTCAACGAACTGCTGCGCGACGGCTTCGGCCGCGGCCGCATCCACGGTGCGGTTGAAAGCGATGATGCCGCCAAACGCGGAAGTCGGATCGGTGGCGAACGCCAGCTTGTAGGCGGACAGTGCCGTATCGGCGATGGCTACGCCGCAGGGATTGGCGTGCTTGACGATCACGCAGGCGCATTGCTCGAAAGTTTTCACCAGCTCCCAGGTCGCATCCGCATCGCCGATGTTATTGTAAGAAAGCTCCTTACCCTGCACCTGTGTGTAATTGGCGATACTACCAGCAACTGTCGTCAATTCACGATAAAAGGCCGCATTCTGGTGCGGATTCTCACCGTAACGCATATCCTGCACCTTGGCGAAATTAAAGTTGATCTGCGCCGGAAACTCGCTGCGCGCACCATCGCTGCCGACCGTGGTCAGGTAGTTGCTGATGGCGGAATCATAGGCTGCCGTGTGTGAAAACGCCTTCTTCGCCAGATCGAAACGGGTCGCATCGGAAACTGCACCGTTATTGGTCTGCATTTCGGCCAGCACAGAGCTGTAATCTTCCGGATCGGTGACAATCGCGACATGACCGTGATTCTTGGCCGCCGCGCGCACCATAGTCGGCCCGCCGATGTCGATATTTTCAATGGCATCTTCCAGACTGCAATTCGGCTTGGCAATGGTCGCCGCAAACGGATACAGGTTCACCACCACAAGGTCGATGGTGGGAATGCCATGTTGCGCCAGAGTGGCGACATGTTCCGGCAGATCGCGGCGCGCCAGAATGCCGGCATGCACTTTGGGTTGCAAGGTTTTGACGCGGCCATCCAGCATTTCCGGGAAGCCGGTGTAATCAGCCACTTCAGTGCATGGAATACCGTTGTCAGTGAACAGCTTGGCCGTGCCGCCGGTAGAGAGGATTTTTACGCCGAGGTTATTTAAGCCGCGCGCCAATTCGAGTACGCCGGATTTGTCCGAAACGCTGATAAGTGCCTGTTTAATCGTTGCCATGTTGATTCCAGTTTTAGAAATTAGTCGTTAGTTGGTGGTCGGGCTACGCCCGGCTTATTCAATTCCGTGCAGCAGCATTTTCTTGCGCAGGGTATTGCGATTGATGCCCAGCATGGCTGCGGCGCGCGACTGATTGCCGCCAACCTGCGACAACACCATCTCGACCAGCGGCTTTTCGACACAATTTATAACCATGTCGTACAAGCCGCTGCACGGTTCTTCACCGTCGAGATCGCAGAAGTATTCACTGAGTGAGAGTCGCACGTAACGTGCCATCTCGTTTTCATCTATCGCGCAATCGCTCATGCCGCCGCTTCCTCTCGCACCAGGTCATCAAGATAGCGCAACTGCACTCCACGCTGCGCTTGTTCTGCAAAAAATTCATTCACCGCCGCCAACTGTTCTTCGGGACTCTCCAGCCGGTTCATCTGATGACGAAAGTGCGCCGAACCGACCAGCCCCTTCGTATACCACGAGATATGTTTGCGCGCTACGCGCAGCCCGGTGTGTTCGCCATAAAATGCATACAATTCATTCACATGACCGAGCAAGACGCGGTGAATTTCATCCACCTCCGGCGCAGGCAAATGTTCCCCTGTTTTCAGGAAGTATTCGATTTCGCGGAACAGCCAGGGGCGTCCCTGCGCCGCGCGGCCTATCATCACCGCATCCGCGCCGGAATACTGCAACACATAACGGGCTTTTTCCGGTGTAGTGATGTCGCCGTTGGCGATGATGGGAATGTTTACGGCGTCTTTCACGGCGGCGATCGTATCGTACTCGGCATCGCCGGTGTAGGCACAGGCGCGGGTGCGGCCATGAATCGCCAGTGCCTGTATGCCGGACGCTTCCGCAATCTGCGCGATGCGTACCGCATTGCGATTGTGCGTGTCCCAACCTGTGCGTATCTTCAGCGTTACCGGCGCATTCACCGCACCGACCACCGCCTCAAGCAGCGTTGCAACCAGTGGTTCATTTTGCAGCAAAGCCGAACCCGCCATCACGTTGCAGATTTTCTTTGCCGGACAGCCCATATTGATATCGATAATTTGCGCGCCGTTATCCACATTGTATTTCGCGGCTTCTGCCAGCATCTTCGGGTCTGCGCCGACGATTTGCACCGAAATGGGATCGACCTCTCCCTCATGATTGGCGCGGCGTTTGGTTTTTTCCGAGCCATACAGCAGCGAATTGGACGCAACCATTTCGCTCACCGCCATGCCTGCCCCCATGCGTTTGCACAACATGCGGAAAGGCCGATCGGTTACTCCGGCCATAGGAGCAACGATGAGATTATTTTTCAGTTGATAAGGGCCGATGCGCATTGCTAACTTTCAGATAGGGTTGCGGATTATAAAGCATGCGGACAGGCATGGAAAATATCGCTATGATTAAGCCCTATGAAAACCTCGATGCAATACGACGTTGTGATTATCGGCGGAGGTCTGGTGGGTGCCAGCCTGGCCGCCGCACTGAAAGACAGCGGGCTGACGCTGGCACTGGTGGAAGCCGGTCCAAACCCTCTCCTCACCCCTCTCCCGCCTGCGGGCGAGGGGGCAAA
Organism: Gallionella sp.; assembly: GCA_030681375.1. Lineage (GTDB taxonomy): Bacteria > Pseudomonadota > Gammaproteobacteria > Burkholderiales > Gallionellaceae > Gallionella. Next base: position 46,462 of record JAUXWM010000071.1, read on the forward strand.
CGAATCGCTGCGCGATGCTCTCCTTGACGACTGGGACAGCCGCATTTATGCGATCAGCCCCGGCAGCCGCCGCTTTCTCGAACAATCCGGTGCATGGGCAAAACTTGACCCTACACGCATTGCGCCTGTGGAAGAAATGCGCGTGTTCGGCGACACCCTCTCAAAACTGGAGTTTTCCGCCTATCAGATGGGTGTATCAGAACTGGCCTGCATACTGGAAAATCGCGCGCTGCAACACGCGCTGTGGCAGGTGTTGCAGCATCAGGACAATCTGGCATTTTTCCATCCAGCTCGCTGCAAGGCGCTGTCAATAGGTGAAGCATCCACCGAACTCACGTTGGAAGACGGCCAGACCTTGAGCGCAAGACTGATCGTCGGCGCCGATGGGCGCAACTCCTGGGTGCGCAATCAGGCAGGCATCTCTGCCGCGCCGGTGGACTACCACCAACACGGCGTGGTTGCCAATTTCAACTGCGAACAGCCGCATCGCGGCATCGCCCACCAGTGGTTCCAGGAGGATGGCATTCTTGCCCTGCTGCCGCTGCCCGGCCTGCGCGTCTCCATGGTGTGGTCGGTCAGTCCTGAGAAATCTGCCGCGTTGCTGGCACTGTCGCCTGAAGAACTCTGCTCGCAGGTCGCTGCCGCATCACACAACACGCTGGGTAATCTGCAGCTCATCACAGCGCCTGCCGCGTTTCCGCTACGCCTGCTCACCCTGCCGCAAATCAGCGCGCCGCGCGTGGCCTTGATAGGCGATGCCGCGCACAACATGCACCCGCTGGCCGGACAAGGCGTGAACACCGGATTCCGCGATGCGCGCCAACTGGCGGAATTGCTGACGTATCGCGGCGGATGCAGCGATTGCGGCGATGCGCAACTGCTGCGCCGCTATGACCGTAAACGCCGCGAAGATATTCACACCATGCAGGCCACCACCTATGGCCTGAAGCAACTGTTCTGCAACGACGACCCGGTGTTGCGTACCCTGCGCAATCTCGGTCTGGATGCCACGAATCACATTGTCCCACTGAAAAAACGACTCATGCAACATGCCCTCAACTAACCGCAGCAATACCATGAAAGCGAATGAAATGACTTTTGCCAAAAAAATTATCGCCCTGTTTCTGTTCCTCGGCTTCACCACCGCCCATGCAGGAGAGGCTGAAATCCGCCAGTCCCTGCAAAGCAAATTTCCCGGCATCGGCAAACTTGAACATATCGTCAAAACACCTTATTCAGGGCTTTATGAAGTCGTAATTGGCGAACAGTTGCTATACACCGATGAACAAGGGCTATACCTGTTCGATGGCAGCATCGTAGAAATCAAGAGCCGCACCGACCTCACCGAACAACGCCGCAACAAATTGTTTGCCATCGAATTCAATAAACTGCCACTGGAACTCGCCATCAAAAAAGTGAAGGGCAACGGGCAACGCAAAATGGCCTATTTCACCGACCCCAATTGCGGCTACTGCAAAAAATTGGAAAAGGAAGTTGCCAAAATCAACAATGTCACGCTGTATATGTTCATGTACCCGATTTTTCAAGGCTCGGATGAAATCGTGCGCAATGTGCACTGCGCAAAAGACCCGGTCAAGGCATGGGACGATCTGATGCTAAAAGGAACAAAACCCGCCAACGCTACCTGCAATACGCCTACCGACAAGGTCGTGGCGACGGGCAAAAAACTGCGGGTAAACGGCACGCCCAACCTGATCTTCTTCGATGGCACACAAGTCCCCGGCTACCTGCCTGCCGAACAACTGGAAAAACACCTGGATGAACATGGGCGCTAGTCTTGCCTGCCCCCATCCGGGCAAAACGGCTGGCTGCGCCCCCCGGGGCGTGCTTCACGCCGACCGTCTGAAGCCGGAGGGGGCAACGTGAGTGTTTCACCCGAGATTACACGCGACTTGCTTGCCCGTGCGGTCGATCAATCGCACGACGGCATCACTATCGCCGATGCGCGAATGAAAGATTTTCCGCTGATTTATGTCAATGCGGGATTTGAGCGCTTATCCGGCTACCCGGCGGACGATTTGCTCGGCAAGAGCTGCCGTTTTCTCCAGGGCGTGGATACGGACCAACCCGACATCGCCGTACTGCGCGAAGCACTGCATCAGGGAAAAAATTGCGTCGTCACGCTGCGCAATTACCGCAAGGACGGCGCGCTGTTCTGGAACGAACTGAGCATTTCCGCTCTACGCAACGAACAAGGCGAACTCACCCACTTCGTCGGCATACAGAAAGATGTAACCGGACGCATTCTGTCCGAGCAACACCTGCGTCAGTCGCATCTGGATCTGCTGAACCGGCAACGCGACACGCAGCTTCATACCGACCCGCTGGTCGGACTGAGCAACCGCCAGCACTTTGATGAGCAGCTGGCACACATGCTGCAAACCGCGCAACGCACGCACAGCCTGCTGTCGGTACTGGTAATCGATCTGGATCAGTTCGGACGTTTCAATGCACGCTATGGGCGTCCGGCGGGAGACACCTGCTTACGCATGGTCGGCGAGCGCATCGCCAAGTCATTTTCGCGCGCCTCGGACTGCGTCGCGCGCTATGAAAATGACGAATTCGCCGTCGTATCATCGGGGGACAGCCTCGAAGGCATGCAACAGCATGCGAGCAAATTACGCGACCAGATACGCGCCCTGAACATCCCGCATCACGATTCACCGGACGGCGTGGTAACGATTTGCATAGGCTGTACCAGCCTGATACCGCAACGCGACACAGACGCAACCAGTTTGCTTAAACTGGCCGACAACGCACTACAACAAGCCAAACAGCACGGATACGACTACGAGCACATCAATTGAGCGCCGGTTCTGCGCCTTTGGGGAACAGCACCCACATCTGACCGCTCTGTTTCATGCGTCCCGCCTGCGCGCCGGCCTGATCGCCGAAACCCCAGAAGAAATCCGCACGCACCGCGCCCCTGATCGCACCGCCCGTGTCCTGTGCCAGCATCAGCCGGTTCAGCGGCTCTGCCGTGTTCGGGTAAGTGGTAGAGAGAAAAACCGGCGCGCCCAGCGGAATGGTGCGCGGATCAATCGCGATGCTGTATTGATTGGTTAGCGGCACGCCGAGCGCACCCAGCGGCGCAGACAAACCTTCAGGCAATTCACGGAAGAACACATAGCTGGGATTATGTTCAAGCAGCGCGGTCAGCTTGGCGGGATTTTGCTCCGCCCAGCGCTTGATACCCTGCATGGAGGCTTGTTCAATTTTGAGCTCGCCCATTTCGATCAGCTTCTTGCCGATGGAAATATAGGGGTGACCATTCTGATCGGCATAACCTACTTTAACCAGCGCGCCATCTGCCAGTTCAATACGACCGGAACCCTGAATTTGCAGAAAGAACAAATCGACCGCGTTTTCCACCCAGAATAATTCACGCCCGCGCAGTGCGCCTTTACCCTCGTCAATATCGGCACGGCTGAAATAGGGCAGGATGCGCTTCCCTTCCAGCCGTCCGCGCAAACGCATATCTTTTAGCTGGGGGTAAACCTCGCTCAAATCTATCGTCAGCATGTCATCCGGCGCGGCATACAGCGGATATTTGAAACGCGCTGTCCTGACGCGGCTGCCAGACAAACGGGGTTCGTAGTAACCGGTTATCAGCCCCTGCGAAGAGCCATCGGGGTTGAACACTTGATAAGGGGTAAACGTTTCCTCAAAGAACAGCCGCAATGCCTCATTGTCCGGCTGCACCAGCTCATGGGCGCGCGCGCAAACCGTCTGCCAATCCGGCTTGTTCTTCAGAGCGCGGCAACTTTGTTGAAAAGCCACCCAACTCGGCTGCAAATCCATCTTCTGCCAGTCCGGCAACATTTCCCACTTGCTGACCGCAAACGGGGCTGCGGGGGCTGCCACAGGCGGTGCCACGACAACAGGCGGCACGACGCATGCTGCCGGAGCAGGGCATGGCTGAGGCGCGGGGCATACCTGGGGTGCGGGTGGGGTAGCGCAGGCTGCCAGAAAAAGCAGCGGTGCCAGTGCGGTTCCGATACGCATGACCGATAAAACCTTAATGAAGGACACGTGGGACGCTCAACACAAATTCAGGAATATCGACATCGAAATCCGCGCCATCCGCACCCTGCATCTGATAGCTGCCGCGCATCGTGCCCACCTGCGTGGCGAGCACTGTGCCGCTGGTATATTCAAAACTCTGCTTGGGCTGCAACAGAGGCTGCTCACCCACCACGCCCTGACCACGCACTTCCTGTACGTGATTGAACGCATCGGTGATAACCCAGTGGCGACTGATGAGTTTGGCGGCCTGCGTGCCGAGATTGGTGATGCTGATGGTGTAGGAGAATACAAAACGATCCGCTGCTTCGTCGGACTGATCGGCCAGATATTTCACCTGTGTTTGTATGATAAAACCATGTTGTTCATTTTTTTCCATGCGTCGCATTTGAACCGATTTTACGCAGTGTCGCAAGAGATAAAGCATGCAATTGACGTGAAATTTGCGTAGAAACTCGTTTGCCTCCTCGCCCGCAAGCGGGAGAGGATTGAGGCGAGGGAAACGGGCATGAAAAATTTATTATGTCATGCCCGTTATGCTAATCTGCGCAGCTGAAAGGCAAATGAATATGAATAGCTATCTAAAACGCATCCTTAACGCCCGCGTCTATGACGTGGCGATTGAAACCCCGCTGGAAGTCGCGCCGAATTTATCGGCTCGCACCGGCAATACCATCCTGCTTAAACGCGAGGACATGCAGCCGGTATTCTCGTTCAAGCTGCGCGGCGCGTACAACAAGATGGCGCAGCTCACGCCTGAGCAGCTGAAGCGCGGCGTCATCGCCGCCTCGGCGGGAAATCACGCGCAAGGCGTGGCGCTGTCGGCGCTCAAACTTGGCTGCAAGGCGGTTATTGTGATGCCCACCACCACGCCGCAGATCAAGATTCAGGCCGTCTCGGGCCGGGGTGCAAAGGTGGTGCTGTTTGGCGATTCCTATTCCGATGCCTACCAGCATGCGCTGGAACTGGAACAGCAAAACGGCATGACTTTCGTTCATCCCTACGACGACCCGGACGTCATTGCCGGACAGGGAACCATAGGCATGGAGATATTGCGGCAGCACAGCCCGCCTATCCATGCCATATTCTGCGCGATAGGCGGAGGCGGCCTGATTTCCGGCGTCGCCGCGTACGTCAAGGCATTGCGCCCCGAGATCAAAATTATCGGCGTGCAGCCGGTAGATTCGGACGCCATGTACCGCTCCATCAAGACCAAAAAACGCATCACGCTCAACCACGTCGGCCTGTTCGCCGATGGCGTGGCCGTCAAACAAGTCGGCGTCGAGACACTGCGCCTGTGCCGCAAACTGGTTGACGAGATTATTCTGGTGGATACCGATGCCGTTTGCGCCGCGCTCAAGGATGTCTTTGAAGACACCCGCTCCGTCCTCGAACCGGCGGGCGCACTGTCTATTGCCGGTGCCAAACTGTATGCGGAACGCGAGCAACTCAACGGCGAGACGCTGGTTGCCGTCACCAGCGGCGCAAACATGAATTTCGACCGTCTGCGTTTTGTCGCGGAACGCGCCGACATCGGCGAAAAACGCGAATCCATACTGGCAGTCACCATACCCGAGACACCCGGCAGTTTTCGCAAGTTTTGCGCCTTGCTGGGTCGCCGCAATATCACCGAATTCAACTACCGCTTCGCCAACCCAGAAGCGGCACAGGTCTTTCTCGGCATCCAGGTGCGCGATCAGGCGGAATCCGGCGAACTGGTGGAGAAATTACAGAGCCATAATCTGCCCGCGCTGGATTTGAGCGACAACGAAATGGCCAAGCTGCACCTGCGCCATCTGGTGGGCGGACATGCCCCCGAAGCAACGGATGAAATCCTGTTCCGCTTCGAGTTCCCGGAACGCCCCGGCGCGTTGATGCAATTCCTCAACAAAATGAACCACAGCTGGAACATCAGCCTGTTCCACTACCGCAACCACGGCGCGGATTACGGTCGCGTACTGGTCGGCATGCAGGTGCCGGACCACGACAAACAGGCGCTGGCTGAATTCCTCAATACACTGGGTTATCGCTACTGGGACGAGAGCGACAACCCGGCGTACAAATTATTCCTGGGCTAACATTCGTAACTTCCATAGGAGGCACAAATGATCTCGAAAAACACCCCGGCCATAGGTGATCCATCCTTTGAGGAGTTGAAACAGTCCAACGAATATGATGCCGAATACTGGAGCGCTCGCGACCTGCAACCATTGCTGGGTTATTCCCAATGGCGTCGTTTTGAAGACGCCATCAAGCGCGCGATAACCTCTTGTGAACATTCAGGAAATAACCCAGAGCATCATTTTGCCGGCACCGGCAAAATGATCGTGGTAGGTAAGGGCGGAGCACGTAAAGTAGATGATTACCAACTATCCCGTTTTGCTTGCTACTTGATCGCCCAAAACGGCGATCCACGCAAACCGGAAATTGCCCAAGCGCAAAAATATTTTGCTGTTCAGGCACGGAAACAGGAACTTAGCGAGCAACTTACCGCCGACCAGGAACGGCTGGAATTACGCAAACAGACATCAGAAGAATTCAAAATACTTTCCGGTGCTGCCCGGCAAGCTGGCGTCCAGGACAAAATGTTCGGCGTATTCCACGATGCCGGTTACAAAGGCTTGTATGGCGGACTTGGCGGCGAAGCCATAAAAGCCCGAAAGAATATTCCAGCCAAGGAGCAGTTGCTGGATCGCATGAATTCCACAGAACTGGCTGCCAATCAATTTCGCATGACCCAAACCCGCGACAAGCTGGCGCGTGACAGCATCAACAACCAGCAGCAAGCCATTCGCACCCATGAACAAGTTGGCAAAGAAGTACGCGCCGCCATTGAACGCATCGGCGGCACACCACCCGAACAAATCCCCCCTGACGAACACATCAAGGAAGTCGAAAAGCGCATCAAAAATGCCGTGCCCAAAATGGAACTGGATGAAAAGGATGCGGGCGGGCTCCTGGGCGACAGCCCAAATAAATAAAACCACGAATAATTCATGCCCACACTCAACTGGTTCGGCAAATAATCCGTCGTCAAACACCACTTGGTTTTCTATTCTCATTACGCAAGTGCTGGCAATGGTTGCCAAATTAGCCTCCAATCACATGAACATCACAACTGAAAAAGAACAAATCAGACAACACATCCTCGCCGCGCGCGGGGAGCTTTCAGGCGACGCACGCGCCAGTTGCGATGCGATAATCACCACACGCCTGTTGCAATTACCCGAGTACAAGCAAGCCACGACAGCGCTGGGCTACATGAACTTCGGCAGCGAGTATGCCAGTGAATTGTGGATATCACAGGCGTTGGCAGACGGTAAACAGCTGGCTTTGCCCAGAGTGAATCGCCATAGCAATATGCTTGATTTGTATTGGGTAGAAGATCCGGAAAACCAGTTGGATACAGGGTTATGGGGAATACGCGAACCTGTCGTCGAACGCTGCAAACGGCTCAATGACATAAATGAGGTAGAATTCGCCCTGTTGCCCGGCGTCGCGTTTAGCCGGGATGGCGCGCGACTCGGTTACGGCGGCGGTTATTACGATAAACTGCTGGCGCAAATGATGCATCGCCCCACGCTGGTTTGTGCCGCGTTCGGGCTGCAAATCGTGGCACATATTCCACAGGAAGAGACGGACATTAAGACCGCGTGGATAGTCACCGAGGCGGAAACGATAGACTGTTCAGCAACAGGAAACACATAAAGTTCCGTCATTCCAGCTTGCGCCCGAATGACGAACAAGGATGTTTCTGACAAGAATAATTTTAGTGAGAAAGTGAAAAGATGGCGAACTTACCTGATTATGACCCGCAGGAAACCCAGGAGTGGCTGGATTCCCTTGAATCGGTACTAAAAAATGAAGGCGCGGAACGCGCCCATTTTCTGCTTGGTCAATTGATAGACAAGGCACGCAGTTCCGGTGCGGGCGTACCCTTTAGCGCAACCACGCCGTATTGCAACAGCATTGCGCTGGGCGACGAAGAGCGTTCGACCGGCGACCGTGAAATGGAACACCGCATACGCGCACTGATGCGCTGGAATGCGATGGCGCTGGTGCTGAATGCCAACCGCGATTCCTCAGAACTGGGTGGCCATATCGCCAGCTTCGCATCGGCTGCGACCCTGTATGACGTGGCGTTTAATCATTTCTTCCACGGCAAGACCGACACGCACGGCGGCGACCTGGTGTATTTCCAGGGTCACTCGTCCCCCGGCGTTTATGCACGCGCCTACCTCGAAGGCCGCATCAGCGAAGAGCAGATGTACAAATTCCGCCAGGAGACGGGCGAAAATGGCCTGTCTTCCTACCCGCATCCCTGGCTGATGCCGGATTTCTGGCAGTTCCCTACCGTATCGATGGGTCTCGGTCCGTTGATGGCCATTTATCAGGCGCGCTTCATGCGCTATTTGCAACACCGTGGCCTGGTGGAAACAGATGGCCGCAAGGTATGGGCATATCTGGGCGACGGCGAGACGGATGAACCGGAATCATTGGGTGCGATTTCCATGGCCGGGCGCGAAAAGCTCGACAATCTGATCTTTGTCATCAACTGCAATTTGCAGCGTCTGGACGGACCGGTACGCGGCAACGGCAAAATCATTCAGGAACTGGAAGGCGTCTTCCGCGGCGCCGGCTGGAACGTCATCAAGATCGTCTGGGGCAGCAAGTGGGATCGTTTGTTCGCCAAGGACAAGAACGGCCTGCTGCAAAAACGCATGCAGGAAGTCGTGGACGGCGAATACCAGACCTACAAATCCAGAGATGGCGCGTATGTGCGCGAACATTTTTTCGGCAAATACCCGGAACTGCTGGAAATGGTCTCCGATATGTCGGATGACGAAATCTGGCGTCTGAATCGCGGCGGCCATGACCCGCACAAAGTATTTGCAGCCTACGCGGCAGCCTCCAAGCATACCGGCCAGCCCACCGTCATCCTGGCGAAAACCGTCAAGGGTTACGGCATGGGCGAAGCGGGCGAAGCGCAGAACATCACCCATCAGCAGAAGAAAATGGCGGGACAGGTGCTGCTTAAATTCCGCGACCGTTTCAACATCCCGTTGAACGATGCGGAAGTGGCCAGCCTGAATTTTTATCGTCCGCCTGAAGACAGCCTGGAGATGAAATATCTCAAGGAGCGCACAGCACAGATGGGTTCCGTGCCTGCGCGCAATCCGGCGAATGAGGCACTGCAAATCCCCGGCCTGGACGCATTCGACTCATTACTGAAAAGCACGGAAGGCCGCGAAATTTCGACCACCATGGCATTTGTCAGGATGCTGGGCATACTGGTCAAGGACAAGAACATCGGTCGTCAGGTCGTGCCGATTGTGCCGGATGAATCGCGCACCTTCGGTATGGAAGGCATGTTCCGTCAACTCGGCATTTTCTCGCAGGTGGGTCAGTTGTACACCCCTCAGGATGCGGATCAGCTGATGTTCTACAAGGAAGTCAAGACCGGGCAGATTTTGCAGGAAGGCATCAACGAAGCGGGCGCAATGTCCTCGTGGATCGCGGCGGCCACGGCCTACGCCAACCACGGCAAAGCCATGTTGCCGTTCTACATTTACTACTCGATGTTCGGCTTCCAGCGTATCGGCGATCTGGCCTGGGCGGCAGGCGACATGCGCGCACGCGGCTTCATGCTGGGCGGCACGGCAGGTCGCACCACACTGAACGGTGAAGGCTTGCAACATCAGGATGGTCACAGCCACCTGATGTCGGCGATGATCCCGAATTGTGTATCTTACGATCCGACTTTTGCTTACGAGCTGGCGGTGATCATCCATGACGGCATGCGCCGCATGTATGTGAATCAGGAAGACGTGTTCTATTACCTCACCGTGATGAACGAAAACTACGCGCATCCTGCCATGCCGGAAGGCGCGGAAGCCAACATCATCAAGGGTATGTACCTGCTTAGTGAAAGTTCGGGGGATGAGAACAAGCCCAAGGTTCAACTGTTGGGCAGCGGCACGATATTGCGCGAAACCATTGAGGCTGCCCAGTTACTGGAAAAGGATTTCGGTGTCATGGCGGACATCTGGAGCGTGACCAGCTTTACCGAATTGCGCCGCGACGGCATCGATTGCGAACGCTGGAATATGCTGCATCCCGAAGAACAGCCGCGCTTCAGCCATGTCGAACAATGCATGGCCGACCGCGATGGCCCGGTGATTGCTGCAACGGATTACATGCGCTCATTCGCCGATCAGATTCGCGGCTTCCTGCCTAAAAACTTTAAAGTGCTGGGCACGGATGGTTTCGGCCGTTCGGATACGCGCAAGAATTTGCGCCAATTCTTTGAAGTGGATCGTAACTACATCGCCGTGGCCGCATTAAAGGCCTTGGCTGAAGAAGGCACTATCGATGCGTCCGAGGTCAGCCGTGCGATTGCACTTTACAATATCAATCCAGACAAACCCAATCCCGTATCGGTTTAAGGTTAGGAGAGACACGTGGCAGAAATAAAACAGGTATTAGTGCCGGACATCGGCGACTACAAAGGGGTCAGCGTCATCGAGGTGATGGTCAAAGTTGGCGACACGATCAACGAGGAAGACACCCTGTTGACGCTGGAAACCGACAAGGCCGCAATGGATGTGCCCTCGCCCTACTCCGGCGTAGTCAAGGAATTGCACGTTGAAATCGGCGACAAGGTTTCACAAAATTCGCTGATTCTGATGCTGGAAACCAGCAACGCACCCGCTAACGCAGCGCCCGCAGCAGCCGCGCCCGTAGCAGCGACACCTGTTGCTAGCGCACCGCAGCAAGCAGCAGCTCCGGCGGCTATCGCCAGCGTCACTTCCGGCGGACAGGCGCACGCCAGTCCGGCGATACGTCGCTTTGCACGCGAGTTGGGCGTGGACATCGCTCAGGTCAAAGGCAGCGGCGAAAAAGGCCGTGTAACCAAAGAGGATGTACAAATCTTCGTCAAGGGAGCGCTGGCACAGCCGCGAGCCGTGGCAAGCGGCAATGGACTTCAGGTGCTGGATATGCCCGCGTTCGATTTCGCCAAGTATGGCGCCATCGAAAGCAAGCCACTGTCGCGCATCCAGAAGATTTCCGGTGCCAACCTGCACCGCAACTGGGTGACGATTCCACACGTCACGCAATTCGATGAAGCCGACATCACCGAGATGGAAGCCTTCCGCAAGCAGCTGGGCGCTGAATACGCCAAGCAAAACGTCAAAATCACCCCGCTGGCCTTCATGCTCAAGGCGGTGGTCGCGGCCTTGCAGAAGTTTCCGAAATTCAATGCCTCGCTGGATGGCGAGAACCTGGTGCTCAAGCAATACTTCCATATCGGCGTGGCGGTGGATACGCCGGATGGCCTGATGGTGCCGGTACTGCGGGATGTGGACAAAAAAGGCATCGTGCAACTGGCCGGCGAACTCGCCGAAATCAGTGCGAAGGCGCGCGATAAGAAGATCACGGCGGCCGATATGCAAGGCGGCTGTTTCACCATTTCCAGCCTCGGCGGGATAGGTGGCACGGCATTTACACCCATTATCAACGCGCCTGAAGTCGCCATTCTGGGTGTGTCGCGTTCCTGCATGAAGCCGGTGTATCAGGATGGCGGTTTTGTACCGCGCCTGATGCTGCCCTTGTCCGTGTCTTACGATCACCGCGTGATCGACGGCGCGGCTGCGGCACGGTTTACGGCCTATCTGGCGAAGGTGTTGTCCGATATACGCCGACTGGCCCTGTAGTTGAAACCTGTCGGCATCCTCGGCGGCACATTTGACCCGATACACTACGGTCACCTGCGTCTGGCCGAGGAGATGAGGGAGCTGGCCGGATTGCAGCAGATCCGTTTCATCCCGACCGGCAATCCGCCACATCGCGAAGCACCGCAGGTATCGGCACTGCATCGCAGCGCGATGGTGAAACTGGCGATAGCCGACCACCCCGATTTCGTGCTGGATGAACGCGAAGTCAGGCGCGCCGCGAAAAGCTTTACCGTGGACACCTTGCGCGAATTGCGCACTGAACTGGGTGAGGCGCAGCCGCTGTGCCTGCTGATGGGAGGAGATGCATTCCTGCAATTGCACACCTGGCATCAATGGGAAAAATTGCTGGACCTCGCGCATATCGTGGTGGGTTATCGTCCCGGTTTCACGCTGGAGGAACGTATCCACAGCGCGATGCCGGAATTACGCAAGCACTACCAGCAACGCCTGTGCAATGTGGATTTTTTATCGCAACACCCCGCCGGAGGTATTGCCGAACTGGCCATACCCAAGCTGGAAATATCTGCCACGCTGATCCGCAACCGGGTGGCAGAAAACCGCACCATACGCTACCTACTGCCCAGCGCAGTCGCTAATTACATTTATCAACATCACTTATACGCCCCATGCTAACTACTGAAGAAAAAACCAAAGCCGTTGTCGCCGCCCTGGAAGACATCAAAGCCACCGACATTACGGTAATCGACACCAGCAAACTCAGTTCGCTGTTTGATCGCATGATTATCGCCTCCGCCACTTCCACCCGCCAGACCAAGGCGCTGGCTGACAACGTGGTCGTCAAGCTCAAGGAGCAGGGCGAAATCGTGTTTGGCCGCGAGGGTGAAGAAAGCGGCGAATGGATACTGGTCGATCTGGGCGAAGTACTGGTGCACATCATGCAGCCGGCCACCCGCAGCTATTACAACCTCGAAGAACTGTGGAGCAAGGCACAGGCAGCGCGTCCCAAGCTGGCACAAGCACCCGAGTAGCATGAACAAAAAAAATTCATTAGAGCCGTCATTCCCGCGGAAGCGGGAATCCAGCAAAAAAACACGCCGCGAAGCGGGCAAAACCGAGTTTATGCCCCACTTCGTGGGTATTATTCGATCATCTGGATACCGGCTTTCGCCGGCATGACGTGGTTTTTTGCTAATGGACAATTTGGGATGAAACTGTTCATCGTATCGGTCGGGCACAAAATGCCCGACTGGATCACGACAGGCTTCAATGAATACACCAAGCGCATGCCGCGCGAGGCAAGAATCGAGCTACTGGAAATCAAGCCGGAACCGCGCACCACGGGTAAGACCACGCTGCAAATCATGGAAGCCGAAGCACAGCGCATTCTGCATGCGCTGCCGCAAACCTGCCGCCGCATTGCGCTGGATGAACGCGGCGCCCAACCCACCACGAAACAGCTCGCCGCACAGATGAAAGACTGGATGGGTGAAGGGCGCGATATTGCGTTCATCATCGGTGGCGCAGATGGCTTGCACGATTCGGTCAAACAATCGGCACAACAACTGATGGCCTTATCCGCCTTTACCCTGCCGCACGCCTTCGTGCGCGTGCTGCTCGCCGAACAGTTGTATCGCGCTTACAGTCTGATGCACAATCACCCTTACCATAGAGAGTAGGGAGTGGTTGTCCCCACTCCCCACTGAGGCGCGCAGCGCAGATCCACTTACCACTTACCACTTACGATATTTAAAATGAGCATCAACCGCATCTACCTCGCTTCGCAAAGCCCGCGCCGCCGCGAATTGCTCAAACAAATCGGCATCCGCTTCGAGACGCTGCTGTTGCGCGCCAATCCGCAGCGTTGCGTTGATGTGGATGAAACGCCACATCCAGATGAATCCCCCGTGCTCTACGTGCAACGCATCTGCAGAGAAAAAGCATATGCCGGTTTTGCTGCCTTGCAATTTCGCAATTTGCCGCTGCTCCCGGTATTAGCCGCTGACACCACGGTCACACTGGACGGCCGGATTTTTGGCAAACCGGATAGCGCAGAACAGGCCGCTGAGATGCTGCGCACGTTTTCAGGCCGCGAACATCAAGTTCTGACGGCCGTCGCCCTCGCCATGGGAGAGCATGTTGAAGTGCGGCTCTCCACCTCCACGGTACGCTTCGCCCCGCTCGGAGAAGAACGCATCAAGCGCTATCTGCAAACACGCGAATATGCCGACAAAGCCGGCGGCTACGCCATTCAGGGTCAGGCTGGCGCATTCATCGAGCATCTCGTTGGCAGTTATTCAGGCGTAATGGGCTTGCCGCTATTTGAAACCACCCAACTCCTGCAACAGGTTGATTACACTACGCCTTAGCATTCCACCTCAACACAACGTCCGGATTACTCACACTAGCCATGAGCGAAGAAATACTGATCAATGTCACCCCGCAGGAAACGCGCGTCGCGGTGATGCAACTGGGCGTAGTGCAGGAATTGCACATCGAACGCAGCAGCAATCGCGGCATCGCCGGCAATGTCTATCTGGGCCGCGTCAAACGCGTACTGCCCGGCATGCAATCCGCTTTTATCGACATCGGGCTGGAGCGTTCCGCCTTCCTCCATGTAGCGGACATCTGGGAAAACAGCAATAACGGCGATGATGCCAAACCCATAGAAAAAATCCTGTTTGAAGGCCAATCCTTGCTGGTGCAGGTCATCAAGGAACCCATCGGCAGCAAGGGAGCACGACTCACCACGCAACTCAGTTTTGCCGGACGTCTGCTGGTGTTTCTGCCACAGGAAGCGCGCATCGGCGTATCGCAACGCATCGAAGGCACCGAACAACGCGAAGCCTTGCGCAACAAGCTACAGGACATTTTGCCCCCCGATCATCAGGGCGGCTACATTATCCGCACGGTGGCCGAAGCAAAAGATGATGCCCATTTTGCGATAGACATCGCCTATCTGGACAAGCTCTGGGGCAAGCTGCAGCTTGCAGCGCAAACGGCCAGCGCGCCACAAGTGCTGTATCAGGAGCTGGATATCGGCTTGCGGGTATTGCGCGATTTCGTCGGCCCGGACACGGTGCGAATATTGGTGGATTCGCGCAGCACCCACAGCAAGATGCTGGAATTTGCACAGAATTACAACGCCGAAGCGGCGGACCTGCTCGAACATTATCCCGGTGTGCGCCCGCTGTTTGACATGTACAACATCGAGGAAGAAATCGAGCGCGCCTTGTCCAAACGCGTGGACCTGAAGTCAGGCGGCTATCTGATCATAGACCAGACCGAGGCATTGACCACCGTGGACGTCAATACAGGCGGATTTGTCGGTCTGCGCAACTTTGATGACACCATCTTCAAGACCAATCTGGAAGCCACGCAGGTCATTGCAAGGCAACTGCGTTTGCGTAATCTGGGCGGCATCATCATCTGCGACTTCATCGACATGGACAATCTGGAGCACCGCGATGCCGTGCTGGAAGAATTCAAAAAGGCACTGGCGCGCGACCATACCCGTATCAGCGTCAATAGTTTTTCTTCGCTAGGCCTGGTCGAGATGACGCGCAAACGAACCCGCGAGAGCCTGGCGCATGTACTGTGTGAACCCTGCCCGACCTGCAAGGGACGCGGCGAAGTAAAGACGGCACAGACCATGTGTTACGAAATTCTGCGGGAGATTGTCCGCGAAGCGCGCCAATTCGATGCACGCGAATATCGCATCCTGGCATCCCAGCAAGTGGTTGATTTATTTCTGGAAGAAGAATCACAGGCTTTGGCGGGACTTTCCGACTTCATAGGCAAGCCGATTTCGATGCTGGTAGAGACACAATACAATCAGGAGCAATACGATGTCATCCTGATGTAAGGCTCGCGCGTTAGTGCACGCGGTCTGCTAGACTTTCAACCGCGTTTCAAATAACGCTTTATAAAATATAACTAAAATACACTCAGGGAAAAAATATGTTCAAGACTAGAATCATGCTTGCCCTTGCGGCAACCTTCCTTTCCTCAGCCGTCTTCGCAGACACGCATGGCCACGCTGCCGCGCATGCTGAACATGCTGCCGAGGCTCCTGCATGCACCGGTTTCGGCCCGCAGACACCACGCGACATCGACAGCCGTCATGGCGAGAACAAGATCGCTTTTTCATTGTCGCCGAATTACAAAGACATGAATCTGTGCAATATTCACTTCCATGTGAATGCCGAGCACAAGGCCAAGGATTTCTCCATACATGCGCAGGGCGAGCATGGCGCGGAGGGCGGCTACCAGTGCAACATGAGCAAACATCTGAGTGCCGCCGAGCTGGCGCCAACCGCAGAAGCTGTCTGCCCGAGCGAACACGGCGACCTGAAACCCGGCGACACCATAGAAGTACACTGGGTGCACTCTTCGGCGCCTGTCACCCCTGGCCCCACACTGGGCGCGTGCTTATCCGACAATGTAAAAAATCCTGATCTGCGCGTAGAAGGGTAATCCCCCCTGAAATTAGTTGCGATTAGAAGTAGAATTTTCTCACTTGGAAATAGAGGAATTTTTACATGAAGTTATCACGCTTTTCAGATAGCCAGATCATCGCAATTCTTAAGCAGGCCGAGGGCGGCAGCCC
>JAUXWM010000076.1 GCA_030681375.1 Gallionella sp.
GGGGCTGCCGCCCTCGGCCTGCTTAAGAATTGCGATGATCTGGCTATCTGAAAAGCGTGATAACTTCATGTAAAAATTCCTCTATTTCCAAGTGAGAAAATTCTACTTCTAATCGCAACTAATTTCAGGGGGGATTACCACTCCATCCGTACGTCACCAATACTCGCGGAACCTCCTCTGACCGCCCATAGCAGCGCGAAAGAAACTCAAGGCACGGGATTAAAAGATTCTTGCCGTTCTCAAGAGGAAAATCGAGAAGCCAGTTTTTGTCGTGAGGAAAATGCAGAGGATAATCGAGTTGATTGATTGGGCTCTCGTTACCGTTTTGCGCAGCTTGCGAAGGCGAAACAAATTTCCATGTTCCTCGTGTGAAGTCCACATTGAATTTTTGATGGTCTTCTGGAATAACGGCCTCTGATTGGCAAATACCTTCCTTCCAGATAGAGCCAATACGCAATAACCCAAGAAAGGTAAGTGCAATGCTCATGCGCACACTGCTGCCCAGGTTGCCGTTTTGATCCAACTTCCTGAAGAATACAACGACTTTAGGGACTGTCTCTGCCCTGTAGTTTTTTGCTATACCGCCATACCACCAGACGATAAGTTCATCTGTTTCTTTTTTAAGCTGATCGCAAATTCGAACTTTGCCCTTCAGCGACAGACGAGTAATTGGACTTAACATGGGATGCGTCCTATGTCTTGTTGCCGCTGTTGAGCAGGGCGGGGGTTTGAGGTGTTCTTGGTGCGGAGAGCAGAACGGAAGTGGTTCCCTATCAAAAAAACTTCATCAGTTTTGTCGCATCTATTTCGCGTAAGTCGCATTAATTTCGAAAAGTCACAGCCGCCGCCAACCAGCGCTACGCCGGAAGCGGTATGGTGCGGCGCGCGATAGGGGCGGGTTTTCCACTTCGCTACATCAAAACTGCCATCCAGCGATTGTAAAGCCGCGCTCTCCAGGGCTTCGGCCTCCGTCATTTGCGGCAGGATGCCGGGAAAACGCGCCGCCAGCATGGACTTGCCGGTGCCGGGCGGCCCCATCATCAGCACGCTATGGCCTCCGGCGGCGGCAATTTCCAGCGCGCGCTTGACCTGCTCCTGGCCTTTCACTTCGCTCATGTCGGGGTAATGCGGGGTAATGGTTTGTCGCTGGCTGACGTAGGGTCTTATAGAATCATGCCCGGACAGGTGGGCGGCGACCTGCAACAGCGTTTTAGCCGGATAAACAATGGCGTCTTCCACCAGCGCGGCCTCGGCGGCATTGGTTTCAGGCAGCATAAAAGCACGGCCCGAGTGGGCGGCGCGATAGGTCATCGCCAGCGCGCCGCGTATGGCACGTAGTTCGCCGGTTAGCGCGAGTTCGCCTGCATATTCATATTCTGCGAGCTTGTCGGCAGGAATCTGCCCGGTTGCCGCCAGTATTCCAAGGGCAATCGGCAGGTCGTAGCGTCCGCTTTCCTTGGGCAAATCGGCGGGAGCGAGATTGACGGTGATGCGCCGTGCGGGGAAATCAAATTGGCAATTTTGCAGTGCCGCGCGCACACGGTCTTTACTCTCTTTAACCTCGGTTTCGGGCAGTCCGACGATGGTGAAGCCGGGCAAACCATTGGCCAGATGTACCTCGACCGTCACCAGTTCGGCCTCCATGCCGGATAACGCGCGGCTGTATAACACCGCGAGGCTCATGCTATTTTGCTGCGGCGTCGCGTTGGGATTCCAGTTCCGCCACGCGCTTTTCCAGTACGGAAAGTTGCTCACGGGCGCGCGCCAGCACTTGCGATTGAATATCGAACTCCTCGCGCGTCACCAGATCAAGCTTGCCAAAGCCCTGCGTCAGCAGAGCGCGCATGTTTTTCTCCATGTCCTTGGCGGGGCCGCTCTCGGTTACGGCGCTCAATTTGGCGGAGATGTCTTCAAAAACTTTGGCATTCAGCATGGAATGACTCCTTAAGTGATGTTGATGTGTAAAGTTACTATCGGGTACAAAGTGGGCGTCCGTGTTTCTCGATCTTCGTCCCCAGTCCTTAATCCTGCTCTTTGCAGTGTAGCAAAACTGGTGCATCGGGGCACGAAATCGGTGCACAACCGTATCACGGCGTGTGAATATAGTGCGCTGTCGGTGCACGACTCACCCTCTTGTTTTTTCAACCCACTGATTTTGCTATTAAAAATAATTATGGCACGCATTATGCTTATAGTTTTGTGCAGAAAATCATTTTGTTATCAATCTCAAGAAAGGAAACACCATGTCACACAGCAAATTATTGAACACCCTGATCCTGGCTGCGTTGGCAGTGCCTAGCGTAGCGCTGGCCGAAGAGGC
>JAUXWM010000078.1 GCA_030681375.1 Gallionella sp.
GTCCGCTTATGGCACCTATGCACAGAAGTGAACTATGTACAGTTACTGTTTTTAAAATTCCAAGACTCCCTATTCCATTGGGCTACAAGCAAGGCGCTGGCCCATCAGCTTGACATAGTTTCACCCGTATTCTGAAGTGGAAATCCACCCACATCAGGAGACTGTAATGAATCCCACCTATCACTCAACCACTTGGCTTCTTGAAAGCCCGCTGGCGGCATACGTTGACGCTTTCACGCATCACTTCACGGATGAACGTTACGCGCCGGCAACCGTTGATACTTACCTTGGTTGCCTTGCCCATTTCGCCCACTGGTCGACTCAATCTGGAATCGATATTCATGGCATCGATGAGAAAGTAGTTCAGCAATTTCTCAATGAGCACTTGCCGCATTGCAACTGTGCAAGACAGGTTCACCGTGTTCGCAGGGACTTGCACGCAGCACTCATCCATCTTCTCGTCGTACTTCGCGCTAATTCTGTCATTGCAGAACCGTCTATTGGCATGATGCCTGTAGACGAGGAATTGCGCCACTTCGATGAGTATATGAATCATGTTCGGGGGCTTGCGCCGAGGACGCGCAGCCAACACATCCGTGTTGTTCAGCGCCTGTTACTTGATCAGTTCGCTGATAACGCCGTTGTGATTTCCGCAATCAAGCCTGACGATGTGCGCAAGTTCGTCGCCAAGCAGAGCGAACTGTGCCGCATCCCGCTCAGTATTACTGCAACAGTTTCGGCATTGCAGGGTTATTTCCGTTATCGCGCCACCCGAGGGGATCCAGTGAATCACCTGACTGGGGTTATGTGCCACCCGGCCAATTGGCAACTTGCTTCGTTGCCAAAGGCGCTCAACAGCGACGAAATCGAACGCCTGCTTGGTGCGCTTCAGAATGATGGCCCATCAGCACGTAGGACTGCTGCCATCGTGCACTGCGCCTTGGATCTTGGACTGCGAAGCAGTGAAGTTGCCTATCTTGGGCTTGATGACATCGACTGGCGTGCTGCCACCATCACACTGCGAAGAACCAAAGGTTGACGCGAAGATGTGATGCC
>JAUXWM010000086.1 GCA_030681375.1 Gallionella sp.
GCAGGACTATGCAACGAAATGGATGTGGACTTACAATCACGAACGCCCCAACATGGCACTCGGCGGCATCACGCCGAAACAGAAGTTAGATTTTTTAACCAGCTCTACTTTTGACCCCAACTAAAAATGGGGGGATTACCCGGGAACGTGATTCCATTCAGGCTCAGTTCATACGCCTGCATCTGATAACCGCCCAGAGATTCAGTACTGGTGGCGGCGACTGTTTTACCTTTGATGTCATTTAAAGAGTGGATATCTGCTTGATCTGTGTGGCAGAAGATGACACCGCCGAATTTTGTGCTGGGATGGCCGTGATCGTCGACAGCCAGTGTGGCAAGTGGTGAAGTCAATCCGATACGCTTAGACAGCAATACATAATGCCCAGGATTGGTCAGCACGAAATCAAGGTGTTTCCCGGCGGTCGCTTCCTCAAGTTCAGGATAGGTATAGGCCTCGACAACAAAATCCATTTCCGGGATGGCTTGTTTCAGCGCGATAGCCAATGGCTGCCATTGTTCAACTGTCTGTGGTTTAGGACGAAATGCAAGAACGCCAATATGGACAGGTTCTATGGCATTTGCTGAATGGCTTAAAAGAAGAGGGCTGGTTAAACAGATTAACTGAACCAAAAAACTGCACAATACAGACTTGCTAATATACGCCAGCATCATGGGCGAAGCTTATTCCTGCACCTATCAAAAGGCAAGCGGCTATTGATGAGCATCGGTTCGGTATGTTCAAAGGCGAACTTTCCTGAATGGTGTTTTCGTGATGGTCTCAGTGCAACCATGGTTGGCAAAGCTGTTTATGCAGGGTTTTGTCACAACGCTGGTGCATTGGGTTGTACAATCAGCCAAAATAACCTCGTTTGATTGGCTTCATGATTTCCAACAACGTAATATTTCCCTGGAATGCAAATTTTGAAACGGGCGTGCCCGTTCTCGATGAGCAACATAAGAAGCTGGTCGATTTGCTGAATCAGCTGGCCGAACATTTCACTTATGAAACCGATGTACTTGAATTGCATCGAGTGTTTGACGATTTGACCAGCTACACCCTTTATCACTTCAAAACAGAGGAAGAAATCTGGGCGCAATATCTGCCCGCAGATGAAATGACCAGCGTGCACACGAAGGTGCATCAGGACTTTCTGGACGCGGTTCTCAAGCTTAAAGGTCAGCAGGACATATTACCCGCTGAACAGCTTGCCGA
Organism: Gallionella sp.; assembly: GCA_030681375.1. Classification (GTDB taxonomy): domain Bacteria; phylum Pseudomonadota; class Gammaproteobacteria; order Burkholderiales; family Gallionellaceae; genus Gallionella. The sequence continues at coordinate 1,213 of JAUXWM010000086.1, forward strand.
TAAGATAGTCTCATTCCTGACGCATTGGCTGGCTTTTCATATTCTTGAATCTGATAAACATATGGCGAAGATCGTGCTTGGCTTGCAACGGGGTATGACATTGCAGCAGGCCAAGGAAAGCGCCCTCGCAGAGATGAGCGGTGCGATGGGGGTGCTGGTGGATACCTTTCTCAGCATGTATGACAACCTGGCATCACGAACCATGCAATTGATGCGCGAGATTTCCGAGCGTCAGCGAGTGGAAGCACACTTGAAATTATCCAAAAAGGTCATCGACAGTACGCTTGAGGCTATTTTTATTACCGATGCGGAAGGCCTGATTATCGATGCCAATCCAGCGTTTTGTCTTGAAGTGCAACGCGAGCAGGAAACGATGATCGGAATGTCTGTCAGGCATATCAGGCCGGAATTCTTCGGCCAGGAAAAAATGGAAGAAGTCTGGAAGGCTGCGACTGAGAGCGGGCATTGGGCGGGTGAAATACTGGGGCGCGATGCGCAGGGAAACATGGAGGCGGTTTGGCTTTCGCTGACTGCCATTAAAAATGATCAGGGTGTCATTACTCACTATGTTGGGTTGTCTTCCTCTATTTCGCTGTTGATTCAACGTCAGCATAGACTGGAGGATGTGGCGCAACACGATGTGCTGACCGGTTTGCCCAACCGCCGCCTGTTGCGTGACCGGCTCAGTCAGGCCATCGTGCACAGCAATCGCAGTGGGCGCTTTCTGGCGGTGTGTTATCTCGATCTGGACGGGTTCAAGCAGGTCAACGATACGCTAGGACACCATGCGGGCGACGAGGTGCTGTGCACTGTTTCTGTGCGTTTGAATAAATTGCTGCGCGGTGAGGATACCGTTGCGCGCCTGGGTGGCGATGAATTTGTATTGCTGTTGGGTGACCTGGATGGGGAAGAGGATGCCGGTCTGTTGTTAAACCGGCTGTTACAGGATATCGCACAGCCGATACTGGTCAATGGTACGCTTGTCAATGTCACTGCCAGCATAGGCGTCACGCTTTATCCCCGTGATCAGAGTACAGATGAGCAGTTGCTCAGGCATGCCGATGAGGCGATGTATGTCGCAAAAAACAATGGCAAATCACGTTACCATTTTTTCAACTGAGCGTACTCGTGTAAGCGGCAGCAACCGGTTTCGCGGATGATGGTTTAAGTGAATAAATGATCGACACCATGAAGGTCTCAAGCCGCACGATAATTTTTATTTCAGACGGTACCGGCATTACTGCGGAAACCCTGGGTAAAGGCCTGCTCTCGCAATTTGAGGGTATCGAATTTCATTATGTGCATTACCCTTTTACAGATAGTCTGGAGAAGGCGGCTGTCTGTGTGCAGCATATCGCTGAGCTGAATCAGCGAGAGGGTGTGCGTCCGTTGCTGGTCATGACCATGACAGACCCGCAAATCAGCGCGTTGCTGCGGCAGGCGGATGCGCTGTTGCTGGATGTGTTCGAGGTGTTCATAGGGCCTCTGGAACAGGAACTGGGCCAGTGTGCCAAGCGTGTGGCGGGTCGCAGCCACGGGCAGGAAAACCGCGAATATGCAAAACGCATTGCCGCGATGAATTTTGCCATGGCACACGACGATGGCATTACCAGTGCTGATCTGAAGAATGCCGATGTGATCCTGGTGGGCGTGTCCCGTAGCGGAAAAACTCCATCCAGCTTGTATCTGTCGCTGCATTTCGGTCTCAAGGCCGCCAATTACCCGCTTATACCGGAAGATTTCGAGCGTGATTGTTTTCCGGCTTCCTTGTTGCCGTTTCGCGCTAAACTGTTCGGGCTGACCATCGCACCTGAACAGTTGCATCGTATTCGTGAAGAACGCCGTCCAGGCAGTCATTATGCTTCGCTGGATAATTGCCGCTTCGAAGTGGCGGCGGCTGAAAGTCTGATGCGGCGCGCAGGTATCGCCCAATTTGATATGACAGCGCGTTCGATTGAGGAAATGGCGGTGCATCTGTTGCAGGCAATCCGCAAGCAAGCACGCTTGGATTAACAGCAATAAATTCGACAGGAGAATCAGCATGCATCCTTATGTGATTTCGTTTGCATCATTAGGCATCGCGGACATTGCGCAAGTGGGCGGCAAAAATGCGTCGCTGGGTGAGATGATCAGCAAGCTGGGTGAGATGGGTGTTTGTGTCCCCGGCGGGTTTGCCACTACGGCGCAGGCTTACCGGGATTTTCTGGTGGCCAACGGGCTGGATGGCCGCATCGCGCAAACCTTGTCCTCGCTGGATGTAGCGGATGTGGATGCGCTGGCCGAGACGGGCGCGAAGATACGCGGCTGGATAGATGCTGCATCGCTGCCTTTAAAGCTGGAGCAAGAGATACGCCAACACTATGCCCGGCTGGCTGAGGAAGGTGAGGACAGTTTTGCAGTGCGTTCTTCCGCTACCGCAGAAGACCTGGCCGATGCCTCGTTCGCCGGGCAACAGGAAACCTTTCTGAATATCCACGGTGTGGACAATATATTGCATGCCGTCAAAGCGGTATTCGCCTCGTTGTATAACGACAGGGCCATTTCCTATCGCGTGCACACCGGCTACACCGATTCCAGTGTTGCGCTGTCGGCCGGAGTGCAGCGCATGGTGCGTTCGGATCTGGGCGCATCCGGCGTGATGTTCACACTGGATACCGAGTCTGGCTTTCGCGATGTGGTGTTCATTACTTCCGCTTATGGCCTGGGTGAAATGGTCGTGCAGGGCACGGTCAATCCGGACGAATTTTATGTTCATAAACAAAAACTGGCGGAAGGCTATCCGGCGGTGGTGCGGCGCAGCCTGGGTTCCAAGCTGCAACGCATGGTATTCGATACGGATCGTGCCGCAGGATTTTCTACCCGCATCGAAGAAGTGCCGCTCTCTGCGCGCAACCGTTTCTCGTTGAGCGATGCGGAAGTGCTGGAATTGTCCAGATATGCGATGACGATAGAACAGCATTATGGCCGCCCCATGGACATCGAATGGGGCAAGGACGGTCTGGACGGAAAGCTTTATATTTTGCAGGCGCGTCCTGAAACCGTTCAGTCGCAAGTCCGCGCAGGCGGAGCGGGAAAATTCCGGCTGACACAGCGCGGTGAGGTATTGATCGAGGGGCGCGCGATCGGCCAGAAAATCGGCATAGGCGTGGTGCGCCTGGTGGCAGGCGCAGGCCAAATGAACAAGGTGCAGGCCGGCGATGTGCTGGTCACCGACATGACCGATCCGGACTGGGAGCCGGTGATGAAAAAGGCCGCCGCGATCATTACCAATCGCGGCGGGCGTACCTGCCATGCCGCGATTATCGCGCGCGAAATGGGTATTCCGGCCATCGTGGGCTGCGGTCATGCCACCGATGCGTTGCAGGACGGTGCGATGGTTACCGCGTCTTGCGCGGAGGGCGATACCGGTTATGTGTATGCGGGGCGTTTGCCGTTCGAGCTTATCGCGCCCAGCGAGGCTGCTTTGCCGGATTTGCCGGTCAAACTGATGCTTAATGTGGGCAACCCGACACTGGCTTTTGAATTTGCGCAAATGCCCTCGGCAGGGATCGGCCTGGCGCGGCTGGAATTCGTTATCAATAATATGATAGGCATCCATCCCAAGGCCGTGCTGAACTTTCAGACCCTGCCGGCTGCGTTGCAGGCGGCGGTATTGGAGAAATCCCAAGGTTATGAAAATCCCGTTGCTTTCTATGTGGAAAAATTGACCGAGGGCGTCGCCAGTCTGGCGGCTGCGTTCTGGCCGCGTCCCGTCATCGTGCGTTTGTCCGACTTTAAGTCCAACGAATACAGTAAATTACTGGGCGGAGACAGATACGAGCCTGTCGAGGAAAACCCGATGATAGGATTCAGGGGCGCCGGGCGTTACGTCGCACCAGCCTTCAGGGATTGTTTCGCACTCGAATGCCGCGCAATGATAAAAGTGCGTGAGGAGATGGGTTACAGCAATGTGGAAATCATGGTGCCGTTTGTGCGCACGGTGCAGGAGGCTGCTGAGGTCGTCGAAGAGCTGGCGAAAAACGGTCTGGTGCGCGGAGAAAACGGGCTGCGCCTGATCATGATGTGCGAGATACCCTCCAACGCCCTGCTGGCGGAAGAATTTCTAGCATATTTTGACGGGTTCTCGATAGGCTCAAATGATCTGACCCAGCTGACGCTGGGGCTGGATCGTGATTCCAGTCTGGTCGCCAACCGTTTCGACGAACGTGATGCGGCGGTAAAGAGCTTGCTGCATATGGCGATCAGTACCTGTAACCGGCTGGATAAATACATCGGGATTTGCGGTCAGGGGCCGTCAGACCACTTCGATTTCGCGCAATGGCTGATGGAGCAGGGCATACAGACCATCTCGCTGAACCCCGATAGTCTGCTGGAAACCTGGCGCAAACTCGGGGCGGCAATAAAACAGTAAGCGGGTCTTTAGAAATTTATTCGTCAGCTTGGCTGTGAGGCGCGTAAATCCTTTCACGCCGCCATGGATAATTCGGTAAGATTGAGCCCGCGCATCAAACTGGTGCGCGTTTGGCATAAATTCGCATCGCGATTCGTTTGCCACCTCGCCAGCTTGCGGGAGATAACCAGCGATTTGGGTATCGTTTTTTGATGCCCTAGTCGAATGGCTAGTTGTTTCATCAGGGTTGGGGTGAGGGGAACGGGCATGTTAGTTTTATTTTGGGGATGGTATGTGCCATGCCCGTTTGCTCAGATGAATATCCATTATGAAAATTCACGAATATCAAGGTAAGGAAATCCTGCGCCAGTTTGGCGTACCCACCCCGCGTGGGAAAGCGTGTTTCAGTGTGGACGAAGCGGTGTCTGCCGCTCAGGATTCGGGTGCTACGGTTTGGGTGGTGAAGGCGCAGATACACGCGGGTGGACGCGGCAAGGGAGGCGGCGTCAAAGTCGCCCGTAGCCTGGAAGAAGTGCGCCTGGCCGCAGAGCAGATACTCGGCATGCAGCTGGTGACGCACCAGACCGGGAACGAGGGCCAACGGGTGCGACGCCTGCTGGTCGAAGAGGGGGCGCAGATTTCCCGCGAATTTTATCTCGGCATGGTGATAGATCGCGACGCGCAGCGCGTGGCATTGCTGGCCAGCAGTGAGGGTGGTATGGAAATTGAAGAAGTGGCCCTGCATAGCCCGGAAAAAATCCATACGCTGCGTATCGACCCGGTAGCCGGTATGAGTGCCGAAGAGGCTGCGCAGGTCGCGCGCCTGATCGGCATCCCTGAAGCATCCGTCGCAGGTACAGTGGTCGTATTGCAAGGCCTGTATCGGGCGTTTGTCGAGAAAGAAGCCATGCTGGCGGAAATCAATCCATTGGTGCTGACAGCTGACGGACGTGTGCTGGCGCTGGATGCAAAATTCAATTTTGACAGCAACGCTTTGTTTCGCCATTCCGAAATCGTGGCCTTGCGCGATCTGGATGAAGAAGACCCGGCAGAAATCGAGGCGTCCAAATTTGACCTGAGCTATATTTCTCTGGAGGGCGATATTGCCTGTCTGGTGAACGGCGCAGGTCTGGCAATGGCGACCATGGATATCATCAAGCTGTACGGCGGTAATCCGGCGAACTTTCTCGATGTCGGCGGTGGCGCGAGTCGTGAAAAAGTGACCGAAGCCTTCAAATTGATGCTGAAAAATCCCGGCCTGAAAGCGATACTGGTCAATATCTTCGGCGGCATCATGAAATGTGATGTGATTGCAGAAGGTATTGTTGCGGCGGTGCGCGAAGTGCATTTGCGCGTGCCCTTGGTGGTGCGGCTGGAAGGAACCAATGTGGAACTGGGCAAGAAGATACTGGCTGAATCAGGGTTGCCTATTATTTCAGCATCTGACATGGCGGATGCCGCCGAAAAAGCAGTCGCAGCAGCAAGGGGTAATTAAGTGTCTATTTTAATTGATAAAAACACCCGTGTAATGACCCAGGGCATGACCGGCAAAGTGGGGCAGTTTCACACCACTAATTGCATCGCTTATGCGAATGGTGCGAATTGTTTTGTTGCGGGGGTGACGCCGAACAAGGGCGGGCAGAGTTTTGAGGGCGTGCCGATCTACAACAGCGTGCTGGAAGCCAAGCAACAGACAGGCGCGACGGTATCGGTGATTTATGTGCCGCCAGCCTATGCAGCCGCAGCGATCGATGAGGCGGTCGATGCCGATCTGGATCTGGTGATTTGCATTACCGAAGGCATTCCGGTGCATGACATGCTGCGCACTCGTTACAGGATGTCCCGCAAGGGGGCGGCGACTTTAAACGAGAGCAACGGCGTGCTCGCGAAAGATCGGGCGCCGGGCTGCCGTACCTTGCTGATTGGACCGAATTGTCCCGGCCTGATTACTCCCGATGAGATCAAAATCGGCATCATGCCTGGCCACATCCACAAGAAAGGTCGCATCGGCGTGGTATCGCGCTCCGGCACACTGACTTATGAGGCGGTCGGGCAACTCACCGCGCTGGGGTTGGGGCAGTCTTCGTGTGTCGGCATCGGCGGCGATCCGATCAACGGTCTGAAACATCTGGATGTGCTACGTTTGTTTAATGATGACCCGGAAACCGATGCGGTCATTATGGTAGGCGAGATCGGCGGCAGCGACGAGGAAGCCTGTGCTCGCTGGATCAAGGAAAACATGAGCAAACCTGTGGTCGGGTTTATCGCGGGTGTCACTGCGCCGCCGGGCAAACGCATGGGGCATGCGGGTGCGATTATTTCCGGCGGTCAGGGCGGGGCGGATGCCAAGCTGGCCGTGATGGAAGAATGCGGCATACATATCACGCGCAATCCGGCCGAAATGGGCCGGGTGATGAAGAAGGTATTAAAAGGGTAAGTGGTGCTTAGTGAGTGGGGAGTGGTGAGTGGTTTTTTCACTTACCACTCACCACTCACCAGTTAAAGGGTTATAAATGCTAGAAATGTTTGCTGCGCCGCAGTTTTGGGCTGATGTAGTTAAGATCATCATGATCGATTTGTTGTTGTCCGGCGACAATGCCGTGGTCATCGCGCTGGCGTGTCGTAATCTGCCGCCCGAGCAGCGCAGGAAAGGCATCTTGTTTGGCGTGGGTGGCGCGATAGGATTGCGCATCGTGCTGACTTTTTTTGCGGTCAGTCTGCTCGCACTGCCCTATCTCAAGCTGATCGGCGCCCTGCTGCTGATCTGGATAGGGATTAAGTTGATCATGCCGGACGACGAACATGACGAGAACAATATCAAGGCAGACACAAGACTGATAGGTGCGATCAAAACCATCATCATCGCCGATTTTGTGATGAGTCTGGACAATGTGCTGGGGGTGGCGGCAGCAGCCAAGGGTAATGTGTCGTTGCTGGTGTTCGGTTTGCTGATCAGCATCCCGTTGATCGCCTGGAGCAGTCAGCTGGTACTGAAACTGATCGACCGTTTTCCCTACATCATCTATGCTGGCGGCGCCTTGCTGGGTTATGTGGCAGGAGAAATGCTGGTTAGCGAGGTCTTGCTGGCTCCACTGCTTGAGGGGCAACATCAACTGCACTGGCTGATTCCGGCAGCGTGCGCGTTGCTGGTGCTGGTGGTCGGCAAATGGCTCGCGATGCGTCGCTTCGTGCCAACTGAAGCTGTCAATCTGGTTGATGGAAAAGTATCTGTTGTTCCGGACAAACAAGGTTAAGGAATAAAAATGAAAACGGAGCGCCAACAACGCATTAGCAAAATACTGATCCCGCTCGACGGTTCATCCAGCGCGGAGCGCGCGGTGGAGTATGTCATCGAGTACATGGATACGCTGAAACAGCCGCCGAAGCTGTTGCTGTTGAATGTGCAATGGAAGATTGCGACAGGCAACGTCAAGCTGTTCATCGATCAGGACACCATCAACGATTATTATCGTGAACAAGGCATGGCCGCATTCCAGCAGGCGCGCGCCAAGCTGGATGCCGCGCATCTTCCCTATCAATATCACGTCAGCGTCGGCACGCCTGCTGAAGCCATCGTGCAATATGCACGTGAGCAGGAGGTGGATCAGATCGTGATGTGCAGGCAGGGAGAGGGCGGCCTGAAAACATTGCTGCTGGGCTCCGTGGTCTCTAAGGTATTGCATCTGGCTGAATGTCCGGTATTGTTGGTCAAATAAGGATTATGAAATTGGAAGATGCGCTGGAAATCGTAGCTCAAACTCATTCCGGCATGGTGCGTGCGCACAACGAAGACAGTATCGCCACGGATGCAGCCTGCGGTCTGGTCGTGCTGGCCGATGGCATGGGTGGCTACAATGCGGGTGAAGTCGCCAGCGGTATTGCGGTTTCGGTGATGATGACCGAGGTTGCGCCCCCACTGAAGGAATCCAGTCCCATCCGGCGGGATGAGGCAAGCGGCGAGGAGCTGGCCGTTGTGCTGCTGAACAAAAGCATCCATCGAGCCAATGAGTCGATTTATCAGGCGTCGCAGAGTCAGGCACAATACGCCGGGATGGGGACGACGGTTGTTGCAGCGCTGTTTTATGATAACCGCGTAGCAGTCGGTCACGTCGGTGATTCGCGCCTCTATCGTTTGCGCGGTGAGATTCTGGAACTGATTACCCGCGACCACTCATTGCTGCAAGAGCAGATAGACAGCGGGGTGATTAGCATCGAACAGGCGCGTCATTCTCAAAACAGAAATCTGGTAACGCGTGCTGTCGGTATCGATGCCGAGGTGATTCCGGAAATTCATCTGCATGAGGTACAGCAGGGTGATATTTATCTGCTTTGTTCGGACGGTCTGAACGATATGGTAGAAGATGACGATATTCAATCCATTGTGTATGCGATGCAGGGTAATCTGGCGCTTGCCGCAGAGCAGTTAATCCAGGCTGCGAATGACAATGGGGGGCGTGACAATGTTTCGGTGATTTTGGTCAAAGTGAAGCAGTCGTTTGCGCAGCCACGCAGTTTCCTGGCAAGGCTGCTTAACTGGTTAAAGAAATGAGAGAGACGGGACTATGACGGCAAAATTGATACTGAGCCTGGATGGGACGCTCATTCAGGAATATCTGCTGAGCAAGGAACACACGACCATAGGCCGCAAGGCGCACAACGACATTGTTATCGATAATCTGGCCGTGAGTAGTGAACACGCGGCTGTCGTCACCATCCTGCATGATTCTTTTCTGGAAGATTTGAACAGCACGAATGGTCTGACCGTTAACGGGATTTCTACCCGTAAGCATTTTTTGCAGAATAACGATCTGATCGAGATCGGCAAGTACCAGTTGAAATATCTGAACGATCAAGTCAGCAAAACGAATGCCGCTGATTTTGAGAAGACCATGATTATGCGTGCGCCTGTGTTAGCTGTTCCGCCTCCTGCGGATAAGCCGGGGGATACCGGTGTGTTCCATACGGCCGACTTGCAGGCGGGCAAACCCGCCGCCACGCCCGAGGCTGACATAAACCCGGTCAAACCCGTGCTGCCTGCTGCCGCGCAGCCTGCTGTGGCGCGCGCCGCGATACAGCTTCTGAATGGCCCGAATGCGGGCAAGGAACTTGAATTGGTCAAAGGGCTGACCACGTTGGGCAAGCCGGGCGTGCAGGTTGTAGTATTGACCCGTCGCCCCCATGGCTTTTTTATTACTCATGTCGAGGGCGCAAATTTCCCCTCGGTGAATGGTCAGCTTATGGATGGCAAGCCGCTACAGTTGAATGATCATGATTTAATTGAGCTGGCGGGGGTAAAGATGGAGTTTTATTTGAAGGGCTAGCAAAGTGCCCGAGAATCCGGGTTTTTGAGGTTTCCCGAATGGGGGAGTGGTGACATGAAGTTAAGAGTATTGGGGTGTAGCGGCGGGATAGGTGGCAGTCTGCGTACCACTTCATTTCTGATCGACCATGATGTACTGATTGATGCAGGTACCGGTGTAGGTGAGCTTAGTCTGACTGAGCTGAGTGTGATCGATCATATCTTCATCACCCATACGCATATGGATCATATCTGTAGTCTGCCTTTGCTGCTGGATAGTGTTGCGGGGATGCGTGATTGCCCGGTGACTGTGTATGCAAGTGAAGAGACGATAGCGGTGCTTAAACAGCATATTTTCAACTGGAAGGTTTGGCCGGATTTTTGCGAGATACCCAGTATTCAACGCCCTGTCATGCGCTATCAGGCGATCGCGCTGGGTGAGGTCACGACCTTGCAAGGCCGCAAGATCACCGCTGTCCCTGCCAACCACACCGTTCCCGCAGTGGGATACCACTTGGACAGCGGGCAGGCGAGTCTGGTGTTCAGTGGCGACACTTATATCAATGATGATTTGTGGGCAGTGGTGAATCATATAGAAAATTTGCGTTATCTGATTATTGAAACCGCTTTTTCAAATGGTGAAAAGAATTTAGCTACACGGGCAAAACACCTGTGTCCGAGCTTGTTGGCTGATGAGCTGGCTAAATTTCAGGGCGATGCCGAAATATTTATCACGCATCTAAAGCCGGATGAGGTGGAGTTGATCATGCATGAAATCGGGCAGTGTGCGGGCAGATTTAATCCTGTGATGCTGGTTAATAATCATGAATTTGAATTTTAGCAGGCTGGTGAAGCATCGTCCGCTGTTCTGGACAATGAAAGACCGCCGGTGCCGGCGTGTAGCAAGACAGGAGCAGTAATGGGGTCAGCTGAAAATAAAGACGAGGATATGAGTGTCAGGCTTGAGTTCACCAAGAGCCTCAATCATGTCACCAACAAGATACATGCCACCAGCAATATTGACGAAATCATGCTGGATGTCAGTAAAGATATCTGCACCCTGTTCAATGCCGACAGGCTGACTGTTTACGTCGTGGGCGACGACAATGTCTCGCTGGTTTCCAAGGTGAAGACAGGGCTGAATTCCTTTAAAGATCTCAAATTGCCGATTGCGGAGCAGAGCGTAGCCGGATACGTGGCGATGCACAAAAAACTGCTCAACATCAAGGACGTCTATGATGAGCAGGAATTAAATAAATACAGTTCGCATTTGCGTTTTTTGCAGGAAGTGGATAGACGCACTGGGTATCGTACCAAGCAGATGCTGGTGGCTCCCATTACGGATGCTCAAAACAGCGATTTACTGGGGGTCATACAGGTTATCAATAACAAGGACGGGATTCCTTTTTCTAACCTTGTGGAAGAGGGCGTACTGGAGTTGGCGCAAACGATGGCGGTCGCATTGCGTCAGCGCCGCGAGAAAATTATCGTCAAGACACGCTACGATTATCTGGTGACAGGTGCGGTGTTATCTGCCGCAGAGTTCGAGCTGGCCACTCGTACCGCGCGGCGCAAGGGACTGGATATAGAAGAGGTATTGTTCGACGAGTTTCAGGTCAGCGTTGCCGCCATGGGTAAGGCGCTGTCCGGTTTCTTCGGAGTGGCGTACGAACCCTTCAAGCCGGAACGCATCAAGCCATCCGATTTATTGCGTAACCTGAAACGCGAGTATGTCGAGAGCAGCCACTGGTTGCCGATAGAGGAAACGCAAGAGGGGGTGGTGATATTGACCACTGACCCCGAGCGTATCCAGGCCTCAAGGGTGGTGAATAATATATTTCCCAGAAACCGGCTGGTTTACAAGGTTTGCTCGCAACGCGAATTCAGGCAAACTCTGGATGCGTTTTACGGCAGTGGTGGGAGTGTTTCTTCCTCCGTGGGCGTGGCCATGGATGAATCCAGTATGGACGATTTACTTTCCAGCCTGGGAGATGATGAAGACGAACAAGCGACTGTCACGCAGGAGGATGTCAATGCGGCGGCTGACAACGAACTGGTTAAGCTGGTCAACAAAATTATCGTGGATGCCTATCGTATGGGAGCGTCCGATATTCACGTCGAACCGCAGCCGGGCAAGGGCAAGACACACATACGCTTGCGCAAGGATGGTTCGCTGCTGAACTACATCGAAGTACCGTCCACTTATCGCAATGCCCTGGTGACCCGCATCAAGATCATGTGCGATCTGGATATATCCGAAAAACGCAAACCGCAGGATGGCAAGATCAAGTTCAAGAAATTCGGCCCCTTGGACATCGAGTTGCGCGTAGCTACCATCCCTTCTCAGGGTGGTGTCGAAGATGTGGTGATGCGTATTCTGGCTTCCGGCGAGCCCTTGCCGCTGGAAAAAATGGGATTTTCGACGCGCAACAGCGAATTGATACACGAGACGGTCAGCAAACCTTACGGGCTGTTCTTTGTGTGCGGCCCGACCGGTTCGGGTAAAACCACCACCTTGCATTCCATACTCAAGTACATCAACAAGCCGGAAACCAAAATCTGGACGGCGGAAGACCCGGTAGAAATTACTCAGAAGGGTTTGCGCCAGGTGCAGATCAACAAGAAGGCCGGCCTTGATTTTCCGACCATCATGCGCGCCTTCCTGCGTGCCGACCCGGACGTGATCATGGTCGGCGAAATGCGCGACAAGGAAACCGTTTCCATCGGAATCGAGGCGTCACTGACTGGCCATCTGGTCTTCGCCACACTGCACACCAATAGCGCGCCGGAATCCATATTGCGCCTGCTGGATATGGGGATGGACCCGTTTAATTTTGCGGACGCGCTGCTGGGCATACTGGCGCAGCGCCTGGCCAAGCGTTTGTGCGGCGATTGCAAGAAGCCGCATGTTGCCAGCACGGATGAAATGAATGATTTTTTGGCCGAGTACAGCGATGAACTGAAGCATACCGCAGTCTGGAAAAAGGATGCCGTTGCTGCCAGAAAAGCGCTCAATGAGGAATGGATCAAACTGTTCGCCAATGATAAAAAGCAATTTACGCTATACAGCCCGGTGGGTTGCGAAAAATGTGCCGGTACCGGCTATCGCGGACGGGTGGGCTTGCATGAATTGCTGATCGGCAGCGACCCGGTGAAAAAAGCCATACAGGAGCACGCCCGCGTCGCGGAATTGCTGGCTATCGCACTGGACGAAGGTATGCACACCCTGAAACAGGACGGCATGGAGAAGGTGTTGCAAGGCATTACCGATATGCACCAGATACGCGCTGTTTGCATTAAATAAGGTAGGGTGGGCAGGTTTGTGCCCACGCTGATCTTACACCGATAAGCATAATATAAGGCGTGGGCAGATGAAGCTTGCCCACCCTACACGCTCACCACTTGCCACTGACTATTCACATGCCCACTACCAGTAAGCTGATTTATCGCCTGAAAGAACTCAACGAGATCGGTATCGCGCTGTCGCAGCAACACGATATCAATAGCTTGCTTGAGTTGATCCTCGAAGCCTCCAGGCGGATTACGCGTGCGGATGCCGGTACGCTTTATCTGCACGATCCCGAACAGCGTGTGTTGCGCTTTGAGATTGTGCGCACCGATTCGCTGAATATTGCCATGGGTGGTGTCAGTGGCGAGCCTATCGGCTATTACCCGGTGCAGTTGTATGATCTGTCGGGCAAGCCGAATCATGCGATGGTGGTGTGCCATGCTGTTTTGAGCCGAGAAACGGTGAATATCCCCGATGCCTATAAGGCTCAAGACTATGATTTCACCGGCACACGAAATTTTGACGCCAAGACCGGCTACCATTCGCAGTCCTTTCTGAACGTGCCGATGTGTGATCACGAGGGCGAAGTTATCGGTGTTTTGCAGCTGATTAACGCACAAGACCGTGCCAGCGGCGCGATTGTGCCGTTTTCTGCCGATGATCAGCAGCTGGTCGAGTCACTGGCTTCGCAGGCGGCTATTGCACTGACCAATCGTCGTCTGATTCAACAGCTGGAGGGCTTGTTTGAGTCCTTTATTCAGCTGATCAATAACGCGATAGATGACAAATCCCCCTATACCGGCGGGCATTGTTCCCGCGTGCCCGAACTGACCATGATGCTGGCTGATGCGGTCACACGCACCAAACAGGGGCCGCTCAAGGATTTCGTGATGACCGAAGAGGACAGGCGCGAATTGAAAATTGCCGGGCTGCTGCATGATTGCGGAAAAATCACCACGCCGGTGCATGTGGTGGATAAGCCGACCAAGCTGCATACGCTGTTCGACCGCATTCAGTTGCTGGATACCCGTTTCGAAGTGCTCAAGCGCGATGCTGAAATCGCCATGTTGCGCGCCTTGGCAAGCTCCCCTCGCCCGCAGGCGGGAGAGGGGTTGGGTGAGAGGGGCGTTGACGAGGCCGCCATTCGTGCCGAGTATGAGGCGCGCATACGACAACTGGATGATGACCGTGAATTTCTGCGGCATTGCAATATCGGGCGCGAGGCCATGCCGCAATCTGCCGTTAAACGTGTACAGGCTATTGCGCATTATCCGTGGCGTGATAACGAAGGGAAAATAACCAGCTTTCTCAGTGATGACGAAGTCGAGAACCTGACCATACGTTCAGGAACCTTGACCGGCGCAGAACGTGAAATCATTAATCGCCATATTGAAGTCACCATCAGAATGTTGGAGTCGCTCCCCTGGCCAAAACATCTGAAGAATGTGCCTGAATATGCTGCGGGGCATCACGAACGCATGGATGGCAAGGGTTATCCGCGTGGTCTGACGCGCAGCCAGATGTCGCTCCAGGCCAGAGTCATGGGTATTGCCGACATCTTCGAGGCGCTGACCGCCAAGGACAGACCCTATAAAGCCGGCAAGACACTCACCGAATCGTTGACCATACTCGGTAAATTCAAGCTGGGCGGACACATCGATCCCGACTTATTCGATGTCTTTATCCGTGAAAAAGTGTATCTCGACTACGCGTGGAAATTTCTCGCACCAGAGCAGATAGACGAGGTCGATCTGAGCAAAATACCGGGCGTGAGTCTGGTGAACGTGGACTGATATCAGGACAGCGTGCGACTCGCTTGCCACACGGATCCTTATTTTTGATATATAGTGTGTATATCAAAAATAAGGAGACTTATTATGCGTACCTTGGTCGATATTCCGGACAGGCAGCTCAGAGACTTGGCAGCTATTTGTACGTCTGAAAAAATTTCTCGTGCCGAACTGATACGTCAGGCCATTTCCAGCTATCTTCAGCAGAAAAAACCGACATCAGTTGATGCGTTCGGTTTATGGAAGGAAGGCGGAGTTGACGGGCTGGCGTATCAAGAACAGGTACGCTCCGAATGGTAAGCGTCCTGTTTGACACCAATATTTTGATTGACTACCTGAACGGGATCGAGCAGGCCAAAACTGAATTGGATAGATATTCCGATAAAGCCATCAGTCTTGTCACCTGGATGGAAGTAATGGTCGGCGCAACGCCCGAAACCGAGGCCATAATCAGGGGTTTTCTAAGTGGTTTTGTCAATCTGCCAATTGATGAGCAAGTAGCCGTCGCAGCTGTCGCGCTCCGCAAAAAACATAAAATCAAATTGCCTGATGCCATTGTGTGGGCAAGCGCTCAAGTGGAAAGCCGACTATTTGTCACGCGTAACACCAAAGACTTTTCGCCTGATGAACCCGGAGTGCGTGTCCCGTATAATATCTGACTGACGAAATTCGTCACATAACTGACGTAAATTGTCCATATTTATTCGGTGTGTAGCGGGTGTTAATGTATTAATGCTTAATAATCAACGCTTTGTATTTGTGGCACGGCTATTGCTGACGTATAAGCAAGGCAAAACGGAGTGTAAACCGCTTTGACCGAATGACGAATCCAACTTAAAGAGGAGCTTCAAATGAAAAATGTACAAAAAGGTTTTACCCTGATCGAACTGATGATTGTTGTGGCGATTATCGGTATTCTGGCAGCTGTTGCGATCCCGGCATACAGTGACTACACTAAGAAGGCGCGCTTCTCGGAAGTGGTTTCTCTGACCGGTGCCTATAAGACGGCTGTTGAACTGTGTGTTCAGGAGCAAGGCATTGCTGCTGCTGCAGACATCACTGGTTGTACCGCGGGTTCCAACGGAGTTCCCGCTGCTCCAGCTGCAACAGCCAATATGGCGTCTCTGTCAGTGACAGATGCGGGTGTAATCACCGCTACTGCAACTGCAACAGCAGGTGCTTATACATTCAAGATCACACCAGCCGTGGCAGTCGGCGGCATCACTTGGACTCAGTCTGGTACTTGCCTTGCGGCCAACTTCTGTAAGTAATCGCTGCATAGTCTTATGAAAAGCCGCCGCGAGGCGGCTTTTTTATTCTGAATAAGTTTGTAGATGACGCGATGAGGTATGTGAACATGAACGTTACTAAACAAATAGCACTATGGGTGGCACTGGTGGGCGGCCTGATTGCTGCGTTGTACGGACAGTTTTTGTACAACCCGATTGTTTTTGATGATCTGTATTTTTTCATGCTGGACAGCGAGGGGCGTTCGGCGATTGAGGCTTTTGCTTCACCGTCTGTGGGCGATCTGCGTGCGCTGCCCTATGCCACCCTGGCCTGGACTGCACAGTGGTTTGGCTTTGGGTTGCTGCCGTTCCGAATAGAAAATATGCTGTTGCACTGGATGGTGGTGGTTGCATTGGCGCTTTTCGTGGTTCGTTTGTATCGCAGTGCGTTGCCTTCAGTTGAATCAGATGGCGAACGTACCGGCCTGGTGGCGGCGATTCTGATTTCGGTAACACTGTTTGCCTTGCATCCGCTTGCCGTGTATGCGACGGGTTATCTGGTGCAGCGCACCATTGTGATGGCGACGCTGTTCAGCGTACTGGCCTTGTGGGCGTATTTGCACGCGGGTAATGGACACGGCAAGGTCTGGCTATGGGTCAGTGTGTTGCTGTACTTTATGGCAACCCACAGCAAGGAGCATGTCATCATGTTGCCCGCCGTAGTCGTGGCGCTGACGGTGTTGTTGCATGAAAATTGGCGACGATACTTGCGGGAAAACTGGCCGGTTTTTCTCGGGTATGTGCTGGTGGCGCTGCTGACTATCGCACAGATCAGGGGGGTTATCGGTCATACCTATGAACTGAGCGCAAGCGAAATGCTGGAGGGCGTTCTGCCTGAAAATGCCTACGGATACAGCGTGTTGACCCAGTCATGGTTGTTTTTTAAATATGGATTGCTGTGGGTGCTGCCTCATCCCGGCTGGATGTCGGTGGACATGCGTGAACCCTACGCACAAGGATTCCTGTCGGCTTACGGAGCGGCGCTGCTGGCCTATCTGCTGTACGGGTTTGCCGCGTTGCTGCTACTGTTGAAACGAGGCCGTGCAGGATTGATCGGCTTCGCGATGTTGCTGCCCTGGCTGATGTTTATGACCGAGTTTTCATCGGTGCGCATTCAGGAAATTTTCGTGTTGTATCGCAGTTATATATGGGCATTAGGTGGTGTGATCGTCTTGCCGCTGTTGCTGATGCAGCTGAACGCAAGGCTGATGATCGGGCTGTCGCTATTGTTTGCCGCGACCTTGTTCATGATATCCATGGAGCGCTTATCCTCGTTTTCACATCCCATACTGCTATGGGATGATGCAGAGAAACTGGTCAAGGACAGGCAAACTCTCCCCGGTGCGGCGCGGATTTATTACAACCGGGGAACGGAATGGTTGAAAGTGGATAAATACGACAGCGCCATCAGCGATCTGCAAACGGCAACCCGCTTGAATCCGAAATTTTCGGAAGCCTACGGTAATCTCGGCGCCAGTTATCTGAAGTTGAATCAAAATGAACAGGCCGCACAGGCTTTCAGTCGTGCGATCCTGCTGGTTCAGGAACAGAAAGTCCAGCCGAATTTCAAGCATTATCTGGGGCGAGCAAGGGCTTATGAAGCCGACGGGAAATGGCGCGAAGCGGCTACGGACTATAGCGTCACCTGTCTGCTGGCAAAGCAGGGTTGCGATAAAACCAGTTTGCCATCGGGGCGTTGATTCGGCAGGGTGTGCTTTGCTTCTTCGCCCGCGCACCCAGCATTTCATGCAGTTTGCGTGGGTCTGACTCCAACGTGGTGAACTGGCAGAAACTTCCTCCAGCCTGTTTCGCCAGTTAGAGTTGCTCAATGGCGGCAAACAGATTGCCTCGTCAGGCGCAGAAAAATAAGGGGTCACTTAATAAGGAATCAGATTTAACTGCCCAATGCTTTATGCGTGTTGTCCTGAGCGGATGTGCGATGTATGATGCGCGATGTTTGATGTTGTGACAGGGGAGATGCAGTATGCGAACAACTTTGACGATAGATGAGGATGTGCTTGCCGCAGCCAAGGGGTTGGCAATGGCGCAGCACAAGAGTATTGGCAATATACTTTCTTCCCTGGCCAGACAGGCGCTAAGACCTGATGTCTCAACGAGCGAGATGCGTAATGGCGTGCCTCTGCTGATGTCTCGAACGGGCATGAAGGTCGTTACGCCGGAATTGGTCAGTCAATTACGCGACGAGTTGCCTTGATGACGTTTTTACTTGATGTGAATGTGCTGATCGCCTTGATTGACCCCGGGCATATTCAACACGATCTGGCACATGAATGGTTTGCGGCGCAGGGTCAACAATCATGGGCGACCTGTCCCTTAACTGAAAATGGCGTGCTGCGGATAATCGGGCATGCCCGTTATCCGAATTCACCCGGTACACCATCGGCTGTAGTTCCCTTGATGGCGGGCTTGCGAGCATTACCAGGCCACGTATTTTGGCCGGATGACATCAGTTTGCTTGATGAGGATAAATTTGACAGGGATTGCCTGTTGAGTTCCGGTCAGGTGACGGATAGTTATTTATTGGCACTAGCGTGCACTCACGGTGGGCAGCTTGCGACTTTTGACTACCGTTTGGTTGCGTCAGCAGTGCGCAACGGTGCACAGGCCTTGCACTTGATAAGGTAGTAGAAGCGATTTACTTCTTCGCCCGTGCACCCAGCATTTCGTGCAATTCACGCAGGTCGGACTCCACTGTGGACAGCTGGTAGAAACTCCCTCCAGCCTGTTTCGCCAGTTCGAGTTGTTCGATGGCGGCAAACAGATTTCCCTGCCAGGCGTAGCTGTAAGCTTGTGCCTGATGCTGCTCGAACGATTTGTTCAGCTGGTTATAGCTGCGGGCTTGCAGGTTGTAGAGCGTGGTGTCGGCCGGGTGGCGCACGACTTGTTCAGCGAGCAGTTTGACGGCGATTTCAGCCTGTTTGCTTTGCAGCAGCAGATCGACGTAATCGTATATCAGGGCGCGATGCCGGGGGAAATTCCGCACCGCAGTACGATAATAATCCAGCGTATCGCTCGCCTTCGTGGCGCGCTTTACCTGGCCGCTAAGGGTGGCCAGCATGGCGTTGTTTTGTGACTGCGGACTGGCGTGCGCCTGCGTGCGCAGTATCTCCAGTTCCTGAGAGGCACGTTCGACTTCGTTGTTGCGCAGCAGCGCGTTTACCAGACCATAGCGCTGGGCAATCGGATTGCCATGTTTGTGTGTCGTCAGCGCGTCGTTGAAGTAGCTGATGGCATCAACCGTCGTTTTTTGTGCACCGATGAGTTTGCTGCGTACCAGCTGGAAGTCGAGGCTGTCAGGCATCAGGCGGTAAGGCTGCTTGTTGACCCGGTTCTCGATGTCAGCGATACGGTCGCTGGTGATCGGATGGGTGCGCAGATAATTGGGTGCATTGCCCTCGAGCAAGCGGGTCGCGCGTTGTAAGCGTTCCAGGAATTCCGGCATGGCATGGGCGTTGAAATCGGCCTTTTGCAAAATGTCCAGGCCGATGCGGTCTGCTTCCTGCTCATGGATGCGGGTGAAATCAAGCTGCTTCTGCACGGCGCGCGCTTGTACGCTGGCGAGGGCAGCCTGAGAGGCCTGCGAATTGCTGCGCGCGGCGAGTATCGCAACGGCAATGGCGGCCATGGAAGCCAGGGTGTCGCCTTTCTGCGAGGCAACCATGCGCGCCAGATGGTGCTGGGTAACGTGGGCAATTTCATGACTTAACACAGAGGCCAGTTCGGATTCGCTTTGTGTGGTGAGTAACAGACCTGCATTGACGCCGATAAAACCACCCGGCAAGGCGAAAGCGTTGACGCCGAAATCATTTAGTGCGAAAAATTCGAATTCGAGCGAGGGCTCGCTACTGTATCCGACCAGCCTGTAGCCCAGTTGATTAAGGTAATCGCTGATTTCCGCATCATCGAGCAATTGGCGGGTATAACGAATCTCCAACATGCTCTGCTGTCCGATCTGGCGCTCCTGAATCGGCGTGAGCACGGTTTGCGACACATCCCCCAAGTCAGGCAAACCGTCGCCGAAGGCGAAGGACGAAAAGCTCAGTAGTAATATCAGGGTAAGTTTTCTCATGGGCGGTATGATAAACGCTTTTTGAAAAGCGGGTAGCGAGTAGCAAGCACATCTTTTGGTTAACTGCTACAGGCTACAAGCTCATCTCTCTGGACTTTGTCCGGGAAAGTGCGCAGAATTCGCCCCCGGTAAATTGAACGCAGTTAAAAAGGAAGAAGACGTGACAGGTTTCAAGAATATAACGGTCGACGAATTGGCGACGAGGTTGCAGCAGGATGATTTAAAGCTGATTGATGTGCGCACGGATGCAGAAGTGCTGCGCGGGAAAATCCCGCAGGGCGAATCGTTGCCGCTGCATTTGTTGCCATTGCGCCTGCATGAACTTGAGAAGACGGCGACGATTGTTTTTTATTGCCAGATGGGCGGGCGCTCCGGGCAGGCTGCGGCGTTTGCTGCTGCGAATGGTTATTCTGATGTGCACAACCTGCAAGGCGGGATTGCCGCCTGGGCAGGTGCAGGCTTGCCTCTCGCATGAGTGCGGACACAGAGCTATGTTCCGGGCAGCCGTTTGATGTCGAATTGGACGTGCGCCAACTGGCGTGTCCGCTGCCCATATTGCGCACCAAAAAATCCCTGTCCGCGATGAGCAGCGGGGCTGTGTTGCATATCATCGCCACCGACCCGGGGTCCATCAAGGATTTTGAGATGTTTTGCCGTCAAACCGGCAATGAGTTGCTCTCATCGAGCGAACAACACGGCGAATTCATGTTTCTGATTCGCCGCCGCTAACCCAATCAGCGTGGGCAGAAATCTGCCCACCCTACGCTTGGATTTGGAGTGCGCAACCTCGGTTGCGCGGTGTCATGCCGGTGCCGGAACAAAAGTTCTTCGTGCCACCGCACTCCAAATTGTGTTATCCCAATTTGACGCGTTGCGCCTGTAGTTGTTCCAGTGTCGCAGCAAAGTCGGCCATGCGTTTTTTCTCTTGTTCCACTACCGCAGCTGGCGCTCTTGCCACGAAACTTTCGTTGCCCAGTTTGCCTTGTGTCTTGGCCACTTCGCCCTGCAACCGGGTTATTTCCTTATCCAGTCGTTCGCGTTCGGCGACGACGTCAATCTCGACTTTCAGCATCAGCTTGAATGCGCCGACGAGGGCAACTGCCGCCTCGCCTTCCGGCAGTTCGGCGACAACCTGTACTTCGCTCAGCTTGCCCATGCTGCTGATGTAAGGTGCGAGTGCGTTGAGTGTCGCGGCATCGCCTGCGGCAATCAGTGGCACGCGTTGTGCGGGCGACAGATTCATTTCGCTGCGCAAACGACGACAGGCGTTGATCATTTCCTGCAATAGCGCGATCTGTTGCATCGCATCGCCGTCTATTTTGCCCGTATCGGCTTTGGGATAGGCTTGCAGCATGATGGAAGCTTCTACACCCGCCCTATCCTGTTCAGGAGAGGGAGCCTTGCCGGCTAGCGGCGCAACCGATTGCCACAATTCTTCGGTGATGAACGGAATAATCGGGTGCGCCATGCGCAGCATGGTTTCCAGTACGCGCACCAGAGTGCGACGCGTCGCGCGCTGCTGTGCTTCTGCATTCTCAATCCTCAATCCTCGATCCTGAAGCTGCACCTTGGCCAGTTCCACATACCAGTCGCAATAGGTATTCCATACCAGTTCGTACACTGTGCGCGCGGCCATGTCGAAACGATAATCGGCAAAATGTTGCGCCATTTCCAGTTCCGCCTGTTGCAGCAGGCTGATCATCCAGCGGTCGGCGGCGGAATATTCTAGCGGCAGCGTTTCATCGAGCCCAGTGTCATGACCATCGCAATTCATCAGCACGAAGCGCGTGGCATTCCACAGCTTGTTGCAGAAATTACGATAGCCTTCACAGCGCTGCATGTCGAATTTGATGTCGCGTCCCGGAGAGGCCAGCGAAGCGAAGGTAAAGCGCAACGCATCGGTGCCGAAGGCGGGGATACCCTCGGGGAACTCCTTGCGGGTGTGCTTCTCGATTTGTGCGGCCTGTTTCGGATTCATCAGGCCGGTGGTGCGCTTCTGCACCAGTTCGTCGAGCGCGATGCCGTCGATCAGATCGATGGGGTCGAGCACGTTGCCCTTGGACTTGGACATCTTCTGTCCTTCCGAATCACGGATCAGACCATGCACATACACATCCTTGAACGGAATCTTGCCGGTGAGGTGGCGGGTCATCATCACCATGCGCGCGACCCAGAAGAAAATGATGTCGAAGCCAGTGACCAGCACCGTGGAGGGCAGGTATTGCTGAACGAAGGCATTCTGCTCTTCGAATGATTTTCCTTCCTGCCAGTCAAGTGTGGAAAACGGCCACAGTGCGGAGGAAAACCAGGTGTCGAGCACGTCGTTGTCGCGGTCGAGTTGACCGGCGTAGCCGACTTTGTCAGCCTGACGGCGCGCCTCGGCTTCATCATGCGCGACAAACACTTCGCCGTTCACGCCATACCATGCCGGTATCTGATGACCCCACCACAGCTGGCGCGAGATGCACCAGTCCTGGATGTTGTTCAGCCACTGGTTGTAAGTGTTGACCCAGTTTTCGGGGTGGAACTTGATTTCGCCGGAGCTTACGCATTCCAGTGCCTGCTCGGTAATGCTCTTGCCTTCGGGACCGGCCTTGCTCATCGCGACAAACCACTGGTCGGTGAGCATAGGTTCGATCACCACACCGGTACGGTCGCCGCGCGGCACTTTGAGTTTGTGCTTCTCGGCCTTGTCGAACACACCTGCCGTTTCGAGGTCGGCGACGATCTGCTTACGGGCATCGAAGCGATCCATGCCGCGATATTTTTCTGGCGCCTCATCGTTGATTCTGGCATCCAGCGTAAGGATGCAAATCATGGCCAGCTTGTGACGCTGTCCTACCGCATAGTCGTTGAAATCATGCGCAGGCGTGACTTTCACTACGCCGGTGCCGAATTCGCGGTCCACATAGTCGTCGGCGATGATAGGGATGTCACGGTCGCACAAAGGAAGTCTGACGGTCTTGCCGATCAGATGCGCATAGCGCTCGTCTTCCGGATGCACCATCACCGCGACGTCACCCAGCAGGGTCTCGGGGCGGGTGGTGGCCACGGTCAGATGCGTCAGGCCATGTGCGGTGTCGGGCGCGGCCAGCGGGTAACGGATGTGATACATGAAACCGTCTTCTTCTTCCTGCACCACTTCCAGGTCGGACACGGCGGTGTGCAGCTTGGGGTCCCAGTTCACCAGACGTTTGCCGCGATAGATCAGGCCTTCGTTGAACAGGCGTACGAAAGTCTCGGTGACGGTCTTGTTCAGCGCGGGATCCATGGTAAAGCGTTCGCGCGACCAATCCGGCGAGGTACCCAGACGACGCATCTGGCGTGTGATGGTGTCGCCGGAGATTTTTTTCCACTCCCAGACTTTTTCGATGAATGCCTCGCGTCCCAGGTCGTGACGACTGATGCCCTGGGCATCAAGCTGGCGCTCGACCACGATTTGCGTGGCAATGCCCGCGTGATCCGTGCCCGGTTGCCACAGGGTATTGTCGCCGCGCATACGGTGATAGCGGGTGAGCGTGTCCATCAGCGTCTGGTTGAAGCCATGACCCATATGCAGCGTGCCGGTTACGTTCGGCGGCGGCAGCTGGATACAAAAGGATGCGGTCTTGGCCGGATCGAGTCCTGCCTTGAAGTAGCCTGATTCCTCCCACTTGGGATACCAGCGCGATTCGATTTCTTTGGGTTCAAAACTTTTGGTCAGTTCCATGGCAATACCTTGATGGCGAACGGGTCGGGCTTTTATGAAGGGGGCGATTATACAACCAGACGTTAGTCGTTAGTCGCTAGTCGCTAGTCGCTAGTCGCCGTGTTTTTAACTAGTGACCAGCGTCTAGCGACTAACGTCTGTATTTGTCAGCGCATCACGCAGCAATTGGGGTAGTTCGGCTTTGAGTTCGCTGATCGCCAGATCAACGGCGAGTTTTTGCAGTTGCTCGATGTGTCTGTTTAGTTTGCCGGTAAATACGGTTTCCAGATGCGTTTCAAGTTGCTGCAACAGATACTGCATCTCTTCGGCGCTCAAGGTGCGTGGCAGCACGGCTGCGCTGGCGGTTGGCTGATCGGCTATGGAATGAGGTTCGCCGGTCTGTGTCTCTTCGGCAACGACCTCGGTGAGTATCGGCAAGTCGTTAAAATCAGGATGGTTGACCACCTCGGTCAGCAAAGGCAAGTCATCGCTAGAATAAATGTTCTGCGGTGTCATGGCTCATTGGCCTTGTTCAGGTCGAAATGGCGCAGTTCGTAGCCGCGATCCCGGTAAAACGCGTAGCGCTCACGCCCCAGGCGGCTTTCTTCCTCGCTCATGCCGACGATTTCGATGACGCGATCAAAGCGGCTGAAAAAGGGCATGCACTCGCCATGCAGGCTGATCAACAAGTCGTGGTGCGGAAATTTATCGTTGTCGTGGCTCAGAACAACCGGTGTCTGTGCTGCCTGTTCCGCGTCGCTGCGGCAATGCGGGATGAAGGCGGTGTCAGGGTAATGCCACAACAACCGATCCAGCGCATCGCAACTCGCAGCATCGGGCAGGCTGATGATGGTGTGCAGGCCGTTTTGCATGGCTTTATGGCTCAACTGACAAGCGGTGCGCAGCTTGTCGGGAGAGCCTGTATAAAAATCTACTCTGGTCATTATTTTGCGGCTTGAGCCCGCTGGATCAAATAGCGCGTGAGCAGTGGTACCGGACGCCCGGTCGAACCCTTGTCCTTGCCGGATTTCCAGGCCGTACCCGCGATATCCAGATGCGCCCAGCGGTAATTCTTGGTGAAGCGTGACAAAAAGCACGCGGCGGTAATGCTGCCCGCCTCGCGTCCACCGATGTTCTGCATGTCGGCAAAATTACTGTCCAGCTGTTGCTGGTAATCGTCCCATAGCGGCATGTGCCATGCGCGGTCATTTGAATATTCGCCTGCTTCAGCCAATTCGCGGGCTAGTTCATCCTGATTGCTGAACAGGCCGCTGGCGACGCCGCCCAGCGCGATCACGCAGGCGCCGGTGAGGGTGGCGATATCTAACACAGTGTCCGGTTCAAATCGCGCGGCATAGGTCAGCGCATCGCACAGTATCAAACGGCCTTCGGCATCGGTATTGAGGATTTCGATGGTCAGCCCGGCCATGCTTTTTACGATGTCGCCGGGCTTGCTGGCCGCACCATCCGGCATGTTTTCGCTGCTTGGAATGACGGCGACCACGTTGAGCTTCAGACCCATTTCGGCAATCGCCTGCATGGTGCCCAGCACACTGGCCGCGCCGCACATGTCGTACTTCATCTCGTCCATCGACGCGCCGGGTTTGAGCGAGACACCGCCGGAGTCAAAGGTGAGTCCCTTGCCAACCAGTACCACGGGTTTTTGTTTCTTGTCGCCGCCGTGATATTCCAGCGTAATCAGTTTGGCGGGTTGACGGCTGCCACGCGTGACGGACAGCAGCGAATGCATGCCCAATTTTTCCATATCCTTCTCTTCCAGGACGGTCACCTTGAACTTATAGGTTTCGGCCAGCTTGCGTGCCTGCTCCGCCAGATAAGTCGGGGTGCAGATGTTGCCGGGTAAATTACCCAAATCCTTGGTTAATTTCATGCCATGAGCCGTGGCGCTGGCTTGAAGTAGTGCGGTTTGAGCGGCATTCCCCGGCTTTTTGGTACAACCCAGCAGGACTTTACGCAAGCTCGGCTTATCGGCCGGTTTGCTCTTGAGCTGGTCGCAACGATACGCAGATTCGGCAGCGAGCAATACGATCTGGTTGATTTTCCATGCCTCATCGCGCTGCTGGACGGCAAGGTCGGTGAAATAGAGGGCTGCGTCTTTGCAGATGGTTTTTTGCAGTACAGCAAAGGTGGTGCGCAGTGTGTCGAGAAATTGTTTAGCGTTAAATTCTTCGGCTTTGCCCAGGCCTATTAGCAACACGCGTTCGGCGCTCACGCCGGACAGAGTATGAAGTAACACGGTGTTGCCTGTTTTTCCCGTCACATCGCCGCGCGTGACCAGCTTGCTTAACTGATGCCCGGCTGCCTGATCGAGAATTTGTGCGGCGGGAGATAGCTGGCCGCCCTCAAAAACGCCCAGAACGATGCAGGCACTGCGCTGATTTTCCGGACTGCTTTGTTTTATGCTAAATTCCACGCGTTGCTCCTCATTCAATTTTACGTTCCGATGCCTGATTATCCGCAAACTTCCCGTGTAAAGTCAAAGTTGTTTCGCCGCGACCTCTTTCATCGTGCCCTGGTGCTTGAGTTTGCCGGCAATGGCTTGCTGGTATTTGCAACTTTGCTGGGCATTGTGGTGGTCAGCCAGCTGATTCGTTTTCTGGGTGCCGCAGTCAGCGGCAAGCTGGCCGCGGATGGCGTATTGGCACTGCTCGGTTTCAGTGCGTTGAATTATCTGCCGGTGCTGCTTTCGATCAGTCTGTTTATATCCATTTTGTTGACGCTGTCGCGCTGCTATCGCGACAGCGAAATGGTGGTGTGGTTCTGCGCCGGTATCGGTCTGACGCGCTGGATACGGCCGGTGTTATGGTATGCCATCCCCGTGGTGGTGTTGATTGCGCTGCTCAGTCTGGTGTTGTCACCGTGGGCTTTGCAAAAAGCGGAGGCCTATAAAAATAAACTGGAAAGCCGTGATGAAGTTGCCATGGTGAAGCCCGGCGTGTTTCGCGAGTCGAATCAGGCGGACAGAGTGTATTTTGTCGAGGATGTCGATGTGAGCAGCAATCAGGTCGGTAATATTTTCGTGCGTTCTGTGCAAAATAAGCAACTGGGCACGATGGTGGCACGCCAGGGCTTTCAGGAAACGTTGCCGAACGGTGACCGTTTTTTGGTGCTGTTGAATGGTACGCGTTATGAGGGTACGCCGGGTCAGCGCGATTATCGCATCGTGGAGTTTGAACGTTATGCGATGCGTATAGACAGCGTAGCGACCAAACAGGCGCAGCCGAATGCACGCACGATGACTACCCCGGAATTGTGGCGTAATCCTACGACCTGGAACCTGTCTGAACTGGAATGGCGTTTAGGGTTGCCGATAAGCGCGGCCGTGCTTTCATTGCTGGCCATTGCCTTGAGTTATGTTAATCCCCGTGCCGGACGTTCGTTGAACCTGATTATGGCTATCGTGCTGTACATGCTGTACAGCAACATGATTAGTGTGACCAACGCTTGGGTAGGTCAGGGCAAGCTGTCACCCGGTATCGGACTGTGGGGCATACATGTGTTGATGTTGCTGATCACCGCGTTGTTATTTTATTGGCGCATGTCGCTGTTTTCGCTGCGCAGGGTGCTCAGGAAATGAATTTATTGACTCGCTATTTGGCCAAGGAAATATACGCCAGTGTCGCACTGGTGTTTGCCGCGCTCATCATGTTGTTTGCTTTTCTTGATTTTATTCATGAGCTGAGCGTGATGGGTTATGGTCAATACAGCCTGGGCTACGTGTTGCTGTTCGTTGTACTGACGATGCCGGGGCATATCTACGAGTTGTTTCCGGTGGCGGTGCTGGTGGGTACTATCGTTGCGCTGGTGCAAATGGCGGCACGTTCCGAGGTGACGATATATCGCGCTTCAGGGGCATCGACGGCGCAGATGCTGGTCGCGCTGGGAAAAATCGCGTTGCCCATGGTTATGCTCAGTTTTATCTGCGGTGAATTGCTGGCTCCGCCCAGCGAACGTATGGCGCAGAAATTGCGGCTTGAAGCGATGAATTCACAGGTTTCCTTGCAGGCTTTCCGCTCCGGCGTATGGGTTAAGGATGATCGTAGCTTCGTCAATGTCAGAAGCGTGATGCCTGATACCAGTTTGTCGGACATCACGATTTACAGTTTTGACGATGATTTTCATTTGCAGACGATTATCAGCGCCAAACAGGCAAGCTATGTCAAGCCGGGAAACTGGCTGCTGGGGGAGGTGCTGGAGACGCGTTTTGACAAGCGCGGCGTAACGACCCGTGAGTTACAAAATCAGCCATGGAAATCCGCGCTGACGCCGGGGATACTGAGCGTGATGCTGGTGGTGCCTGAACAAATGTCTGCCATCGATTTGTATAAATACGCCACCCATCTGAAAGAAAATAAGCAGCAGAGTGCGCGTTACGAAATCGCAATGTGGAACAAGCTGGTTTACCCGTTTGCCTTGCTGGTGATGATGGTGCTGGCATTGCCGTTTGCGTCTTATCAGCGGCGCAAGGGTGGTATCAGTGTGATGATATTCATGGGCATTGTCCTAGGTCTGGTGTTCCACTTCGCCGGACGTTTGTTCGCCAGCCTGGGCGCACTTAATGGCTGGCAACCCGTGCTCAGTGCCACGGCAATGACAGGCCTGTTTTTGTTGTTGGGTGGCGTGATGCTGTGGTGGATAGAACGGCGCTGAGTGCGCTGTTGAAGACGGGAGACGGCTTATTTGGTTTTCTGGTCTTGGGAGATCATCTGTTTGACTTGCTCGCGCTTCTCTTCCGGCACCTTGCTAAAGGCGCGATATTTGTCGCGCGCTGCCTGACGTTGTTCCGGAGTGAGTTTGGCCCATGTCGCTAATCGGCTCAGGAAACGCTGTTTTTCGCTCGGGTTAAGATCAGGATAATGATGAGCGATGTCCAGAAAGTTGCGCTGCTGCGCTTCGGATAAGCTGCTCCATTGCGACTGCACCGGCGCAAGTGCTTCCTGTTCGGAAGAGGTGAGCTTGTGCCAGGGCTCCGGTGAGGCAGCGACCAAGGAGGCGTTGAGCGAGCAGCAGAATGCAAACGCGGCGATGAGTATTTTCATGTGCTTAGTGATCTATGAATACTTCTATGGGCAGATCGCCGGTCAGGATGGCGATATCCAGATGGCTACCCTGATGTTCTTGCGTGTATTGACAATAGCTTGTCACGCTGACGACGATCGCCGCGAGTAGCATGGCTGTCGCCAGCCATTGATGGGTGGAATGCGGCATAAGCGCGTGGGCGCGATGGCCTATCGCGCTCAACGACAGGACGGGCTCGCGCAGTTTTTGCTTTTGCAATGCAATGGCGCGCGCCTGACGTAGTGTAGTGACAATATGTTCATCAAGTTGTCCGCTGCTTTGCGTGAGTAATTCAGCGATGCGCGTGTGATTCAGGTCTTGCTTATATGGTTTCATGGTAATTCAACTCCTTTAGCTTTTAGCGTCGCGGCCAAAGCATGATTCGCTCTCGAACAGTGGGTTTTGACGCTGCCTTCGGTACATCCCATTGCCTTGGCTGTTTCGGCGGTATCCAACCCTTCCCAGTAACGCAGCAGAAAGGCTTCGCGTTGACGCAGGGGGAGTTTGCTTAAGGCCTGTTCGATCAAAGCCAAAATCTGTTTTTGTTGCATGGCCGAATCCGGGGTTGCAGGGGTACTTTGATTGTTGTCATCCTCAAGCACATCCAGCGGGTCGAATTCCTCTTCGTCGTGCTTGGGCTGAAAGGCGGAAAATAGTGATATCCAGCTCGTGCGCACCTTTTGACGACGGTAATGGTCACGAATAGTGTTCTGCAAAATACGATGGAATAACAAAGGTAATTCTTCGGCAGGCTTGTCGCCATACCTTTCCGCCAGTTTGATCATGGCGTCCTGAACGATATCCAATGCGGTATGGCTATCGTGCACAGCAAAGGCTGCATGTTTGTAAGCGCGGCGTTCGATGCGGCTCAGAAAATCGCTTAATTCAGCTTGGGTTGCCAGTTTTTACTCCTTGCAATGAGCATGAATAGTAACAAAACACGGTGTTATTAGCCAGAAAACGTGTGGTTTGCAACGCAAGTAGTTGACCAAAATGCTGCTTCCCTTTATCTTACGCAGTTCTTTTTAGTTTAATCATAGGGTGTGTGTCATGGAGATGACCGGTGCGGAAATAACCATCCGTTGTTTACAAGAAGAAGGTGTTGAATATTTATTCGGCTATCCGGGCGGGGCGGTACTGCACATTTATGATGCACTGTTCCAGCAGGACAAGGTCAAGCATATTTTGGTGCGTCACGAACAGGCAGCCGTGCATGCGGCTGACGGCTACGCGCGTTCCTCTGATAAGGTGGGTGTTGCGCTGGTTACTTCCGGTCCCGGCTTGACGAATGCAGTGACCGGGATTGCAACCGCCTATCTGGATTCGATACCGATGGTGGTAATCAGTGGTCAGGTGCCGACGTTTGCGATCGGTGAGGATGCGTTTCAGGAGGTGGATGCGGTCGGAATTACGCGGCCCTGCGTGAAGCACAACTTCCTGGTCAAGGATGTGAAAGACATCGCCTCGACGATTAAAAAGGCTTTTTATCTGGCTAAGTCGGGTCGTCCAGGCCCGGTTCTGGTGGATATACCGAAAGATGTTTCCGGTCAGAAAACCGAGTTTGTTTATCCGGCCAGCGTCAATATTCGTTCTTATCATCCGCAAGGTCGTGGAGATAGCGCGCAGATCAGACATGCGGCGCAGCTGATGCTGGAGGCCAAGCGGCCAATGATTTATGCGGGTGGCGGTGTGGTGCTGTCCGATTCGTCTGCGCAGTTGACCGATCTGGTTCGTTTGCTGGGTTTTCCGTGCACCAATACCCTGATGGGCTTGGGTGGTTTTCCGGCCAATGACAAGCAGTTCGTCGGCATGCTGGGCATGCACGGCACCTATGAAGCCAACATGGCGATGCAGCATTGCGATGTGCTGGTGGCTATCGGTGCGCGTTTTGACGACCGCGTAATCGGCAACGTCGAACATTTTGCTCAGGTGCCGCGCAAAATCATTCATATCGACATTGACCCTTCCTCGATTGCCAAGCGCGTCAAGGTGGATGTGCCGATAGTCGGTGACTTGAAGCTGGTTCTGACTGAATTGCTGGAAGTATTGCGCGCCAGTCGTCAAAAGCCGGATGCGGCCGAAATGGCGGCATGGTGGAAGCAGGTCGATGAATGGCGCGTGACAGGCGGTGGTTTGCGCTATAAAAACTCCAGCGAGATCATCAAGCCGCAATTCGTGATTGAGACACTGCATAAGCTGACAGGCGGTGATGCGTTTGTCACCTCCGATGTGGGGCAACACCAGATGTGGGCGGCGCAGTATTACAAATTCAATCATCCGCGTCGCTGGATCAATTCAGGCGGTCTGGGTACGATGGGCTTTGGCTTGCCGGCAGCGATGGGGGTGCAGCTCAAACATCCGGGAGAGACGGTGGCTTGCGTGACGGGTGAGGGCAGTATCCAGATGAATATTCAGGAATTGTCCACCTGCAAGCAATATCATTTGCCGATCAAGGTGCTGTCGCTGAACAACGGCTATTTAGGTATGGTGCGCCAGTGGCAGGAATTTTTCCACGGCAACCGTTTTTCGGAATCCTACATGGACGCGTTGCCTGACTTCGTGAAAGTGGCCGAAGCATATGGCCATATCGGCATGCGTATTGATAAACCGGCTGATGTGGAACCTGCGATGAAAGAGGCCTTCTCACGCAAGAATGATCTGGTGTTCATGGACTTTCGTACAGACTCGACTGAAAATGTGTTCCCTATGGTTCCTGGCGGCAAGGGTTTGTCTGAAGTTGTTTTGGCGGAGGATTTATAATGCGCCATATCATTTCTTTGTTGATGGAAAACGAAGCAGGCGCGTTGTCGCGCGTGGCAGGTTTGTTTTCTGCACGCGGTTACAATATCGAATCGCTGACGGTGGCGCCGACTGAAGATGCTACCCTGTCGCGCATGACTATCGTCACCAGCGGTTCGGATGCGGTCATCGAGCAGATTAACAAGCAGCTCAATAAGCTGGTCGATGTCGTGTCGGTGATGGACTTGAGCGAAGGTGAGCATATCGAGCGCGAGCTGATGTTGCTTAAACTACGTGCTGAGGGTGAGGCTCGCGAAGAGCTGAAGCGTCTGACAGATATTTTTCGCGGGCGGATTCTGGATGTATCGGATCACACCTACACTATCGAATTGACCGGTTCGAGAGTTAAGCTGGATAGTTTTATCGATGCAATTGGCCGTGACCTGATTCTGGAAACGGTACGCACCGGCGCGTCCGGCATCGGGCGTGGCAACAGGATTTTGAAACTGTGAATTAAAAACAGTCGTTAGACACGAGTCGCTAGTCAGTAGTTAAACCCGCGCAGCGGACAACGAAAACTAATAATCCACGTCTAGCAACTACCAACTGATTTATTATTTTTTATAGAGGGCAACATGAAAGTTTTTTACGATAAAGATGCAGACCTGTCATTGATCAAGGGCAAACAAGTTACCATCGTGGGCTACGGCTCACAAGGTCACGCACATGCGCAGAATTTACGTGATTCCGGCGTAAACGTGACGGTTGGTTTGCGTAAAGATGGCGCATCCTGGGCCAAGGCGTCTGCTGCTGGTCTGAACGTGGCTGAAGTGGCTGAAGCGGTTAAAGCGGCTGACGTAGTGATGATCCTGTTGCCGGATGAGACCATCCCCGAGGTTTATCACCGCGACGTTGCGCCAAACATGAAAGCCGGTGCTGCACTGGCGTTTGCGCACGGTTTTAACGTGCATTACAACCAGGTTGTGCCACGCACCGACGTGGATGTCATCATGATTGCACCTAAAGGCCCCGGTCATACAGTGCGTTCCGAATACCTCAAGGGTGGCGGTGTGCCTAGCCTGATCGCGGTTTATCAGGATAAGTCCGGCAAGGCGCGTGATATTGCCTTGTCCTATGCGGCAGCAAACGGCGGCACTAAGGGCGGCGTGATTGAAACCAACTTCCGCGAAGAAACTGAAACCGACTTGTTCGGCGAACAAGCTGTGTTGTGCGGCGGTGCGGTTGAGCTGGTCAAGGCAGGATTCGAGACGCTGACAGAAGCGGGTTATGCGCCTGAAATGGCGTACTTCGAATGTCTGCATGAGCTGAAACTGATCGTTGATCTGATGTATGAAGGCGGCATTGCCAACATGAACTACTCAATTTCCAACAATGCAGAATACGGCGAATATGTAACCGGACATCGCGTTATTGCGGATCAGGCGCGTGCAGCAATGAAGGAATGCCTGACTAACATCCAGAACGGCAATTACGCCAAGCAGTTTATTCTGGAAGGTCGCACCAACTATCCGGAAATGACTGCGCGTCGTCGTCTGAATGCTGAGCATCCGATCGAAGTGGTCGGTTCACAGCTGCGCGCGATGATGCCGTGGATCGGCAAGAACAAGCTGGTTGACCAGTCGAAGAACTAAAAATTAGTGAGTAGTCAGCGGGGGAGTAGTCAGTGGAGATGATTTTTCACTGACTACTCCCCATTTTTTTGCTGCGGGTTTGCACGCTATGTTCATTTACCCTCATTATTTTCAGTGCCAGTGATCGCTTACGCTGGCGGTATGGACCCAAAACGGTTAATCTCACGCCATGGACGAATTCAATACACGTAAGCCGATGAATCTACGCCGCCGCGGTATCTATCTGCTGCCTAATTTGTTTACCACGGGCGCGCTGTTTGCGGGTTTTTATGCCATTGTGCAGGCGATGAACGGCAGATTCGAGTATGCGGCGGTGGCGATTTTTATAGCCATGGTGCTGGACGGACTGGATGGGCGTGTGGCGCGCATGACGCACACGCAAAGTGAATTCGGTGCGGAATATGACAGCTTGTCTGACATGGTTTCATTCGGTGTCGCGCCTTCGCTGGTTATGTACGAATGGGCATTGAAGGGCATGGGCAAGTGGGGGTGGTTTGCCGCTTTCATTTATTGTGTAGCGACTGCCCTGCGTCTGGCGCGTTTTAACACCAATATCGACATCGTCGATAAAAATTATTTTCAAGGCTTGCCTAGTCCGGCGGCGGCCGCCTTGGTGGCGGGTTTTGTCTGGGTGATGTTGGATTACGGCTTTAAGGGCGATGAACTGCGCTGGTATGCAGCCGCACTCACGGTGTTTGCCGGGCTGAGCATGGTCAGCAATCTGCCGTTTTACAGTTTTAAAACCATCAATATGCGCAAGAGCGTGCCGTTTCTGGTGATTTTTCTCGCGGCACTGTTCTTTGTGCTGATTTCCAGTGATCCTCCGCGTGTATTATTTGGCTTGTTTCTTTGCTATGCCTTGTCAGGCTTTGTGATGTGGTTTGTGCGGCGGCGCAGCAAGCCCATTGCGTGAGTCGTCAAAACTCGTTATATTCCCGACATGCATTTTTCACGCCAAATCTCTCAGCTTCATTCCACATTCAGCTTGCTGGCTGCGCTGTTGCTGCGCGGCGCGCGCTAATCCTATACCCGAAATCTGAAGTATCAAGTGCGTCAATCCCCGGTGATTGCGCAGGTTAATCTATTTCATCAGGAGTTCAGCATGACAAACCAGTTAATTATATTCGACACCACCTTGCGTGATGGCGAACAAAGCCCGGGCGCGGCGATGACCCGCGAAAAGAAGATACGCATTGCACGTCAGCTGGAAAAATTGGGCGTGGATGTGATCGAGGCGGGTTTTGCCGCAGCCAGTCCAGGCGACTTTGCGGCAGTTCGTGCCGTTGCCGAAACAGTCAAGGATGCGACGGTATGCTCGCTGGCCCGCGCCAGCGAAAATGATGTGCGCCGTGCGGGCGAGGCGATACAGCCAGCTAAATCAGGCCGTATCCACACCTTTATCGCTACCAGTCCTATACACATGCAGCATAAGTTGCGCATGAGCGAAGATCAGGTGGTTGAACGCGCTGTAGCTGCGGTGAAATGGGCGCTGGAATATACCGACGACGTGGAATTTTCCGCCGAGGATGCGGTGCGTTCGGAAATGGACTTTCTGGTGCGGGTGTTCGATGCGGTGATTCAGGCAGGTGCCAGGACGCTGAATGTGCCGGATACGGTCGGTTACTCCATTCCTGCTGCATGGGGCGAGCGCATTAGCCAATTGATAGCCCGTGTGCCGAATTCGGACAAAGTGATCTGGTCCACCCATTGTCATAACGATCTGGGTCTGGCCGTGGCAAATTCCCTGTCCGCAGTGATGAATGGTGCGCGTCAGGTTGAGTGCACCATCAATGGTCTGGGGGAGCGCGCCGGCAATGCCTCGCTGGAAGAAATCGTCATGGCGGTAAAAACACGCCGCGACGTATTCAATCTGGAAACGCGCATCGACACGACGCAGATCGTGCCGACTTCCAAGCTGGTTTCCAGTATTACCGGCTATCCGGTGCAGCCGAACAAGGCGATAGTGGGTGCGAATGCTTTTGCGCATGAGTCCGGCATTCATCAGGATGGCGTGCTCAAACACAGGGAAACCTACGAGATTATGCGTGCCGAAGATGTGGGCTGGAATGCCAATAAACTGACGCTGGGCAAGCTTTCGGGCCGCAATGCCTTGCGTCAGCGTTTTGCGGCGTTGAACATCGAATTTGCCTCGGAAGAGGCATTTAATGCAGCGTTTCAGCGTTTCAAGGAATTGGCTGATCGCAAACACGAAATCTTTGATGAGGACTTGCAGGCTCTGGTGAGCGATGAAGCCATTGCAGAAGTTAATGAACATTATCGTTTGCTCTCATTGCGCGCCCACAGTGAAACCGGAATTTTGCCTGTCGCCCGGGTGCTGATAAGCATAGGCGATGTA
Source organism: Gallionella sp. (assembly GCA_030681375.1). Classification (GTDB taxonomy): domain Bacteria; phylum Pseudomonadota; class Gammaproteobacteria; order Burkholderiales; family Gallionellaceae; genus Gallionella. The sequence continues at coordinate 36,874 of JAUXWM010000086.1, forward strand.
CAACACGAAGCCGAGATGCAAGGTGGCGGCCCGGTGGACGCGACATTCAAGGCGATAGAGCACATCGTGCATAGCGGTACCGAGTTGCAGCTGTATTCGGTGAATAACATCACCAGTGGTACCGATGCGCAGGGTGAAGTGACGGTGCGTCTGGCTAAGGGAGGGCGCATTGTGAACGGGCAAGGCGCGGATACCGATATCGTGGTGGCTTCTGCCCAGGCCTATCTGGATGCCCTGAACAAGTTGCATGACAATTTGCAGCGCGCGCATCCGCAGCTTTGAACTTTCTGGAACATTGCCCGTCAGACGGCGCGTGCATGGTTTGCACGTGCGCATAAGGTTTGTATACCTTTGCAATTTCCATTGGAGAATATTTTGAAAAAAGTTTTATTGGGATCGCTATTGTTATTGACTTCGCTGAGTGCGAATGCGGGTTGGATAGAGTGTTCGATCATCCCGAACACGCAGTGTCCACACGCCCAGTTTTCTGGAAAAAATCTGGAAAATGCTAACCTGCAGGGCGCCCAGTTGTTGGAAGGCGATCTGTCCAAAGCCAATTTAACCAAGGCCAATCTTCAGGGCGCAAACATTTATCACGGCAAGTTGACGGGGGGTAATTTCACCGAAGCGAATATGGCAGGCATCACGCTGTATAACGCCGACCTGACTGGCGCGAATCTGACTGGCGCGAATCTGACCGGCGCCAAACTTAAAAATGCGAACCTGAGCGAGGCCAATCTCACCGATACCGATCTGAGCAATGCAGAAATTAACGGGGCTAAGTTCAGTAAGGCGGTGTTTTGCCGTACTGTGATGCCGAATGGCATAATTAACAGCGGTGCAAACTGTTCTGCGAAAACAGCTGCTGCGGCGCTTCAGGCCAGTGCTGGGGAAGCATCTGTCAACGGTTGCCTCATTCAGCCGCGCAGTGTATGCCTGAATGCCTCGTTGGCGGAAGCGAATCTGGGTTCGGCTAATTTGTCCGGCGCGCAGCTTTACATGGCTAATCTGGCGCAAGCCAATCTGTTCAAAGCCAATCTCGGCAAGGCGAATCTGACTGAAGCCAATCTGGCGCGCGCCAATCTTACCAGCGCCAACCTGTCGCAAGCGAATCTGACAGAAGCTAATCTGAGCAAGGCCACGTTGCGTGGCGCACAACTGGAACGCGCCAATCTGACTGGGGCCATTCTGCTGAATGCGGATTTGTCTGATGCGGATTTGTCTGGCGCCAATATTGCAGGAGCCGCATTGTCAGGTGCGATTTTGTGCAACACGATTATGCCGGACGGAAAAGTGAATAACAGCAGTTGCCGGGTTGAGCAAAAGAACTGAGCGCACAACGGGCAGCTAAGGCTTGTAAGCGTAAAGGTTGCGCTGCCATAGTTTTGCGGCAGCCTGCGAAATAAAAATGACCTGCTGGTTAGTAACAAAGGGCACGCCTAGCGTGCCCTTTGTCGTTTTTGCTCGCTTGCGGGTGTGATATGCGACACCGCAGAGCTGTCGCAGTGCAAGCCGGCGGCATATGCATTGCGTGATGGGCATGGCTTAACATACACTGCCACGATTTTGGACATTACGGGAGTGGGGATGTCGACACTGAGTCGCAGGGATTATCAGACACTGGCGTTATCGGCTTTGGGCGGGGCGCTGGAGTTCTATGACTTCATCATTTTCGTGTTCTTCGCAGTCGTAATCGGGCAGTTGTTTTTTCCGCCGGATATGCCGGACTGGTTAAGGCAGTTGCAAACCTTCGGCATCTTTGCTGCGGGTTATCTGGCGCGCCCGCTGGGTGGTGTTGTGATGGCACACTTTGGTGATCTGCTTGGGCGCAAACGCATGTTCATGCTGAGTATTTTGTTGATGTCTTTGCCTACCCTGGCGATCGGTCTGTTGCCTACCTATGCCGTGATCGGCATCTGGGCACCCTTGTTGCTGCTGACATTGCGCATCATGCAGGGCGCGGCCATAGGGGGTGAAATTCCCGGTGCATGGGTGTTTGTCTTTGAGCATGTGCCCGCACGGCATGTCGGATTTGCCTGCGGCACTCTGACGGCGGGCCTGACAGGCGGTATTCTGCTCGGTTCGCTGGTGGCAAGCGCAATCAATGAAATCTATACGCCGGCTGAACTGTTGAGTGAAGGGTGGCGTGTGCCTTTTATTCTGGGCGGCTTGTTTGGATTATTGTCGGTGTGGTTGCGCCAGTGGCTGAATGAAACGCCGGTATTTAAAGAGATGCAGGCACGGCAGACGCTGGCCGACGAACTGCCGTTGAAAGCCGTGATCCGCGATCACCGGCCTGCGGTGGCGCTGACGATGCTCATGACCTGGCTGTTGTCGGCGGCGATCATTGTGATGATATTGATGACGCCGATAATGTTGCAAAAGCTGTATGCCATCCCGGCCTCCGTGGCTTTGCAGGCGAATAGCATCGCCACACTGTTCCTGAGTCTGGGCTGCATCGTGTTCGGTGCATTATCTGATCGTTTCGGCCCGGGGCGGGTGATGATGGCGGGTTGTGTGATGTTGGGCTATACCTCAATGCTGCTCTACAACCAAATGTCAGTCACTCCGCAACACATCAATGCGCTCTATGCGCTGTGCGGTTTTTCTGTCGGCGTAATCGGGGTGATCCCTAGCGCGGCAGTAAGCGCCTTCCCGGCCGTGGTTCGATTCTCCGGTTTGTCATTTTCATATAATGTGGCCTATGCGGTATTCGGCGGACTGACGCCGATTCTGGTGAGCATGTTCCTGCCGCTTGATCCGCTGGCGCCGGCGCATTACGTGCTGCTACTGAGCGCTGTGGGCGTGTTGATCGGTCTGTATTTGTGGCGTGGCGACAGGTCGGGCGTGTACGGTTAAATGGCTTTTTATGCGACAATGCGCGATTCGTCAGCGCAGGCACGGTGTGGTTGTAGCCAGCTGCCAGTAATCTTCTAGGATGGATCGTGTTTTTAGATAATCTCAAACAATTGCTCGCGGCCGATATGGCGGCAGTAGATCAGGTGATACGCAAGCGCTTGCACTCGGAAGTGCTGCTGGTCAATCAGGTCGGTGAATACATCATCAATAGCGGCGGCAAACGGTTGCGCCCGGCTCTGGTCGTGTTGTCTGCGCGGGCATTTTCCTATCAGGGCACGCATCACCACGATCTGGCTGCGGTGGTCGAGTTTATCCATACCGCGACCTTGCTGCACGACGATGTGGTGGATGAATCCGGTCTGCGTCGTGGGCGTGAGACGGCGAATGCCCTGTTTGGCAATGCGGCCAGCGTGCTGGTAGGCGATTTTCTGTATTCGCGGGCGTTCCAGATGATGGTCGAAGTTGGCGAGATGCGCGTGATGCAGACGCTGGCAGACGCAACCAATGTGATTGCCGAAGGTGAGGTGTTGCAACTGCTTAACTGCCATGATGCGGACGTGGACGCCGACAATTACATGCGGGTGATTCATTACAAGACGGCCAAGCTGTTCGAGGCGGCGATGCGCCTCGGTGCGATTCTGGCCGGTGCTTCCGATGCGGATGAAGCTGCCGTCGCCAGGTATGGTATGCATCTGGGCACGGCATTTCAGCTGGTGGACGATGTGCTGGATTACTCGGCTGACGAAGTTGCAACGGGCAAGCATCTTGGCGATGACCTCAGTGAGGGCAAGCCTACCCTGCCGCTGATTTATGCCATGCAGCACGGTACGTCCGAGCAGGCCGCCGTAGTGCGGGGGGCGATTGAGCAGGGTGATGTGAGTAAGTTTGCCGAGGTGCTGAAGATTATTCATGACACCGGCGCGCTGGACTTTACCCGTTTGCAGGCCATGCGCGAGGTGGAATTTGCCTGCGCAGCCCTTGCTGTGCTGGCTGACTCTGAGTGCAAACAATCACTGATAAAATTGGCGCACTTCGCTGCTACGCGGGAATTTTAAAATCCGCAGTTCACGAAAGAGGTGAAAAAATTAGCTTTGTCATTATCGAGTGCGGGCGAAAAAATCTGAACTGATTGCACGGCGCATGTTTACGATGCGCGCTACAGTTGGTGATTGTTGTCTTTTTACATCGAAGTCTTAGTCCCATCCATCCGCAACGGGGTTCATCTGCCATGAGTCGTCTGATATTTCTGTTTGCCATCGCAGCACTGGTATATTTGCTGTTCAAAGCCTATCGCAAGAAGGCGCCTCCAAATAAACAAGCCATTGCCGAGGATATGGTGCGTTGCGCACATTGCGGCGTGCATCTGCCCGCAGGGGAAAGCATACAGGCAGAGGGGCAGCAATTTTGCTGCGACGAACATCGCGACGCTCATCTTAAATAGCCTGTCGTATATTGAGTACGCATTCTGACATTCATGGCAAAAATGCCGCTTCCGGAGAGGAAGCACGCCATGCCGGCTTAGCGCCAGCAGAGCCGCAACTTATTCTTCCCTCATTGGAAGCAACGTTGGACGGGGAGTTCGGCGCCGACGAATCGCTGCGTGAATTTCACGTTAAAGCCACTGATGCTATCCCTGCCGATTTCTGGCGTTCGCTGAATTATTTCAACCTCTATCGTCTGGCATTAGTCGGCTTTATCGTTTTTATCGCTCTGGCTTTTGACGCTGAAGACTTGTTCGGCGCAGAAAAAGGGCGGCTATTCGTGATGACGGCCTGGTTTTATGTGGCTGCCGTGATGTTGTCCTTTGTTCCGCTGCACATGCGCTGGCTGCCGTTCTCATGGCAATTGGCGGTGCAGGTGTGTAGCGATATCGTCGCTTTGACCGTGTTGGCACATGCCAGCGGCGGAATACAGAGCAGCGTCGGCCTGTTGATTATGGTCTCGCTGGCTGTAGCGGGTATCATCAGCCGGGGCCGGGTCACCCTGTTTTTTGCTGCGCTGGCCAGTATCGCCGCGTTACTCGAACATACCTTCGCCGTGTGGCACGACGAGGCGCCAGTCACTCAATATGTTCAAGTTGGTTTGTTGTGCATATCCTATTTTGCGGTGGCAGGACTGGCGCACAAACTGGCAAAATATGCGCTGGTCAATCAAAAGCTGGCGCAGCGTCGGGGCCGTGATTTAATCGGTATGGCGGAAGCGAATCGCCTAGTGATGAGGGATATGTATGATGGCGTGCTGGTAGTGGATGAGCATGGCCATATCATGCAGATGAACCCCAGCGCCGCCCGTTTGCTGCGTAACACCGAGACATCGGCAGGCAGGCTGGCTGACAGTTTTCCGCTGCTGTACGGGCAGTACCTATTATGGAAGAACGAAACATTCAGCAGTCGCGATACGATACAGCTGGATGGCGGGCTTCAGGCAAGATTGAGATTTATCGGCGTAGAACGCGATGTGGCGCAGGGTGCAGTAATATTTCTGGAAGATATGCAGCATGTGCAGGCTGAAGCGCAGCAAATCAAATTGGCCGCACTGGGACGTTTGACGGCGAATCTGGCTCATGAAGTGCGCAACCCCTTGTCGGCCATCAGCTATGCGACTGAATTGCTACAGGAAGAGCCGGGTAGTGTGCGGCAAGAGCGGTTATTGCAGTTGATCAGGGATAACACTCAGCGCATTAACCGCATAGTGCAAGACGTGATGCAGCTGAATCGGCGCGACCGTGCACAGTCCGAGACATTTGACCTGGCGGTGCTGCTGCGGGTGTTTGTCGATGAATTTGTCCAGTCTGAACGGGTCGCCCCCGGTGTGCTGGTGTTGCAGGCTGAGCAAGTTAGCACGGTTACCTTTGACAAGGGGCATTTGCGTCAGGTGTTGTGGAACTTGTGCAGCAACGGGCTGCATTACGGGAAAAAGTTACCAGGTAGTCTGGTGTTATTGTTAGCTGTCGAGCATGGGCGGGTGATACTGGATGTGCATGATGATGGGCCAGGCATCTCAGCGGAAAATCAGGCGCGCCTGTTCGAACCGTTTTTTACTACCGCAGAGCAGGGAACGGGGCTGGGTTTGTATATCGCGCGCGAATTGTGCGAAGCGAATGGCGCGTGGCTGGAATATCATGAATCGGCTGCGCACAAGCCTGGAGCACACTTCCAGATTACTTTTGGCGAGAGGCGGCTTGGAAAAAGACCGGAGCGTGAGCATGGCAGATAATCAAAAAAACAAACGCGACATATTGCAGGAAGAACGGGGCAAGACGGCCCGTGTGCTGCTGGTGGATGATGAGCCGGACATCCTGGAATTGCTGGAAATGGCCATGCTCAAAATGGGGCTGGTTGTGGATAAGGCGGGTAACGTGTGCGAGGCCCTGACTAAACTGGATGCGTGTCATTATGATTTGTGCCTGACTGATATGCGCATGCCGGATGGCGACGGTCTGGAAGTCGTGCGCTATATTGCGCAGAACAATCCGGATGTGCCTGTCGCAGTGATTACCGCGCACGGCAATATGGAAAATGCAATCACCGTGCTCAAGGCGGGTGCCTTCGATTACCTTGCCAAGCCGCTCTCGCTGGAGCAGTTGCGCACCCTGGTGAAGTCCGCACTGAATCTGCCGTCACCCCGTGCGCCGGGCGATAAGCTGTTGCTCGGCCACGCGCCGGGGATGCAGAAGGTGCGTGACCTGATCGAGCGCGTTGCGCGTAGTCAGGCGCCGGTGTACATCAGCGGCGAATCGGGCAGCGGCAAGGAATTGGCGGCCAGGCTGATCGTGCAAAGCGGGCCGCGCGCGGAACAGCCTATGATTGCGGTTAATTGCGGCGCGATTCCTGAGAACCTGATGGAGAGTGAGTTTTTCGGTTACAAGAAAGGCGCTTTTACCGGGGCGGATAAGGAACGGGATGGCTTTTTTCAGGCCGCGAACGGCGGGACTCTGTTTCTCGATGAGGTGGCCGATCTGCCCCTGCTCATGCAGGTCAAGCTGTTGCGTGCGATACAGGAAAAACGCGTCCGTAAAGTGGGCGCAACCAGTGAAGAAGAGGTGGATGTGCGCCTCATCAGCGCGACGCATAACGATCTGGCCGAATGCGTGAGACAGGGCCAGTTCAGGCAGGATCTCTATTATCGTTTGAATGTCATTCCCATTCAGATGCCGTCGCTGCGCGAACTGCGTGAAGATATTGTGGAAATTGCCTGTCATGCGCTGGAACGGTTGCGTGCGGGCGTACCGGTGCGTTTTTCCGCAGAAGCCTTGAGTGCTTTGCAACGATATGATTTTCCGGGAAACGTTCGTGAAATGGAAAATATTATTGAGCGGGCGCTGGCTTTGTGTTCGGATGGCGTGATCACCGTTCAGGACTTGCATCTGACCCCGATGGAGTGCAATCAATCGGAGGTGGGCGAGGTAAGCGATAAATATCCGCTGCCGGACTATCTGGATCGTGTCGAGAAAGAGGCGCTGCTGGAAGCCTTGCAACAAACCAACTTTAATCGCACCGCTGCCGCCAAGCTGCTGGGGCTGACTTTCCGAACCATGCGCTACCGTATGGACAGGCTGGGCATTAAAAGCCCGAACGGTACTGATGATGCTGATTGACGATAACGGCTGGCTGCAAGGTTGCGAGCATCTGGCCTCCCCCAATTTTGATGCGCGAACTGCAGGTGATATCGACCTGCTGGTGATACACAATATCAGTTTGCCTCCTGGCGAATTTGGCGGTGACGGCGTGCAGTGTCTGTTCACCAATACGCTGGACAGGAATGCGCATCCGTATTACCGGACGATTCCTGAAGGGCGGCTGTCATCCCATTTTTATATTCGTCGCGACGGGCAGTTGATACAGTTTGTGTCCGTCTTGCAGCGTGCCTGGCATGCGGGGGCATCCGTCTGGCAGGGTAGGACGCGCTGCAATGATTTTGCTATCGGCGTCGAACTGGAAGGCACAGATTCTGTGCCGTTCACCGATGCGCAATACGCCGTGCTGCATCAACTGACCCTGACATTGCGCGCAGCCTTCCCTATCGCTGGCATCGCCGGTCACAGTCATATTGCACCCGACCGCAAGACCGATCCCGGCCCCTGTTTTGACTGGCTGCGTTATCTCGTCGAATTATCCGTCAAGTAGGATATCAGCTCTTATTCGCTACTCATTGTTTCCTTTTGGTTTATCCGTGTAGCCCTGCTCCTTAAGTGCCGAAGGGGTGATTTTTTATGCTTGCAATATTTATTCATAACACTACAATCAGCGCCCACCACTTAAAAAAATACTATATATAGTGGTTTTGAGAAGTTTACTGATTAGCCAACCTCGGGGATATGTTCATGCCAAATTCCGCTGCCTATAGCGCCTCCGCTTCTTTTTCGTCTGCCAATGCTGTTGCACCTGCAGGGCAGCAGTTTGATCAATACAAGGTTATTCGCCGCAATGGTTCAGTGGTGGTGTTTGAGCCCGCGAAAATCTCGGTCGCGTTGACCAAGGCTTTCATCGCCGTGAGCGGTGGTCAGGGCGCGGCTTCCGCGCGTGTCCGCGAGATCGTCGAGCAACTCACAGGGGGTGTGGTCGGTGCGCTGATGCGCCGTCAGCCGCATGGCGGCACGCTGCATATCGAGGATATTCAGGATCAGGTCGAATTGGGTTTGATGCGCTCCGGCGAACATGATGTTGCGCGCGCCTATGTGTTGTATCGCGAAGAACATTCACGCTCACGCGCCAAATCCAGAACGCAGGAGCCGGTTCACGTTATAAACGTCACCAGCGAAGACGGGGTGGTGCGCCCGCTGGATCTGGATCGTTTTACCACTCTGGTGCAATCCGCCTGTGCGGGTCTGGGTGACGTGGTTGATGTGGACAAGGTCATACGCAGCGCCTTGAAGGATATGTACGATGGCGTGCCTATGCATGAGGTACACAAATGTCTGATTCTGTCGGCGCGGGCGTTGATTGAAAATGAACCGGCATATAATTTTGTTACCGCGCGTCTGTTGCTGAACAATATCTGCTGCGAAGTGTTGGGCGAAGAAGTGACGCCAGCCGACATGGATGCGCGCTATGTGGAATATTTCCCGAAATATATCAAGCGCGGCATTGCTGCCGAATTGCTGGATGAGCGTCTGGCGGGATACGACCTGCCGCGTCTGGCGGCTGAACTGGACGCATCGCGCGATCTGCAATTTGGTTACCTGGGGCTGCAAACCCTGTATGACCGCTATTTCCTGCATATAGAGGAAACGCGTATCGAATTGCCGCAAGTGTTCTTTATGCGCGTCGCGATGGGGCTGTCATTGAACGAGATAGACAGGGAAGCGCGTGCGATCGAGTTTTATCGTCTGTTGTCCGGCTTTGACTTCATGTGCTCCACACCGACGCTGTTTAATTCCGGTACGCGGCGTTCGCAACTGTCTTCCTGCTATTTGACCACCGTGGAAGATGATCTGGATGGCATTTACGAGGCGATTAAGGAAAATGCGCTGTTGGCTAAATTTGCCGGGGGCCTGGGCAATGATTGGACGCCGGTGCGCGCCCTCGGTGCGCACATCAAGGGTACCAACGGTCAGTCGCAGGGTGTAGTGCCGTTCCTTAAAGTAGTGAACGATACCGCGGTCGCGGTCAATCAGGGCGGCAAGCGCAAGGGCGCGGTGTGCGCCTATCTGGAAACCTGGCATCTGGACATTGAAGAGTTCCTGGACTTACGCAAGAACACCGGCGATGACCGTCGCCGTACCCATGACATGAATACCTCCAACTGGATCCCCGACCTGTTCATGAAGCGCGTGATGGAAGGCGGCAACTGGACGCTGTTCTCGCCTTCCGACGTGAAGGACTTGCACGACCTGTTTGGCAAGGACTTTGAGCAGGCATACATCGCCTACGAAGCGAAAGCGGCGAGTGGTGAAATCAAGCTGTACAAGACGGTGCAGGCGGCCAGTCTGTGGCGCAAGATGCTGACCATGCTGTTCGAAACCGGACATCCGTGGATCACTTTCAAGGACCCGTGCAATATCCGTTCGCCGCAGCAGCACGTCGGCGTGGTGCACAGCTCCAATTTGTGTACCGAAATCACGTTGAACACCAATGCCGACGAGATCGCCGTGTGCAATCTGGGTTCGGTAAACTTGCCGGCGCACCTCTACCCCAAGGGGCACGAACTGGCCGGGCAGATCAATCACGACAAGCTGCGCCGCACGATCAACACGGCGATGCGCATGCTGGATAACGTGATCGATATCAACTATTACGCAGTCGCCAAGGCGCGCAATTCCAATCTCAAGCACCGTCCGGTCGGTCTGGGTATCATGGGTTTCCAGGATTGTCTGCACCAGTTGCGCACCGCGTACTCTTCCGAGGCGGCGGTCGAGTTCGCCGACCGTTCGATGGAAGCGGTGTGCTACTACGCATATTGGGCGTCCACTGAGCTGGCGCAGGAGCGCGGCCGTTACGCTTCGTATCGTGGCAGCCTGTGGGATTGCGGCATCCTGCCTCAGGATACGCTGGACCTGTTGCGCGAAGAGCGCGGCGGCTATGTCGAAGTGGACACGTCGGTCAGCATGGACTGGGACGCGCTGCGTTCCCGCATCGAGCAATACGGCATGCGCAATTCCAATTGCGTGGCGATTGCCCCGACCGCAACGATCTCGAACATCATCGGCGTATCGGCCTGCATAGAGCCGACTTACCAGAACATTTTCGTGAAATCGAATCTGTCCGGCGAGTTCACCGTAATCAACGACAATCTGGTTGCTGACCTGAAGGAGCTGGGTTTGTGGGATGAGGTGATGATCTCCGATCTGAAATACTTCGACGGCAGTCTGGCGAAGATCGACCGTGTGCCGGCCGAGCTGCGCAGCCTGTACGCCACGGCATTCGAGGTTGAGCCCAGCTGGCTGATCGAAGCCGCATCACGCCGTCAGAAGTGGATAGATCAGGCGCAATCGCTGAATATCTACATGGCGGGGGTGTCCGGTCGCAAGCTGGATGATACCTACAAGCTGGCCTGGGTGCGGGGCCTGAAGACCACGTATTATCTGCGCACGATGGGCGCGACCTCGGCCGAGAAGTCTACAGGGCGCGCCGGTGCGCTGAATGCGGTGGCCGTGGGCGAAGTGCAGGAGACGCAATTCTGCTCGATTGACAATCCGGAATGCGAGGCTTGTCAGTAAAGCGGTGAGTGGAAAGTGGTGAGTGGAAAACCTGCTTACTTGCGACTTACCACTTGCCACTTACGACTCACTACTAATTTAAGGAAACAAAATGCTGACATTTGACGAAGAAATCAAGCCGACTGCGATGCCTGCGGGCGTGACGGGTGCTTTTAATGGAATGCCAACCTCGACGGCTGCGCACGCGCCGGTGACAATGCCTGCGACAGCATCCACCGGCCGCATCCGCGTGGAAGACAAGCGCATCATCAATTGCAATGCTGATGTGAATCAGCTGGTTCCCTTCAAATACAAATGGGCATGGGAGAAATATCTGGCCGCCTGCGCGAACCACTGGATGCCGCAGGAAGTGAACATGACGGCAGACATCGCGCTGTGGAAGAGCGATAAGCTGAGCGACGACGAGCGCCGTCTGGTCAAGCGCAATCTGGGGTTTTTCACCACGGCTGACAGTCTGGCGGCGAATAATATCGTGCTGGGTTCGTATCGCCACATTACCAATCCTGAATGCCGTCAGTTCCTGCTGCGTCAGGCTTTCGAGGAGGCGATCCACACCCATGCCTACCAGTACATCGTGGAGAGTCTGGGGCTGGATGAAGGCGAAATATTCAACATGTATCACGAAGTGCCCAGCATCCGTAACAAGGATGAATTCCTGCTGCCGTACATCGATGTGTTGACCAATCCGGAATTCAAGACCGGCACGCCTGAGACAGACCGTGCGCTGTTGCGCAGCCTGATCGTGTTCGCCTGCATCATGGAAGGACTGTTCTTCTATGTCGGTTTCGTGCAGATTCTGGCGCTGGGCCGTCAGAACAAGATGACCGGTGCGGCGGAGCAATATCAGTACATCCTGCGCGACGAATCAATGCACCTGAATTTTGGTGTGGATTTGATCAACCAGATCAAGATGGAAAACCCGCATCTGTGGACGGCTGAGTTCCGCGAAGAAATCCGCGGCCTGATGCAAAAAGGCGTGGAGTTGGAATACGCCTATGCCGAAGACACCATGCCGCGTGGCATCCTTGGCCTGAACTCGACGATGTTCAAGGAATATTTGCGTTTTATCGCCAATCGTCGCTGCCAGCAGATCGGCGTGGATATCTTGTATCCGGGCGCGACCAACCCGTTTCCGTGGATGGCGGAAATGATAGACCTGAAGAAAGAAAAGAACTTCTTTGAAACACGGGTGACTGAATATCAGACGGGCGGATCGTTAAGCTGGGATTGAGCTGTAGAGTGATACCATGCGTCCTTCGCGCATGATACCCACGCTGCATTTTCATTAAGGCTATGTTGTTTAAACTTTGCGCATTGCTGTGTCTTCCCTTGTTGCTGGCATCCTGTGCCACGCCGCCGATACAGTACAAGGATGTGATCGAACCTCAGTCGATCTCCATTGCGCCTGTCCGCTCGGAACAGCCTGTCGTGGCGTTGGCGCTGGGGAGTGGGGGAGATCGGGGTTTTGCCCACATCGGCGTCATAAAAGTGCTGGATGCTAACGATATTGGAATAGACATCGTCTTGGGCACCAGTGCGGGCAGTGTGGTAGGCGCGCTGTATGCGGGTGGTTACAACGGAGTCGAGTTGGAAAAACTGGCGCTGGAAATGGACAGAGGCAAACTGAGAGACTTTGATTTTTCCATGCGTGGTTATGTGCGCGGTGAACAGTTGCAGGATTTTATTAATCGCACCCTGAATAATCGTTCTATCGAACAACTGGAAAAACCTTTTTTTGCGATTGCCACCCAGCTCGGCAGTGGTAAAACGGTCGTGTTCAATCACGGCAATACCGGCATGGCGGTGCGCGCGTCCAGCAGCATACCCGGCGTATTTTATCCGGTGCGGATAGGCGGCGAGGAATATGTGGATGGCGATTTGAAAAAGCCCGTTCCGGTAAAGCTGGCGCGAGAAATGGGTGCTGATTTCATCATCGCCGTGGATATTTCGCAACAGCCGAAAGATTATCCTGTCCTGAAAAATATCCTCGATATCCTTAAACAGAGCTTGCGTATCATGCGGCAGTCTGTCCTGGGGAACGAACTGGAATCCGCGCAAATCGTGATTCGACCCGATATCGGCGTTACGCCGGAAATCGATGAAAGCAGCAAATTGCGTCTGATAAAAATAGGCGAAGACGCGGCAACGGCGGCCTTGCCGCAGATACGCGACAGATTGCAAAAGATCACCGCCGAGAAAATGTCGGTTCGTGCGACGCCGCAATCCGTAGTCAATAGCCCGCAAGCACCATGAGTTTCTACTGCCGTGAGCTGCCTTATCAGCCCGATGCGGCGCGCTACTTTGCCGCAATAGCAGACTTGCCCTGCTCAGCGTGGCTGGACAGCGGCGGCATGGCGCGTTTCGATATTCTGACTGCCGCACCGCACCACACGCGGCTGTGGAATGAACAAACGGGGTGCGGTGATCCCTACGCTGCGCTGCGCGATGAATTGGGTACAGCGGTTTCGCCTGTAGCCGATGTGCCGTTTGCCGGTGGCGCGCTGGGCTACTGGAGCTATGATCTGGCGCGCGGCATGATGAATCTGCCCTGCCATGCGGAAGTCGGCGAACGCCTGCCTGTCATGGCTGTCGGCTTCTACGACTGGGCGCTGGTGCTGGATCATCAGGAGCACACGGCGCGACTGGTATCTCATCTGCACTACTCAGAAACAGCCGCGCTGTTGCCACATATTTTGCAGCGCCTGCAAGCGCCTTCATCATTGCCTTCTGATACATTCAGCGTACAGGGCAAGATACGCTGCAATTTCACCCGGGAAAGTTATTCTGAGGCGTTTTCCAGGATACAAGGCTTTCTACAGGCCGGAGACTGCTATCAGGTCAATCTTGCGCAGCGCTTCTCGGCTGACGCGACAGGTGATGCGCTGAGTGCCTACCTTAAACTGCGAAACCTGAGTCCCGCGCCCTATTCGGCGTATTTGAATTTTCCCCAAGTGCAGATACTGTGCGCGTCGCCGGAACGCTTCATTAGCGTGAGCAACGGGCTGGTAGAAACACGGCCGATTAAAGGCACGCGCCCGCGCGATGGCGACCTTGTTCGCGACCGGCAGCTGGCCGACGAATTGAGCCGACACCCCAAAGACCGCGCCGAGAATCTGATGATCGTGGACCTGCTGCGCAACGATCTGGGCAAGAGCTGCAAACCCGGTTCGGTGCGTGTGCCTAAGTTATTCGAGGTGGAGAGCTATGCCAACGTCCATCATCTGGTCAGCACCGTGCAGGGTGAGCTGGCCGAGGGGCTAGATGCGCTGGACGTGTTGCAAGGCTGCTTTCCCGGCGGCTCGATCACCGGCGCCCCCAAGCAGCGCGCGATGCAGATCATCGAGCAACTGGAACCGAACCGGCGCGGCGTGTACTGCGGCGCTATTGGCTATGTCGGTTTCGACGGCAACATGGACAGCAACATCGTTATCCGCACGCTGGTTTATTCGAATGACGAGATTCGCTGCTGGGCGGGCGGCGGCATCGTCGCCGATTCGCAATGCGATGCTGAGTATCAGGAGACACTGGACAAAGCATCAGCCATGCTGGCGTTGCTGCGCTTATACGGCGGGGAGCTTTAACATGCGCAGTAAATTCCCCTTCATCATTTTTCAATCTTGAAAAAGCTTTTCATCCACGAAGAGGTTTTAGCAGGGATTATGCCGTTTCACACCGTTTGGCATCAACTCGCAAAAACATGAAATAAATCAAAATCTTAGCGTGGTTTAATTGCTCGCCAGGCTGGTGGCAAGCCAAGATTGCATAAGCACATGAATATGATCATGTTTTTTCGTTACTTTCGTGGATAATTGCAGTTTTTAGGCTCAAAGGTGGAAGTCGGAGAGCCTGACTTGGTTTTAAATGGGAAAGTGCGAGGGGCACGCTGCTAGTTAGTTAGGCATACCTAAACTCAATCTTGCTGACCTTTTTCAAGTCCACAGTCTGCTTGGCTTGCCATAAATCATAATTGTCTTGCATCGCCAACCAACTCTCGGGTGAGCGTCCCAATGCTTTGGAGAGACGGAGTGCCATTTCAGGACTCACGCAACTGGTTTCGTTCAAAACGCGGTTGATGGTCGAGGCGGCAACGCCTAATTTGAGGGCAAGCTCCCTGCAACTGATTTCGTTCGGCGCAAGGTAAACCTCTTGAATAAACGCCCCGGGATGTGGTGGATTGTGCATAGCCATTAGTGATAATCCTCGTAATCTAAAACAAATGCGTTGCCGTTTTCAAACTTGAACGTGACGCGCCAATTACCATTCACCCATATTGACCAACGCCCACGCTCGCTTCCTTTTAGCGGGTGAAGTCGGAATCCGGGAATGTCCATGTCCTCGATAGCTAGAGCGGTATCGAGCGCGACCAACTGCATTTTTAGTCGACTCGCGTGAGTCGGTTGGATTCCAGACAAGCTGCCGGATTCAAAGTATTTTCGCAGACCTTTGTGGCGAAACGATGTAATCATGACGGTATGATAGCGCGTTGCGTGATACGCAACAAGAGCCAGGTGTTAAAGTTGAGAGGGGCAGCCCGTTTGGGGGCTATCCCTCTCGAATGCGAAGCCATAATGTTTGATTAATAGACCTGCCCCCTCGCTGCTGCGGCATAGCCATCGGCAAAGTGTCACAGAGAATGTTGGAGTGTTAGACTTGACTCCAGACTTTCGGCGAGACTATTTAAAAATCAATCGAGTCTGACCCCATTGACGATGCAGAGTCTGACCCCATTGACGATGCATTGACGCCACGCGCAGGCGGGAACCCAGCTAGATAAAGGCACTGGATCCCCGCTTTTGCGGGGATGACGAATAAATCAGCATCAACATATGCATATACCGGAATCGGTGTATACCCTGTAAAGTACGGTATTGGGCAGTATTCGGGGGCACGTTTTTCGATTTGGTTTTGTATAACACGTCAGTTGTTCGCAGTAACGCTGCTTGTGCCGATGTCGCCCGCCACCCTATCTGTAATTAATTGTGAAAACAATAGACTGAAGTGTAAAGCCAGCCTGGTGAATCTATCCCGCGTTCTGTACCCGGAAGATTCTGATTACTTCGGGGATCATGCGCATGCTGCGCATAATCCCGGCGAGGTGCTGGCGGTTATTCACTTCCAGTGTGAAGTGCAACGCAGTGTATTCGCCTTCGTTGGCAAAGCTGACGTTCTCGATGTTCGATTCCGCTTCGGCGATGGCAGCCGCGACTTTGGCCAGCACGCCGCGCTGATTGGCGACCAGCAGTTTGAGGCTGACTGCGAAGGTGCGCGTGATGTTTTTGTCCCATACGACATCCAGCCACTGTCCGCTGTGGCCTTTGCGCAGAGAGGCGCAGTCGTGCGTGTGCACCACTAGCCCCTGTCCGCTCTTGATGACGCCTATGATGGGATCGCCGGGTATGGGGCGGCAGCAGGTGGCGAATTGTACCGCCATGCCTTCTGTGCCTTGAATGGTGATGACCGGGTTGGCTATGTTTTCAACCGAGATGGTTTCTCCGCTGCAGGCCAGTTGCCGCGCAACCACCATGTTCAGGCGGCGGCCCAGGCCGATATCGGCGAGCATTTCCTGGCGCGTTTTTACGCCGGTATCTCTGAGCAGCTTGTCCCAGCAGCTTTCTCTTATTTCCGATGGCTTGATGCCCAGCGCCTGTAAGGCCTGATTGAGCAGGCGTTCGCCGAGTTGCGCGGATTCGTCAGACTGCATGGTCTTGAAGAAGTGGCGGATGTGGCTGCGCGCCTTGTTGGTGGTGACATAGGAGAGCCAGGCCGGATTGGGTTTTGCGTGCGGTGCGGTGATGATCTCTACGCGATCACCATTCCTGAGTTCGGTGCGCAGCGGCACTAGCTCATGATTGATCTTGACGGCAATGCAGCGGTTGCCGATGTCGGTATGTACGCTGTAAGCGAAATCAACCGCCGTCGCCCCGCGCGGCAGCGAGAGTATCTTGCCTTTGGGGGTAAAGACATACACGGCATCGGGAAACAGGTCCACCTTCAGGTGTTCCATGAATTCGGCTGAATTGCTGCTTTCGTTGAGGCTTTCCAGAAGTTCCTGCAACCACTGGTGGGTTTTTTTGTGCAGCTCGTTGATGGACGAATGTCCGCTCTTGTACAGCCAGTGCGACGCGACGCCCGCATCCGCAATCTTGTGCATTTCGCGGGTGCGAATCTGGATTTCTATGGGCGTGCTGAACGGCCCGAACAGCGTGGTGTGCAACGACTGATAGCCGTTGGACTTGGGGATGGCAATGTAATCCTTGAATTTCCCCGGGATCGGTTTATACAAGGCATGCAGTACACCCAGCGCGACATAACATGCGTCCACATCGTCCACCAGCACGCGGAAGCCGTAAATATCCAGCACCTCCGAAAAGGCCAGCGATTTGATTTGCATCTTCTTGTAGATGCTGTAGATATTCTTTTCTCTGCCGCTGACGTCGGCGCGGATATGCTTTTTGGCAAGTTGCTGAATGATGGAGTCGAGTATCTTATTGACCACTTCGCGACGATTGCCGCGCGCCACCTTAAGTGCTTTTGCCAGCACGTTGTAGCGATTCGGATGTAAATGCTTGAAGCTGAGGTCCTGCAACTCCTGATAGATTTCATTCAGGCCCAGGCGATTGGCGATGGGGGCGTAAATTTCCATGGTTTCGCGTGCGATGCGTTCGCATTGCTCGGGTCGCATGGAGCCCAGTGTGCGCATGTTATGCAGGCGATCGGCCAGTTTGATGAGAATGACGCGCACATCGCGCGCCATGGCCAACAACATTTTGCGGAAGTTTTCCGCCTGCGCGTCTTCTCGGGTTTCGAAATGGATTTTTTCCAGCTTGCTTAAGCCATCCACCAGTTCGGCGACAGGCAGGCCGAATTTTTCGGCTATCTGTTCGAAAGTTATTTCGGTGTCTTCAACCACATCATGCAGCAGGGCTGCGATGATGGATTGCACGTCAAGGTGCAGCGGCGTGAGGATGAGCGCTACCGCAATGGGATGCGTGACATAAGGATCGCCGGAATGGCGAGTCTGGCCCTGATGGGCGACGCGGCTGAATTCAATCGCAACGCGGACGTGTTCCACATCCTGCGGTTTCAGGTAGCTGGAAACTTCCTTAATGAGTAATGCCGCGTCAGCCATAGTGCTTACTGCTTTATCCTGAATCCGCTATTTATGGAGTGCGGTGGCATGGCCACGCTGGTTTTAAACAGGGGCCGTGCCGGGTAGCGCCTGCGCTAAAATCAAGCCTGACCGCGATTGAGTATCTCCAGACCGACTTTACCCTTGCTGATTTCGCGGAGCGCGACTACGGTCGGTTTATCCTTGCTGTCTGCTACCAGATGCGTGGCGCCATTGGCGATCTGGCGTGCGCGATACGCTGCGGCCAGTGTCAGGTCGAAACGGTTAGGGATATATTCCAAACATTCTTCTACGGTAATACGAGCCATGATTTACTCCGGATTTTGTAATTGGTTGATTAAGTTTTGATGACGAGCCAATTGGGCAGACGCGCGCAGCCTCGCAGCCAGCACGACGGCATTGAATTCCCGCAATGCTTCATTCAAATTGTCGTTGATAATAACATAATCGAATTCGGCAACATGTGCGACCTCTTCACGAGCGGCCGCCATGCGTTTGGCGATGACCTCGCTATCGTCCTGACCGCGCCCCGTAAGGCGTTGTTCCAGCGCAGCTATTGACGGCGGCAGGATGAAAATGCTGATGCAGTCCGGGAATAAGCGACGCACCTGCGCTGCGCCCTGCCAGTCTATTTCCAGCAGGATGTCGCGGTCCTGGGCGATTTCCCTGCTGATCCAGCTTTGTGATGTGCCGTAATAATTGCCATATACCTCGGCGCTCTCCAGAAATTCACCGTGTCCGGCCATCTTTGTAAACGTTTCACGGCTGATGAAGTTGTAGGCAACGCCATCCTGCTCACCCTGGCGCGGCGCGCGCGTGGTGTAGGAAACCGATAAGGCAATTTGCGGGTTGGTGCCGAGCAAGGCATGTACCAGACTGGTCTTGCCGGCACCGGAGGGTGCGCTGATGACGAATAAACTTCCTGACATAAAAACTCCCGGTATTTTTCTAAAACGGATTTTCGAAGACTGATTTTTATGAATTTGTTCACGCATTTGTTCGATGAGAATTTTCATTTCCATCGCGCTGCGCGACACGTCGGCATCCACTGATTTTGAGCCCAGCGTGTTGGCTTCGCGGTTCAGTTCCTGCATCAGGAAATCCAGTCGCTTGCCTACTGCGCCACCCTGTTTAAGTATGCGGCGCATCTCGGTAAGATGGCTGGCCAGGCGCGACAACTCTTCGTCCACGTCGATCTTGCTGGCAAATAGCGTGATTTCCTGGCGTATGCGTTCATCTTCCGCGCCTTGCAATGCGTCGCGCAGTCGGTTGGTCAGCTTTAATTCGTAGGCGGCAATCGCGGCGGGCACATGCGGCATCACACCGGTGCGCAAGGTTTCGATTTTTTCCAAACGCACACTTAAAAAGTCTTTCAGCTTTTCGCCTTCGCGGGCGCGCGATGCGGAAAACTCCTGCAATGCCGTTTGCATCAAGGCGAGCAGGGTGGCGCACAATTCGTCGGCAGAGGCGGTGGGCGTTTGCAGAACGCCGTTCCAGCGCAGCACATCGGCGACGCTTAAAGTTTGTGCTTCCGGTATGGCGGCTTGCACTTGTTTGTTCCAGTTGGCGAGTTGCAGCAACAGATCGTGGTTCAGCATCGTGCCGCCCTGCGCATCGCGCGCAGCGTAATTGATCCGGCATTCAACCTTGCCGCGTTGCAGCGTGGCGCTGATTAATTCGCGCAATACACCTTCAAATACGCGCAATTCCTCCGGCATCCGCAGTTGAATATCCAGATAGCGATGGTTGACGGCGCGCAACTCCAGCGACAGCGAACCGGCGACAAAGTCTGTGCTGGTATTGGCATAACCGGTCATGCTTAGAATCATGTTGTGGCTTTCAGGGTAGGGTGAAATGAATAAAAGGCTGTGCGCTGGGCGTGCATTATATTACGATTGCGAACTATGAATTTCTCGATACATCAGGCCAGCCACATCGGCAACCGCAAATACAATCAGGATCGTGTCGCTTATGCCTACAGCAAGGACGCCTTGTTGCTGGTGCTGGCGGACGGTATGGGCGGGCATTTGCACGGCGAAGTGGCCGCCAGTATGGCTATGGATACGTTCGTCGAATCGTTTGCGCAACATGCGCAAATAACCGACCCGCAAGCCTTTCTGTCTGACACCATGCGTCGCGCTCATCAGCGCATCATGGATTTGCCGCAGCATAAGGACCAGAGTTTCCCCGGTACCACCTGCGTCGCGGCCCTGATTCAGGACGGCAAAATGTACTGGGGACACGCTGGCGATTCGCGTTTGTACCTGCTGCGCAAAGGCGCGGTGCTATCCAAAACGCTGGATCATTCCATGGTGCAGATGTGGCTGGAACTGGGCGTGATAGACGAGGACGAAGCGCGTACCCACCCCAGACGCAACCAGATTACCAATTGCCTGGGCGGGGTTGAAGACCTGTTCGAGATCGCGCTGGGGCAATCTGTTGCACTGCAATCAGGTGATGTGGTGCTGCTTTGCAGCGATGGCTTATGCGGCCCGTTTGTTGACAAGGAACTGGTATCCGCCTTTGTCGGCAGTCCGGTGGATGCCGCACTGGATAAGCTGATCGTGGTTGCCCTGAAGCGCGAAAACGGCAAGTCAGATAATGTAACCGGCCTTGCCATGCGTTGGGGAAACAGCGAATCTCTGCACCACACTGACGCTATAATCAGCCATATACTCGATATCCAGTAGCGCAGCCGCTTCTCCAACTCACCACTCACCACTCACCACTCACCATTACCCTATGCGACCCAGTCAACGATCTGCAAACCAACTGCGTGAAATACGCATCACCCGTCACTACACTAAGCACGCCGAAGGTTCGGTGCTGATCGAATGTGGTGACACTAAAGTCATTTGTACCGCCAGCGTCGAAGAACGCGTACCGCCGCACAAGAAAGGCAGCGGCGAGGGCTGGGTGACGGCCGAATACGGCATGTTGCCGCGCTCCACCGGCAGCCGCATGCAGCGTGAAGCGGCCAAGGGCAAACAATCAGGCCGCACTCAGGAGATTCAGCGTTTGATCGGGCGCAGCCTGCGCGCGGTGGTGGATCTGGGCAAGCTCGGCGAGCGCACCATTCAGATTGATTGTGACGTGATACAGGCTGACGGCGGCACGCGCACTGCCAGCATCACCGGCGCGTACGTCGCCTTGCACGATGCAGTGAGCGGCCTGATTGCAAAAGGGCTGCTGCAGGAGAGTCCGCTAAAAGAATCCATCGCCGCGATTTCGGTCGGCATCTATCAGGGCGTGCCGGTGCTGGATCTGGATTACCTCGAAGATTCCGCCTGCGACACCGACATGAACGTGGTGATGCTGGGTAGCGGTCACTTCGTCGAAGTGCAGGGCACGGCCGAAGGCCATGCTTTCAGCCGCGCCGAAATGGACGAGCTGCTGGAGTTGGCTGGTTCAGGTATCGCCGAGTTGATTCAGATGCAACGAGCCGCACTGGCCGGATAAGACCGTGCAGAAACTCGTCATCGCCTCCAATAACCCCGGAAAACTGCGCGAGTTTCAGCACATGCTGGAACCGCTGGGCATCGAAGTCGTCACGCAGGCGCAACTCGGGATCAGCGAGGCGGAAGAGCCGCATGTTACCTTCATCGAGAATGCGCTGGCCAAGGCGCGCCATGTCAGCAAACTGAGCGGCCTGCCTGCGCTAGCGGATGATTCCGGCATTTGCGTCACAGCACTGGGCGGTGCGCCGGGCGTGTACTCGGCACGCTATGCAGGGGACAGTCCCAAATCGGATCAGGCCAACAACGACAAGCTGATGCAGGCTATGCAAGGCGTGACTGACCGTCGTGCGCATTATTACTGTGTGCTGGTGCTGGTGCGTCACGCGGACGACCCGCAGCCTGTCATCGCCGAGGGCGAATGGCACGGCGAGATTGCGCACCAGGAACAGGGCGAGGGCGGCTTCGGTTATGACCCGCTGTTCTGGCTGCCGGAACTGGGCAAGATGAGCGCAGAACTGTCACGTGACCAGAAACACGCCATCAGCCATAGAGGCCGGGCGATGCAGGTGCTGCTGGAGAAATTGCGGTATGAGTAGGATGGGCGGTAGGGTGGGCAAATTTTACCTGCCCACGCGTTCAAACGGTGGGCATGGTTGCCCACCCTGCGAGCCATGATTTCGCTGCAACCGGTTTCATTCAAATCGCAATCCGTTCACTTCACGACGGCCTTGCCGCCGCTGTCGCTGTACATCCATATCCCCTGGTGCGTGAAGAAATGCCCGTATTGCGACTTCAATTCGCATGAGGCGAAGTCGGCTTTCCCGGAAAAAGAATATATCGCCGCCCTGACCCGCGATCTGGAAATGGCGCTGCCGCAAATCTGGGGGCGCAAGGTATATACGGTGTTCTTCGGCGGCGGCACGCCTAGTATGCTCTCCGGCGAAGGCGTCGAGGAGATACTGCGTCAGGTGCGCATGCTGTTGCCACTCGCAGGCGATGCTGAAATTACGCTGGAGGCCAATCCCGGCACGGTAGAGGCGGACAAGTTCGCCGCCTTCCGCGAGGCGGGCGTTAATCGCCTGTCGATGGGAATCCAGAGTTTTAACGATACTCATCTGAAGGCGCTGGGGCGCATCCATTCGGCGGACGAGGCGAAAGCGGCTATCGCCATCGCGCAGCGGCATTTCGACAACATCAATCTTGATCTGATGTATGCGCTGCCGAATCAGACGCTGGCACAGGCTATGCAGGATGTGCAGACTGCACTGGAATTCAGGCCGCAGCACCTGTCCGCCTATCACCTGACGCTGGAGCCGAACACGCTGTTTTATCGTAATCCGCCGTCCTTGCCAGATGACGATGCCAGTTCCGACATGCAGCAAAGCATAGAGCATCTGCTGGCAGAAAACGGCTATCAGCATTACGAGACCTCCGCGTTCGCACAGCCCAATCGCCGTTCGAAACACAATCTGAATTACTGGAAGTTCGGCGATTATTTAGGCATAGGCGCGGGCGCACACAGCAAGATCAGTTTTCCGGATAAGATCATCCGTCAGGCGCGCTACAAACAGCCGCAGGCCTATATGCAACAGGTGGCATCAGGCGCACCGATACAGCTTGAAAACGAAGTCGGCCGCGATGAGTTACCGTTCGAATTTATGATGAATGCGCTGCGCCTGAATGCGGGCTTCGATTCCGTGCTGTTCAACGAACGCACCAGCTTGTCGCTGATCGCGATACAGTGCGAACTGGCCGAAGCTGAACGGCGCGGCTTGTTGCAGCGCGACATCGCCCGCATCGCCCCGACGCTACAGGGGCAACGGTTTTTGAATGACCTGCTGGAGATATTTCTGGTGGATAAAAGTAGGTAGGTCGGGTTAGCGTAGCGTAACCCGACATCTTTGCTCATTCAGCTAGCGAGGGTAGGGTGCATTTCATGCACCATGGTGCGCAAAGCGCACCCTACCGCCTGCGGAACACCAGATCCCACACGCCGTGTCCCAGATTGAGGCCGCGTTTCTCGAATTTGGTGAGCGGGCGGTAGTCGGGGCGGGGGGCGTAGTCGGCGGCGGTGTTTTTCAATAACGGTTCCGCGCTCAGCACTGCCAGCACCTGTTCGGCGTAGTCCTGCCAGTCGGTGGCGACGTGGATATAGCCACCGGGTTTGAGCTTCGCCATCAGCTTTTCTATGAACGGGGTCTGGATCAGTCGGCGCTTGTTGTGGCGCGCCTTGTGCCAGGGGTCGGGAAAGAAGATGTATACGCCGTCCAGCGTAGCCTTGCCTATCATGTCGCGCAGCACTTCTACCGCATCGTGCTGGATGATGCGGATATTGCTCAGTTTCTGTTCGTCCATTACCTTGAACAGATTGCCGACACCCGGGGTATGTACTTCCAGACACAGGTAATCATTTTCGGGATGGTCGCAGGCGATGGTGGCGGTGCTGTCGCCCATGCCGAAGCCGATCTCCAGTATCTTCGGTGCGCTGCGGCCAAAGGCGGCATCCAGATCGAGCACCTCTGCGCTGTAGGGAATGCCGAAAACGGGTTGCAGCGTGTCAACGGCACGCTGCTGCGCGACGGTGACCCGGCCTTGTCTTAAGACGTAGCTGCGGATGTGGCGATTAACTTGAGAGTCGCGAAGCGCCTCGTTCGCACCCTCTCCCTCTTGAGGGAGAGGGTTGGGGGGAGGGGAACAAGCTTGCTTGTTGGTGATGTCAGTATCGGTCATATTGGTAATATTTGATTGCCTTCACCCACAAGGGGTGAAGGGAGAAGGCTGAATCAGCTACGTGCCGAAGCGATGATGCCTGCGGTCGGTGAGCTGGGGCTGGCGCTGTAAAGTTTTTTCGGCATGCGGCCTGCCAGATACGCTTCGCGCCCGGCTTCGGTGGCCTTTTTCATTGCGGAGGCCATCAACACCGGATTCTGCGCGCCGGCAATCGCCGTATTCATCAGCACGCCGGCACAGCCCAGTTCCATCGCGATGGCGGCGTCAGAGGCGGTGCCCACGCCCGCATCCACGATCACCGGCACGCTGACGCGATCCATGATGAGTTGCAGATTCCACGGGTTGAGTATGCCCATGCCCGAACCGATCAAGGAGGCCAGCGGCATGATCGCCACGCAGCCGATGTCTTCGAGCTGTTTGGCGATGATGGGATCATCCGAAGTATAGACCATCACCTGAAAGCCTTCGGCGACCAGTGTTTTGGCGGCGGCGATGGTCTCGATCACGTTGGGGTAAAGGGACTGCGGGTCGCCCAGCACTTCCAGTTTGACCAGACTATGACCGTCCAGCAGTTCGCGCGCCAGACGCAGGGTGCGCACTGCATCTTCGGCGCTATAACAGCCAGCGGTATTGGGCAGATAGGTGAATTTAGAAGGGGGAACTGCATCCAGCAGCGATGGCTCATTCGGGTTTTGACCGAGGTTGGTGCGACGTATCGCTACCGTGACGATTTCGGTGCCGCTGGCGTCCAGCGCTGCGCGGGTTTCGGTGAAGTCCTTGTATTTTCCGGTGCCGACCAGCAGCCGGGACGAATAGCTTTTTCCTGCGATAACGAGCGAATCGGTCATTTGATATCCTAATGATTTATATAATATTTTTAAGTTTTGAGTCTGCCTTTATCCGCCGCCCACCGCCACTACAATTTCCAGTTTGTCGCCATCGGACAGGGTTGTTTCGGCATACTGGCTGCGCGGGACGATATCGCCGTTGCGCTCTGTCGCGATGCGTTTACCGGTGTAACCCAGCTCCGCTATCAGCGCGGCGAGGCTGCATGAACCGCTGAGTTGGCGCGCTGCGCCGTTGATATGAACAGTAATCACTTCCAATTTGCTCCTTGCCTAAGCTAGAATGCGAGCCCATCAGGCGGGTGTAGTTCAATGGTAGAACGGCAGCTTCCCAAGCTGCATACGAGGGTTCGATCCCCTTCACCCGCTCCATCCCGCATTGTCACTCGCGTTAAAATACTGATTGCCTGAATCGTCGCGCCCGTCATTTTACCTGTTGATCGTGCATCACGATACGAGAGACGAACGTGATAGCCAGAATATTTGCAAAAATTGCCACATAGCCAACCTTGTCATAACCGATAATCTGCCCTGCTGCATTTTGCGTGGTGATGAATCCCGCCAGCGTGGCTGCCAGGCCGCTGGCCAGTTGCTGCATGGCGGCATTGAGCGACATGAAGGTGCCGCGCAGTTTTGGTTCAGCCGCCGAGGTGATGATGGCCATCGCCGGAATCATGCGGCCCGAGACCAGTATGAAGAATGCCGTGGTGCAAACCAGCCATAGCCAGAGTGGCGCAGTGCCGATATGGGTGACTGCGAGTAAGGGCAGGGTCGCGGAAACAGCCATGATGCGATAAATTGTTACTTTGCCGCGCGCATCCGCCCAGCGCCCGATCCGATGTGAAGTAATCAGGGTTGCCGCGCCGCCGATCAGGTAAATATAGAAAATATCCTGTTGTAAAATGCCGACATTCGCGACCGCATACACGGTGATGTATGGAATTACCGTGAAACCGGAAAACAAAATCAGCATGGTAAACAACAGGGCGCGCAGATGGTTGGCGTCCGCCAACACCGCGAACATCGCCGAGAATGGATGCGCGCGTTTGTCCTGACTGATGTGCTGTCGCACTTCCGGCAGGTGGCGCATCGCGACGATGATGAACATTACGGTGGTGCCGGCGATCAGGATGAAGGGCGCACGCCACTGGAAGTAGTCCGTCAGCCATAACGACAGCGGCACACCGGCCACGGTGGCCAGCGAAAATGAAGCGGAAATAACCCCGCTCGCGGTGGCGCGCCGCTCGAACGGAATCAGATCGCCGACCAGCGTTTGCACCATCGCCCCCATGATGCCGCCGAACGCGCCCGCCAGGCCGCGCGCGATTAGCAGCGTCGCGTAACTGGGCGATAAGCCGCATGCCAGTGTCGCCAGCCCGAACAACGTGAATACAATCAGCAACAGGCGTTTACGTTCGAACCTGTCCACGAAGGTCGCGGCGAGCAGTCCCGCGAAGGCCGCACTGAAGCTGTAGGAGGCGACCAGAAAGCCGAATTCATGGGTGGTGATGGAAAATTCCTTCATCAGGATAGGCCCCAGCGGCATCATGATCATGAAATCGAGGATGTGGGAAAACTGCATGCCAGCCAGAGTCAGCAGCAAATAACGCTCGCGTTGCGGGGTGAGGGGTGTGGATTGCATAGTGACGAATTTTTTGCGTGGCGGCATTCTACCAGTGCCGTCCGAATTGAGGTTTGTAGCTGGCGTTACTACATAGACGCCCAATTCGCACCACTGTGCTGAAAGTGGTGCGTTAGAAATTACCCCAGTGTCGCTACCATCTCGATTCTGGGTGCGACGGAGCGCACGATTTTCTGTATGCCGTGTCCTGCAGGATTAGCTTGGCGTTGTGAAACGAGCAACCCCAGCTTCTCAAGTAGTCCAACATCCTTGGTGATGGCAGAACGGTTGCGATGCAGTAGTTCGGACAGTTCATTGATGGTTCTGGGTTCATGCATTACTTGAAGCATCAAGCTGCGGCGCGCTTCGGAGAGCACGCTAAACATCTGTTGCGGGTCTTCGAACGAGAGGGTTAGTTTTTCTTCAAACGCTTCGCCGCGATCTGCTCTCCGCGCTGCATCTTTCGCACGCGTGAAGAAGCCGTCCACGTCATCGGTGCGAATCACGATTTTGGTCATGGTCTCATTCCTTGTTTTTGACTTGTGTCTGGTTAATAATTTCCAGCCATTCCTGCTGGAATCTTTCCTGCGTTGTTTCAAAACTCACGAACTCGACCGTTGCGATCTCGCCCATGTGATGGCGGTGATGATAGTTGTGTGCATTGTCGAAACCGAGCACCCTGCCGTTATCGCCACGATAAATTGCGTGGTTGATGTAGGCCAGGTTGTATCGGGTCACTACGGTCTTGCCATTTACGGTATATCCCCAGACCTCATAACTCAAAAGTCCGCCACCTGATTTGGGTCTGAGTTCAAAGCGTTCCTGCTCAAGCAGGGTTTCCTCGTTTGGTTTTGACATTTTGCCTCCAGATGTGTCAAATCGTAGCACATCTGTACTCTAAAGGTAATCCCCCCTGAAATTAGTTGCGATTAGAAGTAGAATTTTCTCACTTGGAAATAGAGGAATTTTTACATGAAGTTATCACGCTTTTCAGATAGCCAGATCATCGCAATTCTTAAGCAGGCCGAGGGCGGCAGCCCC
>JAUXWM010000089.1 GCA_030681375.1 Gallionella sp.
GGGGCTGCCGCCCTCGGCCTGCTTAAGAATTGCGATGATCTGGCTATCTGAAAAGCGTGATAACTTCATGTAAAAATTCCTCTATTTCCAAGTGAGAAAATTCTACTTCTAATCGCAACTAATTTCAGGGGGGATTACCCAGTCAGAAAAACTTCAAAAGCATACTCACGCGGAGAGGCGGAGAACGCGGAGGAAACCGAAACAAGAACTCACTTTTTAATAGACTAGACAGGTTTGAACTCGGGGCTTGGATTCAATATCTGAATTTAGCTAGGATTTAGATTTGGTTTGCATTTGTCTTTCTCCGCGACCTCCGCGTCTCCGCGTGAAATCGATTTTTATGTTAGTAGTCATTATCAACAACCAACTACGACATAGTCTTTTTTTCGTGTGAGGGATCAGGCGGCGGATAGCACCAATGCCGACTGCATTTTGCTCATTGCCTTTTGTTCGATCTGACGGATGCGCTCGGCGGATACGTTAAATTCAGCCGCCAGGTCATGCAGGGTGGCTGCCTTGTCCTCGCATAACCAGCGCGCCTCCACGATGCGGCGACTGCGTTCGTCCAGGCTGGATAAGGCGTTGGCCAGACCTGCAGTGCGCAGATGATTGCGCTCAGTCGTTTCCATGATGTTTGAAGGTTCGTGATCTTCATTGTCGGCAAGGTACTGAATCGGCGCGTAGCTTTCCTCGTCATTGCTGCCGACAGGTTCCAGCGAGACATCATGACCGGCGAAACGCGACTCCATTTCTATAACATCGCTTTCGCTGACGTTAAGTTTCTGAGCGATTTCGCTGACCTGCTGGGGTTTGAGCGATGCCAGGCCGTGCTTCATGCTGCGCAGATTGAAAAATAATTTGCGTTGCGCCTTGGTGGTGGCGATCTTCACCATGCGCCAGTTGCGCACCACGAATTCGTTGATTTCAGCGCGTATCCAGTGCAGGGCGAACGACACCAGGCGTACGCCATAATCGGGGTCGTAATGTTTTACGGCCTTCATCAGACCGATGTTGCCTTCCTGTATCAAGTCCGCCTGTGGCAGGCCGTAGCCGGCGTAGCCGCGCGCCACGCTGACGACTACACGCAGGTGCGACAGCACCAGTTTGCGTGCGGCGTCGAGATCGTTTTCCTTGCGGAAACGCGTCGCCAGATCGAATTCTTCTTCCTGCGACAGCAGGGCGTAGCGTTTAACTAGGCTTATGTAGCTGTCCACGCTGCCAACGGCAGAGGGTATGGGTAAGTTGATCGCGCTATTCACGGGGATTTCCTCCTGGGTTGCGAATTCTAACACTCGCGGCTTATGAGTGCCAATAGACTGCGAAGTTCAAGTTAGCGCGGTTCGGTCTGCGATAAATGCCGTGCAACAGACAGCCATGCGCCCAGCCAGCCGAGATACACGGAGAACAGCAGGAGTGACAGGCTGTCGCTTAAAGAAAGCGCTTGCAGAGTGAAGGTGCTGGAATAGAGTTGCGATAAGGTGGCCAGGGGTTGTTTGAGTAGTTGCAGGCCCATGGCGATGATCAGCCAGGCGGCGATGCCGCCGAACAAACCCTGCAACGCACCAAAATACATGAAGGGGCGGCGTATGAATGCGTCTGTCGCCCCTATCAGCCTGGATATCTGAATCTCATCGCGCTGAGTGAGAATTTGCAAACGTATGGTGTTGAAGGTGATGGCAATCAGCCCTAGACTGAGTAGGCTGGCCAGCACAAGCACGGCGACACGCGCGAATTCAAGTATCGCTTCCAGCTTGTAAGCCCACGCGGAATCAAGCTGCGCAAGTTCTACGCCGGGGAGTTGCTGTAATTCATTGCGCAGTTCCTCCAGCGATCTGGCATCAATTGCGGCAGGCGAAATGACAAAGGCATCGGGTAAGGGGTTGTCTTCCAGTCCGGCAATAACATCATCCAGCCCGGAATTTTCTCCCAACTGTTCCAGCGCTGCCGCACGTGAAATAAATTCAATGCCGCGGATGCCCTCATGGCGTGCGAGTTGATTGCGTAATTGCTCCACATCATCCCTTGTCGTCTCCATCATCAGGAACAGGCTGATTTGTGGCGAGCCTGAGAGTTGCGCGACCAGATTCTGCGTGTTTTTTAGCAGCACGTACATCCCGGCAGGCAGGCTGAGGGCTATGCCGATGACCAGAACGTTAAGAACGCCTGCCAGAGGTGAGGTGAACATGCGGCGCAAAGCGATTTTGATCACGCCCAGATGCTGATTGAGTACGCTCATCATGTTTGCCCTGTGCCTGTCGTATCTGGCGATTGCGGATTGCTCGCCGGGAGTTGTATTTCGCCGTGTTTAAGCGCGATCACGCGGACA
The DNA here is from genome assembly GCA_030681375.1 of Gallionella sp. Lineage (GTDB taxonomy): Bacteria > Pseudomonadota > Gammaproteobacteria > Burkholderiales > Gallionellaceae > Gallionella. The sequence continues at coordinate 2,327 of JAUXWM010000089.1, forward strand.
TGGCTGTTGCGCAGCATCTCCGCGTCATGCGTCGAGATGAGCAGCGTGACGCCTACCTGATGGAAGGAATTAAATATCGCCATGATTTCCTGTGCATATTCCGCATCCAGATTGCCGGTAGGTTCATCGGCGAGCAGGATGGAGGGGCGGTTGACAATGGCGCGTGCGATGCATAAACGTTGTTGTTCGCCGCCGGATAGTGCGATGGGGTTGGATTTTTCACGATTGAGCAAACCCACCTTGTCCAGCGCCGCGCGAACGCGTTTGCCGCTCTCGCGGTGGTCGAAACCGCAAATTTGTAGCGGCAGCAGCACGTTGTCGAACACGTTGCGGTCGAACAACAGTTTGTGATCCTGAAAAATAAGGCCGATGTTGCGGCGCAAATAAGGCAGCGCGCCTTTCTTGAGCACGCTGACGTTCTGGTTGTTGACCAGCACGCTGCCACTGGTGGGACGTTCGATTGCCGCGATGAGCTTGAGCAAGGTGCTCTTGCCCGCACCTGAATGCCCGGAAAGAAAGGCCATTTCACCCTTGGCGAGTTCAAAGGAAACTTGTTTGAGCGCTTCATAACCGTCGGGATAGCGTTTACTGACTTGATTGAAGGCGATCATGTGGGCAGTCCTAGTAAGGCGGCAATAAATTCTTCCGCAACGAAGGGACGCAGGTCATCCAGTCCTTCGCCGACCCCGATGAAGCGTACCGGTATGGGGTGCGCCCTGGCAATCGCCGCAATCACCCCGCCTTTGGCTGTGCCATCCAGTTTGGTTAAAATCAGACCGGTCACGCCCAGCGCCTGATCGAAGGCTTTTACCTGACTCAGCGCATTCTGTCCGGTGTTGGCGTCCAGCACCAGCAACACTTCATGCGGCGCAGCGGGCAAGGCCTTGGTAATAACGCGCTTCACTTTTTTGATTTCTTCCATCAAGTGCGCCTGCGTGGTCAGACGACCGGCAGTATCGGCCAGCACGACGTCGATTTTTCGTGCTTGTGCCGCCTGTACGGCATCATAAATAACGGCAGCCGCGTCGCCGCTTTGCTGCGCGATCACCGTTACGTTATTGCGTTCGCCCCAGGTCATCAGTTGTTCGCGTGCGGCGGCGCGGAAGGTGTCTCCCGCCGCGAGCAGTACAGACAAACCTTGCGATTGCAGATATTTTGCCAGCTTTCCTATGGAGGTGGTTTTGCCCGCACCATTTACCCCGACCATCATAATGACGAAGGGCTGGTGAGTGTCGGCCTGCAAGGGAACAGCCAGGGGTTTGAGCAGTTTGAGCAGGCAGTGCGCGAGTCCTGCCTTGAGTTCGGCCGCCTCGCTGAGCTTGTGTTCCCTGACGTGGCGACGCAGATCGGCGAGCAGCGCCTGGGTGGCATCCATGCCGACATCCGAAGTGAGCAGGATGGTTTCCAGCTCTTCGTAGAGATCATCATCTATCTTGCCGCCACGACTGAAAAGATCGGTCAGCTGGTTGCCGGTGCGTGCAAGCCCGGACTTGAGTCGCTCGACCCAGCTCAGGACAGGCTTTTCGACAACATTGGCGGAGATTTTGTCGGGTGTGCTCTTTTTTAGAAAACTAAACATGGGGTATGCGTTCCGGGACTAGAGTTCGGGCATAATGAAAAAAGGCCACTTCATGTGGCTGTTGGCGTTATTTTATGCTGATTACTTGTCTTGGGGCTAGGAATTATGAGGATTTATCTGTTTTTCGTTGCAATGTTGCTGGCCAGCGGGCAACACATCGCGCAGGCAGAGGTGTTTGAGCGCACGCTGGCAAACGGGCTGAAAGTTATCGTCAAGGAAGATCATCGCGCGCCGGTCGTGGTGCAGCAGATATGGTACAGGGCCGGCAGTATGGACGAGCGCACCGGCAAGACCGGCATCGCGCATGTGCTGGAGCACCTGATGTTCAAAGGCACGCGCAAAGTGCCCGCGGGCGAGTTTTCCCGCCAGATTGCGGCGGCGGGCGGGCGCGAGAATGCTTTTACCAGCTACGATTACACCGCGTATTTCCAGCAATTGCACAAGTCCAGGTTGCCGCTGGCGATGAAGCTTGAAGCGGACCGCATGCATAATCTGAATCTGTCCGCCGGTGAATTTGCCAAGGAGGTCAGAGTGGTGATGGAAGAGCGCCGCATGCGTACTGACGACCAGCCACAGGCGCTGTTGCAGGAAAAGATGATGGCCGTGGCCTATCAGGAACATCCCTACCAGAATCCGGTGATAGGCTGGATGAGCGATCTGGAATCGCTGGACGTGACGGATGCCGCGGCATGGTACCGGCAATGGTATGCGCCCAATAACGCCACTCTGGTCATTGCCGGTGATGTCAAGGCGAGCGAGGTATTTGCGCTGGCGCAGCGCCATTACGGTGGTATAGCCAGGCGTGTTTTGCCGCCGCGCAGAAATTTTACCGAACCGGTGCAACTGGGCATCAAACGAATGGTGGTGAAAGCGCCCGCGGAATTGCCGCAATTGGTGATGAGCTATCACACCCCCGTGTTGCAACAGCCTGAACAGGACTGGCAGCCTTATGCGCTGGAAATTCTCGCCGGTGTGCTGGATGGCAATGAATCTGCGCGCTTGAACAAGCATCTGGTGCGCGAACAGCAGGTGGCAAGCAGTGTCGGTGTGGGTTATGACTCCGCATCACGCGGCCCCAGCCTGTTCACGCTGCAAGCTACGCCGAGTACAGGCAAAACGGCGGGCGATGCGGAAACGGCGCTGCGTCAGGAAATCGCCTTACTGATCAAAGAAGGCGTGAGCGCGGAAGAGCTCAAACGCGTCAAGGCGCAAGTGATGGCGGGCGAGGTGTACAAGCTGGACTCGGTGTTTTACCAGGCGATGCAGATAGGCCAGATGGAAAGCATAGGGCTGGGGCACAAGAGCTTGCCGGTGATGCTGGAGAAGTTGCAGGCGGTGACGGCCGAGCAGGTGCGTGAGGTCGCGCAGGCCTACCTGAAGGACGACAATCTGACCGTTGCCGTGCTTGATCCACAGCCGCTATCGGGCAAGTCCAGCCATAAAGTTGAAGGAGCAGTTCATGTTCGTTAAAGCGGAATTGATATGCGTGGCAGCCCTGTGCTGCCTCACCAATCTGGCCCTGGCCACGCCTCATATCCAGAACTGGCAGAGTGCCAGCGGCGCAAAAGTGCTGTTTGTGGAAAATCACGATATCCCTATGCTGGATGTGGCCGTGAGTGTACCGGCGGGCAGCAGCTTCGATGCCAAATCCGGCGTGGCCGGCATGACGCATCATTTGCTTGATAAGGGGGCGGCAGGATTGAGCGAGGACGATATATCGCGCGGCATGGCGGATATAGGCGCGCAATTCGGTGGCAGCTTTGATCAGGACAGGGCAAGCGTGTCCTTGCGCACCCTGAGCAGCGTGGCTGAGCGCAATCAGGCATTGAATATCATGGCGCAGGCGCTGCAACAACCGGCGTTTCCGGAAGCCGTGCTGATACGTGAAAAAGTGCGGCTGATTTCCGCCTTGAAGGAAGCCGAGACACAACCAGAGTCCATCGCCGACAAGGCCTTCCAGAAAGCCGTGTATGGCGCGCATCCTTACGCCTTGCCGGTCTCCGGCGAGATTGTCAGCGTTGAAAAGATCACGCTCCAGGATTTGCGGGATTTTTATGCGGCGCATTACAACGCGAGTCGTGCGGTGGTCGCCATCATGGGTGATGTCACGCGCGCTCAGGCCGAGGCGATTGCTGAGCAGCTCACAGCGCAATTGCCTGTCTCTGACGGACGTATCGCATTGCCTGCCGTGACGATGCAGATACCGGCGATTGAGCAGCGCATCGCGCATCCTGCCAGTCAGAGCCATATTCTGATCGGTGCGCCGGGCATGTCGCGCAGTGATCCTGATTACTTTCCGCTGTATGTCGGTAATTACATACTGGGCGGTGGCGGTTTTGTGTCGCGGCTGATGAATGAAGTGCGTGAAAAACGCGGTCTGGCCTATAGCGTGTATAGCTATTTCATGCCGCTTAAACAGCCGGGCGCATTCCAGATTGGCCTGCAAACCAAGAAGGAGCAGGCCGACGAGGCACTGAAGCTGGTGCGCAACACCCTGACGGAATTTATCGCACAAGGCCCGACGGAGAAAGAATTGCGCGCCGCCAGGCAAAACCTCGTTGGCGGATTTGCCCTGCGCATCGACAGCAATCGCAAGATACTGGATTATCTGAGCGTCATAGGTTTCTACGATCTGCCGTTGACGTATCTGGACGATTTTACCGCGCGTGTCGAGCGCGTCACAGTCGCGCAGATACGTGACGCATTTTCCCGCCACATACATCCGCAGGCGATGGCGACGGTGATCGTGGGCGCGCCTGAAGCACAGGCGGAAAACGCGGGAGGCAAAAATCAATAAGGTCAGGATAGGCGGGGGAGAGCTGCGCAGCCGCGTTGTTACCTTCCCTGAGGCAGAAGGATTGCGCCCGACGCCAGACAGGGTGCGCGAGACCCTGTTTAACTGGCTGGGACAAACACTCTACGGACGAAGTTGCCTGGACTTGTTTGCCGGGAGCGGCGCACTGGGCTTCGAGGCGGCGTCCCGCGGGGCGGAACGGGTGCTGATGGTGGAGAAAAACACCCTGGTGTTTCGCGCCCTGAAGGAGAATATCGGCAAATTAGCCTGTGCTAACGTAGTCGTGCGCCATCAGGATGGGCTAGAATTCGTCCGGCGCGATACGCAACGCTATGACGTGATTTTTCTGGACCCGCCTTTTCAAAGCGATTATTTCCCCGGGCTGCTGGAAATTCTGCCGCAACGCCTGAATGAAAATGGCGTGGTTTATGTGGAATCCGGTGCGGCGATTGAAGTGCCGTCGCCCTGGCAGGTCTTGAAATCTGGCAGGGCGGGGCAGGTGTGGTATCAATTGATAGGGCTGGCAAAATGATTAAAGTCGTGTATCCCGGGACATTCGACCCTATCACCAGCGGCCACGAGGATGTGGTGCGCCGTGCGGCGGGATTATTCGGCGAAGTGATCGTAGCCGTGGCAAAAAGTCGCGCGAATACCTTGTTTTCGCTGGATGAACGGGTGGATATGGCGCGTGAGGTTTTCGCAGATTATGCCAACGTGCGCGTGGAAGGTTTTGACGGCTTGCTGATGAGTTTCGTGCAATCGCAGCAGGCACGCGTGGTATTGCGCGGCTTGCGTGCCGCATCGGATTTTGAATACGAATTTCAACTGGCGGGCATGAATCGCAATCTGTTCCCGGAAATGGAAACCCTGTTTCTGACACCGGCAGAGCAGTACACTTTTATTTCGGCCACGATGGTGCGTGAAGTGGCGCGTTTTGGCGGGGATGTCGGCAAGTTTGTCTCGCCTGCCGTAGCGCTCAGATTGCAGCAAAAAAACCAGAACCTCTGAAAACGATAGTTTTCGAGGACAGTACAGATTGATGATATGAGGAGAGAAGTATGGCACTGATAATTACCGATGAATGTATCAATTGCGACGTATGCGAACCGGAATGCCCGAATGATGCCATTTCGCAAGGCGATACCATTTACGAAATTGATCCGGATAAATGCACCGAGTGCGTAGGTCACTACGATACGCCGCAGTGCGTGGAAGTATGTCCGGTGGATTGCATCCCCAAGGACCCTGCGCATGTGGAAAGCAACGCGCAGTTGCAGGCCAAGTATGAAAGGCTGATGGCTGGCAAGAAGTAATCCTGCGGGTTTTGTCCTCGCCACGAAAAACCGCGCCTAGGCGCGGTTTTTTCATGCAATCTTGAGTGTGTCGCTATTTCCAGATGCCTTTGACAGGTTCTGCATCACGGCTCTCCCCCAGTGTGGGCAAATCGTAAAAGTCGAGCAGGGTGCGCAATAGGTTGTAGTGGTTGATGGGCTGATCGCTGGTGCCGATCTTCACCATAGGGCCAAGCAGCAAGGTGACGATGTGGTTGTCCTCACGGTAGTTGTCTTCATCCCAGGTCAGAATCAGCAGGCTGTTATGTTTAAATGCCCATTCGACATAAGGATCGATGTGGGTGCGTAGCCACTCGTCCGCCGCCTCAAAGCTGCCGTCGTGCATGTCGTTGTCCTGGTCGGGAATGACGAAGGCCACGCTGGGCAGTCGTGAAAAATCCCGGGGGAAATCGTCAAAGCTCAGGTTTAAGGAAGCCGGCAGACGCGTACCCTGCCAGTTTACCAGCGGATTGTGCTTACGCTGGTAGCCGCCGGATGTGCAACTGGTGTCGCCCGCTACAGGCAGGGATTCGGAATAGCTGACAAAGCTCAAGCCCTTGTCCAGCAGGGCGGTGGCCAGGTTGTCGGAATCGAAAGTGTGCGGGCAGGAGTTGCTGATCACCCCTTGCGTAGAGCCGGAAAACAAGGCCAGATAGTTGGGTTGGCTGGGATGCGTGACGCCATGAGAACGGGTGAACAGCATGCCGCGTCTTGCCAGCGCGTGGATATAGGAATCGCGTTTCGACTGATCCATGATCTGCTTATAGCCGCGATTTTCCTCAATCACCACCACGACATGGTCAGGACGAGGAAGCCGTTCCGCATGCGCGGAAAACGATAAGACCAGCAGAGCAATCAAGGGGAAAATAGACATGATGCCCACTCTATCACACCCTGGCCGAGCCGCAGTATTCAAGTTTTTCATGTTCTCAATCATTTGAATTATTTCGATATATCAAAGTGTCAGTCACCCATAAAATTAGCACTAACGACTAACGACTAACGACTAACGACTATTCCTTCTGGCAATTCCCGCAATAAAAACTCGAACGCTGTCCCTGTTTAATCTGTTTGATCGGTGCGCCACAGCAGCGGCAGGGTTCACCGGCGCGGGCATAGACCCAGTGTTGTTGCTGGAAATAACCGGGGTTTCCCGAAGTGTTGACGAAATCGCGCAGCGTGCTGCCACCCGCGAGTATAGCGGCGCTCAGGGTGGTGCGTATGGCGGTGACCAGTTTGTCGCAGCGCGCCAGACTGAGTTTGCCTGCCCTGAGCAATGGGCTGATGCCGGCACTGAACAGCGCTTCGCAGGCGTAGATGTTGCCCACGCCGACGACGATGTGGTTATTCATGATTAAGGTTTTGATAGCGACATTGCGCCCGCGTGTGGCGCGGTAGAGATAGCGCGCATCAAAGCTGCCCAGATAATCTTCCAGTGGTTCCGGGCCGAGATGTGCCAGCAGCGGGTGAGCATGCACATCCCCTTCATGCCAGAGCACCGCGCCAAAGCGGCGCGGATCGCGCAAACGCATCAGTTTGCCGTTGTCCAGCAGCAAATCGAAATGGTCATGTATGGCGGGAGGGTCGCAGCGAAGCTGCGGGGACACCCCGGACATGCCCCCTGCGGGTACTGGCGGTGTTGCCTGGGCCAGGATGCGCAGGCTGCCGGACATGCCCAGATGCAGGATCAGCGTGCCATTTACGTGAAATTCGCGCAGCGATTCGTTTGCACCCTCGCCCGTGTACGGGAGATAACCAGCGACTTGGCTGCCGTATTTTGGCAGCTTAGTCGAATGGCTAGTCGTTCCATCAGGGTTGGGGAGAGGGGAGCGGGCATGGTGAATTTCATTATCAGGGGTGGCATTTCGAACATGCACACTGCCGCAATCGAGCAGCAGGTATTTGGCGCGACGCTTGAGCGAAATGACGGTCTGTCCGCTCAGCAGTTCAGGCAGATTATCCGGTATGGGCCAGCGCAACCGGGGGTTGCGGATCACGACGCCGATAATGGTGGCGCCCTCAAGGTGCGGCGCCAGACCGCGTCGCGTCGTCTCTACCTCCGGGAGTTCAGGCACGACGGCGTATCCACCAGATGTACACGCCCGATCCGGCCAGCAGCAGCGGCAGGCACAGCAAAAAACCCACGCTGATGAAGGTAAGCTGCATTTGGCTCAATACGATATTGCTATCCCTGGCGGCGCGCGGTTGCAGTGAAATGAGCTGTTCTTCGCCGCTCAGCCAGTTCAGCATGTTGACCCCCAGGTCCACGTTGCCGCCGTTGCCGGCGAAGCTGTTGGCGAGGAAGGCGCCGTTGCCGACTACGACGATGCGCTGCTCGGCCTCGTTGATATGGCGTTGCAGGGTGAGCGCGATAACGGCCGGTCCGGGGGTGTCGCGCCGCTTATCGAAGCGAGCGCCGGACGCATTCTGGCTTACCCATCCGCGCGCGGCGACTTCCACCAGTACATGATGCTGCCAGTCCGGGTTCTCGTTCCAGGCCAACGGACGCGCGCCGGGATAGGCGGTAATCAGGTTGAATTCACGGGTGATGTCATGCGGCGGATAGGTCGCGCCCAGCGACCAGGTGGCGGGGGCATTCATCTCGGTGGCGGCGGGATCGATCACGATGCCGGGCGGCAGTACCAGATCGAGTTTTTCGGCGAGGCGTTCCAGACCGTGCATCGGTTCAGCATCCAGCAGCCAGAGCAGATTGCCGCCGCGCTCGACGTAGTGCAGCAGTTTATCCACTTCGCCGGGCATCAGATCGACTTGCGGCTGAGTGATCACCAGTACGCGGGTATTGACCGGTATGTCCTGCGCGATGGCCAAATTCAGGCTGCTGATTTTGAAACCGTTTTGCCTGAGCTTTGCGCCAAACAACAGCCCGAGGTCATGATTCGCCTGTCCGTCGAGCTTGCGCTCACCGTGCCCGTCCAGATACATCACGGTATGGTCGCGGGTGTGCGCCAGGCGCAGCAGGGCGCTGGTGAGAGTTTGTTCGTTGATCTGGGTCAGGTGTTCGCTGCGTCCGGCGTATTCGATCACCATTTCGCCGTTGAGCTGGATGCGTGCCGCACGGGTTCTTTCGGGTTCTTTTTCGGGATCGATGAATACCAGTTTCAGGTCGGATTTGTAGCGTTGATACAATGAAAGAAACTCGCGGATAATCTTGCGTATATCGCCCAGACGCACATCCTGTTCGGTGGCATAAACAGTGATGTTGACCGGGCCGCTCAGCTGTTTGAGCACCGCGATGCTGCCGGGTTCGAGGCTGTTGCTGGCGTTGAAGGTGATGTCGCGTTGCAGGGAGTGGCGTTGGGTGAGATAACCCAGGCCGCCGGCCGTGCTCAGCAGCAGCAATACAAACAGCAGATTGCGCAGGGGGTTCGAATTGAAAAATTTATGCAGCATTATCCATATACCCGGTTATTGTGCAGCCGTTTCATGGTCAGCAACAGGAAGAAGGTGGTAAACAACACGAAGAAAGCGACATCCGCGCTATCGAGCAAGCCGGCATTGAAGCTCTGGAAATGGTGCAGCGGCGAGAGCAGGTGCCAGGGCGAGTCGGCCGCCGCCGCGCCGATGTCGGCCAGCCACAGGCCGACCAGTACGGCCAGTGCGCCGATAGCGGCGATGATGGGCTGGGTGGTGAGCGCGGAAATATACATGCCCAGCGCGACATAGCTGGCAGTGAGCAGCAGCAGGCCGATGCAATTGGCGAGCAGCAGGCCGTGGTCCAGACTGGTGCCGAGCGCCAGGGTATAGAGCATCAGAGGCAGACTGACGATCAGCATCAACAGAAATCCTAGCAAGCCGAAGAATTTACCCAGTACGATGTGGCGGCCGGACAACGGGGCGGACAGCAGCAGCGCCAGCGTCTGATTGCGCCGTTCTTCAGCGATCAGACGCATGGTGAACATCGGCACCAGCATCATCAGCAACAGTGCGGCGGTATAGAACAGCGGAGCGGCAACGGTGAGGGTCACGCCGGGCGGATTGGCCAGCTGTGCGAGTTGCGGCTGGATTTCCAGAAAGGCTTCCAGACGTGCCAGGAAAAACCAGGCAAAAATGAATTGCAACACGGCGAGGACGAACCAGGTCGAGGGCATGGCGTACAGGCTGCGCAGTTCGCGCAGTGCAATCAGGCGGATCATTTTGGCGCTCCCGTTTTGGCTGTTTCATCGCCGGTAATCTTGACGAAAACGTCTTCCAGCGTGGCGTGCAGCGGAGTGAGCTGCTCCAGTTGCCAGCCATGTTGTGCCGCCATGCTGAGCAGCAGGCTGCCGGAGTTGTCATCCGGGGTGTGGAAGACACGGAACTGTTCGGTCGAGAGCTGCTCGACACGGGTGACGCCGTGGATGGCTTCCAGTTCGTTCAGCGCGGGCGGATGGCGCAGGCTGATGATGAATCCGGATATCTGGCCATAGTGCTGCATGCGCACGCTGGAGTCGCCATAGATCAGGCGGCCATGCTGCATGATTTCCACGCGGTCACACACGCTTTCCACCTCGGTCAGCAGATGCGTGGACAAAATCACGCTGTGCGCATTGCCCAGTTCGCGGATCAGCGTGCGGATGTCGCGAATTTGTGTGGGGTCGAGGCCGACGGTGGGTTCGTCCAGCACGATGACGGCCGGGTTGTGAATGATCGCCTGTGCGATGCCGACACGTTGCTGATAGCCTTTCGAGAGGGTGGAAATTATTTTCTTCCTGACTGAATCCAGTCCGCAGCGTTGCAGGGTGTGTGTGAGTGCGCCAGGGACATCGCTCGATTTCACGCCGCGCAGGCGCGCCGCAAACGTCAGATAATCATCCACGCAAAGCTCGCGATACAGGGGCGGTGTCTCCGGCAGGTAGCCGAGATGCGCTTTGGCCAGCGTGGGGTGTCGGCGCAAATTGATGCTGCAGATCTCGATTTCACCGCTGTCTGGCAGCAGGCAGCCAGTCAGCATTTGCAGTGTGGTGCTCTTGCCCGCGCCGTTGTGTCCGAGCAGGCCGAGCACTTCGCCGCGCTTCAATTCCAGCGTAACGTCATGGATGACTTGCAGGCTGCCGAAGCGGCGCGACAGATTGCGTGCGGAAAGTGTTATTTCAGGGCTGGTGTTCGACAAAGTAAGTGGCGGCTGTAGTTGTAGATTGAGCTGAATATAACCTAATATGTGCGTCCGCATCAAAAGCTGTCATGCCATGAATAATTTCAAATACCTGATTTGCGCCAGTTTGCTGCTGAGCGCGTGCGCGCAAACGCCTAAAACCGCCGTGCCTGCGCAGCCTGAGCAGGCCGTGACTGTCGCGCCCGAACCGGTTGCAGAGATTGCGCCGGTCTTGCCCAACGTCGAGTTGAGCGATGAGCTGTTGTATGAATACCTGCTGACCGAAATCGCCAATCAGCGTGGACACAAGGCACTGGCGGTCGAAGGTAGTTCAGATATAGCCCGTAAGACCCGTGACCCGCGTCTGGCCAAGCGTGCCGCGCAATTCTCACTGGAGTTGGGCGATATGAACAAGGCCATTGATGCCTTCAGCTTCTGGCAGGAAATCGAACCCGAGGCGATGATGGCGACGCGCATGCTGTCCTCGCTTTTGTTGCGTGGCGGCAGGCTGGACGAGGCGCGTGTCGAATTCGTCAAGGTGCTCAAGGCAGACGAACCGGACGTGGGGAAAACTTTTTTGCAGCTCTACCCGATGACAGCTTCCTATCCTGACAAGGCGGTGGTGTTGCAGCTGATGCGCGATCTGGCCGCACCCTACCCGGAGGTGGCTGAAGCCCATCTGGTCGTGGCGCAACTGGCGCTGGCCGCCAGTGACGAGATGCTTGCGCTGAACGAAGCGCGTCAGGCGCGCAAGCTGCGCCCGGAATGGGATACCCCGGTTGCGCTGGAAGCACAGTTGTTGCGCAAGAGTGCGCCGCAGCAAGGTCTGGAGTTGCTGCGCCGTTATTTGTCCAGCTACCCGCAGGCGGCTCCAATCCGTTTGCAATATGCCCGCGCCTTGCTGGAGCAAAAACAATACAAAGCCGCGCGTGATGAATTTCAGCAACTACTGCGTGCAAGCCCGGACGATGTGGACCTGGCCTTTGCGACCGCGCTGATTTCCTTGCAGTTAAACGATTTCTCCGGCGCGGAAGCGCAGCTCAGGCAGACGCTGGCCAAGGGCGGGAAAGGTCTGGACGGTGCTGAATATTTTCTCGGGCAGTTGAGTGAAGCGAAAGAAGATGAGGACGAAGCGCTCGTGCATTATCGCGAAGTGAAGGCGGGCGAATACCTGTTCTCGGCGCAGTTGCGCATGGTGTATTTGCTGAACAAACGCGGCAAACCGGACGAGGCGCGCCAGCATTTGCAGCAGGCTCAAGCCACGAACAATCAGCAGCGGGTGCAATTGCTGATGATAGAGGCGCAATTGTTGCGCGGGACGCTGCAATTTGCTGAAGCCTATCGGGTGCTGCAACAGGGGCTGGTGAAATTTCCCCGTCATCCCGAACTGCTTTATGAGGCCGCGATGACGGGCGAGAAGCTGGCCAAATACGATGAATCCGAGAAGTTGCTGCGCCAGCTGATCCAGATCAAGCCGGATCACGCGCATGCCTATAATGCGCTGGGCTACAGCCTGCTGGAGCGCAATGTGCGCATCGCGGAAGCGGTTGTGCTGGTGGAGAAAGCACTGGAGCTGGCTCCGGACGATCTTGCGGTCATGGACAGCGTGGGCTGGGCTTATTTTCGCAGCGGTAAGCTGGACGAGAGCGTGAAGATGTTGAAGCGCGCGTTTGCGGGTAATCCCGACCCTGAAATCGCCGCCCATCTGGGCGAGGTGCTGTGGGTGCGCGGTGATAAAGAGCAGGCCACCAAACTATGGCAGGACAGCCTGAAGGACAATCCCGACAATGCGCCGCTGCAAGCCGTGATGAAACGGTTTCTGCCTTGATTCGTGGATTGCTGATTTTGCTGCTGCTGTTAAGCGGCTGCGCATCGCAGCCTGCTGCAATCCGCCCAGTGCAGCCCGAATCCGCTTCGTTCGCGATGAATGGTCGTATTTCGATCAAGCATAACGGCACGCGGGATTCGGCCGGCTTGCGCTGGGTGCATCACGCGCAAAGCGATGAGATATTGCTGCTCACACCCTTGGGCCAGACGGCGGCGCGCATTTATCGCGATGACAGTCAGGCAACGCTGGATAACGGCGACAAGCACTACAGCGATACAGATGTTGAGTCGCTGATGATGCAGGTGTTGGGCTGGCGCTTGCAGCTGGACGGCTTGCATCGCTGGATATTGGGTATGGCGGCGGAGAACGGCGCACTGCTTGAGCGCGACGGGCTGGGACGGCTGACCGCGCTGCATCAGGATGGCTGGGAGGTGCGCTATCAGAAATATGCGTACGACAAGGCGGACAGTCTGCCGACACGTCTGCAATTGTCGCGCGAGAATTTGCAGGTAGTGCTGCTGATAGATGAATGGGAATGGAATCCGAAATGAACAGGGTAGAGGAGATGACGCTGAGCTGTCCGGCACCCGCCAAATTGAATTTATTTCTGCATGTCACCGGACGACGTGAGGATGGCTATCATTTACTGCAAACCCTGTTTCGTTTCATCGATCTGAATGACACGTTGCATTTCAGTCTGCGTAAAGACGGCGAGGTGCGCCGCGTCAACGATATTGAAGGCGTGCCCGAAGAACAGGACTTGTGCGTGCGCGCCGCGCGTTTGTTGCAAAAAGAGACGGGATGCGCGCTGGGCGTAAATATCACGGTGGAAAAACGCATCCCCATGGGGGGCGGACTGGGGGGCGGCAGTTCGGATGCGGCAACCACGCTGATTGCGCTTAATCGCTTGTGGTCATTGAATTTGTCGCGTAAACGTCTGATGTCTGTGGGATTGCAATTGGGCGCGGATGTGCCGGTATTTGTGTTTGGTGAGAATGCATTCGCCGAAGGAGTGGGGGAGGAATTGCAGGCATATCCCTTGCCTGAAGCCTGGTATGTGGTGTTATTTCCGCCTGTGCATGTGCCGACCGCAAAAATATTTACGCATCCTGAATTGACACGCGACTCGGTTTCGATAATAATTCGCGCCCTCTCGTTGCAGCAATGCCGAAATGACTTGCAATCCGTGGTATGCAGTCTCTACCCCGAAGTTGCGGATTGTATTGACGAGCTCGGTAAGCACGGCAAGGCGATGATGACAGGGTCCGGTGCGTGTGTATTCGCCGAATTCGAGAGTCGCAATAGAGCCGAAGCAGTTTTGCAGCAGTTGCCGCGCGATATGCATGGCGTGGCAGTACAAGGTTTATCAAGGCATCCATTGCATGACTGGGTGTCGAATTGAGTTATTGGGGAGTCGCCAAGTGGTAAGGCACCGGATTTTGATTCCGGCATTCGTAGGTTCGATCCCTACCTCCCCAGCCACAATTAGGGCACGTATGTGCCCTTTTGGTTTTATTAATTAAGGAGTTCACGTGTCCTACGATAGCTTGATGGTGTTCACTGGTAATGCCAATCCCAAGCTTGCCGACGCAGTTGCGCGGCAACTGGATATCAAGTTAGGCCGTGCGACAGTCGCCCGCTTTTCCGACGGTGAAGTGATGGTGGAACTGCTTGAGAATGTGCGCGGCAAGGATGTGTTTATTCTGCAATCCTCTTGTGCGCCGACCAATGACAATCTGATGGAAGTGATGGTGATGGCAGATGCGCTCAAACGCGCCTCTGCCGGACGCATTACCGCCGCAATGCCGTATTTTGGCTATGCGCGCCAGGACAGACGCCCGCGTTCGGCGCGTGTCGCCATCACCGCCAAACTGGTTGCTGACATGCTGACCAGTGCCGGCGTGGATCGTTTGCTGACCATGGATTTGCATTCCGATCAGATTCAGGGTTTCTTCGATATTCCCGTGGACAACATCTACGCCAGCCCGATCTTGCTGGCCGATGTATGGCGTCAGAACTATCCCAATCTGATCGTGGTTTCACCGGACGTTGGCGGCGTAGTGCGCGCCCGTGCGCTGGCTAAACAGATGGATGCCGACCTGGCCATCATCGACAAGCGTCGTCCCAAACCGAACGTAGCCAAGGTAATGAACATCATCGGCGAAGTGTCAGGACGCACCTGTCTGATCATGGATGATCTGGTGGATACGGCCAATACCCTGTGCGAAGCGGCAAAAGCGCTGAAGGAAAAGGGCGCTACGCGCGTGCTGGCCTATTGTACGCATCCGGTATTGTCAGGTCCTGCCATAGAGCGCATAGAAAATTCGGAAATTGACGAATTGGTGGTAACCGACACCATTCCCTTGTCGGCTGCGGCTCAGAAATGCAAGCGCATCCGTCAATTGAGCACCGCAGAATTGATGGCGGAAACGATACGCCGTATCAATAACGAAGAATCGGTGAGTTCGTTGTTTACCGAATAAAGTTTTAGCGGCAACCATGTCGGTTGCCGTTTGTTTGAATCGTCTGGTCGCGGACGGTTCTATTTTGGAGAAGTAGAAAATGAAAATTGAAATCAATGCAACAACACGCAAAACGCAAGGTACGGGTGCGAGCCGCCGTCTGCGTAAGGCCGGTCGCGTACCAGGCGTCGTGTATGGTTCGGGTGAAGCGGTCATGATCGACATGGACCACAACGAACTGTATTACAAATTGCGTGCAGAATCCTTCCACGCCTCAGTGTTGACACTGAATCTGGACGGCAAGCCTGAATCCGTGCAATTGCGCGCTTTCGTAAATCATCCATTCCGCCAGCAAGTTCAGCACGTTGACTTCCAGCGCGTGGATTTGAGCCACAAGATTCATATCAAAGTGCCGTTGCATTTCATCAATGAAGATATTGCACCTGCGGTCAAGCTGGGCGGCGGCAAAATCAGCCACGTCATGATCGACGTGGATGTCACTTGTCTGCCAGCTGACTTGCCGGCTTTCATCGAAGTTGATCTGGGCGGCCTGGAAATGGGTCACTCGGTGCATTTGCAGGATTTGAAACTGCCCAAGGGCGTAGAACTGGCTTCTCACGGTACGCACACTGGCGAAGCGGTCGTTGCGACAGTACACGTTCCGCGTGGTGCGGTTGAAGCGGCTTCAGCAGAAGCAGAAGCTGCCAAGTAACAGGGATTTATCCTTTGAAACCCGCCATTGCTGATTCAGGCATGGCGGGTTTTTGTTTTGAGCAACGGTAAATGAATCCAATACGTTTAATTGTCGGCCTGGGAAATCCCGGACGTGAATATGAAACTACCCGCCACAATGCCGGTTTCTGGTGGGTGGATGCGCTGGCGCGCGAGGAGAATCTCGGTTTCAAAAACGAAGCCAGGTTTCACGGGCAGGCAGCACGCGGCCAGTTACATGGTCATGAAGTATGGCTGCTTAAGCCGCAAACCTTCATGAATCTGAGCGGGCGCGCCGTTGCAGCCATGGCGCAATTCTACAAAATCATACCGGCGGAAATACTGGTGGTGCACGACGAGCTGGATTTACAGCCCGGCATCGCGCGTCTGAAAACGGGCGGCGGCCACGGCGGACATAACGGGCTGAAAGATATTATCGCGCAGCTCGGTACCAAAGACTTCTGGCGTCTGCGTCTGGGTATCGGTCATCCCGGTGATCGTGCCGAAGTCTCCAACTATGTGTTGAATGCCCCGCGCCGCGAAGAACGTGAATTGATAGAAACAGCCATGCAACAGGCGCAACACATCGCGCATCTGGTGATAGATGGAAAAATCGAAGCGGCGATGTTGAAGCTGCATAGTCATCAGGACTGATGCCGCAGGGGCATTCCCCGCACAACTAAGGGGTGCACCCCAAGTTGTTGCGTGAAGGACTGAGGACTGGGGGCTGAATCCTAATTTTTTATAGAAAGTACAACCATGAGTTTGAAATGCGGAATCGTCGGCCTGCCTAATGTAGGCAAATCCACTTTGTTTAATGCGCTGACCAAGGCGGGTATTGCGGCGGAGAATTATCCCTTCTGCACTATCGAGCCCAACGTCGGTATCGTCGAAGTGCCTGATCCGCGCATGGCGGAGCTGGCCAAAATCGTTAAGCCGCAGCGTATGCAGCCGGCCATCGTTGAATTCGTCGATATCGCCGGGCTGGTGGCGGGCGCTTCCAAGGGCGAAGGGCTGGGCAACCAGTTCCTCGCCAATATTCGCGAGACCGATGCCATCGTCAACGTGGTGCGCTGCTTTGAAGATGAGAACGTGATTCACGTCGCCGGTCGCGTTGATCCCCTGTCGGATATCGAAGTGATCCTCACTGAGCTGGCGCTGGCCGATATGGCGGTGGTTGAACGCACCATGCATCGCGAAGGCAAAAAAGCCAAGTCGGGTGACAAGGATGCGCAGAAATTGATCGCGGTGCTGGAAAGACTGCTGCCGCACCTGAATGAGGGCCAGCCTGCGCGTACGGCTGGCCTGAGTGATGACGAGAAGGAAATCATCAAGCCCTTGTGCATGTTGACCATCAAACCTGCCATGTATGTGGGCAATGTCACGGAGGATGGTTTTGAAAACAACCCGCATCTGGATCGCCTGCGCGAACACGCCGCCAAAGAAGGCGCGCCGGTCGTGGTGTTGTGTGCGAAGATCGAAGCCGAACTGGCCGATCTTGACGATGCGGACAAGCTGGAATTTTTGGCTGATCTCGGATTCGATGAGCCCGGTTTGGATAAATTGATCCGTGCGGGATACGAGTTGCTCGGTCTGCAAACCTACTTCACAGCGGGTGTGAAGGAAGTGCGCGCCTGGACCATACACAAGGGCGACACCGCACCGCAAGCAGCGGGCGTGATCCACACCGACTTTGAGCGCGGCTTCATTCGCGCGCAGACCATCTCCTACGCCGATTTCATCGCCTGCGGCGGCGAATCGGGCGCCAAGGAAAAAGGCAAGATGCGCGTCGAAGGCAAGGAATACGTGGTGCATGACGGCGACGTGATGAACTTCCTGTTCAACGTCTAGCGTTCGCAGCACCGAATTTCGCTATCCCGCCCCCGTTAATCGAAAAGATGACGGGGGTTTTTGTTTCTGGAAAACACGGGGTTACAACCCGCCCGAATCGCTGCATAATCTGCCACTTATTCAAAGAACCTCTCAGGGAGCAGCATGGCAATCAAGAAGTCCGAACTCTATAGCTCCCTCTGGAAGGGCTGTGATGAACTCCGTGGCGGTATGGATGCCAGCCAGTACAAGGATTACGTGCTGGTGTTGCTGTTCGTCAAATACGTGTCGGATAAATATGCCGGTCAGCCCGATGCGTTGATTGAGGTGCCCGAGGGCGGTAGCTTCAAGGACATGCTGGCACTCAAGGGCGACAAGGAGATAGGCGACAAGATCAACAAAATCATCGCCCGCCTTGCCGAGGCCAACGACCTCAAAGGCGTGATCGACGTTGCCGACTTCAACGATGCCGATAAGCTGGGCAAGGGCCGTGAGATGCAAGACCGGTTGTCCAATCTGGTCAGTATCTTCGATTCTCCGGGGCTTAATTTCAGCAGCAACCGCGCCGAGGGCGATGACATTCTGGGCGATGCCTACGAATACCTGATGCGCCACTTCGCCACCGAGAGCGGAAAATCCAAAGGCCAGTTTTACACCCCGGCAGAAGTCTCGCGCATCATGGCCAAGGTCATCGGAATCAATGCCGCCAAGAGCCAGAGCCAAACCATTTATGACCCGACCTGTGGCTCCGGCTCACTGTTGCTAAAGGCGGCGGATGAATCCAAAACGGGTGTCACCATCTACGGGCAGGAAATGGACAACGCCACTGCTGCGTTAGCCAAGATGAACATGATCCTGCACGACAACCCGACGGCGGAAATCTGGCAGGACAACACGCTGTCCAGTCCGCACTTCAAGGAGCGCGACGGCACGCTCAAGCTGCATGATTTCGTGGTTGCCAATCCGCCGTTTTCCACCAAGGCATGGAGCAACGGCTTTGATCCGGCGAACGATTTGTATGAGCGTTTTGTCGATGGCATCCCGCCCGACAAGAATGGCGATTACGCATTCCTGCTGCACATCATCCGTTCGCTCAAGAGTACCGGAAAAGGCGCGGTGATTCTGCCGCATGGCGTGCTGTTCCGTGGCAATGCCGAGGGTGGCATCCGCCGCAACATCATCCGCCGTGGCTATATCAAAGGCATCATCGGCCTGCCTGCCAATCTGTTTTATGGCACGGGCATTCCCGCCTGCATCATCGTACTGGATAAGGAAGCTGCTGCCGGTCGTACCGGCCTGTTCATGATTGATGCCAGCAAGGGTTTTGTGAAGGACGGCAACAAGAACCGCTTGCGCCATCAGGACATTCACAAAATCGTGGACGTGTTCAACAAGCAGCTGGAAATCGCCAAGTATGCCCGCATGGTGAGCCTGGCGGAAATCGAGGCCAACGACTACAACCTGAATATCCCGCGCTACATCGACAGTTCCGAAGCGGAAGACCTGCAAGACATTGCCGCTCATCTGCAAGGCGGCATTCCCGATGCGGATGTGGACGGCATGTCGGCTTACTGGCAAGTCTTCCCCTCCCTGCAAACGCAGTTGTTCGAGCGAGGCACGCGGGCGGGCTACAGCCAGATGAAGGTTGCTGCCGCCATCGTTAAGCCCTCCATCTTTGCCCACCCCGAATTCGTCACCTACACGCAAGCAGTCAGTGACCTGTTCCAACGCTGGAATGCAAATAACGCCGCACTGCTGAAATCTCTTTCTGCGGAGACGCACCCCAAGCAGCTCATCGAAGCACTTTCTGAAGACCTGCTGGCGACCTTTGCCGAAGTGAAGCTCATCGACCAATACGATGTGTACCAGCACCTGATGAGCTACTGGTCGGACATCATGCAAGACGATGCCTACCTGATTGCGGCTGACGGCTGGCAGGCGGGTAACGATGCCAGCAATGGACTGATACCGCCCCAGCTCATCATCACCCGATACTTTGCTGTCGAGCGCGAGGCCATAGAACAGCTGGAAGCCGAGCGCGATGCCATCACCCGAATAATGGAAGAGATGGACGAAGAGCAGGGCGGTGAAGACGGTTTGCTGGCAGAGGCCAAGAACGACAAGGGCAAACTCACCAAGGTTACCGTTGCGGCACGCCTCAAGGACACCGGTAGGGTGGATAAGCGCAGCGCATCCACCGGCAACGACGACGAACGTGCCATGTTGGCAAACTATTTATCACTCATCGAGCAGGAATCCGCTGCCAGCAAGAAGGTGAAAGACGCGCAGAAGCAACTCGATGCCAAGGTTGCGGCGCAATATGCCAAGCTCTGCACCGATGACATCAAAACCCTGGTAGTGGATGACAAGTGGCTCACCACGCTGGCAGCCGATGTGCAGACCGAGCTTGACCGCGTATCGCAAGCCCTGACCGGACGCATCAAGCAACTCGCAGAACGCTACGCCGAACCGTTGCCGCAACTGGCAGCCGATGTCGCCGCCCTGAACGTCCGCGTCGAAGCGCACCTGAAACAGATGGGGTTTATTTAAGAAATAAGCAAAAATTTTAATAAGATGGTTTCTTGTTAAAGTGGGAGCGAATCATGGCAAAAGACAAAAGAACCACGATTAGTGTGCAAGGCGCATCGATCAACATCCTTTCTCATCAGGAGGAAGATTTTATTTCCCTTACGGATATGTCCAGGAAATTTGGCGATGACACATTAATTTACAGTTGGATGAGAAATCGCAACACACTGGAATTTCTGGGAATTTGGGAACAGATGCATAACCCGGATTTTAAAGGTGGCGAATTCGAGACCTTTAAAAAAGAGGCTGGGCTGAACAGCTTTCACCTGACGCCCAGAAAGTGGATTGAAGCGACCCGTGCCATAGGCATTCAGTCTCGTGCGGGGCGGTACGGTGGCGGCACTTATGCCCACAAGGACATCGCCTTCGAGTTTGGTTCTTGGCTCAGCCCGGAATTCAAGCTCTACCTCATCAAGGAATTTCAACGCCTCAAGGAAGACGAGAGTCGTCGCCTGTCGCTGGACTGGAATCTCAGCCGTACTCTCGCCAAACTCAACTACCGCATCCACACCGATGCAATCAAATCGACGCTGATTCCCTCCTCAGTAACGCCAGTACAAGCCAGTCTTGTATACGCCAGCGAAGCCGACCTGCTCAATGTCGCGCTGTTCGGACAGACCGCCAAACAGTGGCGCGATGCGAATCCGGCACAAGAGGACAATATGCGCGACCATGCCACCATTGAGCAATTGCTGGTACTGGCGAATATCGAAGGCATGAACGCCGAATTGATACGCATGGGTTTATCGCAAGGCGAACGGCTCATTCGACTGAATGAAATCGCCATCCGTCAGCTTCAGCTGCTGACACGGCAGGGCGGATTCAATGCCATTGGGAGTATCAATGACCAACACGAATAAACTCATCCGCAACTCCACAGCCGAATTTTTGATGTTCACCAGTCAGGCGGGTGAAGACAGTATAGAAGTGCACGTTGAAGATGAAACAGTGTGGCTCACGCAAAAGATGCTGTCGCAGCTGTTTGATGTCAATGTGCGTACTATCAGCGAGCATCTGCAAACCATCTTTGCCAGCGAAGAATTGCTTGAAAATTCAGTTGTCCGGAATTTCCGGAATACTGCCGCCGATGGTAAGCAATACAATTTTCAGCTAAACGATGAAGAGTTCCAAAATTGGAAATCACAATTTGTGATTTCCAATGCGGACAAGATGGGACTCAGGCGCGCGCCGTTTGTGTTCACTGAGTCACGTAGGGTGGATAAGCGCAGCGCATCCACCAATAGGCCTGCCACATGAGCAACTATCACCGCACACACCTCGCGGGTGGCTGTTATTTTTTTACCGTTGAGGCTCTTGCAAAACTCCGTATTTGAGCGGAATTAATTGCCAGTTGAAGGGCAAAAAACAGGTAGAAGTGGGCGGCCATTGCTGGCAAGATTAAGGTTCTGAAGACTTGATCAACGCCCGATATGAATACTACGCAACG
>JAUXWM010000101.1 GCA_030681375.1 Gallionella sp.
CCCTCGATTGACAACGAATGATAGGCATCTTCGACATGCCGGTCATCAACGTCCGCGATGTAGGACTCGACATCATCCGGCACTCCCGGTGCCGGCGGGAATGCGCTAATCACCTCCTCCCGCATTGATTCCCACATCAGCCTGATTCGAATCGCACACGCTGACTCCGCTCGCGCCAGGGTCGGCAATGATACAAGTGGAACTTGAAAGGGATCGCTCTCAGTGACCGCATAACCCGCATCACGCATGGTTCGAACGATACGATCACTCTCATTGGCGCGACCCATTGCGCGCATCGCACCGGCGATTCGTCCGGCGACGACCGAATTGCCACCTTCGAGTAGCTTGACCAGAATCTCGGATGCATCCGAGATCTGCGATAGCGCGATCTGCGCATCAATCGGGTTCGTCGCGAAGAAAGTCGGTGACACACGTACCAGCGATGCCGGTAACGAGAGCAGACGAATCCCATCCTTGACGACAATATCCGCCCCGGAGGCAAAGTCCTTTGAACGGTAATCAAAAAGACCTGTCTCGAATTTGAGTGTGAGATTGTTGTTCGATC
The DNA here is from genome assembly GCA_030681375.1 of Gallionella sp. Lineage (GTDB taxonomy): Bacteria > Pseudomonadota > Gammaproteobacteria > Burkholderiales > Gallionellaceae > Gallionella. The sequence continues at coordinate 566 of JAUXWM010000101.1, forward strand.
CGGTTTTGGTGTGGATCATCAGCTGACGAGGGATTGTTGTGTTGCCGGCGTGCCTTTGTAGAGAGGCTTCGGGCGACAGGTACCAGTCGTTGCCGAACCGGACGTTGCAGTATCCGGTAACGAATTCATGGAAAGACGCATACCACGCCGTTGACTCCCCTGTCTTCTCTGCCGGATTGGAAATGATATACCAACCCTTGATGACTTCCTTCATGAAGCCTGCCGCAACCAGTCGATCACGATGAACACGACTGAAGTCTTTACTCTGAAATACGTGCAGCCCCCGATCTTGCTCGATTTTCAAGAGTTTCAACGACTCTGCCAGCTTTTCATTTGGGGTGGACATAATATTCCTTGGCAAGTTTATTGCGCATTACTATAGCACGTCTATATTGCTTTTCAATAGCACGTTTAATCCGCTTCTCTATGGCAAGTTTATTGCGCTGTGCTGGGGATTGGGTTGACCGGTTCTGCCCCCCATACATTAGGCAACAGAAAATTCTTCGGCGACTGTTCGGAGTAAAGACACAAATTACATGTTTTCAGGCACTTTGACCTGGTTTTGCACCGTGCTTAAATGCAAACTGCCGACTTAAACGCAAAAAGTATCATTCCTGATAATAGGAGTTATCAGGAATGATACTTGGCTTGGCGTTATGTGGATAAAACAACAGCACGTCACATAGCATCAAGCTCAACTTCCGAAGTACGCAAGAAAGCGGTCACGGACTGATTAAATTGTGGGCTTCTGTATCAGGTGTGCATCAACTGCGAACAGTGACCAACTTAGCACAATGCCTTTTCATTCCCGTGAAAATCGCCTCTGCGAGATCCATAGGAAAATTGTCGGGCAACAGTTTGCTCACGTTATCAATCACAGCCTCTGTTGACTCAATGATTTCTTCAATCAGTTGCTCCGCCGCCGCCGCACCAAGCCCGACTTGTTGCGCCTGGGCAATCCAGTGCCGTCGCTGGATTTTCTCGATCAGGTAGTAATTAGTGCTTCCCCGCACCGCCATGGCGAGCTTGGCTTTCTGCGGCGGAATTTGATTTCGTCCTTTTCCGATCACGGGATGGGCAGAAAGTACGTCGTAGATTGGCGTAGCACGGTAGCGCCCCCCGGCCTGATGAGCAATGCTGAAGTTTTTTGCGTGGCCATCAGTGGCGGCAAGCACCCAAAAAATGAGCTGCGTCTTGAAGAAGTTCCTCCGGTCCTGTTCAGAATGCTCCGACCCGAGAAGCAGCTCCATGATCTGAGCAATGCCAGGTCCGCCGTCTGACTGGTATTTGCGTAGAGGTGACGTACCCGTTGCCTGACACATATCTTCCTGCGGAAGACGGATAATCCAACTACCATCGCTGGATGGTGTTCGGTCGAATCGCTCGACAACGAGCGTTTTTTGCTCCTCGAAGTGTTCAATTTCGCACCGTGCTATGGGAATTCCGTAGGCATTCACAATTTTCGAGCACAACCATTCGTTTTCAACCGAGGTGCGCATATCGGCCTGCATATGGCCGACCAGACCTAAGGGCAATTTGAAAATGTGAGTTGTCGGGGTACTTCCATGAGGCAGGCACCATTTACCTTCGTGGTGCAACAAGGCGGTTTTTTCCTGCGCGCCCGCGATGGAAAGCCTCAGGTCCTCGTCGTGATCATGTTGCCCCAAGGCTTGACCCGACGTGGTATTGCGTAGTCGTTGAGCAATTCGCGCTGTGTTCAACACCTCGCCCCAGATTTCATACACATCCGCTGGCATCTCATCTTCGGGAAGAAGTTGTATTGCGCCAACGCAGTCACGGCCTAGCTTCGCCAGCAGCTGGAAGGGATCAATGCCACCTGTTTGATGACGCATAGCCAAGCGACGGCGAATGGCGTCGTTGTCGGGCAAGAGATTATCGAAATAGTCGGTAACGATCTGCCCCTGGTAAGGCGCATTGCCAGGCAAGAAGGGGAGCGACAACGATAAAGGGCGTGCTTGTTCATCAGTTAGCCACTCGTCGAAGTAGTGAAGTCGTTCGCCTTGTCGGGTGGTCTCCCAGTACCCCACCGGGATGCCGTTCATCCAGATGTTCAACTTTTGTGTCGTTGAGCGGCGCCCCATGATTACCAATTTTCCTGTGTGATGGAAATAATGCGCTCCAGTTTTATATCCGCTGACGGTTTCTTTTCCTTAATCGTTTCTGTGCCGGCTATTTTGCCGATCTTCTGATTTGAAGGGTTGACCATCGTGGTGTTCTTACCTATCGCATCAGAGGAGATGCGGCTCATACTTGTGACGGAAGCGGCCTGTTCCATAGAGATTTCAACACCCAATATGCGCAGCACCATGAAAAGCCTGTCAAGCGTGGCTGTCGCCGCATTGGCTTCAAAGTAGGCATAACTTTGCTGAGTGATTCCTAACTTTTCGGCCATGACAGCCTGAGTGAGCCCTCGCGCCTTGCGAAACCCCTTGAGCATTAAGGGCAGCTGGCTGAGGGTCTTAATGGAATAGTTCACTTTTTCCTCCGTTATGAACTTTGCAAAAATACAAATAGGGGACTGTAAAGAAAATTTACAGCTTTGTATTTGTATATTACATTTACATAGTGGAGCTTGTAAACAATATTTACAGTCTGTGTTAGGTATTTTTTGGAATTATTGGCGGGTTTCGATTGAAACAGGTGGAGTATTTGGGGGCGAGTTTAATACGAGGTTGATCGAAAAAACCAGCGCAACAACAAATGCGCTGGTTTTGAATTATTGACACTGCGACCTACGATCAGGCTGCAAGACGCAGCGCTTGCGGCACCTTGTTTCGCACATCTGGCGTTACTTCTTTGCCAGTCAAAAAAACATGGTACACGTCACAGGCCAGACTAAAATTTGCTGGCCACTTTTTCAAAAAACACTTCCATTTCGACAGATAGCGACATGATGAATCTCCTTACAGACCCAGCATCCGAATGATCGGACGGCTAAGAGTGTAACCGGTGATGCAGCAAGCCAAAAATACGACTAACATAATGATCTCCTTGGGTTAATTGATAAGGAAGCCAAAAAGAGGCTTCACCAAGTCTGCAAAAAACTTGGTGAAGCCCCCTCTTGGCTATTAACCAACAAGGGGATTCATCGTGACCCTATCCTCAAAAATCGAGGATGGGACTCGTTGCTACCTGTCCTGCGCCACCCTCACCTCTGCGACCTTACTGCGCCGCTTTGGTTTGAGCTTTGCTTCAAACCCAAAACGTTTCCACGTTTCGGGATCAATGGCCAGCGGCGTTACACGCCCTGACCTTATATTGACGAATTGGCCGTGATGCGTGAGCTGCCCGTAACGGAATAGCTCCCACAACAGATTACATGCCGCATTCGCCATCGTGTCGTTGATGAACAGGGACTGCTTTTCCAACGCTTCAGCCAAACTGCAACTGGGCGTATCGTCCTTATCGTCTAACGACCCGTCGATGATGTCTGGATAGAGGTCTGCAACGTGAGGCAAACGACTTTCCCGTTTGCAGCTCGCCCCGAAGACCTCGCCCAATACCACCTGTCCATCATGCTCACGATTGCCAATATCCAGGTAGTAGGCTGATGAATACACACTGCATTTGAGCGCCTTGAGTATCGCTGCCCTGCCCTTCCTGTTATCGACGCAACCGATCACGATGTCCGGATTGGAAAACTGCGTATCGTCAGTGACTTTCGCGGCTTCAGCTACCCATCCCGTTTGCATCAACATATTGCAGCGGTTGACCAGTATTTCAGCCTTCGACTGCCCGACATCGGAGGGCCAAAAATTCTGCCGCCCCACGTTGGTTTTAGACACCGTGTCTGGATCGATAACAATGACATCCAAACCTGCCGGATGCCCTAGCTCGATCATGGCAAGATGAATGTTGGCCAGCCGTCGCAAGACGTGCGAGCCAGTGCCACCCGCTCCGACCAACACCACCTTTACCGCCCGCGTGAGCAGGCGTGAATCTATGTTATGGATCATGTGTTTCCTTCCCGCCCTTACGGGCTTTCAAATGGAAGTGGCAAAAACACCCCGTTCGCACAAAGGCGAAAAGATGCTGTCACCTCTGGCTTATCTAAATTTCCAATGACTCCGGCGATTTTTGTCTCGCCTCGGTCATCCTGATTGTCTTCCCTGGAAAAGAAAGCATCGTGCAGTCCATGTGAGTGCATATCTATCACTCTATGTTCGTCCTCCTCCAGTGTGGGCAGGTTGACTTCGATATGATCGGTCCCGACTGAACGCTCTTCGAGCATCAGCAGCGTCCACGAGTCCGTCCGTTGATTCCAGACACCCCATGCCGCACACTCATTTGGACTACGAACTCTGGCTTGCTCGATAAACTGAGCGACCATTGCTCTTGGCAACTTACCAAAACCGAATCGCAACTCCTCGTAAATCACCCCGTATGGAACCGGGATGATCGGAGGTAATGCGACCGGAACACGCACATACAGCCATGCGCGACAAACTTCCAGCCAGACACCGTTTGCGGCCATCAAGATTCGATTGCCCGGCGTGTCGAGTTCTTCCAGTTCAATGTAGCGTGGCACCATCACTGTGGGCATCACGCTTTGCAGCGCAACATCACGGCTGTCCATGCTTCACCGTCCTTTCAAATGTCTGACCCAGCGTCTCGCCTGACGACACCAATGATTCAGTCGGAAATGCTCGACCTTTCATCAACGCGCGCCAGAGAGCGAATATCCCGCCACGATACTTTGTCAGCGCACCTTTCTCATGCTGGTTGGGATGGGTGAAGTAGCTTCTGAAAAATGCTTCTTCCCACGCCTCCGTACTGAACTTCATCGCGCCTTTCGGCGTTTCGATATTCCCGGTACAGATATGCCCACCCTTCCATACATTGAGATAGGGAGAAACAAAAAGTGGCGTGCCTGATATTGGGCGCTCGTTGCCTTTTACGGCGAACACATACCAATGCCCCTTGCCGATGATGAACACCAGCCCTGGATGATCGGTAGTTGCGCTTACATCTTGCCCAAGCTCATCGTTTTTGAACCACACCTGTCGCTTTTGAGGTTTGCAATACCACGCGATGTGGTCGCTCCCTTTGGCGAGGATGTGATCCCCCAACAACTCTGCCGGCGCGTAATCCTCCGGCACGAGCGTTTGCATCATCTTCATGAGGCCCGTCTTGGAAACCGGCGTGCCCGCCTCGATGGTTGCCGCGCCCTCTTTGCTTATTTTTACGTCATGCACTGAAGCAAATACTGTCTGTCCGTGGCGTTCCCTGTACAACAAGATCGCGCTGGACATCTCGTACACCTTCTGTGTGCTTGATATACATGCTGATGGAACTTGCATGATGTCTTCCTCCTATTGAACATCGCCGATGCAACGCATCAGGCGATCCAGTTGTGTGTAGAGCGCAAAGCCTTTCTCCATTTCGGTTTTCCATTTCAGAAATGACCGCTTGTCGAGTTTGACTTCTGCAATTCCGTACATGTCGGTGTATTCGCCATCGCCGGTGCTTTGATAAAAATCATCCAGCACACGTCCAAGCATGTCGTCCCCGGCTCCCATATAACAGGAGAAAAAGGCAGACTCACCGCAGTAGTTGTTGGAATAAGGCAATCTGACATCCTGGTCTATCAAGTCCATGATGGACAAGATGACCTTAGCCGTTTCACCCGCTTCGTCCGTGCCGGACGCGATGCGTTGAATCACATCGCGTTCCAATACTTCTCCATTTAAGAGGTAGTCTGGAAATGAAGCTAAAAACTGACTGGGCATCAAGCTGCCTTCATCAATCTCATCCTCATCACCAAACGCGCCCCGCTCTTGCTCAAAATCTTCATCACTGTCCGTCCCATACCAATACAGGTATGAGGCGTGATGAAATGCCACTTGCGGCGTAAACGCCGTGAATGTCCGGTATCCGGCCAACTCTGCATAATTGATCGCAGTTCGGCCGAATCCCGGATGCACCGCCTCCAACCTCTCGACTTTCGCTTTGACGTTGATGTATGGCGTTGCTTGCTGTGACTGAATTCCGATTAACAGAAGATCCTTTTCAGGCTTCTGTTCGTAGTCCAGATCGAACGCATCATGATCCAGCGCAGCCAGAAGCTCGAAGCTGTCCAGCACCTGAATATCTGCGCAGTGCTTGGAAGCCCATGCAGATAATGATTGACTGATGATGTCGCGCGCGGTCGTTTTGCTGTTGATAACAAGTTCATCATCCCCAACCAGCTCGGCACACAACTTGGCAGCCTGCAACCATTTCCTGTCATTCTCTTCATGCACCGAGCGAAATGGTACGTTTTGAGAAATGAAGGGCAGAGTCAGAAAACAAGTGGCAAAGCCCCCGGAGGAGGCAGCAACAGGTCTTCTTTTCGTGCATTTTTTGACGAATGCACGAGTTGAACCAATACTATTACGCATGATTGCTCCTCTTCAGACGCAGGCGGGACTATCACTAGCCCTGCCCGCCTGATTGGGGAGTCACCCCTTGATAAGGCTTTTAACCTTGCTCTCACTGATGACTCCATAATTTACCCCTTCGTCCCCACGCCCTTTTTGAACGTGTAGATCAGGTTGTCGCCCCTCTTTTCCGGGCCCTCAATGGAGGCAGAGACCAGTTCAGGGTAAGCGGCTGCATAAACATCGCGAACTTCTTCAAGCGACAAACTTTTCCCAGGATCAGGAAGCGTCATGCCGCCATACGAAAATGAGCGTGTCAGGGTTGTAGTTTGGATAGCCATTTCGTCATCCTCCCCTTAATCCCACAAGGCTTTGGCATCTGGTGCCGCCGCAGGTATGAAAGCTTCTGTAGAAACCGGTGATGTGGGCGCGGTGCAGCTTGCGCCCCCTTCATCATCGTCCTCGTCACCCGAACCTGCTTCCTCATCAGTGATCGGTGCGGATGTTTTATTGGCCGGCTTGGCGATGGACTTCTTCGCTTTGTCAGCAGCTTCCTTTTGTGCAGCTTCCAGAATCGCTTCTGTCGCAGCTAGTTGCTCGGACAAGTTTTGACGCTTGTTCGCATAGCTGGTCAAGATGCCAGCGAATCCCTCATCCAACTCAGCGGCAGTGCCGGTGAGTGTCAGCGGGGTATCGAGGGTATTGCCTTCTTTTCCGCCTTTCGGGATGATAGTCACCGTAATGGTGCCATCCGTGTTTGCGGCCAAAGAGACAGTCAAGCTAGCCAAAGTAGCCAGCAAAATTTGAAGTTCAGTAAACATGGTAATTCTCCTTTTTGGAAAAACAAAAAAGGGACACCATGCCCTTGCGGGGAAGTGTCCCCGGTTGGGTTATTAAGCAGTGAACTGCAAAGCCTTTGGAATCTTGCCTTCGTAAACGAAGCCTTTGACCGCCAGGAGTGCTTTAATCATCTCGTCCTTTTTGCCGCCGATTGTTTTAGCGTATTTCTCGCCAAGCGCGGCCTTCAGTCCGAGTTCTTCCGCAATGACCTCTATCTCGCTTTTGGTGAGCAATTCAAGGAACTCTGCGTTCAGTTTCCAGTGTTTTACCAAATCCACCTGCATGAATTTGAGCATTTCCGGCAGATGCGATTTCTCGATGCTGTCCGTGATTGAAATTACGATCCCGGACAGCATTTGAGCGCGCACTGTGTCGTTCGCATTCGCAACCATCGCAGCCGCATCACCGACATTACTTACGGGTGGCTTTTGCGATGTTAGCGATTCAAAACCGGTTGCCAGTTTTGTAGATGACACATTCGTCCCTCCGCGCGTCATCATTACACCGATGAGCACGCACAAGTTCTTATGTGGATCTGCGAATAATTCTTTCTTCAACGCCTTACGCCAGATGCCGATCCGATACTCCACGACACGCTGAGTGTCCTGAACAGAGGTCATGGCAGATTTTGGTGTGGTTGTGGATTTCTCCGCCCCCTTCCCAGTCACAACCTTCAAATCAGCCGATTTAGCCGTTGTTGGAACAGTCGTCGGATTTTCAGCCGATTTCTTTTCCGCCAACAAATGTTCACCGACTTTCCTGGTGTGACATGAAGAATCGAAGCATTGCGATTCATATACATTACCCACTTTGCCGGGTACCGCACTGATTGCCGCGCCGTATGACTTGCAACTACGGCAAGCTGCTGCTTGTTCTGCACCAACGCCTGTCGCACCTTCTGCGACCAACTTGATGACTGTGTTGTTCTCGCCCGGGCGGACGATGACAACGCAAGGGTAGTTTTCTGCCAGGGACTTCTTCTTGGCTTCCAACACGTCCTCAGTCTTCTTGTTGAAACACTCGCTGTTTGTGCAATGTCCCGCAGATACCGCCTCGGCAAACAATGCTTGTTGGTTTCCACTGTTGTGATGACAGCTTGCACAGTCTGTTTTATCGAAGATTGCTAAGGACATCGCCTGGGAAATTTCTTCCAAACCCGCTTTGAATATAGCGACAGTCGGAAGCGATGGCCGTGAAAGTAAATTGGCAATCACCTTCTCCTGTCTATCCTTCGGTGTAGCCGCCAGCAATTCGGCATGACCCAGTTGGATCTTGCGTTCATTCAGGGCAGTCATCACAGACAGACTACAGTTCATCAGCGCAAGACGCTTATCCAGCGTTTTGCGTGTCCAACCCAGACGATTGGCTGCTTCGTCACGGTTACCTTCACAACGACCAAGAATTCTGGCTGCTGCTGCGGCTTCTTCGGTTGGACTCATATTGGCGCGCTGAATGTTCTCAATCAGAGCCAGCTCATCGGCCTCTTCCGAGGTGATGTTTTTCACAAGGACGGGGATTTCGTAATTGTCACCATGCACATTCTTAGCTGCACGCCAACGACGCTCACCGGCAACAATTTCAAACCAGTCTTCAACCGGACGAATCAAGATTGGTTGAATCACTCCCTTTGCAGAGACTGACGCTTCCATTTCGGCCATTTCGACTGGATCAAAATAAGCACGGGGATTTCTCCCCTGGCGGATGTTGCTCACACGCATGTGTGAAATGTTTTGTTGTTGCATGTTGTGTCTCCTTAAAAAACTAAGGGGACACAAACCCTGACGGGGAAGTGTCCCCGTGTGGGTTGGTTAATTAGCTGCTACACCCAACATTGGGAGTAGTAACGATCAGAACGAGCTTTGATTTCCTTCCATCGCTCTTGCTGCATTCGATGTGCTTCTTCTTTGTCGCCTTTGTACGTCCAAACGCCACCCGTTAAGCGGGCATCACCATGTCCATCGCACAAAACCTTCCATCCGGTCGGCGTTAAAAAACGAACACCTTCGGAGGACGTGTGCATGATTTCTGTTTTGACTTCATTGCTCATTGCACACCTCCCCTGCTTTCGCAACTTCAGTGCCTGCTTTGAGTATCTTGTTAGCCGCAGAAAATACCCGTGCCGCGCTCTTCTTGCCGAACTCATCGGATCGCTCCTTTAAACCCAGCCAGCCCTGAATGTAGCCGCGACTTTCATCCAACCCCGGCAATCCAAGTGTTGCGCAACACAAATACGCCACCGATTCAGCTTCAGCCTCTTTGATGTCTCGTGGCAACACGTTGCCGTCTGCCATCTGTGTCTCCTTCGAGTGCATCAGACAGTGAGCCATTTCATGGAACAACGTCTTCCACGGCATGGCGGCAAGCGGGTTGATCGCCAGGCGCTTCTCGTTCGGGACTGCGTACCCTTGGGTATTGCCGTCCGTTAAATTGAAGTGCCCTTCCGTAATTTCCAGTACAGACAGGGCTTGCGCCTTGTCCCATTCAGGAATAACGACTTCGTGCGCATACTCCGCGCCTTCTGTCTGGCTTAACGCAAACCAGTTATTTTTCAGGATGAAAATGGTGCGTCCCGAACCCTTGGCTTGCGTGTTGGCATCTACTTCTGCGTTAGCTGCACCGCGTTCATCCTCGTCTTTCGACTTGGCTTTGACGATAACTGGCATCACCAAAGCGATTGCCTTCTGGCCTTTTTGAACGCACCGCCCTAATTGCTTCCATTTATTGAAGGAGGCTATGGGCGATAGCTGCAAACCTCTGGCTGTTAATTGAAGCGCAGCAAGAATTGCATTGCCAAGGCTGTACTCATGGAATACCGAGTACGCCTCAGAAATCTTTCCTGGGCAGGAAAGAGCGTCCAAAAACAGCTTGCCCCAATCGGGGCGATTTGATATTTCTTGCATGGCATTCTCCTTTTGATGAAACAAAAAAGGGACACCATGCCCCAATGGGGATGTGCCCCCAGTTGGGTTGGAGTCGGATCAACCGACTAATTACTTATTTCAAGATGCGTGACAGCATTCAATCCGCTTCACAGTCTTTGGGATCATTACGACCTCTTCGACAACCTTACAGGTGCTAATAAGCCCAATGAAATTATCCCGAATTTCGTCACACGCTTGATCGAACCGGCGAACCAGTTCAACGCGATTACGAAGTTCAGGCAACGACCATTCAGAAAAATCTTCATTCTGGTCAACATTCTTTCCTGACACTGACAAGCGTTTTTGTGGTCGCGTGTAATTAACACGGCCATGTTCGCCTTCAGTGCCACATGCACCACACTTATTACCGATTGTCGCGTCTTTGCAAGCAAGTTTCGCTGATCGAACCATGGAAAGTTTCTCCTCATCCGACAGTTCGATTGCTGCGATGGCGGGTTCTGCCAGGTAAATTGCATCTACCCAACACCCGCCATTGCGAAACACATACGCCTCAATAAAGGCATGATCCGCTGACTTCGCAGCATCATGCACCAGCTTGAAGTTTCGTTGTCCACAGGTGCGGCAATAAGATTTGTATCCAGTCAACTCATACTCGCTTTTATAAAGAACGAGGTAGCCGCTTGATCGTCCATTAGTTCCAATCGTGTAGCGCCCACTCATTTCTGAGGTGAAATCTACAATTGGTTCGTCAATTTCATTCCAAAAATCTGTTTGCAGCATGTCGTATGCCGCATTCGATTGTTCGGAAGTCAGGCCAAGTTTATTGACCTTTATGCAGTGCGCATAGCTTGTTGAGTGATTCCAGCCGTTCATGGTGTTGTATCTATAATGACCAGCCAAAAAATCAATCATCGCTTTTTTGCTGCGCTTGTCTATCGTCGTTTCAAAAAACATGGTGATCTCCTTCTTAATGAAAAAAATGGAGACATCACGCCCCAAGGGGAACGAAGTCCCCAGTTGGGTGGTTAATGAAACGCTCTTGTCAGACTATCAACTGCCTCGTTTGTAACGTCCTGTATGACACATGCAATGTGATTCACGGAGGAATTTTCGCAGTGCATCTCAAACAGCGCGTAATTACACCCGTCTGATAACCCAGAATGTAGCGAGGCAAATTGCTTGGCCAGTCGAGACATTTTCTTCAAGCGTTTTAAGTCGCCCTTGGTAACCGGACAACTCCCAACATAGGCGATACTGTTCATATCAACCCCCTTTCGGCGAATGACAATGCGCTTTCGTCACCAATGATGAAGTGATCCAGCGCACGCACATCTACCAGTGCCAATGCCTGTTTCAGCGCATTGGTCAATAGTTGATCGGCCTGACTTGGTTCGGCCAGACCGGAAGGATGGTTGTGAGCCAATAGGACTGCCGCCGCGTTGTGCATCAGCGCACGTTTTACAACCTCGCGCGGATACACACTGGTTTGCGTCAGCGTGCCGTGAAATAACTCTTCGGCGGCGATCAATCGGTGTTGCGTGTCGAGAAACAACACCACAAACACCTCTTGCTGCCGCCCACCCAACAACAACTTCAGATATTTCTTAACTTCAACTGGATTATTGAGGTTGATTGGGTTTTGTGTAATGTCCTCGGATAGCGCACGCATAACCAGCTCTTTTGCTGCTGAGATGATTGCTGCTGGAGCGTAGTGAGGTTGCTTTTCGCAGACAACCGTAGTTTGGCGGTTGGCGCGCATTCCAAACAACACGGAAAGCGAAGTATGCGAAAGTGCTTGAGCCTTATCTTTCCCGACCAACATAGCCAGCAAGTCGGGGGTGCTGAGGCTTTGTGCTGCGATGGTTTGGTAGGTCATTTGTGTCTCCTTTTTAACGAAAAAAAGGGGACACAAACCCATACGGGGAAGTGTCCCCGTGTGGGTTGATTTGATATTGCTTCGGTGCTTCATTGACGATTGCTCGTCTTCTGTTTATTTGGATTGGCCAGCCACCAATATCAACTCAAGGCATTACGCGATGAGCATGAATTCTCTTTTTATGGCGCACTCGTTGAGTGAGCCATAAAAAGCCACCCCAATCAAGGGGTGGAAGAACTTTAGACGACTTCCGCCGTTTCTTCAACAGCGGTTTTTTCGCCCTTGTTCAAGTCAAGCTCGGCTTCGATTTCTCGTTGCCGTTGTTTCAGCCACTCCAGCCGCGCAGCCTTATCAAACGGCTTTACGGCTTCGGTATGAATATCAGCCATGCGTTTTTCGGTTCTGGCCAGATACTCCAGCTCTTCCTGAAGCACCATTTCCATCCGGTTGAGCGTATTTTCGAGTACACGCACAAAACCTTGTGCTGATTCCGCGTGGTTGCAGCGATACTCAATACCACCCAGGATCACCAGCACCATTCCTTCAAGCACTGTCACTTTCGCAGCAATAGGGAATCCGGCAATCTGACCAATGTTCCGATCACGCTTAGCTTTGTTTCCGTACACGGCTTGGAGTATTGCCTTGCCCGCTTCGGCGCGGTCTGTATAGCGATTCCCTTCAACTTCGATCAGGAATTTGCTACCAGATACGTCTTGTCGAGCAGCCATGTCGGATTCAATGCCGCTAATTCTGGCCTGGACACGTTCGATGCGACCTGGCAACGTCGCCAGTTCCTGCTTGTTGCGCCATTGTTGCTGATCCCATTGAGAGCGGAGCAACGACAGCTTGGCAAGCTCGGTATCAACACCTGCTTTTTCCAACACCAGCGGATTGCCCGATGCCAAGGCTTTCACTTCGGCATACGACAGCGCGGCCAATTCAACGTCTTCTGCACTACGCATCCCGGTATCCCCCTGCATGACCTGAGCAATGAATCTTGCCTTGGTTTCAAGCGTTTGCCAGATGTAGGCATCGAACGAGCCTTCTGTTACATAACGGTAGATGCGCACGCTTTCGTTCAGATTTCCCTGACGAATAATGCGCCCTTCCCGTTGTTCTACATCCGAGGGTCTCCACGGCGCGTCCAGATGATGCAACGCGGCTAGTCGAGTCTGAATGTTGGTTCCAACCCCCATCTTCTGCGTGCTGCCCAGAAGAATGCGGATACGCCCATCACGCGCGGCTTTGAACAGATCGTCCTTGGCGGAGTCACTCTCGTAGTCGTGAATGAAGGCAATCTCCTCGATTGGAATACCTCGTTCAACTAAATTACTTCTCAACGCCTGATACACACTGAAACGCCCGTTTTCAAGCGGGGTGGACAAATCGCAAAACACGACTTGCGTCCCACGGAACAATTTGTCTTCCACCCAGATACCGAAAACTCTCTCGGCACAATGGTTCACCTTGCCATCCTCGACTTCAGCGAATAAATCAATCAGACGCATATCCAGCGCGGCCTTGCGACCCTCGTTGGTGATCGCCAGCATGTTGTCCTCGGAAGGACTAACGTTCCCGTTTCTGATCGCTTCTGCCCGTTCCACAAGGGTTTGGACAAAGGCTTTCAAATCCGCTGTTGGCTTGATTGTGACCGTTTCCTTGTGCGCGGTCGGTACAGGCAATTTCAGCATTTCCGCCGTGCGAATATCCGCCACCTCACCAAACATAGACATCAGTTCCGGCAAATTAACGAATCGCGCAAAGCGGGTGTGCATCCGATAACCCCTACCATCTGGAGCAAGCTCCAGCGCCGTCACTGACTCACCAAAGTTGCCCGCCCAAGTGTCAAACATCCCCACTTGACAGGCTTCCATCGTCTTCGGTTGCAAGTACCGTTGCATGACCCACATTTCAGCCATGCTGTTGGATACCGGCGTGCCAGTTGCGAACACCACGCCTGCCCTGCCCTTGTGTTTTTCCATGACGTGACGAGTTTTGACGAACATGTCGAATGCCCGCTCCGAATTGCTGTTAGGCAATCCGGCGACCCGTGTCATCTTGCTGAATCTCCACAAGTTTTTGTGCATGTGCGCCTCATCTACAAACAGCCAATCAATACCAAGCTGTTCAAAGGACAAAATGTCATCCTTTTTATTTGCCCCTGACAGTTTCGCCAGCTTTGCTTCCCATGATTTTTTCGCACGGGCTAGTTCTTTGATGATGCGATTACCGCGATCCTGCTTTTCGGTACACATAGCATCTTCAATCTGGTCGATTTCGTTTTGGATATATTCCTCCATGAACTCATCGCTCATTTTGATACGCTCGAATGAAGCATGTGTAATCAGCACGCCATCCCAATCGCCGGTAGCGATACGAGATAGAAGCTGACGACGCTTGTCACCCTGAAGATCATCTTTCGACGCAATCAGAATATTCGCACCGGGATACGCGCGCAGGAACTCGGCTGCAAACTGGTGAAGCATGTGGTTTGGAACCACATACATCGGTTTACTGGCTCTGCCCAAACGACGCAACTCCATACCCGCACAGATACAAGTCAGTGTCTTGCCAGCCCCTACAACATGGGCAAGCAGGGTGTTACGTTGACTTGCAACAATACGCCAGATCGCGTTTTTCTGATGATCGTGCAAACGGTATATCCGAGAGAATCCCGGCAATACCAAATGCTGTCCATCGTACTGACGTGACACAACACAATTGAACGTGTCGTTGTAAAGTCTTGCCAATCTTGTTGCCCGTTCCTGATCCTGCCACAACCACTCCTGAAATGTATCCTTGAGTAATTGCTGTTTCTCCCGTGCTGCGATGGTCTCCTTTTGGTTGACCACACGCTTGTCAGGATTCACTTTGTCAGGGTCATACACGGTCGGCACGGTTTGATTCAACGCCTGGTCGAACAGATCTGCTGCATTGACCCGTTCAGTGCCAAACTTTTGCGTGGCTGGTATCGAATATTTGGTGCTGTAGTGCGTTTCGATATTCCACGCGCCGGCTGCCTGGTTGAACGTCACGGCGTTTCCGTTGCACTCCAAAATTTCATCAAGGAAGGCTTCGTAATCACCGGTTGGTATCCACGTTGAACCGATGCGCGCACCGATCTCGCCGGGTGTTAAATCGTCTGGAATCACGGCCTCTAACGCTTGCGCATTTCGGCTGTAACGCTCACCCGACACCCTAGCGGCAGATAGTTTTTTACGGACATCACCTGACAAATAACTGTCCTTGGTTTCCCAATGGTCGGTTTCTGGATCAAGGAACACTGCGCCCCTCTCTTCGAGTTCCTTAATGGCTGCGCAGCTCGGTTTCCCAAGCAATTCAGCAATCCGATTCTCGACGATGCTACCGCACTCGGACAGACTAACCAGCAACGCATCTTCCGATGTTTCGCAATGATCAACCTGTTTAAACACCCCCACCGTGCGCTGAGTAAATATGTCTGCTTTCTCGGCGCTTTGAGTTTCCTCATCCCAACGTTCCAGCGACATCAGCAACGGCAGATCGGGATCGCTTTTGAAAGCTCTCCGGTTTGCCTTCTCGGAAATATTTCCGTATTGGGCAACAAAGTTGTCATACTCAATGTTCAGCATCAACCGATAAGTGGCAAGAATCGCCTCATTCTCCGTTTCTACTTGTGACCGAATAATCTTGCGTGCCGCATCACGAATACTGCACATTCCCATGATGCGTTCCAAGGTCTTCTGCGGCGCGATGAACTGCAACGCTTCCAACCCGTCTGTTGTTTCGTACACCTGTCCGTTAATCACCCGAAAACCTGGGCGACCTTGTTCGTTGTACCCCAGGAGTGTGGGTTTTAGCTCTTTCGGCTGTTCGCTGTTTTGAATTGCCGTGTAAATATTCTCCGGCAACAAGGACACCTTTTGAGCCAGGGCTTCTTCAAAGTCTCCCTCGAACACACACCCTGTTGATTTGCTGTAGCCGTTTTCTGTCAGCGTTAGCTTGCCGATAACCCATTGAGGGTTCGCGGCAAAATACTGGTTGCAGGCGATTGACTGCCTTCTCCAGTATTCCTTGCATGGCTCGTAGATCGGGGACGATTCAGGCAGGGTGATTGTTTCCATCCAGCCTTTTTTACTGCTGCGTCCCTCAAGCGGTTTTTGCAATACCAGTATGTCGGTGGTGACTTCGGTATTGGCGATTTTCTTGAAAGCAGTATTGGGTAAGCGAACTGCGGCCACCAAATTAGCCTTGCTGCCAAGATACTGCCTCACCTTATCGTCATGCTTATCCATCGTCCCGGAGGACGTAATGAACACCACCAACCCACCCGGCCTGACAACTTCCATCGCTTTGGCAAAGAAATAGTCATGGATCAGGAAATTGGCGTAGGGCACATTACGCAATTCCGGTACCTGGTAATTCCCGAATGGCACATTACTGATCGCCAGATCGTAAAACCCTGCTGGCAGCTTTGTGGCCTCAAACCCGCCTTGTATGACGTTTACCCCAAAATCCCCGTAAAGAGCTTTCAGAATGCGCGCCGACAGTTGGTCGAGTTCGATTGCTGTTACGGTACTTTTTTGGGCGATTTCTTGCGGCATCGCGCCGAGGAAATATCCAGTTCCCGCAGAGGGCTCAAGAACGCGGCCACCCTTGAAACCCAGCCGTTCCACCATCCGCCACATCGCTTCGATAACTTCTGGTGCGGTGTAGTGCGCATTCGGTGTGCTGGCTTCAGCGGATTTGTGTTCGCTTTCATTTAATAGTTCCTTGAGGCGTGCAGCACGAGAAACCCATGCTTCGTCCTTTTGGTCGTCATTGAACGCTTGCGGAATACCGCCCCACCCTGTGTAACGGTTGAGAATGTCCCGTTCTTCCGTGGTGGGTTGCCTTTTTTCGTCTTCCAGCTTGCGCAGGAGTTCGATTGCGGCAATGTTCGCGTCGAATTTTGAAACGTTGCCCGATAGACTGGACAAGGTAACGGCATTAAGACACGACCACACTGCCTTGATTTTTTCAACTACGGCAGCTACCGACTTGGGAAACCGGATGATTTCAGCTTCTTGATGCGGAACATCTGGCCCTTGCAATACAACAGGCATATTGTCTGCTGGCTCAAAACCCGGCAGCCACATGAGGGCTGCGCTAATTTTTTTCAATCTCATTGGTTTCACTTGCGTCTCCTTTTTAAACAAAAAAAGGGGACACAAGCCCCTGGCAGGGATGTGTCCCCGCTAGGGTTTAGAAAAAACCTCGTCGAACGCTGTGCATGTAAAACCACTCATGCTCAGCGTTTATTTGTTACACGTTATAGCGACGCGCAACCTCAACCAACCACTCTCTGCGCTTTGTTCGACGAATCGAAGAAACGCCAATCAACAGATGTCCGCAACAATCATGCTCGCAACGACAATGCCGAGTGAATGCGCCTTGCAGAATGTTAATAACGTCCACTTTGGATACATCCTTTGGAGCTGCTACGGTATAGATACGCCCTTCCGCTTCTCCGTTAGCCGTGTCAATTTCAGCGATGCGCCTGATTTTGAGAATTCGGAATTTCCCGACATACTCATGCACATCATCGTCCTTCCAACCTTCGTTGAAGCTGAAGGTTGTGCGCTTGTAGCCATCAAAAGTTTTAAGGGTTGGCATTGCGGCCTCCCTTTGTAGCCTTTGAAATGGCTGCACGTATCTGAAGCAGTTTGTTGGAAATACCTTTTTGCGTTTCGTCATCCTCAAAACCGAGTATAAAAAGCTCGGCCATGATGAGTGCTTCCAGCAAATCAGGTGCGGCAGCGATGAGTCTTGCATTCGCTGCTGATTCCGATTCCCCGTTAGCCCAGACCGTTGCGATGTGATCGCCATTCTGGTTTGCGAAACGCGCTCTGATTTCGGTGTTGGCGACGTTATGCCAAGGGCCTTGTGTGTGCCTCATTGGACACCTCCATACGGAGGGAAGTCGTAGAGAGCTTCACCAGACACCGTGTTGTACACCGTTGTCCAGTAACCATCATTCGCCCACCTTCTTGCTTGAATCAAGGCAATGTCGCGCGACTCGTTGTAATACCCCATTGTCGGTACATCCTTCATGCCTTCGTTGGTACGCGGATCATGGACAATGGCGACCACATGGTATTGAGCAGAATCCAGAAGTTTCGCCGCCAGACACAATGTTCTGCCGTTTGCGACGAAAACACCCGTCATGGTTTGCGCCTGAAATTTTCCTTTAATGCCGAAGACCTCGCCGATACGCTCATTTTTTTCGTTGCGTACCAGCCAAAGACCCTCGGATACTTTTTCGATCTTGCACATGCCCGTATCTTGGCAACGATACGAGTTATATCCGCGAATTCTGGATTGACGATCAGTGTGATGCGATCTGATGTCTGCTTCGATGTCAGCCTCCTTGAGTGCAGCCAGGAAAATCGACAAGTCGCAATCCTCTTCAAGGTAGGCCGTATCGCCACGTTGGTAGCTGTATGGCGTGATTTGAGAAGCGATGCCAAAACAATGCAGATAATGCTTCTTGACGGCAAGCCAGCCGTGTCCGGGGTCTGCATAAAAATGAAAAACTTGTTTCACGGTGATCTCCTTTTTGAAATAAAAAGGGACACCATGCCCCAAGGGGGAGAGTGTCCCCGGTTGGGTTAAATTAAATGCTTCTTGTGCTGCTATTGGTAATTCCTTAATGACGCTTGCGCGTCTTCTGTTTATTTCGATTGGCCAGCCACCAATATCAACTCAAGGCATTACGCGATGAGCATGAATTTTCTTTTTGTGACGCACTCGTGGAGTGCGCCATAAAAAGCCCCGCAAGCGGGGTAAAACGGCCATCGGTTTACTTGGCCAATGCGAGATTGGTTGCGCCTACCGTGTAGCGGTTTTTTCGGCGGGTGCTTGAGGCACATTGCCGTTGACCACATCAAGCCAATCAACCGATTTCATCCCTTGCGGAATCTCGTTGCCGGGTAGCTTGATACTTGCCTTGATGCCCTCTTTCCATAAGCGTTTGAGCAGCAACTTCGCCGCACTCAAACCGTGTCCATCAGGGTGCTGTCTGGATGGTCGGTCTTTGTCGGCATAGATCACCACGTCAACCCCTTGGGGTGGCACAAAGTTTTCCAGCAAGTAGGCGTTGCCGGCAGCCCATACCGGTACATTAAAAACGCCCATGACAGCCAGTGCGGTTTCGATACCTTCTGTAACTGCCAACACCTTGCTGTTGCCCTGTACCGCTATCCTCATCGCGCCAAATAAATTGTCGGCACAGTGCCGCATCATTTTCTTTGGAGACGGGACAGATGCTTTTGTCCCGCTGTCAGTGATGTAGGTGCGATGAACCGTCGAAGGACGACCGTCTGAATCGCATACCATCGTGACAATAGCGGGATACTTGTTGAGCAGCTTCCCCTCTTCGTAATATTCGAGAAGCGGAGCAAAGCGGATCATGTTGCTATCAATTTTCCGATAGTCAATTTGCCTGATGCCTCGGTTCGCCAAATACATTCTTGCTGGCCGTGCTTCTGAGGATGACAAGGGAATGCTGTGCTTCCATACATGATTCAGTGAATCGCGTATGGATTGAACATCCACTTCCACTTCCTTTTTGACGACTTGTGGCGGTGCTACTGGTGGTCGATATTGGTTCGCCCTGTCGCCCAACAACATGTCGTGTATCGCTCTATGAGTGGTCTTGAAATCCCATCCATTTACCCACATCAGCGTCGCGTATCCGTCATTCTGGATACCGCATGTATTGCATACGCTGCCGCCTGTTTCATCAAAATCCTTGAACAGGCGAAAACCATCTACTCCGCCATGCACGGGACATGAAACGTGGTGCGGTAATCGCTCTATGGCTAGTCCTAACTGCGGGGCGAGCGATGTCACAATGCTTTTCCAGCGTCCAGATGCCAATTGCTTCAACTCTTTCGCTTCCATGATGCCTCCTTGGTTAAATCCCGCATGGGACACACCAAAGCACCCGACGGGATGTTTTGGTGTGTCCCGTGTGGGCGGGTAGTTTTTAAGCCACCAGCAAGGAAGCATCCCCAAGGGGAATGTTTCCCCCCGGGGTGAGTGCTTCAATTAAAAAGGTTCTGGCCCCGCCTGTTTTGCGGATTTTCCAGCACCATTATTGCCGTTGCGAGCGGTTGCTTTCGCTGCAGGTTCAGCAACGTGAGGGTCGTCTGACACCTTGTTGGTCGGGTAGAGACAGTGCATTACTGCACCATCCCCCCCTAAGAACTGTACGTGCGAGTTTCCCCGCATACAGCTCAAGCCTCTGCAAAGCCCTGTTTGACCAGAGCCAGCAACCTACTTCCTTTCTTGGCTATGATGTTGCCTGTGGCAATTCGGATGTAGCAGTTCCAAGTTATCCATGTTGTCGTCACCACCTTGAGCTTTTGGAAGAACATGATGAAGATTCCATCCCGTATCCTTCGTTATTTTCTCTCCGCATTTCGGACATAGACCATCTTGTGCATACCACAGAACTTTCAACCTGTTATTCCCCCTGAGACTTTCCTTCATGGATAGGCCGAGCCTTTCCTCAAAGTATGTCTCAAATTCAGGGTCATAAGGGTTTGCTGCCCCTTTGATTTTGACGTGGCGTTTAATTGGCGTGTCGCTGGCTTTCACCAGCTTCACAACCCCTGTTTCGCCTTTGTCATCTTCCACCCTTGTGCCAAACACCCAATTCCTCAACCCATCACACATAAAGTATTTCGACTTCACCCATGCGGCTGATTTATTCGGATGTCTTCTGCAAGCCCACTGCCAAAGCTGTTTCCAAATAACGTTATCCACCTTTGAGAAGGTTTCTTTCGCTACTTGGTTCTGGTGATAATTCGCCCAACCCCTGATTACCGGATTGAGCTTTTTCACCAGATTTTCTTGCTTCACTGTCTTGGATTCCTTGATTATTCCTCGAACTTTCCGCAGGAACGTTTGCACGTTCTTTTTCGCAGGTTTGATGAGTAACTTTCCATCGTACTTGCGCACGTTCCATCCGAGGAAGTCAAAGCCTTCTTCAATATGCACGATTTTGGTTTTTTCTTCCGACAGCGTTAAACCTCTGTCTTTCAAAAATTCCACCATCAACTCCCTCACTTCTTCCAGCACTTCTTTCGTTGTGCCAGTTATGACGAAGTCGTCTGCGTACCGAATCAGGTTGACCTTGTGCTTCGTGGCTTCTTTGCTCCATTTCGCGCCGTAACGCTTCCTGAGCATCTCTTCCATTCCGTCCAAAGTCATATTCGCTAACGTTGGCGAGATAATTCCACCTTGCGGCGTACCTGCTTCCGTATTGAACAACTGTCCCTTCCATATAAAGCCGGATTTCAACCATTTCTGAAGCATCACTTTATCCATAGGGATATTATTCAACAGCCAGTCATGGTTGATGTTGTCAAAACAACCGGATATATCTGCGTCTAATACCCATTGCGCCGAGTTCTTCCTCGCCAGCGCCTTGAAACAGTGCTCTGCCGCATCTCTGCTAGCTCTCATGGGTCGAAACCCGTAAGAATTTGGGTCTGCTTTCGTTTCCGAGACGGGTTCAAGAGCTTGCAAATACAACGCTTGCATCGCCCTGTCTTTCATCGTCGGTATCCCTAGCGGACGCATCTTTCCGTTTGCCTTGGGTATAAATACCCTCATCAAAGGTTGAGGCAGATAGCCTCTTCTTTTGAGCGACATAACAGCTTCAGCTTTTAACTCCGGTGTGTCCCATATAACCTTGTCCACGCCCGGTGTCTTTTTGCCTTGATTTTCAGTAACCCGCTTGACGGCGATTGTTCTGCCGCTGAACGAGTGGGTCAGTATCCATTGCAAGGCTTTCACCCTGCCGTATCTACCTTCCCTGGTTGCCTTTGCAATACGCATTTGCAGCTTCTTAACTGTTTGGTGAATTTGCGCCCAGTCGAGACTGTGCCAATCCACTTCACAGCCAGAGGCCGCACCAACTACAGATTTCATAGTCGTCATTTGCCTTACCTCCTTTTGAAGTTCTACATACTCTCTTGCAAAGAGAGACCAATCAGAAGTCTGCTTCCTTTCGGACAGGATGATGTTGGCTTGCGCCTCAATCCTTATCCATCCCATTACAGGACGGCGTTCGCTTTTTCTGACATCCTTTACCCGCACATCCATCAGCTTTCCTTGCGGTTGGCTTGCCCTTGCGGGCGGATATACGGGCTTATCGTGTTTCATGTAAATAACACTGGAAGGTTAGGTGGCAGCTCTTTCCCGGTATGTCTTTGTTTCCGCTTGACCACGGTGGAAGGTCAAGTCCGCATACTTACCATTTTGGTTATTGCCCTATGACCACAAGTGGCCGTTTAGCATTTTGAGCAATTCAAATGTAACGAGATTTATCACTACTTCACTTATGTTCACCTTACTTCCGAGCCTAGTTCCCTACCGCGTAATGCTCGCAGTTCCGCTTCTGCCTCACGGCTTTAGCATCATCCTTTCGGAGTGGGCTACATTGTCAGAGGGGCTCCAGACCCAGCCGTTACTGGCCACGCCTGCCCTCTTAGGCTACTGTTGGGAAAACAACAGGTTTGATTAACTATTTCTGTTATCAAACAGTTACTTACACGACTTCACGTCGCACCCACCGAGCATTTTCATCTCGGAGACAACAATTTTTGTGATGTAACGATCTTCTCCGTCTTTTTGATACTTTTCGGTTGTGAGCTTGCCCTCAATGTAGATGAGCGCACCTTTTTTGAGGTGTTCACCCACCACTTCGGCAAGACGGCGGTAAAAAACCAGATTGTGCCACTCTGTTTTTTCTTGTTTCGCGCCGGTTTTGTCTTTCCAGCTTTCGGTTGTTGCTATCGAAACATTGGCAACTGCTTCGCCTTCAGTGGTGTAACGAACTTCCGGGTCTTTGCCCAGACGACCGATGAGTTGTACTTTGTTCAACATGGTGTTTCTCCTTTTTGATTTGCATTAAAAAACGTTTGCACCATGCCCCAACCGGGATATGGTGATCCCGCGTTGGGTTTTGATCGTGTTAGACTGGACGCATGAACGAATCACGGAAACCAGCCTTCACGGTTATTACGGGAGGCAAAGAAGAACTGGAATGCAAAAAACGCATCCTGTTTTCCACGCCTGAAGTTCTCGATCAACAAAAATTTGAAAGCCTTTGCGATTCGCTAGGTCTTCGACTTGCAGATGTTGAACCGTTGATTGCCAGACGACTACGTTGCAATGCCAAAGATGCTTTGGAACGCAATTTAGTGTTGGCGATCATTGACGGTGACACCGACGAATACAACCGCCTGAGCGATGTAATTGGTCGACGCAACTCGCTTTCGTTGAAGGTTATCTCATCGTCCTAGCCAGCATTTCTTGCTCGATTTCCTTGAGCAAATACCTGGCATCGGCAATTACACCACCCTCGGTAAGTTTGTGGTTGATCGCGTATTGCAACTGATCCCTGCGTTGCAGAAGCTCATGTTCACCTGCGCTTTCAAGCCATGCAAAAAATGATTTCATATCAAACAATGCGCCCATTTTGTGCCTCCAAAATTAAAATAAAAAGGAGACACAACCCCTACGGGAAATGCCCCCGTAAGGTGGATGTTGCTTGTTAAATCAGGCTATCGCTAATCGCATCTTTGCATTTGCGATACTCGCGCAAGGCAACTTCCAGCTCTGCGTCTTCCAGCTCACCTTCAGCGCGGACATAAACCTCGTCCAGCGCCTCGATGGAATTGGCCGTTCTCAAAGCGGCTGCAACCTTTTCGAGTTTTTCGAGTTTGGTTACTGCTTTCGGAGCTGTTTGAATTTTGGTGGATTTGGAATCACCCTCGCCCTCCAATTCTTTGATCTCGCCTGTGTCTTCATCAACAACCGGCGTGTAGCTGCCGTTGATAACGTCGTCGAGGTTAAGATTTTGTCGCCCCGCTTGTTCGTCCATCGCCAATGCTGTTGCCAACTCTGGTGATTTCGGTAAGAACTTACAGATGCGGCGAATTGCCGTTTTCAGCCCCATTGCAACAAAGTCGGTATCCCAGGTGGACTCCTTCTTGTATTTCTTGGCTGCCTGGTACCCTTTGCTGCCGTCACGGATACGCTCAATTTCTGCGCGACCCATTGCGACAAACGTGCGACTACCATCTTTCAATACGCCAACAGCGTAAAACCCTGCCACTTCTCCACGTTCTTCGTCAGATGAAGGGAAGCCGCCTGCTGCTGTGAGTGGCTCATGTTGCAGGTCGCGGTTCATGCCGAGCTTGAGCGAGAACTTATCGTTCACGCGCACAACTTCGGCATAAATGTCGATTACCAATCCGCTGTTGCGCGCCAGCTTCATCAGCCCTGTGTATCCGGGGATGAGTTGACACTGATTGCCGAATGGAACGAGGTGAGCCTCGCCCATCAAACCAATCTCCAACCCTAATTGCGAGGATTGGATCACGGCGGCAAACACGCTGCGTGGATCGCAATCAGCCAACTTCGGGGTCATGCGGAACGCGGTAAGTGCGATGCGCACCATACGGTCTGGGTTGAGGTGCTTTGGCAACGCGCGGGCAATTTCTCCTTTGTACTGTTCCAACATTGCTGGAAAGTTTTGAGGTTGACTTGCGCCGTTCGCTGCTGCTGTTTGGCGGATATTTTTGAGTGCTTGTAACGACATGGTGATCTCCTTTGGAAAAAACAAAAAAAGGACACCATGCCCCAACCGGGAATAGTGTCCCGTTGGGGGTGATACAGCGACAACAGTTACATCAACGACAATTTGCCGGTTGGCGAGGTTGTCGAATTATTTTGAAGAACGGTTTGTACGATCTGCTCGTCATCCATGCCCGCTTGTAAATGGGTCACGATTTCTGAGAAGAGCGATTTGGCCTGGCGCGAACCCAATGATGGGTCAGCAAGAAAAGCCGTCATCGCAATCCTGAGTGCTTTGGATTTTATCCGTTCGAGTTTGGTGATTTTCCTGTTCATAGTGTCCTCCATAAAAAACGGGGAGATTCACCTTCCCTTGCAGGAGGCAAATCGCCCTGCAAGGATTAAATTACGCAGCAGCAAAAACCGGCTTTGCTTTGCGCGTGCGACCGTGTTTCTTTTCGGTGAGCGTCGGATACTGAATGCCGCGCCGAATGAACGCAGGCTTATCAAAACCGTCCCAGCCTGGCTCAATCGGTATTGCCACTGATTGAGAAGTGCTTCGAGCGGATTTTGCTTTGGTGCGTTTGATGCGCGGGGCGATGAATGCAACCATCCACTTGATGATTGTAAAAATGCCCATTGCTAATATTACGAGGATAAGAATGCCCATTTTGCGTCTCCTTTAAGTAAAAAAAGGGACACAAACCCTGACGGGGACGTGTCCCCAGTGGGTTGCTACTGTCTTAGGCTTCGAGTTCGAAGCTTGTTGCCCAGCGCGGAAGATCAATTGACTCGATCTCACCACTGGGTTGATAGCCAGGGAAACGGCTGTTTTCCTGACACCATTTCAGCAACTCAAGCGCGCCGCGATACTTGACACGCCCGACTTCGACCATTTCCTGGCTGGCCATGTAGCAGGCCGTCGAGAACGGTGCGGTTTTTTCAACGGCGATGAAGTAGAAGTTGACCGTTTTCCCTGTCACAGCTTTCATGCCATCAATGTAAAACGCCGCTTGAACGTCATAACCAAGGTTTGCAACTGCTTTCGAAAAGCCGTCCTTGCTGGCGGTGATGCAGCTTTTGAGGTCTGCAATGCCGCGATCAAACATCCAGTCTGGGCGAATCCTGCATTGCAAGCCAGTGTATTCGTCCGTCCAAAACAAGGATGTTTCGGCCTCACCTGCGGACAAGATTTTGGCTGTCCCAGTGTGATTGAAAACGCTCACCCGCATTGCGGCAAGCGCGTCTATCTGCTCGGCAGCCAATGGGATTTTTCCTACATTTTCCTCGTCCCATTTTGCAGCAGCTTCTTTGCCCTCTTTAGTGCGCTTGTCGAACTTCGGCGCAAGCACGTATTCCTTGGCAAACAGCTCTGGTTCAAGGATGAATGAGTGGCACGCAGAACCAAACTCCATTGCAGGTGTGGGCTCGACGATTCCTTCCTTGTAGTTTTTGTAGTGCTCCGGCGACTTGAGCAATTGCACGATACCACTGTGCGAAATCGCGTCACTGGCGTGGTAAATTTTTATTGGTAAATCTCTGACGATGCGCTTCATTTGTGTCTCCTTGAAATAAAAAGGGGACACAAGCCCTATGCGGGGAAGTGTCCCCGATAGGGTTGATTACAAACCAAATGCCCGAACTACTGGACGGCTGATGGCGTAACCGGTGAGGCAGCAAGCGATAATGATCAGGAACATGGTGTTCTCCTTTTGTTAAAAACAAAAAAAGGGGACACCATGCCCCAGCGGAGAAGTGTCCCCGCGTGGGTGGTTGGATATTGCTTTGGGTGCTTCATTGACGATTGCTCGTCTTCTGTTTGTTTGGATTGGTCAGCCGCCAATATCAATTCCGAGCAATAAGCATACGGACTAGATGCTTTAAAAATACCGCAATTGAAAATGGCTGTCAATTTTCCCCGCGCGGCAACTCACTACACTTTTCGAGGGACGGCAGCCCGTTAAAAACCCCAGCACGTCCCCAGCACAGCTGTGGAACAGGTGGGAATTTTAGGGCGATGAAAAGCCAACAAATCCTTGAAATTCCTTGCAAATTTGCAAGGAATTTCAAGGATTATTATTTTCAGTTGCACCAAAATTGTTGGTATGAAAAATACGAAGCCCCTCGAAATTTGGCTGTGGTTCGTATCGCGTCTTGATGCAACATACGCTCACTTGTTGAGCCATTATTTACTGTATATCGCATTGGTTCTGAGCTATGCGGTATTCGCATCGCGCTACGAGTTCTCGGTAAACGTCAGCGTCAGCTTACCTGGCACGCTCTACCTTGTAGAAAAGGGAACGCTGCCGACCCGCGATGAATACGCCTCGTTCTACTACCCGAGTGACTTTATTTATCCGAAAGGCACGCGATTCTTAAAAAGAGTGGCGGGTGTTCCGGGCGATGTAGTTCAATCGAAAAATCATCATTTTTTTGTGAACGGCAAGCCAGTTGGTGTGGCAATGTCCACTACCTCTACTGGCAAACACATCCAGGAAAATGACTTTGAGGGCGTAATTCCTGCCGGGCATTACTATGTAATGGGTGAGCATCCCTTAAGCCTCGACTCCAGATACAAGGTGGTAGGTTTACTGTCGAACCAGGCAATGGTTGGTCGTGGATTCAGGTTGTTCTAAATGACAACACTGGTTGATCGCTTGCTGAGAAAGTTCAACTTGCTACCCAAGGTTGTGGTGGCGGCTTCGGCTTCCTCCGCGCTGGCTCAGGTAAAACGAATCGAAGATTTGCGCAATATACCGCGCTACCCCCCATTCATGGAGGGTCTGCCTGTCCACGCGCCCTGGGTACTGCTTACGACGCAAAAAGAGCTTACCGGCGGGATTCAACAACTGATTGCCAATCAAGAACTGCTGGAGACGCACTACAACCCCGCGATGTTGCGCCTTGCCACGCTCGTGCAACTGTTACCAGCTTCTCAAGCGCATCACCATCGCGGTGCGGGCGGCATGTTGCGGCACTCTCTCGAAGTTGGGTTGTGGTCATTGCAACAAACCGAGGGAAAACTGATACGTGGTGTGGTCACGCCACAACAAAGACGGGTTATTGAACCGCGTTGGCGGCTCACTGTGTTCCTGGCAGGCTTGTGTCACGATCTGGGCAAGGTGGTGACTGACTTAACCGTTACCGACCGAGAAAACTCGCAAAAGTGGCGACCTTACAACCAAAGCCTGTATGACTGGGCTATATCCCACGGTATTGAAAACTATTTTTTGCACTGGCAAGAAGGTAGAGGCAAAAAGCACACCCATGTTTCCAGCACCTTGATTGATGCGGTAATCAGCAAGGAGACACTCGATTGGATCAGTGATGGCAGCACCGATGCGTTGATCTGGCTGACGGAATCGCTGAACAACAACCCCGGCTCAAGTAATCAAATACATAATTTTGTTGTAAGGGCGGACCAGTTAAGCGTTGAGCGTGACCTGAAATCCATGGGGGCAGCAATGGCAGGCTACGAGATCGGCGTGCCAATTGAGCGGTATTTGACCGACATCATGCGCCGTCTGGTTCAAGAAGGTATTTGGCGCATCAACGAGCCGTCTGCCCGCGTTTGGAATATCGAAGGCATAACCTACCTTGTTTGGCCGATGGCAGGTGAAGAAATCGCACGACGAACCAGGGATGAAGATATACCGGGCTTGCCCAAGACCCCAGACGGCATCCTGGACATGATGATCGAAAGGGAAATTGCATTTTTGCGCGAAGCTGAAGGTGATCCTTTCTTCTACATCGCACCAGACGTGATTACCGAAAAAATACCCGACATGCGACTTAAAGCGATCAGGCTGCGCGACCAGGCTCTGATTAGCTCGATGCCCATCCCGCCAATTTCAGGCCAAATCCACTCAAGCAAAGCGTCATCCCAGAACGTCCCCAGCACGTCTGTGGAACATGTTGAGCGCGCAGAGGAAATGCCACCCCAACCCCAACACGTCTCCAGCACGTCTGTGGAACGCGTGGCGGAAAAAATGCTCAGTTTGGATTCTCTTGAGGGCGCGATGGGTGAGTTGCTTCGCGTTTTGATTGGAGAGTTCAACTTAGGCAAAAAGTCGTTTGCTGCTCTGGGCGTTAAGCATGCCAATGGTTGCGTGTATCTGAAATGGCCGGATACGTTTGCGGGCTACGGTTTTACACCAAAACAGATTTTGACTGAGTTGTCCGATATGGGGTGGATGATCCCGGCCAGCGAGGTTGCCAAGATTGGCGATGCGGGGTTTTCGAGTGGGGTTGCCAAGGCGATCAGGCTAACCGCTGATATTGGAAAACTGTTTGTTGTTGACGACAAGCCTGTTAGCGAATCAACAGAAAAAACTGCAATAGATACCGTCAATCCCCCCTCTTCCCTATCCGCTGATTCTATTGCCGAGCCTGTTGCAGCAGAGGTATCCACAAGCACCTTTCGGAAACCAGCCCAAAAAGCCAGGACGAAGGCAAATCCAAGTGATGCCGTGGTGACAAAGCCTAAACCCCCTGTAATCAGCTCCAATGCAGGCAACCCCAATGCGTCTGTGAGTACGCCAATCAAAACAAGAAAAGGCAAACCAATTGAAAAAACAGATTGAGGTATTTACTGGCCAATACCACAACGGAATGTGGCACGCCTCATCGTGTGAGGTTCCTTGGCTTGCGGCAGAAGGGGGTAGTTATGTCGAGGTAGTGAGGGTGATCGGACAGATTGCACCCGTTATTGCGGCGGATGCTGGTATTGGCTCATTCAAGTTGGTATGGCGCATCGCGACAAGGCAATCATGAGACGTTTTATTGTTACAACACTGCTTATCTTACTGGCGGCACCTCCCGCCATGTCTGATGATCTTGGTGTGATCGGTAAAACATACGACATCACCGAGCGCGACTTGATTGAAGTCATCCAGAACAAGTTAAAGCGCATGGAAAAAACCGGCGAACTCGCAAAATTCCAGAACGACTACAAGAATCGCGTCACTGATGGCATAGAACACCCCAAGCCTATCCCAGGCATTCAAGCGACCGATACGGCCAACACCCACTACTACGACCCCTCAATGGTGACGGACAAAGACATTGCCGACGCGACCGGCACAATCCTTTATCCCCGTGGTACGCGCATCAATCCACTGGATTACATCGGCTGGAACAAATACCTGTTGTTCGTAGATGGGCGCGATGCCAAACAGTTGGAATTCAGCAAAAAAATCACTGCTGCCTCTGATCGCCCCGTCAAATTGGTGCTGGTAGCGGGTGAACCGCTTGAACTCATGCGCAAATGGAAGATGACTATTTATTTCGATCAAGGCGGCAAGCTGACCAAGCGTTTTGCCATCACCCAAGTACCCGCCATCGTGAGGCAAGAAGGAAAGAGGTTAAGGATAGATGAGCTACGTTACTAAAACATGGGTTGCTTGGCTGTTGTTGGTCTGCACTGGCGCTGCTAATGCGTCGCTGGATTGCCAAGGGCGGTTCCCGAATCTAATTACCGATATTTGCTGGAGTTGTATTTTCCCGATCAAGTTCGGTGCGGGCGCGCTATCGCTACCTATTGCACTTGGGCAAGAGGACACCCCGAATCCGGGCGGCCTGCCGATTTGCATGTGCGGCATCAACCCCGGTTTAAAAATCAGTTTTTGGGAACCGGTGCGACACGTTGATGTGGTGCGCAAGCCCTTCTGCATGACATCGTTGGGCGGTATTGACATGAACCCCGGCTTTAACGCACCGCACGGCACACAAGAGATTAAAGATAATTCCAGCATGAGTTCTTTTTACCAAGCCCATTGGTATATTGATCCGGTGTTGGTATTACTGGAACTGGTGATAGATAGCCCATGTCTTGAGCAGAAGGTGTTTGACGTAGCTTACCTGACCGAACTCGATCCGCTGTGGAATGACGACGAAATGACCAGCATCATCAACCCGGATTCGTTTTTATTTGGCAACCTTGTCGCCAAGATTGCTTGTGGTGCGGACTGTGTGATGTCATCAATGGGATTTGGCAGTAACACACTGTTCTGGTGCGCGGGTTGTCAGGGTTCGATGTATCCGTTGAATGGGCATGTGGCTGCGCATATTGGCGGTGTTCAGGCATCCAGCCTGATCGTATCGCGTCTGATCGCCAAGATGCACAGAGAGGGATTGATGTGGGCAGCATCAGGTAGTTCGGGGATGTGTGGTTACTACCCGCAACTGCTGATGGACAAGACCAACTACAAATACCAAATGCACTTCCCGGTCGCGCAGAACAAAATCAACGGTAGATGTTGTCAGCCGTTAGGCCGTACAACCGTTATTTGGGGGGCGAGTAAGGAGATACCTGCTGTTGGCGAGGACTTTGCCTACATGATTTTCCGCAAACGGAATTGTTGTCAGGGGGCTTTTTGATGAGGAACCTTGCTTCGCGCGCCCTGCTCTCTTCCGTGTTTTGCTTGTTGATACAACAAGCCTATGCAGAAACAGATATGGAACGCTCAAACAGAATACTCAAAGAGGTTACTGAGCGTGTCGTCAATCAATATCGCGCCCCTGCTCCCAGGCTCGACAACTTGCCACAACCGGCAGCAAAAGTGAATCCTGCGGATATGGCTAAACAATTCAGCCAGTCGCCCATTGCAAACCAGCCACCCGTCGCGCCTGAACTGATGGTGTTTGTGTCATTTTCAATGCCGCGCGAAAGTTTGATGCGCATCATTGAACAATCGGAAAGGACGGGAGCGCGGCTGATTTTTCGGGGCTTCACTGGTGACAAGCTTACCGATATGTCGAAGCGCATCGCTGATCTATTGGGAAGTCATCGTGTTGAGGCAGTCGTTCATCCACCCGCATTTACCCAGTTCAAGGTTAATCAAGTACCCGCACTGGTCATATCTCAATCCGACGCTGGTAATCAACTGGATAACGGCTGCGCGCAGGCGGAACGTTATGTGAAGGTCACGGGTGATGTCAGCCAAGACTACGCGCTGGATTACATTGAGCGCACCTCACCGAAATGGTCAACGGTCGCGGCCACGTTCAATAGCAAGCTGCAAAGGAGCCGCAATTGAAAAATATATACGGTGGTTTTGCAGGGGCGTTGCTGTACTTTCAGTCTGCCGCAATCTTTGCGGTTACGCCCGCCCAGCAAGCCTTTATAGATGGGCAAGCGGCGGCACTAGCGGCGACTACGGGCGCGTCCACCAACATTACCAATGGCACGGTTGCTACTACCGTGAATAGCTTCAACCCGGCCTACTACTCATACAGCCCCACCGCACCACAAGCCAGCTATTTCCTGGGAGGGAACGGCAATACATCCGCGCCTGCCGCAAGCAAAATAACTGTTTGTCAAACAGGCCCGACCAATCCCGATGCGTTCCGTCAGCAAGATTGTACTGCTGTGAACCTCATGGTACACAATCCGCAGAATCGCCCTCAGTTCACCCTTAGTCCGACAAATCCCAATGTTGCTGCAAGCCGCCTCATCGAAGCCAACCCTGGTACGCTGGCCGCGCGTTCCCTTGGATATGCCAATCCATCTGCAATCGGGGCGTTCACTGGCTGCACCAATCGGACAGTGACAACACCCGCTACCTACACCACAGAGATTTGCGATGAGTATGGGGCGGGACTAACCAACTGGTGTGCATTGGGTACATCCATCAACGTTAATCCGAACACGAATTATCAGTGCAATCAAACTAATAATGCGTTCCAGACCCAAACTTGCAGCAAAACCACCATCCCGGTCGTTACGCCAACGCCCTACTGTGATGTGGCGGGCAGCGCAACAGGGATAGGGTCATATCAGAAGCTTGTCAAAGCCTATTACGACTTTAAAACAAGAAAAATGATTCCCGCTACTTATGTCACTCAACCTTATGGTCTGTTCGATGTGGTGTTTGCCTGTGCCGGTGATGCGTTAGCCAAAGTCACGGTGACCATTGCCGTTGGTGCGCAGTGCCACTGGGGAGGCTGTAATTCTGATTACTATCCGCTAACGCTCAATTTCATACCAGGCAGAAACACCGCAACATCAGGGTATCAGGCGCGTGTCTATGATGGGACTTTGTGGCACTTAACCTCGATAACGTATAACGGCACAACTAACACTGTGTCGCTTAGCGACACTTCCAACCCCACACAAAAAACCGTCACCGCCACCACAACACCAACAGGTACAGTCGGTATTCGCAATGTAATTAGCTGGACGCTTAACAACGGGTGTGCGGTACAGGAGGCGGCAGCATTATGATTCGCTTACTATTCCTGACTGTTTCTTTGTTTTTTGCTGGCGCATCCATTGCAGCTTCTTGCGTTAAAACGGGTTCGGTTTGTGTTGATTCCACCCCATGCAAGACGATATCTGGCGTACAGGTGTGTCTGACCGATCCTGCAATCAACAAGACTTGCTGGCAATACGACGACACCTACAAATGCATGAAGCCTAATTCGGTAGATTATTGCAGGGGCATTAGCCAAGTGCGCGGCTGTTGGCAGACTGATTCTGTGTGCGCTGTGCCAGGGCCAACACCGACCGCGCCGTGCGACACCTGGCGCAATACCTATAGATGCGGCGCCTCAAGTTTACCTGTGCCGACCACAACCACGATTATCAATTCGTCACACACACTGGTCGCAGATACCGCGATACATCCCGCTTGCGCGACTTATGCGGACAACCCATCTTGCAGCATCGTCTCGCACAAGCGAGTTACAACCGGCACGCCGACTGCGGTGTGGCAAGACGAGTACACCTGCATGAGTGCGCCAGCAACCTCCTGTTCTGATCTGGTGGTTCGGGGTTGCACAATGGTTGGGCCAAGGAGATGTATCGCGACAAACCCAAATACAAGCGCTTGCACCCTCTTTGAAAAAACCTACAGTTGCCTAAAAACACCCGCGAGCACCTCCACTGTTGCGGATTGCGCCGGCAACCAATATTGCATGGGGGGAAACTGTTTCAACACCGGACATGCGCCAGATGCCGATATGGCGCAAACAGCCGCCATGATGGAGGCGATGCGGCAGGCAGGAAATTACATGGATGGCAGTATGAAAATCTTCAGCGGGCAAGGCAGTAGTTGCACCAACACGCTGTTTGGTTTGTTCAATTGCTGCAAGGGAAGCGGTGGTGGCGGTGGGATGAATAATTCAAGCATCATGAGTTCCGCGATGAGCGCAGGTGGTCAAGTGCTGAAAGCTGGCAGCAGCTATATGTACGACATGATGTTCGATAACTCTTATGTCATACGTGGAATTGACTCAGCGCTTGCCTCAACTCCGGTTGGATCACTGACAAGTGGACCCTTCAGCCCATCCTTTTCAATGTACGGTTTTACGGCCTCATGGTCTGCTTCTGGCGGTTTCGTTCTTGCATTCGATCCAACCACATTAGCGATACAAGTGGCAATTATGATCATCGTGGAAATAGCATCCTGCGACCCACCAGAAAAAATGCTCGCCCTAAAACAAGGGCAGAACTTGTGTCGTTTCACCGGCAGTTTTTGCTCAGTCGAGATTCCAATTGTCGGTATTTGTTTGCAGAAAACGGAAACTTATTGCTGCTTCAATTCCCGTTTGGCCAGGATTATCAACACGGCAGGCGGCGCACAAATTGGCCGTCCGGCGACCGATTGCTCTGGCTTTACGCCTGACCAATTTGCGGCATTGGACTTTTCTCGAATTGATCTGTCGGAATTTATCGCCGAGATCATGGCAAATGTTCATATGCCGAATACGTCAGCGATCAACACCGATAGCACCGCCGCCATGCAGCGCAAGCTCAACAACTACTACACACGAGGTCGTCAATGATTACACCGAAACACATCATCGCTACTGCGGTATTTTGTCTTTTCGCAACAACGGCAAGCGCAGCGGAAAGCTACAGCGTCAAGGCATTGCTTATGCAGGCATTGAGTGCGCCAGATGGCAAAGCCCGTGGAGTCGTGGCGGGCAAAGAAGCGGATGCCATTCACTCGGCAACAGGCGCATCCGATCCGGTCAAGGCTGAGGTATCAACGCTCAAGCGGTTCAAACAGGAGGGGTGTAGCCGCCTCGCTGTTAAGTTGATTCAGCCTAACACGCCAACAAAGTCGGGGGCGAAAACTGACTTTGCGCTGAACTACGAACTAAATTTATGCCAAAACGGAATGCCGCCGACCG
Organism: Gallionella sp.; assembly: GCA_030681375.1. Lineage (GTDB taxonomy): Bacteria > Pseudomonadota > Gammaproteobacteria > Burkholderiales > Gallionellaceae > Gallionella. Next base: position 35,293 of record JAUXWM010000101.1, read on the forward strand.
AAGAGATGGACTTGGGTGAAGTTTCCAAGATTATGGGTGGACATAACTGAAATCCGGATGGCGGAGACGGATGTTGCTCAGTGTGTGTTGCTCATTCAGTCTGTTAGCACTACAATACTGCTACTTTTGTAGTAAATGTTATTGGGAGAGCGATGATGGGAATGCCAGTCAGGATTGATGACACGTTGTACGAGCAGGCTCGCACCGAAGCGCAGATTGAACACCGCACCATTGCTGGACAGATTGAGTATTGGGCGATGGTCGGTCGTGCGTCACTCGACAATCCGGATCTGCCAGTTAGTTTTGTAGCGGAATCACTGGCTTCGATGCGCGAACCGCGCGAACAGGCCACTCCTTTTGTGCCACGCAGTCGCCGTACATGAGTTACACGGTTGAGCAGACGAGGCGATTTGCCCGCCAGTACAAAAAACTGCACAACAACGTTGCGACTGATGTCGATGTAGCGGTCGAACTGGTCGCCGCACAACCTTCTGTCGGCGAACGTAAAAAGGGGGATCTGGCTGATTTGTTTGTCTACAAGTTTCGCAGCCAGGGGCAGCTCTATCTGCTGGGCTACACACTCGATGAGGACGTGCGGCTGGTTTATCTGGAAGCTATCGGCCCACACGAAAACTTTTATCGCGACCTCAAACACTAATCAACGCAGTGCGGCACGTCAGTCAACAAATCCTGTTTTTTGAGTTGGTTTTACTGCCTATGGAACTATGCTGACAAAATATTCTTCAGCACGCGCTTTTACCGCTTTGCCTGATTGATTCGTATTCCAATGGATTCCGCCACACATAACGAATCCAATGCGAGTGTCTATCTGAAAATTTATGAATAACCGCTTACGAGCGCACAGCAGCCATATATATCGATACGATCTGTCGGGCAGGTATCGAGACACAGCGGTCATAGCCAAAGTGACTATGACGGTCAGCTATGTGACGTGAAGCGGTCGGTGATTTAGGTCCAAGCTAGGTTTAATTATCACCAATCACTCACTAAACCTGCCTACCAGTTTTCATAAGGCTGAAATTCAATCAGCCATTATGCTCACGACGATGACGCTGATCACTACGAGACTTGATCCAATAAGGCGTTGTCGCCAGCCTTCATACTCTTTTAGCCAAATGATGCCGAGCAATACAGTCAACACAATCCCTGCATTGGTCAGGGTTACCGCATAGGCAGCAGGTAGCGCGCGCATTGCATAGATTACCAGGGCGTATGCCGTACCAACACCGGATGTTCCTATAATCAGCGCATAAACTTGCGGTATCGCTGCGGGCATCCAACGATCTGTACGCCACTTTTGTTCAAGCAGCAGAAAAATCCAACTAATCGCAAAATTCACGCAAACATAACCCAGCGCGGCCCTGAGATCAGAAATATTTACCGCTGCCAGCTTGTCGCTCAAACTGTAAATCACCGTCATCACGGCGGCAAACAAAGCATAAGGCCAGGCACGACTCAGCCGCGTCACCCCGTCCTGTGCGCTGCTTGCAATCATCCATAGACCAGACAAAGCCAGCAGAATGGCGAACCAGGACAACAACGGAAAACTGTGACCGAAGAACAGCACTTCAACAATCGCAATCAACAACGGTGAACTGCGTGCCATCGGATAGACCGCGCTGGCGGGTGCCAATGTGTAGGCGCGCCGAAGTGCTAAAAAATACAGGCCATTGCTTGTACCGCTAATGGCCGCACAGAGATAAAGTTCGGGTGCCTGTGCTGCGGCACGCAGGTAATCCGGCAAGCTGAATGGCGCGAATATCAGCACATACAGCCCCACAATCCACCATAGAAAATTAGCCTCACCCGGCGTCCGCCTGGTCAAAAGATTCCAGGACACGTGCAGTAAAACGGATGCTCCTACGGCCATCAACGGCGTCATGATAGCCCCGGAATATCCAGTCTATCGCCATCGCGCGCCAGAGATAACCGTCCGGTCAGTGCTAAAGGATGATTCAATAACCAGACGTCAAGACTGTGACTGATATGCATCAGCACAATATAGCTATCCAGATAAATTTTACTCAATTCCAGTACTTCCGGAAAATCAAAATGATTCCGTTTTCCCTCTACGCCGGGCGGATAAGTGCAATCAAGGCAGATCGTATGAGGTTGCCATTGGGTCAAAAATTCTGCGGTAGCGGGCGGAATTTCACGACTATCCGTCAGATACGCCAATCGAGCACCATTATGTTCGATACAGTAACCCAGCGTCGGCTTGGAATGCACCAGTGGCACAGGCGTAATGCGCACATCACCGATCTCGAACGTTTCGAATTTAGACAGATGCTTGAAATTCAACGGGCCGGGATACTTGTACAGATCCGCGCAACCTTCCGCGTCGTGCGGTGCGAACACATCCAGCTCCCCTACGCCCCAGCGCCAGTGGAATAAGCCTTGCACATGATCAGGATGAAAATGCGTGATCAGGATGGCGGATAAACTACCGGATGGAAAGCGTTCACAGACATCCATTACGCCTGCATCCAGCAGTAATTTCACACTGCCAGCCTTAACCATTGCACAATTTGGACGTCGCGCATGGCTGACATCAATGCGGGCGAGAACACAAATCTGACAGCCACACCCCCACAGCGGTACGCCACCTGCTGCCCCTGTACCCAGGAAAGTCAGCTGCATTGAATTACTCGTGTTTTAGCGCGGATCAATTCGACAAACGCCGGGCCGGTTTCATCAAGTGGCGCGTCATTACTAAAACGCAGCAAGCTTGGATGCTGCAATGCCTTAAAATCCTCTGCTCGCTTCAATCTAGATTCAATCTCGCTATCACTTTCACGCCCACGAGATTGCAGCCTGCCACGTAAAACATCGACGGAAACCTCGATCAAGAGAGGCACCAGTTCAGGGTAATTTTTGGACGCATAGGGAAGATAGGCGCGCGAGCCATTTACAATCACGACCAGCCCTTTTGCCAGCCACTGATTGATTTCACAGCCTATGCCATAACGCATCCCATGACTGCGCCAATGCAGGGGAAACAATTTACGTGCCAGTCTTGAGTCGAATTCTGCTTCACTCAACGCAACATGATTCTCACCGCCTGCATCGTGTGGACGGGTAATGTAACGATGCGCGAACACCACGTTAGCATCCTGTTCCAGTGCGTGCCGCGCATGCAGCATCAAACTGTCCTTACCGCTGCCGGACGGGCCAATCACATAGAGCAAAACCCCGCTCATCTCAAGCACCATGATCGAAAGCCAGTGTCATCACGGCAATACCCTCTGACCATACGCGCGCAGCTTGAGGCAATCCGCCCAAATTGCGCACCGCAATCAAATCGGCACGCTTGCCAACAGCAATTGTGCCACGGTCATTCAGACCCGCTGCACGCGCCGGATTCGCACTCACCAGCGCGACCGCTTGATGCAGTTGAATACCGGCCAGTTTTGGCAACTGCATGATTGCAGGCAATAATGCAGCCGGAGAATAGTCACCGCACAGGCAATCAGCCACTCCTTCGATAATGGCATCCAGCGCACGCATCGAGCCTGATTGTGACTTGCCTCGCAATATATTCGGCGCACCGAACAACGTTGCCAAGCCAGCGGCACGTGCCGCCTGAGCGGTCTCAAGGTTGATTGGGAACTCAGAAATTCTCACTCCTAAGTCAGTCACAATACTGATTTTTTCAGGGCGATCATCATCGTGACTAGCCAGTGGAATACCTTTGTGACGCGCGACGTTTGCCAGTTCCTGCATGCGCGCAAAAGAACCATCACCTTGTGCCAGCTTGTCTGCCAGCAAGGCGTCTATTTCAGCGGGCGATTTTTTATAGGTACGCGCAAGATAATTACGATAGGCCTCGGTATCTTTGAACTGTCCCTGTCCAGGCGTGTGATCCATAAAAGACATCAGATGTATCTCATTATTCGCAAGCAACTCATGCAAGACGGCAGGCGCGGTCGGATCAGTAATCTCATAACGTGCATGCACCCGGTTATCCACCAATGCGTGTTCCTGCCAGCTATGCACCGCACGCGCTAACGCCGCAGCGGTCTGGTTGTTACGCACACCCAATTCAGCATTGGCAAAGGACAGGGCGTGATAAACCGTGGTAATACCCGCTGCCGTATTGCGTTTATCGGCTTGAGTACAGGCAAAATCGAAGGGAAAATGCACACCGGGACGCGGCTCAGCTTCCTTTTCCAGCGCATCGCAATGCAGGTCAATCATGCCCGGCATCAGTATATGCCCGCTCAAATCAATTTCCTGCGCGCCGCCGCTACTTGCCGGATTGATTGCGACGATCTCGCCGTTTTCGATCAGAACAGCCGCACTTTTCAGGGTTTCATTTTCCAGCACCACCTGTGCGCCGGTAAGATAGAATTGATTTTTCATGCTAATCCTTGCTAAGTTCAGTTACTGCGATTGGGGGAGAAAGTTCCACGACCTCATCGGCCAGGCGACGTACCAGGTCAGGGTGATGAAAGATGGCCAGCATGGCGATGCCAGTTTCTTTAAGTGACTGAATATGCTTAATAACCCGCTCTGTCGTCGCGGGATCAAGACTGGCTGTAGGTTCATCCAGCAACAACAATCGAGGCTGTGCAATCAAGCCGCGCGCCAGATTCACACGCTGCTTCTCGCCACCCGAAAAGGTCGCTGGTGGAACATTCCACAAATGACTTGGCACCGCCAATTGCGCTAATAATTTCTCAGCACGGCCGCGTGCCTCATGGCTGTCCACCCCGCGTGCAAACAACGGTTCAGCCACCACATCAATGGCTGATTTGCGCGGCAGGCAATACAAAAACTGAGTAACGAAACCGATTTCCTGTTTACGCAATTCGAGTATCTGATGTTCGCACGCTTTTGCCAGATCAATGATGTTTCCGGCTTTAGTACGAAACAGAATACGTCCGCTGCTAGGCAGGTAAGTACGGTAAATCCCCTTCAAAACGGAAGATTTACCGGCACCTGTAGGTCCGATCAATGCTGTTAAACGTCCCGGATAAACACTCAAATTGACACCCGATGTCGATGGAATGTCTTTATTTCGTTCATGTAAATGAAACGTCTTGGCGTAGTCTTCAATGGTTAAAATTGCTTGTGTCATTTCATCTCACAGTGCGGAAGCTACCAGCCGCTGGGTATACGCGTGCTGAGGATCTTCGAGAATTTGATCGGTCAAACCGGACTCGATTACGCGGCCATGCTTCATCACCAGCGTGCGTCCGGCCAGTAGCCTGATCACGCCCAGATCATGAGTCACCACAATCATCGCAGTATCGAGTTCATTTTGAATCTCCAGAATCAGATCGAGAATGGCGGCTTGCACAGACAGATCAAGCCCCGTGGTCACTTCATCCAGAAACAGCAACGGCGGCCTGGTGGCCAGTGCCTTGGCAATCTGTACGCGCTGTTGCATCCCGCCCGAAAAGGTTTTCGGATTTTGATCCATGCGCGCCAGTGACACTTCCGTGCGCGAGAGTAACTCCCCTGCCCTGCGGCGAATTTCAGCGTAATGCTTCAGGTCACTCATCAACAGGCGTTCCGCGATATTACCGCCTGCCGATATCTGAAAATTCAGACCCATATGCGGGTTCTGATAGACCATGCCAAAACGTTTGTTGCGCATACTGCGCTGCTGGGCCGCGTTAAGGCTGAACAAATCGTGCTGTTCTGCACCATCGAAGAAAGTTGCTTGTCCGGAAGTCGGCGCATCGTCGAAATACAGCATTTTGACCGTGCTTGATTTACCGCTGCCGGACTCGCCGATGATGCCCAGAATTTCGCCCCGATACAGATCGAAATTAATATCATGAGCTGCGACCACACTCCCGCAAAAAGGGCAGATATTAGTATCAAATTCAGGGCCAGTATGTTGCGTGCAGAGCGGACAGCCCTTGCCGTGGATACGCGACAGTCCGCGTACTTCGAGTATTTTGCGACTCATGCTGCACTCCCAGTTTGTTGCTGTTCTTCGCAATAGGCGGAATCCGAGCATTGATATGCCACCATTCCTTGATCATTGCTGAACTCATCCAGAAAACTTACCGTTGAACCGCAGCATCGGCAGGCATGACGCACACCCGTCGCATCACGGAAATCTTCCACACGAAAAGCGATATCATCAAAAACAAGCGGTTCAGCCAGCGTGTAAGGCGGCACGGCGTAAATCTTCTTTTCACGTCCCGCACCTAGCAAAACCAGGGCTTTGGACTGATGTAATTTAGGCACATCCCAGCGCGGAATCGGCGAAGGATCAATCACATAATGCCCGTTGATCCGCGTCGGATAACGATGCGAGATGGTGATCTCGTCAAAATGCACGATGTCTTCGTAAAGTTTGACCAGCAAACGTGAATAGTCTGCCTCGGCATGCATGATTTTTCGCCGTGCTTCTGATGCTTCAACCACCACCAGCGCATCGGGATACGGCACTTGCAAAATCAATATCTGCGCTTGGGTCAGCGGCTTTTCCGGAATGCGGTGACGCGACTGCAGCAAGCTCGCCTCCTCCGTTTTTTCGGTGACGTCAACGCCCGGACAAGTCAGCTGCACAAATTGGCGTAAATTCACGGCATTGACCGAATCATCCGAGCCTTGATCGATCACCTTCAGCGTGTCTTGAAAGCCGATCAACGACAGGGTAATTTGCAGGCCACCCGTACCAAACCCTCGACCCATCGGCATTTCACGCGAGGCATAGGGTGTTTGATAACCGGGAATAGCAATGGCTTTGAGGATGCAGCGACGCACTTCTTTCTTGGCATACTCATCCAGGAACCCAAACGAGTAGCCGGCATCTTCTAGCGGCAGTTCATAATTTTCGTTCATGCTGTCTCTCCTGACTTACGCACCTTGCCTTGCGTAGTGCGCAAGCGATCCATATCAGACTGAAAGGTGACGTAATGCGGCATTTTGTAATGCGATGCGAAACCCATTGAGTCAACCCCATCCACATGCAACAAGACAAATTCAGGATCTTCTGATGGATTATCAGGACCGTCACGCATGCCTTTTTGCAAGGCGCGATCAAGGATCGCCATGCTGATTGCCTTGACTTCATTGTGACCAAAACACGCACCGTAACCCAAGGTGAAGACTGGCATGTCACCGGCGTTGCCGCTTTCATACATCGCAACCACTTCGCATTCGGTCATTAAAACCTCACCGGCTTCCATCAATTCACCGGTCACCGGATGCGGCAGCATGACCGGCAGATAACCCACGCGCAGCTCGGCCACGGTAGGATGCACATCGCCGTAGCCACGCATATTTGAATACGCCATCGCCAGCAAAGAGCCGGTTTCAGCACGCGCCATGGTAGCGAGTGCTGCTGAGCGCGGCACCGGAAACACCAGCGGGTCGCGGGTGATATCGAAGGCCGGGTCCTGCATCAAACCTAATGGCGGCAGCAAACCTTCTGCGCGCAGTGCATCCAGCACCTTCGGAAAACTGTCCGGCAAATCAGCCTCTGGCGTATTACGGAGGAAATTTTTGGCCACGACTCGAAATGCAGCAGGGTCTTCATTTGCCAGATCAAGACGCAACAGACGCAAGGCATAATCGAACGTCGCCCCCAACATTTGACCGCCCGGAATATCCTTGAAGGCCGATGAGATGCGACGAATGCAGCGCATGTTCGAGGTGTCTTGTAGCGGTGTTTCCAGCAATCTTGGTTTGGTTGACCGATAGGCGCGCAAGGCGAAAGCGGCTTCCAGCGTATCGCCCTGAAATTGCTTGAGGGCGAGCGCGGCTAGTTTCGGATGATAAAGCCCGCCTTCGGAGACCACCCTTGATGTCAATAAACGCAATTGATCTTCGATAACGGACAACTTGATCGGCTCATCAACTGCATTCTTGCAGCGCATATAGTCGGTCGCAGCGGCAGCACCATCAATGGCCGCTTTGCCGCCCTTAATTGCAACGTAACTCATGCTGCGCCTCCCATTGTGATCTGCGTGGTTCGCGGTATTGCCACAAAATGATGTTGATCACACAGCAGTAAATCGACGCCAAGCGGAAAAGCCGAAACCCATTCCTTGCGTGCTGTAATCCACGCGGGATGCAGCCCGTCTACACGGATAGACGTTGTACTTTCAATGCCGGGACCACTCAAATGCAAGCTATGATTGCCAGTCAAATCAGACCGCAATGAGCTGACGCGTAACAATAGGGTCGCCCCTTTCTCAGGGGCATCCAGAGTGCCTATACACGGATTAATATCCGGTGCTTGAGCGCCATCGAGCAGAATAAACGCCGCCTTTTCCGAAACGCAGGGGCGCGTTTCCAACCTGTCCCACAATGCTGAACTCAACAATTGCTGAGGATCTGCCAGCGTGGTTTCGCCATCAACCAGCGCAATCAGAATTGCAAGACAAGCGCTTGTCTCATGATCGGCACAGGGGGTAATGCGTCCCGGATAGCTAAAGCTATCAAGCAAGCCGCGAAATACCTGCTGTTGCAACATGGGTTGCCAGATAGCCGGCGAACAATTGATCGTTTCATTCAGCATCTTCGTCATCCTCCTGTTCCAGCAGCGAAAAATCGACACGAGTGGCAGCCAGAATTTGACGCCGTTCGCTTATTTTTTGCATACGCAACAACTCTCCCTTTTCAACCAGATTTTCGGCTACGTCACAACCGGGCAACTTACCCGACAGGACTGCATCGAGAATGGCGATGGAACGAGCCAGTTGCGCCCGGTCATCAACCAGTACACAGCCACCTTGAACTTCATGGCCCTCAGCTGTTTTCAAGATCACCTCGGCGCGTGCCACCGGGATTTCACCCAAGTAAAATGGTTCATGAAACGCACCGTCCGTTAAGCTCAATAGACCTAATCCTGCCTGTGGCAAGACCACATCGCGCACGTCAATGTCACCGCTTAGTGTTGCCGCGACCGCTTTGATCTCAGTCGCATTTAATTGACAGAGCGCGCGCGGCCAATCATTTCTTGGAATATTCATTAGTTAAGTTTTCCTCTTATCCAGGTAGACAGATAATCAATCGTTAAAATCGTGACCAGAATCACCACAATCAGCGCGGCTGACTGGTCGTAATTGAACATGCGTAAGGTGTCATGTAGCGCAAGACCTATGCCTCCTGCACCTACCAGACCCAATACTGCGGCCATGCGTACATTGCGGTCGAAGATATAGAGCATGTAACCCAGCGCTTCGCGTTGAATCGACGGCCATCCGGCATACATCACCAGTTGAATGCGCGATGCACCGGTCGCTGTGACGGCTTCATAAATCCCGTTATCGACGCGTTCCAGACTTTCTGCAAAGAACTTACCCAGAAATCCGGCTGTATGTACGCCCAACGCCAATGCGCCCGGCAAAGGTCCCAGCCCCAATGCGGCAACAAATATCAATGCCAGTAACAAATCCGGCATGGCACGCATAAAGTTGAGCAATTCACGCGCAATACGATAGGTCACGGCATTCGGTGACAGGTTTCGAGCGGCGAACGGCGCTAACAGCACCGCCACGACAATCGCCAGCGTACTTCCCCACAACGCCGTTGCCAGCGTTTGCCCCAACAGTTCTACATATCTAGATAAGTCTTCAAAATTAGGTCGACTGTAGCGGCTGAAATACTCGAAAATGTCCTGTACGCCATACAGCAGCGTCTCAAATGACAACTCAAGATCGAAGATAATTAGCCAAATCAGCGCCAGCCAACCCGACAACCAGACGGAGGTCGGATTGAACGGCTTTTTGGGTAAGGCAGGACGTTCGATTATTTGCTCAGCCATTTAAATCATCCTCATGCGAAAGTGATCGGATGCGCGATCAAGCAGCGTCACCACGATGTAAATAGACAGCGCAATTGGCAGTAGTCGGTCATAGTCGAACATCCGCATGGCCATCACCAGGTCATAACCGATACCGCCCGCGCCCACTAAACCTAGAATCGCAGCGGCGCGCAGGTTGTGATCCAGCACATACATCACAGTGCCGACAAAGTCCGGAAACGCTTGCGGAAAATGAGCGAAAGTACGCAGTTGCAACCAACTTGCCCCCTGTGCCACCACCCCTTCCACCTGACGCTGATCGACCACTTCAATGCTCTCGGCAAAAAACTTGCCCATGAAGCCGACCGTCACGAATGACAAAGCCATGATTCCCGGCAAAGGTCCTAAGCCCACAGCAGAGACAAACACCAGCGCCCAGACAAGTTCGGGCAACGCGCGCATCAAGGACAGTAAATTGCGTGTCGCATGAAACACAGCAGGATGCGGACTGGTATTTTTAGCCGCCAGAATACCCAATGGCAGACTGATGACTAGCGCAATACTGGTCGCCAGAAACGTCATTTCGATGGTCTGCAAGATGTTTTTAGCCAGTATCGGTAAATATTCCCAATCGGGGAGAACCAGCAAATTTCCCGCAAAAGCCAACATGCGAGGAATGGCGGTGACGATCCGGCCTAAATCAAGCTCGACCGCCGTTGCGCTGACCGCCAAAAGCAAAATGCAGGCGAGTAGCGACAGCGTTGGCACCAAGCCAGGTCGTCCGTTAGGCGTAGGCCAGCATAGTTTCGAGTTGCTCATCGACTTGATCTCCGTTGCGACTATAGATTCGACTCAGCGTTACGCGATCCAGCCCGCTGGCCGGACCGTCATACACCACCAGTCCGTCATTCAGTCCGATGATGCGATCAGCAAAACGCTTAGCCAATTCGACCTGATGCAGATTGACCACCACGGTAATGCCGTCGCGCGTACAAATTTCGCGCAGCAGCCCCATGATTTCTTCACTGGCAACCGGATCCAGGCTGGCGACCGGCTCATCGGCCAGAATCACACGCGGTTGCTGCGCCAGCGCACGGGCAATCCCGACACGCTGCTGTTGTCCACCGGAGAGTTTATCGGCACGATTCCAGGCTTTTTCTGTCAATCCCACCCGAATTAACGCATCGTGCGCAAGATCCAGATCGGTGCGACGAAATAAACACAAAAGGCTGCCCAGCCATGAGCGATGCGACAAACGCCCGGTGAGCACATTGGTCATGACCGACAATCGATCCACCAGATTAAAATGCTGAAACACCATGCCAACTTGTGAACGAACTTCACGAAGATTGTTTTGCGTGACGACTTGTTCGCCTATCTGAATGCTGCCTGCAGTAGGTGTTTCCAAGCCATTGATAGTGCGTAATAAAGTAGACTTCCCCGCGCCAGACGGGCCAAGAATAACCGTGAAAGAACCCGCTGCAATTTCTGCGCTAACGCCCTTGAGTGCTTCAAATCCATTGGCATAACGTTTGCCGATGTCTTTTATAATGATTTTAGCCATACGACCTCCTAATTAATTCGCGGTCTGCATCTACTTTGCCGACCGCGACACTTCAATTACTTCAGCTGCTCTTTCTTAAAGCCAAGTTCTTTAACCATATTGCGGATCATTTGATAATCTTTAGGCTCAACCGCAACGTAATGGCTGATCTTGCCGTAGCCTGTTACTTTGATTTCCTTGTCTGCATTCAAGATTGCGTCGCGAATTTGTGCTTTCAGTTCCTTAGGCAAATCACCGCGATAAACCAGTGGAGAGCCTGGCAACGGTGATGATTCGGCGATGATGCAATTGCTTTCTTTGGTAATCAGACCTTTTTCCAACATCTTTGGATAGGTAATGTCATTGTCAGCCGCCGCATCAACGGTCTTGTTCTTCACAGCCAATTCCGCTGCATCGTGTGAACCGGCATAGGTAAACTTACCGAAGAATTCCTGAGGCATCTTGCCGGTTGCTTGCTTCACCATGTAGCTCGGCATCAAGCCGCCTGAGGTAGAGGCTGGGTCAACAAACGCAACGCTCTTACCTTTCAGGTCGAGAATGCTTTTGATGCCACTGTCGCAAGGCGTAACGATGATGCTTTTGTAGGTAGCTGAATTGCTGCCTTCACGAATGCCGACAGCAAAGGCTTCAGCGCCTGCTTCTTGTTCAGCCAGGTAATACGACAAAGGGCCGAACCAGGCGATATCCACACGCTTCTTTTTCATGCCTTCAATCACGCCGGCGTAGTCCGTTGCAGTGAACATTTTCACTTTTTGACCCAGCTTCTTTTCCAGATAGGCGCGCATCGGTTCGAAGGTTTTGATCATTTCTTCGTTGTTATCAGCTGGAATCAAGCCAAGTACTAATTCGCGAGCCTGTACCGCTGCAGTTGCACTCATCAGCGAAGCGCCGATCAGCATGGAAAGAACAAGTTTGTTAAATTGCATGTTGAAACTCCTGTTGGATTCAGTTTGGTAGGGAGGTTTTAGGGTGTGATGCGCAGTTGGATCCGGTCTGCGCGGAACCGGGTAATGGCGTACTCGACCGGAGAGTTATCCCGATCCAGCACGTTCAAACTCTTGACACGCAACACGGGCCGATTTTGGGTAATTCCCAGCAGCTTTGCATCGTCGCCTTGCGGAAGCACGGCGGTTACCAGACTTTCGGTACGATGAAGTGCGCCGTGATTTTTCTCTAAATAATCATGCAACGAGCCGCCAGCATAGCCATCCAGCAACTCGCCAAATGGTTTAACAGGCAGAAAATGGGAAATAACACAGAAGGGCAAGCCATCGGCTAAGCGTAATGTTTCAAGCCAAAGAACAGGTTCGTCAGCTGTCAGCGCCAAGTTGCGCGCAACACCCGCAGGCGCGGGGGTAATCATTTTTCGTATCACCCGTGTATCGGTAGAGATGCCGATATCAGCCAGGGTCTGAGTAAAACGCGTATTGCTGCCCACGCGATAATCAAGCAATAGATCGGTAATAAAGATACCCACTCCGTGACGACGCTCAAGTAATCCTTCAGCAATCAGTTCATCGACAGCACGACGTAAGGTATGACGATTTACGGCAAAGCGTGCCGCCAACTCACCTTCCGCAGGCAATCGGTCGCCCGCCGCGCCCTGACGAACATAGTCGCGCTCGAGCACTTCGGCGATTTGTGCGTAAAGGGTAATTCCGGTATCGCGATCAATTGCGTAAAGACTCATGACGATAGATGTCTAGATATGTAATGCGACACATTGTGAGTTACAACTATTTCAAGCCAATGAAGGATTTATTAAACTTTTGTGAATTGTCAGGAATTTGAGATGGGAGGGTATTCGGTGAACTTCTATTGATGAGGGTGCTTTAACCCGCGAGCCACGAATATCCGGTTTAAGGCGGCGAATTATCAGCAGTGGCGAACTGCTTATGGCACTCAGCAGGCCATGGATTAGTCGATTTTACCCTTGTTTGTACGCCTGCTTATGAACTCATAGCTGCCAGCCGAAATCGTAGTCATTGAGATTGGTATTGCTGGCCGAGCTGTTGTCGTAACGGGTGGCTGGTTTGCGATTGAGATCAGTGGCGGATTACCTTGAAATCGGCATCCACCCCTAAAACCCCGCCTCTATAATAAAACGTGAATCCAATCCATCTTCAATCGAACTGCTGATTTCCAAGCGGTTTCGGGCGCGCGTAATCCCCACATAGAACAATCGCCGTTCCTCGTCTTCGGTGGAATCCGGGTGTGGCAAATTGCCATCCTCCACACCAATAATCCACACACTGTCGAACTCCAGACCTTTACTGCCGTGCAAGGTGGATAGCACTACGCCGGTGTCGTTGGTACGATCTGTTGTTCTCGATAGCGTATTTAAGCGTTGCGCCAACGATCCTTTAAACCTGGCAATGATGCTGGCCAGTTTTTTCACCAAATTACCGCGATCCTGTTTGACGTGCTGCGCAAGCCAGTTGGCTGCCGCATAGATGGCAAGCGTCATATTGCCATCCGCTATCTGCCTCCGCCATTCAACGTACCCGCGCCGCGCACTCTCGATGATCTTTCTGGTACGCACATCGTTTTCTGGTGCTTGGATCAAGATTCTTTCCAGCATTTGCCCGCAACTTTTATCGTCGTGATGCAAATTAAGCAATTCCGACTTGATCCCGCAAACCGACAATGCGTTGGCCATGCCCGTCCAGCCGTCCGATTGTATGCTTTTAAGCAATCCAACCAAGGCGCTGCCCGTGACACCATCCCAAACAGATTTTCCGCTTGAAAGCGTATAGTCAATGCCGCTTGCCAGCAATTCTGCCTCAACTACCTCCAGAAAACTATTGGTGCGCGCGAGTATTGCCCAATCTTGGTCGGCAGATTTCTTTATCGCCTCAACAACAAGGCTGGCTTCGTCGCTTCTGTCTGCGGCGCGATGTGTCTTGACGATGCCGCTCGCGGCGCGGGCGGATTCGATGGCTTTGTTGGCTCGGTTCGGGTTGTTGGCAATCAAACGGGCTGCGTGAGCCAATATATTAGGTGCGCAGCGGTAATTGATTGGCAGCGTGATTTCCTGGGCAACCAGCGTTTGCGAAACACGGAGCATCCCCGCGTAGCCCAGCGCATTCCGAAACGAGTATAGGCTTTGATCGTCGTCGCCAACAATCGTGACCTCAATGCCAGCCATGCCATGTTCAATCACCCATTGCGCCTGCACCTCGTCCGCATCCTGAAACTCATCAGCCAGCAACCAGCGCACGGCAAGCGGCTTAATGCTCTCGTCTCGAAACCCATTAACGACAGTCAGCAAAATATCGGCGAAATCCATCCCGTGTTCTGTGGCAAGCAGATGCTGGTAGGCATTGAACACATCCTCGATGGCGGGATCGCTGAATATGGTCTGCCCCAACCTTGATTTGGCGCGATCAATGCCGGAAAGCACCTTGTCAAAAGGTACATCACATTTGTATTGTGAGTAACACCGCCTAAGCAAACCCATGCGCTCACCGTCCGATAGCAGCTTCATGCCTGACAGTTGCGGCAACCGTCGAATCTGTGACAGCGCGACCGAATGAAATGTCCCGACCGCCAGACGCTTTGCTTCACGCTCGCCGCATAAGTGCAGAATGCGCGACTTCAGTTCAGCGGCGGCATCGCGTGTGAACGTAACGGCGCACAACCGCCCGGTTTTGTTTTCACTGAGCAACCGGGCTGCTCGCATGGATAGTACGCGTGTTTTTCCTGACCCTGGACAGGCCAGCACCGAACAATGCCCTAGCGCATTAACCGCTCTGGCTTGTTGCTGATTGAGTTGCAAATCAGGATACGGACTCAGTGACAGTCAGTGCTTCGTCTTCGGCAGGAAGAGTTTTTGCGGTTTTGGTGGCTTTGGCAGCTTTCTGTTTTGCGACAGGTTCCTCCTCGTTCAAGAGGCTTGTGTTATCCACCTCGCTTGGTGACGCGCCATCAGTTTCTGCCAGTTTTCCAGCTGCACGGAAAGCGCGGTTGGTGATGTTTTTTATTTCGGCGGCAACCCCGATCATTTTTCTACGCCATTGTCTTTCCAGGCTGGCCTTTGCATCGTCATCAATAAATCCGGCAAACCATGCCGAGTGAACAAGGCAGAGCAACCCATCAAGCTCCGATATTATTTGCAGATATTGACCGGCTTTGTTGCAGGTTAGCTTGGCTTCGACTTGTTTTGTGTTGGTGTAATTCAGTCTGCCAATCTCGATACCATTGTCCTCGGCGATCTTCTTGATCCGCGCGCCTTCATTGCGCAGATTCGCAAGCGCATTGTTAATCAGGTGATCGACGGCACCGTTGATGGCCATCATTTCGCTGGCATTTTTGACCAGTGTCGGCAGCACGGCGCTTAGATTGCGCATTGAGACGGCGCAGTCATCGAATGCCGTCTCATAGACCAATTGGGCTGGCGTCGTATAAATAGTTGTGTCTCGAATGACGAACGGATTACTGAACTCCAGGTATTTTTTTGGCGTTCTGATTGCCCCTTTCGCAGCCTTTTTCTCTTCCATGTAACGCTCCATTTGTGAATTGAACGGATATTGCGGTAATCCCCCCATTTTTAGTTGGGGTCAAAAGTAGAGCTGGTTAAAAAATCTAACTTCTGTTTCGGCGTGATGCCGCCGAGTGCCATGTTGGGGCGTTCGTGATTGTAAGTCCACATCCATTTCGTTGCATAGTCCTG
>JAUXWM010000017.1 GCA_030681375.1 Gallionella sp.
CCCTCAATCCTCAATCCTCAATCCTCAATCCTCAATCCTCAATCCTCAATCCTCAATCCTCAATCCTCAATCCTCAATCCTGCTTTCCAAGCATTTCCAACCCCCAGCCCACGCCGAAGCCGGTCACTTCACTGGCGACGCTGCCTAGGCCGCCCTCGCAGCGGCTGGCGGACAAGTCTATATGCAGCCAGGGCGTATCGTGTTCTACGAAGCGTTTCAGAAAACGTGTAGCCAGAATGTGGTCGGCCTCGCCGTCCAGCGTGCATTGCTTGATGTCAGCCACCTTGGAATCGAGCGCGGCTTCATAGTCCTCATCTAGCGGAAAAGCGCACAGGCGTTCACCGCTCTGGCGACCGACCTTCACCGCGCGTTCCACCAGCTCATCGCAATTGCCCAGCACGCCCGAATAGCGCGCACCCAAAGCCGTCGCCATGCTGCCGGTCAGGGTGGCGAAGTCGATCATCAGATCCGGCTTCTCACGTGACGCCAGCGTAAGCGTATCAGCCAGCACCATGCGGCCTTCGGCATCGGTATGCATCACCTCTATGGTCGTACCGTTGAGCGCCCTGACGATATCATTCTGCTTATAGGCCTTGGGGCTGATGTGATTCTGCGCCAGCGCCAGCCAGCAGTCGATGTTCACCGGCAGCTTCTGCTGGCTGGCAGCCAGTAAAATACCCAGCGCGACGCCAGACCCATTCATGTCCTCGTGCATATTGTGCATGTAACGCGACGGCTTGAGATTATGCCCGCCGGTATCGAAGCAAATACCCTTGCCAACCAGCGCCACGGTCCGCTTCGCTTTGGGGTGTTTGTAGGACAGATGCACGATGGCAGCATCATCAATTTCGCTGCCCTGAGCCACCGCGACAAAGGCACCTGCACCCATCTTGCGCAACGCCTGCATGTCGTATTCCGAATACTGCCAGCCGTGCTCTTGCGCCAGTTTCTTCACACGCTTGCGGTATTGCCCCGGCGTCAGTTCATTCGGCGGCAACACGGTCAACGCCCGGCACAATAGATTGCCCGCCGCCTGCGCCTTAAGTTCCTTTAGAACCCGACTATCGTCAAATCCGTAAATTGCGATTTTTTGCAGCGCGCGGCGCTCATCCTTCTTCTTTTGCACCGGCAGCAAAGCACCATTCACCCATGCCGCATAAGCCGCCAGTTCGGCTGCCCGTTGCCGCTGGAGCGCATCACCCAGCACCACGATGGCGATAGATTTAGGGTGTTCGTCCAGCAACAGTTGCAATGCCTTGCGCACCACCGTTTGCAGCGCAAAGGTATCGCCTAATGGAAAGTCGCGTAGCGCTACGCTTGCCCCCTCGCCCGCAGAGCGGGAGATAACCAGCGGCTTGCCCGCTTGCGGGCTTAGTCGAATGGCTAGTTGTTCCTCCAGGGTTGGGGTGAGGGAGCGTGCATAAAGAGCCTTGCTTTTGGAAACTTCACCACGCCCACTATCGAAATCCAGCATAGCCCACACGACCAAGCCGCCATTCGTCGCATTGGCGGCAACGGGCGACTTGGCCAGCTCCTCGACTTTCATGCCGCGACGTGCCAGCACCGCACGGAGCAGATCAACATGCGGCACGCCTTCGGGCAAAGTCTTGGCCTTGGGAAAAATCACCAGCACATGCTGCGCTAAGAGCGTGTCGGTTTGAGTCTGAAACAGGGTGAGTTGTGCTAGCATTACGTCCTCATTTTTATTGGCTAGTCATTGCGGATTCCACTGGCGATGACGTTACAAGAGCCGCGATTATACAGACACCCCTATGCGCACCTACCTCGATCTCATGCAGCATGTGCTGGAACACGGCACAAAAAAATCCGACCGCACCGGAACCGGCACGGTCAGCGTCTTCGGCTACCAGATGCGCTTCGATCTGTCGCAGGGTTTCCCGCTGGTCACCACCAAAAAATGCCACATGAAGTCCATCATCCACGAACTGCTGTGGTTCTTGCAGGGCGACACCAATATCCGCTACCTGAAGGAAAACGGAGTCAAGATTTGGGATGAATGGGCGGATAAAAACGGCGATCTCGGCCCAGTGTACGGCAAGCAATGGCGCTCATGGGAGTCCGTGGATGGACGAGTGATAGATCAGATCAAAGTTGCCGTCGAACAACTCAAGAACAATCCGGACTCACGCCGCATCATCGTTTCCGCCTGGAACGTGGGCGAGCTCGACAAGATGGCGCTCGCGCCCTGCCATGCCTTCTTCCAGTTCTATGTAGCCGACGGCAAGCTGTCCTGCCAGCTTTACCAGCGCAGCGCCGACATCTTTCTCGGTGTGCCATTCAACATCGCCTCCTACGCACTGTTGACGATGATGATGGCGCAGGTATGCGACCTTGAGCCGGGCGACTTCGTACACACCTTCGGTGATGCGCACTTATACCTGAACCATCTTGAGCAGACGCAATTGCAGCTGTCGCGCGAACCCCACCCCTTACCGATCATGCATATCAATCCTGAAGTTAAAGACATCCTAAGTTTCACGTTCGAGGATTTCAGGCTGGAAGGCTACGACCCGCATCCGGCAATCAAGGCGGCCGTCGCAGTATGAGCCAGATTTCCATCATCGTCGCGATGGCGAAAAATCGCACCATAGGCATTAACAACACGCTGCCGTGGCGCTGCCCGGAAGACCTGAAACATTTCAAGGCGCTGACCATGGGCCACCACATGATCATGGGCCGCAAAACATTCGAATCTATCGGCAAGCCGCTGCCGGGACGCACTACAGTCGTGCTCACGCGCGACCGAGATTTAACAATCGAAGGCTGTTTGATCGCGCATACGCTGCCCGACGCAATTGCAGCCTGCACGGGTGATGAAGTAGTATGCATAGTCGGCGGCGCAGAAATTTATACCCAGACCATGCCACTGGCGGATACGCTGTACATCACCGAAATCCAGTCTGACGTGCCAGGCGATGCCTGGTTTCCCGAATTCAACCAAACCGAATGGCAGGAAGTCGCACGCGAGATACGTCATCAGGAAACGCCGCAGACACTGGAATATCACTTCGTCACCTATCAGCGTAACAAACGATAATGTCCGATTTGCCTTCCCTGTGGAGTCTGCTGGTTTCCACCCTGATGTTCTTCCTGTCCGTCTGGTATATCCGCCGCTATCTCGATGAACAGGACATCCCCAGAGGAATGACGCGCGGCATGCTGGTATTTACACTGGCCTGCGTCGTGTCATGGGTCTCGGGAGCATTGGTGGACCGGATGCAACAACCGGCTACACGCGCTTTTGTCGCCGAACAGCCTGCCAGACACTAACGACAGACAACAAAAAGCCCGAAACTTTCGTTCCGGGCTTTTTAACAACTCAAGCGCTAATTAAGCAGCTTGGATGTTAGAAGCTTGCTTGCCTTTTGGGCCTTGCGTAACTTCGAAGCTAACTTTTTGGCCTTCTTGAAGGGTTTTGAAACCGTTCATGTTGATTGCCGAAAAGTGTGCAAACAGATCTTCGCTGCCATCATCAGGAGTGACGAAACCGAAACCTTTTGCATCATTGAACCATTTAACTGTACCAGTTGCCATGTGACTACTTCCTTTTTTAAAAAACGGGAAAAACTCCCGCAAAACTATTTGATCTAAGGTTGCACATGGTAAAACCAGTACTGCAGTGACTTTGAATCAAACACGAAGGCTACTTTATACGCGAACTTTAAAAACGTATCAAGCAAAATCTTGAAAGCAGACGTTAGTCACTAGTTGCCAGTTGCGCCTGCCACATTTCACATCATGTAGCGATGCCTCCAACCAATAACCGCTATCTAGTAGCTGATACCTGCTTTTACCTCACACAGTCCACAAAATAGCGCTTCACGCCATCCACTTCCTCCGCGACCAGGCCATGAATATCGGTCTCGAAACCCGGCAATTTCTGACTGAAATCACGTGCGAATTTAAGATAATCAACGATGGTCTTGTTGAATATCTCGCCCGGGATCAGCAGCGGAATACCCGGCGGATAGGGTGTCAGCAATACGGCGGTAATGCGCCCTTCCAGATCATCTATTTCCACGCGATCGATCTCATCGTGCGCCATTCTGGCGAAGGCCTCTGACGGCTTCATCGCCGGCTGCATGTCGGATAAATACATTTCAGTGGTCATGCGTGCCACGTTGTGCACATTATAGGCATCGTGTATCTGCTGGCACAGGTCGCGCAGGCCGACGCGCTCGTAACGCGGAAACTTGGCGGCAAATTCCGGCAGAATGCGCCAGATCGGCGCGTTCTTGTCGTAGTCATCCTTGAATTGCTGCAACGCAGTCAACAGCGTGTTCCAGCGCCCCTTGGTGATGCCGATGGTAAACATGATAAAGAACGAATACAAACCGCATTTCTCCACGATCACGCCGTGTTCAGCCAGATACTTGGTCACCATCGAAGCGGGAATACCGCTGTCGGAAAAATCGCCGTCCACATCCAGCCCGGGCGTGATGATGGTAGCCTTAATCGGGTCGAGCATATTGAAACCTTCGGCCAGATCGCCGAAACCGTGCCACTTGTCCGAGGGCTTGAGCACCCAATCTTCACGCGAGCCCACACCTTCCTCGGCGATAACGTCTGGCCCCCACACCTTGAACCACCAATCCAGCCCGAATTCCTCATCCACCTTACGCATCGCGCGGCGGAAATCCAGCGCCTCAGCAATGGATTCTTCCACCAGCGCGGTTCCTCCCGGCGGCTCCATCATCGCCGCCGCCACGTCACACGAAGCGATAATCGCGTACTGCGGACTGGTGGAGGTATGCATCAGATAGGCTTCGTTGAAAATATGCTTATTGAGCTTACGGCTTTGCGGTTCGCGCACCAGAATCTGCGATGCCTGACTCAGTCCCGCCAGCAATTTGTGGGTCGATTGAGTGGCAAAAATCATCGACTCGCGCGCGAGCGGCCTGTCACGGCCTATGGCGTGCATGTCTTTGTAAAATTCATGGAATGCCGCGTGCGGCAACCAGGCTTCGTCGAAATGCAGCGTGTCGATACGCCCGTCCAGCATCTGTTTCAGCATCTCAACGTTATAAACCACACCATCGTAGGTACTCTGTGTGATGGTCAGGATGCGCGGCTTCTTGGTCTTATCTGCAATGAACGGATTCGCATCAATCTTGCGCTGTATACTTTCCGGCTCAAACTCGGATTTCGGAATCGGCCCGATGATGCCGTAGTGATTGCGCGTCGGGGTCAGAAATACCGGCACCGCACCGGTCATCATGATCGAATGCAGGATAGACTTGTGGCAGTTGCGATCCACCACCACGATATCGTCCGGCGCGACTGTCGAGTGCCAGACGATTTTGTTCGAAGTCGAAGTACCGTTGGTGACAAAAAACAGATGATCGGCATTAAATATGCGTGCCGCGTTACGCTCGGAAGCGGCAACCGGACCGGTATGATCGAGCAACTGCCCCAACTCATCCACCGCATTACACACATCGGCGCGCAGCATGTTCTCGCCGAAAAACTGATGGAACATCTGCCCTACCGGCGACTTCAGGAAGGCCACGCCGCCGGAATGGCCGGGACAGTGCCATGAATAGGAACCGTCCTGCGCATAGTGCAACAGGGCACGGAAAAAAGGCGGAGCCAGCGAATCCAGATAGGAACGGGCTTCGCGGATGATATGGCGAGCCACAAATTCCGGCGTATCCTCGTGCATGTGGATGAAGCCGTGCAACTCGCGCAACACGTCATTCGGAATGTGCCGCGAGGTACGCGTTTCGCCATACAGATAAATCGGAATGTCGGCATTCTTGATACGGATTTCACGCACAAATGCGCGCAGACTCTTCAGCGCCACTTCGGTTTCTTCCTTGCTGCCGCCGCCAAATTCCTCATCATCGATCGATAACAGGAACGCTGACGCGCGGCTTTGCTGCTGCGCAAACGAGGTCAGATCGCCATAACTGGTGACGCCCAGCACTTCCATGCCCTCTTTTTCAAGCGCATCGGCCAGCGCACGTATGCCCAGACCACTGGCATTCTCGGAACGAAAATCTTCATCAATGATGACGATGGGAAAACGAAACTTCATGTGATGCTCCTAACAAAATATATTTCAGTGCAGACTCATCCGGACCGCAAGCCGATGTAATGCCGAAACTAAAGCGCTGTTCACTACCTGACTCCCGCTGTTACAAGGAAATGGGTGAGAATAGTCGCGGATTGATTCATGGTCAGAATTTATTACTCATCCTGCGATGCATAGGCGCTGACCAATTCACCGATCACCCCCATCATCACATTGCGAAATTGTTGCTCATCGCAACCCATCAGCACGGCATCTTCCAGCGCATCCTGGCATATCTGGCGAATTTCTTCGAGATTCTCACTGAGAACCTTGTTCTTTTCCACGCAGGCGATGGTTACACCCGTGGTCGAACGCCAGATTATTGGCTTGTTATGCGGCACGACGCTTACATCTTGGGCAAGGTCACGCCGACCTGGCCTTGATACTTGCCGCCTCTATCCTTGTAGGACGTTTCGCAGATTTCATCGCTCTCAAAGAACAGCACTTGCGCGACACCTTCGTTAGCGTAAATCTTGGCAGGCAACGGCGTAGTATTGGAAAACTCCAGCGTCACATAGCCCTCCCATTCCGGCTCGAACGGCGTGACATTCACAATGATGCCGCAACGCGCGTAAGTAGATTTGCCCAGACACACGGTCAGCACCGAGCGCGGGATACGGAAATATTCCACGGTGCGCGCCAGCGCGAAGGAATTGGGCGGAATGATGCAGTAATCAGCTGTCACCTCAACGAAAGAATTCGGATCGAAATTCTTGGGGTCAACGATAGTGCTGTTGATGTTGGTAAACAGCTTGAATTCGTTCGAGCAGCGAATATCGTAGCCGTAGCTCGATGTGCCGTACGACACGATGCGCTTGCCATCCACCTCTTTCACCTGAACGGGCGAAAAAGGTTCGATCATGCCGTGTTGCTCCGCCATGCGGCGTATCCATTTGTCTGATTTAATGCTCATGATTTGTGGGAAGTGGTAAGTGGTAAGTGGCAAGTGGGTAAAACAGCGCGCCGCTGCCCCATTCTCCCTTATCCCTTATCCCTTCTCTCTCCTTTACGTATTTTGAACGACGATTTTCGGGAACACTGCGCTGTGATCCTGCGCCATTTCCGCAATTTTTACAGCGACACGGCGTGCGATCTGCTTATACACTTTTGCGATACTGCCGTCAGGCTCGGCCACCACCGTCGGCTTTCCGGAATCAGTCTGCTCACGGATGCGAATATCCAGAGGCAAACTGCCCAGGAATTCAACATTGTAATCGGCGCACATTTTTTCACCGCCACCCGCGCCGAAGATATGCTCTTCATGACCGCACTGAGAACAGATATGCGTGCTCATATTCTCCACGATACCGACTATCTTGATATCTACTTTTTCAAACATTTTCAGTCCCTTGCGCGCATCCAGCAAGGCAATATCCTGAGGCGTGGTAACGATCACCGCGCCAGTGACCGGCACTTTTTGCGATAGCGTCAGTTGAATATCGCCGGTACCCGGCGGCAAATCCACCACCAGATAATCCAGATCATCCCAACGCGTCTGGCGCAACAATTGATCGAGCGCCTGCGTCACCATCGGGCCGCGCCAGATCATCGGCACATCGTTATCTTCTATCATGTAGCCGATAGACATGGACTGTATGCCGTAATTCACCATAGGCTCAACGTATTTACCATCGGACGATTGCGGCTGACCGGACAGACCCAGCATGGCAGGTTGCGACGGGCCGTAAATATCGGCATCCAGTATACCGACGCGCGCCCCTTCGGCTGCCAGAGCCAGCGCCAGATTGACGGCGGTAGTGGACTTGCCCACGCCGCCCTTGCCGCTGGCTACCGCGATAATATTCTTCACGCCATCCACCAGCTTCACGCCGCGCTGCACGGCGTGGGACACCACTTTGCTGGAAACCGTGACAGTGATCGAACCAGCATCAGGCAATGCGACTTTGAGGTGCGCCGCGACCATCGCGCGTATTTCATCCCACACGCTCTTGGCCGGATAGCCCAGCACGATGTCCAGCGAAACATCATTAGCACTGATTTTGATATTTTTCACCGACTTGCCGCTGATGAAATCCTTTTTAGTATTCGGATCTATCAAATTCTTCAACGCACTTTTTACGTCAGCATCGTTAAAACTCATCACTGCCTCTATTCGCTTATCAATATAACGAGGTCGTGATTCTAACTTATGTTGTGCGCGCTGATGAAAATACCGAAGCTGTCATACCGAAGCTGTCATATACGGGTCAGGGAACTGACGACATGGCGATATCATGAACACCTCCCCGGGAAGACTGAAAACCAATACTACCTCACCTACCGTTGCCCACAGGATTTCAGTCTTTCAATCCCTTGCCACCACGGTGTCATAAAGCCCGTAGTGACTTAATCCCTGATGGCTCTCGATTCCCGTATAGCGCAGTGACGCGTCTTCATAACGACGGAAGGCGAAGACGGCCTGATTCATCTGCTCGGTGTTGAACACCTTGAGACGGACGAGCAGGTGAAAGTCTTTGATCGTCAGTCCGGTGACAGTCAGAAACAATTCCGGTTCGAGCTTGGTGATGACATCCTGCAGCGTGTTCTCGCGGAAGTCGGTGAGGTACATGAACGCCGGGATACGGGTGGCGAACTTGATCAGCTTCTCCTGCACCAGTTTGCGTTTGGACTTGTATTCTTTCTCTTCGGCTGAGAGTTCCTTCTTCTCATCCTTCGTCAGGTCGCCTTCCTTGGCCTTGTTCTTGAGTTCCTTGACCTTCTCACTCTTGTTGATGATGGTCTCGATGATGTTGTCGCCCAACGCGCGCCAGCCTTCGATACGATCCACAGCAGCCATTGCCTCGGCGTTGTCCATGATGCGGCGCAAGGTGTCGTTGTCCACATTCACCAGCAGCGCGCTCTCCCATTTGCGCGCCAGCAGCGTGGCCGAGGTTCCTGCCATCGCGATGTCAAGAATGCCGCCCGCGTCGATCTGCGTCATATTCGCGCCGTCATAGGCCAGCACGGGCAGAAACGATACGAGCTCCTTAACCGCATTCTCCGGGTTCGGCTCGTTGGGCGACAGGCCGATGCCGTACTCCGAGAGTTGCCGCAGGGCACGCGTGGGCGCGAAGTCGAACACGAAGCAGACCGGCTTGAGTATCTCCTCCTCGTTCGGGTTGTCGCCGTTGGGATTCTTGATGGACCAAGGCGATTGAACGCGGAACGCGGCTTGAAAATAGGTCTCCGGCGATTTGAGGTTGCGCAGCATCAGGATGGACGACCACTGCGCCACGGTGACGCCCGTGGTGAGCTTGCCGCACGAGAGCGTGATGGTTTTACTGTCGAAGCCGCTGCCAATCGCCTTGCGCACCGGCGGCAACGCCTCCAGCCCGATACCTGCCGCTGCACCTGCCGAGACCAGCACTGCGTAGTCATGCCAGAAGACGTTGTGTTTTTCGGCCAGCAGGTTCGCCATCGCGTGACAGGCCGCGACGTTGGGCAGGAACCAGAACGAGTGTTGCAAATAGGGCAGCAGGCGCACATCGGAATACGGAAACGGTGGCCGAGACCCCGTCTTCAAGTGCTCGACCGATTTTTGCGCGTAGCCGCCACGGATGATGTCCAGCCACTTTTGCACATCGCTCTTGTGCTTGAACTGCGCCGCGTTACCCGTGCCCGATGCCTCGAAAAACGCATTCAGGTCGAACTCGTCAAACTCTCCGCCGCTGGCAATGGCCAGCAGTTCATCCGGCATTTGATAGGTCAGCAGCCGCATTTGCGGCAGCGCAGCGTAGGGGTTGCGCGTACCGGGATTTTCGACGGCGAACGCTTCCTTGGCGCGCTGCTCGTCGGTGTAAGTCCAGTTGAAAATCTGTTCCTCGATGAACTCGCCGGTCGCCAGCGCCTTGAACGGCGTTCCGGAGAGATAGAGGTACGCCCTGGTGGTAATGGGCAGGAATTCAGTCTCCTTTTCCGAGAGCACGGTGAGGTCTTCGTTCACCTCCTCCAGCCCAGCGGCGTATTCGAGCTTGGCCTCCTTTTTGGCGACCGCCTCGTCCTCACCCTCGAACAACTCCTTGGCGGTGTCACGCCAAGCGCCGAAGTGGTACTCGTCGAATACCACGAGATCCCAATTCACCGTATGAAGCCATTCGTTCTTGGGTTTGATGTTCCCCGCCGCGTCGCGACCGAGCAGGTCCTGGAAGGAGCCGAAATAGACGACGGGTTGCTTGCGGTCAATCTGCGTCGGATCGCTGCCAGATGAGCGAGAGAGGTACTGACACCCGTCGAAGTCCACATGATTCTCAAGGTCTGTCTGCCACGCATCCTCGACGGCAGGCTTGAAAGTCAGCACGATCACACGCCTGGCACCCAATTTCTTCACCAACTGATAGGCGGTGAAAGTCTTACCGAAGCGCATCTTCGCGTTCCACAAAAAACGCGGCGCGGCGTTCTTGTTCTCGGCCCAGATTGACTGGTAGTAATCGAAGGTCTTGTCCACGGCATCGGCCTGTTCGCTGCGCATCGGGAAGGTTTCGTGATGCGACCCCGTGAGCGGCTTCCCGGTGCGCAGTTCAATGAGGATGGTCTTTACATCCTTGAGCGAACAGCGCATCCACTCTAGCTCGACGTTCTCGAAACCTTTTCTGACCAGTGCCGCGCGCACCTCGTAATCGCTGAAGATGCTGCCGTCGTCGCGCTCGGCGGATTCATCCAGTTCGATTCGATAATTCTTGATGGCGGCCGTCTTGAGCTGTTCGGCGATGCGCTGCTTCACGTCGCGCGTGGTTTGCCCGACTTTGAGAAGCCCCTGATGCGCCGCGTCGGCAATCGAGTAGGCATAGATGCGCGGCCGGGCTTGTGGCCTGGGGGCGAGGATTTCCTCGATGGTCTTACTCATCTTCGCCTTCGTCCAACGCCTTGGGCGCAGAGCCCGGCGGCAGAAAATTTTCACCCGTCACCACACTGCGTCCGGTTTTGTTTTCCAGTGCCTGTCGCGCTTTTTTGGCGATCGTGCCACCCTTCTTGCCTGCCTCGGCGTTCTCGGCCAGACCAGTCGCCTCGACGCTTTCGGCGATCTGGCGCGTGGATAACTCGGCCAGCGCGGTAAAAATCAGTTCTGCCTCGCTCATGTGGTCGCGCAGATTTTGACTTTTTAGCCCCTTCATGACCTTGTGCTGCTTGACCGACACCCCGCTCCACTCCTGATGGATGAGGTTGGTCAGCAGGGCGTATTCCCGCTCGCCCGAGACCTCATGGCCTTTCCAGTAGTCGGTCAGCTTGTTGCGGGTTTCCTGCCCCATCATCCGCTGCTGGATCCACTTTTCGCTGCGACCATGCTGTTGCCAGTATTCGCGCGCACGATCCAGAGAACGGGCCGGGTCGCCCATGTCCTGAATGCGCTCGTAGCCCACCCGCGCCAGCCAGAGCTTGATCGGCTCGGCCTTGGGGCTGGGCACGGACTGGACGATGCGCAGCAGCGTCTCGGGGTTGGCCACGTCGGTCAGGTAGTTCTTGCCGTCGGCGGCGGTCAGCTTCAGTCGGTGACAATTTGTCACCGACTGGCTGCCTTCCTTTTTCAGCCGTTCTTTCAGCTTGTTCCAGTACTTGCGCGCCATCTGGAAATCCGCCTGCTGGGTCAGGGCAGCGATGATGTCCACCACGGAGAACAACCAGGTTTCCGACGCCGCATCGAAAACGCGACGGATGTTGTAGTCCTCGAACACCGCCAGGGCGTGTTCCTCATTCATCGCTCACTCCCTTTGTCGAGTAGGCGTAGATGCGTGGCCGGGCTTCCGGTTTGGGTGCGAGGATTTCGTCGATGGTTGGCTTATTCATCGTCGCCCTCATCGGCAGCGCTCGTGTCGAACAGTTCGGCATCGTGCTCAGCGACTTGTGATTCGATGAATGCGATTTCGTCTTGCGTCAGACTGTACCGCTTATAAAGCTTGGCATCTGTCCACTCCTGATCAAGCGGCAGATCGGGAACAAAACCATAAACACCACGTGCGGCATCTTGGGTGGGCTTGCGAAGTGACACGAGAAAGCGCACAAAGCGAGTGCGCAAGTAGCTTGCATAGCGCCGCGCGACCGCTTCGGAATCGAATATTCCAGCTACGAGATAAGTTTCTGTGCATGCAGTGCCAGGCTCTGCAATGATGGGCTTGCTGAGAAACTTGGTTTCAACAGCTGCGCTGGTTCCTTGAACCCTCGTCATCAAGACTTTCCACTTATCGACCCAAGCTTCGTTTGCAGGAATGTCTTGACGAGCTATCCAACTCGAATGTTGGTTAGCGAACAGCTTTACAGGCTCTGTTAATCGCGAGGCTGATGATTTCCCATGAAAATTTGTGGCGAGTCCGAATGGCTTTCTGCTCGAAACCCGACCGGAAAGCGTGGCCTCACCCGCAGCCCGTATTTTTTCCAAAATAGGCACCGCTTCGTTACGACGAACAAGAACATCATAAGAATCCAAATGACGCGCCATCGCTGGCCCTGTTGGCTGACCATCCCAGAGCGTTTGCACGGTACACGGCCCGTTGTGCTGACGATCCCATAAAAAGTATGAGATGCCGCCGCGAATCTTCACACCCGGAAAACCTTCGTAAAGCTTGGGGAAGTCAACAATACTTCGTAGGTGCTTGTCCGCAAGCATCTTCGCCCTATAGCTGTCGAGACCCTTGCCTCCGGCCATCCAACGAGATGGCGTCACGAATACCGCGTAGTGCGGATCAAGCTCGAGTGCTTTCTCCACGAACAACTGGTAAATGGGTGCGGCACTGGTGCCATGACCACCGTCGTTCAATTGATAAGGCGGGTTGCCAATGATGACGTCGAACTGCATATTGCCTCCAAACAACTCGGTCATCCGAGTCTTGATGTTGTCTGTGTGAATGAACGCGTAAGCATGAGTTTCCAGCGCCTCGCCGCGATCCAGCGCCGCTTGGCTGGTGCCACAAAATGTGTATTTGCTGTTGACCCAGGTGTGCTCGGTACGCTCAAACCAGATGTTGCCTGCGTCGCTGGTAAAGGATTTGGCAATGGAGTGCTGCCCATTGGCATGCTTGGAGCAATACACGCTGCGCCGCGCCAGCAGGCTGGTGAGATTCGTGATGCCGATGCCGAACACCTGCTTCGTCAATATGTGATTGACTCGTCTATCAAGGCTCGGCATTTCGTCCGCCAGTCCCTTGTTGAGTCGGCTGGTGATCTCGCGCAGGAATACGCCGGACTTGGTGCACGGATCGAGGAACTTCACCGTCTTGTCCGCCCAGAGGTTCGCCCCGTTGTGGCTGGCCGCCCACGCCTCGGCCAAGGTATCCAGCATGCGGCTGGCGAACTCAGGCGGGGTGAACACTTCGTCGTTGGAAAGGTTGGCGATGCAGGTCAGCACATCGGGATTGCGACCGCGCAAGGTGAAGCTGACTTGTTCGTTCATGCTTCGTCCTCATTGCTTGGGCTGCCATCGCCCGCCAGCTCGCGCTCGATCTGTTCGATGCTGGGCAGGCTAGTTTGCAGTTCGGCGGGTAACGATTCGAGCAATTTATATTCGGCAACGCCCAAGGGTTGAGCATTGGTGCGCAAGGCATATTCCGCCACCACTTTGTTTTTGCTGCGACACAGCAGCAGGCCAATCGTAGGATTGTCTTGTGGGTGCTTTACTTGCTCATCCACTGCCGTCAGGTAAAAGCTCAACTGCCCTAGGTGCTCGGGTTTGAACTTGCCACCTTTGAGCTCGATCACCACATAGCAGCGCAGTTTGAGGTGGTAGAACAACAGGTCGATGAAAAACTCGTCGCCGCCTACATCGAGCAGCACTTGCCGTCCGACAAACGCAAAACCCGCACCCAGCTCCAGTAAAAAATCGGTGACATGTTTCACCAAGGCGCTTTCGATCTCTCGCTCGCCCGCCTCACGGCCAAGGCCAAGAAAGTCCAAGCGGTATGGGTCTTTCAACGATTCGCGTGCAAGATCAGATTGGGCTTTGGGCAAGCTGGCATCGAAGTTGGTGACAGCCTTGCCGGTGCGTTCCAGCAGGCGAGTTTCGATATGGATGTCCAGTATGTTGCGCGACCAGCCGTGCGCGATGGCACTCTGGGCATAAGCCAGCCGCTGTTGTGCATCTTTGAGACGAGTGAGCAGCACCAGATTGTGTCCCCAGGGCAATTGTCCAACAGCCTGTTGGACAATTTCGGCATCCGGCCACGCTTCGGCAAAAGCGCGCATGTACATCAGGTTGGCACGGGAAAAGCCCTTCATGTCGGGAAAGGCAATATGCAAATCCTGCGCCAGCCGCTCGATCACCTTCGCGCCCCAGCCTTGCTCAGCCTGTCGCGCCAGAATATCGCGCCCAATCTGCCAATACAGCAACACCAGTTCGCGATTGACCGCCAGCGTGGCGCGCTGTTGCGCGGTGTGGATGCGGGATTTCAAATCGGTCAGCCAGTCGGCGTAACCTTTGGGCGGCGCGGTCAGGCGCACTGGCTTGTCGCTCATGGCTTTAGTTCCTCCGCTTGCCGTCCAAACCCATCGAATTCGACGGGATTAAAATCTGAGTTGTTGAGCTGATTCCATGTGCCGTCCATATTCGTTATCCCTCCAGCGCAGCCAGTTCGCTCACCGTCATCGGCGGGTAGATCTTCGTCGGCATGAAGATTTCGTGCTTGCCGAGGTGGGCGAAGAGCGAGCCCTCCGCGCTAAAGGCCGACGAGCCGGTGAGCACGTCAAAGCGAAAATCGCGACGCTGAAACTTCCCCTTGCCGATGTAGCCCCATTCGGCAAAGGAAATCGGCTCGCCAGTGCTGACGCACATGGTCAAGGCATCGCCATGAATCAAATTCTGCGATAACACAAAGTAAGCGGCGCGATAAAAATCATCTGATTCCTGCAAATTCAGGTAATCAGCGAAGATTTCCAGCATGTTCTCGCGGCACTCTTTGATGTTGTCTGCCAGAAGCTCGATGCCGTAGATGCACATCAGCGCCAGCAGCGCATAGTGCCGTTTTTCGAAATCGGATTGCCCGAACTTGAGTTCAACGGCGGCGAGCTTGCGCCTGAGAATATGAACAAGGAAGTTTCCGCTTCCGCATGCCGGTTCCAGAAAGCGAGAATCAATGCGCTCCGACTCGCCCTTCACGAGGTCGAGCATGGCATCGACCATCCATGCTGGAGTGAACACCTCTCCGTGGTCAGCGACGCGTTTTCGAGATTTGATCAGACTCATAGGCAAAAGGCTTCAGGCTACAACTCGAAACGATTGCGGCATTGTACCTAAATCCATTCGTCGACCCCTCATTGAATTCAGAAACGATTTTCGCGGACAACTTCCAAGCAATTCTCCGCCCGTGTCCGCGATTTGCTAAAATCACCACCTTTATCGAATCCGGCACGCCTCCATGACTACGCGAAAAATCCTCGTCACCTCCGCCCTACCCTACGCCAATGGCAGCATACACCTGGGACATCTGGTCGAATACATCCAGACGGACATCTGGGTGCGCTTCCAGAAAATGCAGGGCAACGAGGCACATTACGTCTGCGCCGACGACACCCACGGCACGCCCATCATGTTGCGCGCCGAAAAGGAAGGCATCACATCGGAGCAATTGATCGCGCGCGTGTGGCAGGAACATTACGATGATTTCAGTGAGTTTCACGTCGATTTTGATCACTACGGCTCAACCAACTCGAATGAGACCCGTGTATCCGCCGAAACCATCTACCGCACGCTCAGGGATAAAAACCTGATCGAGGTGCGCTCCATTGAGCAATATTACGACCCCGTAAAGAACATGTTTTTGCCGGATCGCTTCATCAAGGGCGAATGCCCGAAGTGCGGCGCGAAAGACCAGTATGGCGACAATTGCGAAGTCTGCGGCGCGGCCTATGCGCCGACCGAATTGATAGCCCCTTATTCCGCCGTGTCGGGTGCCAAACCGGAATTGCGCAATTCCGACCACTATTTCTTCAAACTCTCCGCCGACAGCTGCCAGCAGTTTTTGCGCAACTGGACGCGCAGCGGCACGCTGCAAACCGAAGCGGCCAACAAGATGCAGGAATGGCTGGGCGCAGAGGGTGAAAACAAACTGTCCGACTGGGACATCTCGCGTGACGCCCCCTACTTTGGTTTCGAAATACCCGATGCACCGGGAAAATACTTCTACGTCTGGCTGGACGCACCGGTCGGTTACATGGGTAGCTTCAAACAACTGTGCAACAAAACCGGGCTTAATTTTGACGAGTACTGGCTACCCCAATCGCAGCCAGAATCGGTAATGGATGCAAGGAGGCAAGGAAGCGGCGACGCAGACATACCTTTAGGTAGGCAAGGAGCCGCTGACGCGGCCGACAACGCAGACGCCCCGAGTGTGACTGCGACTGAGTTGTATCACTTCATCGGCAAGGATATTTTGTACTTCCACGCGCTGTTCTGGCCTGCGATGCTGGAACACGCAGGTTACCGCACGCCGACCAAGCTATTCGCGCACGGCTTCCTCACCGTCAACGGCGAAAAGATGAGCAAATCGCGCGGCACTTTCATCACCGCGCGCAGCTATATCGACCACATCAAGAACACCGAATACCTGCGCTACTACTACGCGTCCAAACTGAACGGCACGATGGAAGACCTCGACCTCAGCCTCGATGATTTCGTCACCAAGGTCAACAGTGATTTGATCGGCAAGTACATCAACATCGCCAGCCGTTGCGCGGGGTTTATCGCCAAGCGCTTTGAGGGCAAACTGGGCAATACGGATACTGCGGCCTGCGCCGAGTTTCAAGAGGCCTTTACGGGCGGCGAAATCGCACGCTGTTACGAAAATCGCGACTTCAGCCGTGCATTACGCGAAATCATGCGTCTGGCCGATGTCGCCAATCAGTACATCGCCGAAAAGAAACCCTGGGAACTGGCCAAACAGGAGGGTAAGGACGCCGAACTGCTTGAAGTCTGCTCGACAGCGCTGACACTGTTCCGTGACCTGACGCGCTATCTGAAACCCGTACTGCCCAAACTGGCAGCACAAGTAGAGACCTTCCTCAACATTCCGCCCATGACCTGGAATGAAAAATGGGTGGCGCTGAGTAGCGGACATGTCATCAATACTTATCAGCATCTGGCCACCCGTCTGGATCCCAAGCTGGTCGAAGCCATGGTGGCCGCCAACCAGGAATCCCTCCCGGCCTCTCCGGCAAGCGGGCAAGGTGTAGCAGCGCAGTCCGAACAGCGTCATGCCGTACACCAGCAACACACGGCCAGCATCGAAGTAGCGCAGGCGGAAAAGGATTTCGAGCCTTTCATCAGCATCGAGGATTTCGCCAAGGTGGACTTGCGCGTGGCGAAGATCGTCAACGCCGAACAGGTAGAAGGCGCGGCGAAGCTGCTGAAGCTGACGCTGGATATCGGCGAGGGAAATTCGCGCACCGTGTTCGCGGGGATCAAGTCGGCTTATGACCCGGAAAATCTCAAAGGCCGCCTGACCGTGATGGTCGCCAATCTGGCTCCGCGCAAGATGAAGTTTGGCTTGTCAGAAGGCATGGTACTCGCCGCTTCCGGCGAAGCATCGGGATTGTTCATCCTGTCACCGGATGATGGCGCAACGCCTGGCATGCGCATCAAATAGACGAGGACTCGCATCTTTACACCTGCAAACGCTGGGGTTCGTACCTCACCGCCAGCCTACGGCACCAATCAAGCATCAAGGATAAGGGAGTAGCAACATGGACTACGACATCCTCATCATCGGCTCAGGCCCCGCAGGACA
This sequence comes from Gallionella sp., assembly GCA_030681375.1. GTDB lineage: Bacteria > Pseudomonadota > Gammaproteobacteria > Burkholderiales > Gallionellaceae > Gallionella. The sequence goes on from JAUXWM010000017.1 coordinate 17,800, forward strand.
ACAGGCGGCATGGCAAGCGGCGCGCATGGGCAAACGCGCGGCCATCATCGAACGCAAGCCCCGGCTAGGCGGTGCCGGACTGCAAACCGGCACGATACCCAGCAAGGCAATGCGCGAAGTAGCCTATCTGGTATCGCGTTCCGGCGGTATGCGTGCCGCACAGGATACCCGCAGTCGTCATGGCCTGCTGTCGGATGCGGTGCGACGCAAAGAAGGCGTGATCGCCCAGCAGGAATCCGTGATACTGCAACGGTTGCTAAGTTCGGGCGTGGCGCTGATTCCGGGCGAAGCCTCGTTCGTGGATGCGCACACCGTGCAGGTCACCGATGCCTCCGGCAAGACGCGCAACATCTCGGCGGAAGTCTTCATTCTGGCCACCGGTTCGCGCCCGCGCCGCCCGGCGCATATCCCGTTCGACAAAAAAACCGTACTGGATTCCACCTCCATCCTGAACCTGCGCCACCTGCCGGAAAGCCTGCTGGTGGTGGGCGGCGGCGTGATCGGCTGCGAATTCGTTTCTATCTTTGCCGCTCTGGGCGTACAAGTCAGCGTGGTGGACAGCCACGCGCAACTGCTCACCTATCTGAGCGAAGACGTGGTGGACGTGCTGTACGACAGTTTTCTCGGCATGGGCGTGACCTTCCACATGAAAGAGCGCGTCGCCAGCATATGTCGCGAAAATGACATGACGCTAACAACGCTGGAAAGCGGCAAGCAACTGTGCACCGAAGCCGTGTTGTTCGCGCAAGGCCGAGAGCCCAACAGCGCCGGCCTGTGCGTCGAACAGGCCGGCATAGCCGCAAAAGACGGCTGGATAGCCGTCAACGAGCATTTCCAGACCAGCGCACCGCACATCTTCGCGGTGGGCGACCTGATCGGCCGCCCCGCACTGGCCTCGACCGGCATGGAACAGGGGCGCGCTGCCGTGCTGTATGCCTTCGGTGGCGAGCACCATATCACGGCGGAAAATATGCCGATGGCGGTCTATACCATCCCGGAAATATCCTACGTCGGCAGAAACGAAAAGGAAGTAAAGCAGGGAAACATCCCCTATGTGATCGGACGCGCCTACTTCAAGGACAGCGCGCGCGGCCAGATCAACGGCGACGCGCAAGGGCTGCTCAAACTGATCGTGGATGCGCGCAACGAAAAGCTGCTGGGCGTGCATATCGTCGGCGAACAGGCCAGCGAACTGATCCACATCGGCCAACTGGTGATGAACCTGAAAGGCACGGTGCGCGATCTGGTCGCCAACGTCTTCAATTACCCGACACTTGCAGAGTGCTACAAACTCGCCGCACTGGACTGCCTGCACCAACTGAAACAACGGCAAGATTCATAATCCATCTTCGCTGGCGCGTGCGTGAATCTCACAGGCGCCAACTTATACTGACCGCACTGCCGAAGCCACATCGCTAATTTGCACATTTCGCCTCGTTGTCGTACTCTTCATACATCCAGCACCTGGCAATTTTATAACATCTCCTGTGGCTAACCTTCTTTTCACAGAGCCCCCTATCCTTCAGGACAAATTCCGATTTGTCGCAAAACTGCTGCTCATCGCGCTGGCTTATTTTGTCAGTGCTCGGCTTGGCCTGGCAATTCCCTACGTTGACACCCACATCACATTAATATGGTTACCCACGGGCATTGCCGTGGCGACTTTACTGCGCTGGGGTTATGCCTATTGGCCGGGGATTTTTCTGGGTGCGGCAGCCACCAATTTTTCCATTGATGCTTCACCGTTACTGGACAGCAGCATTGCGTTGAACAATACACTCGGTCCGATGCTTACCGTCTGGCTGTTGAAGCGCTTGAAATTCCATGATGCGCTCCACCGCGCGCGCGACATCCTGTTTCTTGGGCTGGCTGCCGCTATCGGGATGCTGCTCAGCGCCAGTGGCGGGATAAGCAGCCTGGTGCTATTCGGCCTGTTATCCCTACAAGACGTCGGCACGGCCTGGTTGTCCTGGTGGGCAGGCGATTTCGTCGGCGTGTTGCTCGCGGCTCCGCTGTTGCTCAACATCTCGCGCGCCGAACTGTCCATATTATGGAAACGACGGATGGAGTTTCTGGCCTGGTGTCTGACCACGCTTGCGGGGAGCTGGGTAATATTCGTGCTTAACAATGATGCCAACGGAAATTCCATGCCGCTGGTCTTCATGCTGTTGCCGCTGGTTGTCTGGCTGGCCATGCGCTTTGGGACGGTGGGTTCGTCACTGGGTTTGCTGCTACCGGTTGTCATCGCGGTAATGGCGACCCATTATGGGATGGGGCCGTTTCATATCCAGGATACCCAGCATGGTCTGCTATTGTTATGGTTGTATCTTGCCACTCTGGTCGTGGTCGGTTTGATGGTGCTGGCCTTGCAGGCAGGGCGCAATCGTGCCGAGGATGAGCTTAAGGTCGCGCTGCAACATGAGGCGGGTGCGCTCAACGAATTACGGGTGATGCTGAACACTTCGGGCGAAGGGTACTGGAAACTGGATCAAAGAGGCCACATCACCGAGGTCAATGACGCTTATTGCCATCTTGTCGGTTATGCAAAAGAAGAAATCATCGGCATGCATCTCGGCAAATTTGAGGCCATAGAGCAAACGCCCGAAGCTATTGCGTTGCATATCGGGCACATCCTCGACCAGGGGTATGACCGCTTCGAAACCAAACACCGCCACCGTGACGGGCATCTGATCGACATTGAGGTGTCCGTTTCCTTTATTACGGAAATGAACTGCTTTATTGCCTTCCTGCACGACATTAGCCAACGTAAACTTTCCGAAGCCGAGTTGCAATACCGGCAGGATTTGCTCAATGAGGCGCAGAAACTGGGACAATTGGGCAGTTGTGAGCTAAATCTGATAAGCGACAAGTTGCGCTGGTCTGATGAGGTTTACCGAATATTCGAGATTGATCCGTCACAGTTCTCGCTGTCCTATGAAAATTTTTTGAGTCTGATCCATCCTGATGACCGCGACAAGGTGAATCAGGCTTATACCCAGTCGCTAACAAATCGCCAAGTTTACGATATCGAACATCGCCTGCTATTTGCGGATGGCCGCGTCAAGTGGGTACGTGAGCATTGTAGCAGTGAGTTTGACGAGTCTGGCAAGCCGCTGCGCTCCGTGGGAGCGGTGCAGGACATCACCAAACAACATCGTGTAGCGGAGGAATTGCGTATCGCTGCAGTGGCCTTTGAAACCCAGGAAGCTATTTTGATCACCGATGCCCACTCCAACATATTACGCGTCAATCAGGCATTCCAGGAAATTTCCGGTTATCGCACTGAAGACGTGATCGGACACACTCCACGCATCCTGAAATCAAACCGACATGACGACGCTTTCTATCAGTCCATGTGGTCAACACTGCGCGACAGCGGCAAATGGTCTGGCGAGGTTTGGGACAGGCGCAAGAATGGCGAGGTGTATCCGAAATTCATGACCATTACCGCCATCTACGATGATCACCAACAGGTATCCAACTATGTGGCCGCATTTGTCGATATTAGCCAACGCAAACAATCGGAACGTGATATCCATCAACTGGCTTTTTATGACCCGTTGACCCAGCTAGCGAACCGCCGCCTGTTGATGGACCGTTTACAACAGGCGATGGTGTCCAGCGCGCGCAATGGCCAGCATGGCGCATTACTGTTTCTGGATTTGGATCATTTCAAAATGATCAACGATACTCAGGGCCATGCGACAGGCGACCTGTTGTTGATCGACGTGGCGCGCCGTTTGCAAAACTGCACGCGCGAAGGTGACAGCGTGGCGCGACTGGGCGGTGATGAGTTCGTCGTGCTGCTTGAAGAACTGAGCAGCCAACAGGATGAGGCGGCAATACAAGCTGACAGGATTGCGGAAAATATACGCAGCAAACTTAATCAGCCTTATCTGCTGAACGATCATGAGTTCAGCTCCACGCCCAGCATCGGCATTACTCTGTTTAACAGCCATCAGGAAAGTGCGGAGGTTTTATTCAAACATGCCGATGTTGCCATGTATCAGGCCAAGTCAGACGGTCGCAACACTATTCGCTTCTTTGATCCGAAGATGCAAACGGCATTAGAAATACGCATCGCCATGGAAACAGATTTGCGCCATGCGCTCGAAAAACAACAGTTTCTGCTCCATTATCAGGTGCAGATGGACAATCACGGCAAAGCCACCGGCGCAGAAGTGCTGTTGCGCTGGCAACAGCCTGAGCGCGGCTTCGTGTTTCCTGATCAGTTTATCCCTATCGCCGAAGAAACTGGCTTGATCGTGCCGATCGGACTATGGGTATTATCGACGGCCTGCGAAAAGCTCAAGGTTTGGCAGCAAAATGTGCTGACCCGTGACTTGACCCTTGCGGTAAATGTCAGCGCCAAACAGTTTCATCAACCTGATTTTGTCGAGCGAGTACAACATGCACTATTGGAAAGTGGTGCGCCCCCCTCGCGCCTCAAGCTGGAACTGACGGAAAGCGCGGTACTGGACAATATTGATGCCACCATTGCCAAAATGCAGCAAATAAAATCACTCGGCGTACATTTCTCGATGGACGACTTCGGCACCGGTTATTCTTCGTTGCAATATTTGAAACGTTTGCCTTTGGCGCAAATCAAAATTGATAAATCGTTTGTGCTCGACATCACCAATAATCCTGACGATGCAGCCATTGTCCAGACCATCATCGCGATGTCCAAGGCGCTGGGGCTGAATGTGATTGCCGAAGGCGTCGAAACTGATACCCAGCGTATTTTTTTGGACCAGCATGGCTGTCACGCTTTTCAGGGATATCTATTCAGCAAACCGCTGCCGGTCGATGAATTCGAGGCGCGATTGAGCGGCTGGCTGTAAAACATCAGGATACGTTTTATACCGCTAGCCATAAACCGCCTTCACGTTTTCCGCGCCCAACACGGCGCGCAACTCTTTCAGCAACTCGTCATGCAGCGTCACCTGCCAGACTTCGCCCAGTTGCAGCTGGCAATTTGCCACAGAATTATTATAATTAATCAATACCTTGCACTCACCCTCGCGCCAGGGCATCAGCACTTCCCTGAGTTCTGTGACGCGGATGCTTTCATTGCAGTTCAAGACAAGATGTTGCGCGAAACGCGAGCGTGCCGTGGCGAAGTCGAACAACTCCTCGCCGCTGACGCGCACATTGCCGGAATACTCGTCCAGGCTGGCCTTGCCCTGCACCACCAGCAATTCATCTTCCTTGATCCACGGACGACTGCGTTCGTATTCCTCGTTGAATACCGTTAACTCAACTTGCGCACTGCCATCGTCCAGCGTAATCACCGCCATGCGCCCGCGCCGCGTCTGCTGCAATCGCAGTCCGGACACGATGCCTGCCAGCAGTACCGGCACGCCGCGCCGCGCGCCGTAACCTCCGCCCGCCCCGTTGGTCTTGCCGACGAAAGCGGGATTGAGGTCGCCCAGCTTTACCCTGATGAAGTTCGCCAGCTCCTGCTGGTATTCCTGATAGGGATGACCGCCCAGATAGATACCCAGACTGATCTTTTCAAAGGCCAGTTGTTCGCGCAGTGTCCAGCGCGGCACCTCGGCCTTCTGCTCGATCAACACCGCATCGGCGTCATCTTCGCCAAACAGGCTATCCTGATTGACGGCTCTGGCCTGCTGGTCGGCGCTCGCCAGCGCCGCATCCACACTGGCCATCAACGCGGCGCGATGATCGCTGATACTATCAAATGCCCCTGCCTTGATCAGCGCTTCGATGGTGCGGCGGTTGACCGTGCGCTTGTCCACACGACGGCAGAAATCAAATAAATCCTTGAACGGCCCGTTCGCACGCGCGCTGACAATACCGGCGATCGCCGCCTCGCCCGTACCCTTGACCGCGCCCAACCCGTAAGCGATGGTTTTTTCATCGGTGGGCGAAAATGCATAGCCGGAACTGTTCACATCAGGCAACAGTATGGTGATGCCCTGTTGCAGCGTGTCCGCGTAGAAAGTGCGCACCTTCTCGGTATTATCCAGATCGCCCGACAGGGTCGCCGCCATGAACGCCGCCGGATGATGCGCCTTGAGATAGGCGGTCTGATAGGCCACCAGCGCGTAGGCCGCCGAGTGCGATTTGTTAAAACCGTATCCGGCGAACATTTCCATCAGATCGAACAGCCGGGTGGCCAGATCCTTGTCGATCTCGCGATTGACCGCACCGGCGACGAAGATGTCGCGCTGGCGCGCCATTTCAACCGGGTCCTTCTTACCCATCGCGCGACGCAACATGTCCGCGCCACCCAGCGTATAGCCGCCGATGATCTGCGAAATCTGCATCACCTGCTCCTGATACACGATCACGCCATAGGTGGGCTTGAGTGAGACTTCCAGATCGGGATGGAAATAATCCGCTTCCGCCCGCCCGTGCTTACGGTTGATAAAGTCGTCCACCATGCCGGATTCCAGCGGGCCGGGGCGGAACAGCGCGACCAGCGCCACGATATCCTCGAAGGTATCCGGCTGTAATCGCTTGATCAGGTCTTTCATGCCGCGCGATTCCAGCTGGAACACGGCGGTGGTGTTACAGGCTTTCAGCAGGTCGTAGCTGGCCTTGTCGTCCAGCGGCAGCGATTCCAGCGCAAACGGCGCCGTACCGCCCGCCAGACGCGCCACATGGCGCATCGCCCAGTCGATGATGGTCAGCGTGCGCAGCCCCAGAAAGTCGAATTTCACCAGTCCGATTGCCTCGACGTCGTCCTTGTCGAACTGGCTAACCGCCTTGCCTTCCTCTGAGGCATGGGCGTTTTCGGTGCAATACAACGGGCAGAAATCGGTCAGTTGTCCGGGGGCGATCAACACGCCGCCCGCATGCATGCCGACATTGCGGGTCAGGTCTTCCAGACGCGCGGCCAGTTCCAGCAATTCCGGCACACCTTCTTCGCTCTCGGCTATCGCGTTGATTTCCGGCTCCGTCTCGCGCGCTTTCTTCAGCGAAACCGGCTTCACGCCTTCCAGTGGTATCAGCTTGGACAGCCTGTCGCACAAGCCATACGGGAACTCCATCACCCGGCCGACGTCACGGATCACCGCCTTGGAGGCCATCGTACCGAAGGTGGCGATCTGCGACACGCAGGCCGCGCCATATTTCTTCTTCACATACTCGATGACCAGCTCACGCCCGTCCTGACAGAAGTCCACGTCGAAGTCGGGCATGGACACGCGTTCGGGGTTGAGGAAACGTTCGAACAGCAGCTCATAGCGCAACGGGTCAAGATCGGTGATGAGCAGACAATAGGCCACCAGCGAACCGGCACCGGAACCCCGCCCCGGGCCGACCGGCACGCCGTTGGGAAACGCCTCGGAACGGAACGCCTTCGCCCAGCGGATGAAATCCGCCACGATCAAAAAGTAACCGGGGAAGCCCATCTTGATGATGGTATCCAGCTCGAACACCAACCGGGCGTGGTACTCAGGAAATTCTGCCGCACGCACCGTCTCGTCAGGGTAGAGCAGAGCCATACGTTGCTGCAAACCACGTTCGGATTCACTGCGCAGGAAGTCGTCCAGACTCTCATCATTCGGCGTCGGAAAATCCGGCAGGCTCGGCTTGCCCAGCACCAGCGAGAGATTGCAGCGCCGCGCGATCTGTACACTGTTCTGCAAGGCTTCAGGAAAGTCGGCGAACAGTTCCGCCATCTCGGCCTGCGTCTTGAAATACTGCTGCTGCGTAAACGCCTTCACGCGGCGCTTGTCGTTGAGCACATAGCCTTCGGCGATGCACACCCGCGCCTCATGCGCCTTGAAATCCTCGACGCTCAGAAACTGCACAGGATGGGTTGCCACCACCGGCAAATCAAGTTCGGCGGCCAACAGCGTTGCACCGTGAATATATTGCTCTTCGTCGGCAAAGCCGACACGCTGCACCTCGATGTAATAGCGGTTGTCGAACAGCCCCGCCCATTCTCTGGCGAACTGGCGCGCCGCATCGGCATTACCCGACAACAGTGCGCTGCCGACATCACCCAGGTGTGCGCCGGATAAGGCAATCAGCCCGCTGGTGCCGTCCTGATGCAACCACTCGCGGCGCAACTCGGCACGATCATGATACTGATTGGAGAGGTAGGCGCGCGACAGCAAACGGCACAGACGCAGATAACCCTCACGCGACTGGCATAGCAACAGCAAACGATAAGGGCGGTCGCGATCTTCGTCATTGTGATGAACACATCACAGCCGACCACAGGCTTGATGCCCTTGCCGCGCGCCTTCTTGTAGAACTTCACCAGCCCGAAGAAATTGGACAGATCAGTCAGCGCCAGCGCGGGCATCCCGTCGCCCTGCGCGGCTTCGACCGCTTCCTCAATGCGCACCATCCCATCCGAAATGGAATATTCGCTGTGCAGACGGAGATGAATAAAAGCGGGTGACGGCATGATGAAAGACAGGAGAATTTTCAGCGGTGATTTTACCATCACGCTATTTTTCGCGTATCCGGAATTGGCAATTCTTAACTCAGCCAAGACTTTAGGTAATCCCCCCATTTTTAGTTGGGGTCAAAAGTAGAGCTGGTTAAAAAATCTAACTTCTGTTTCGGCGTGATGCCGCCGAGTGCCATGTTGGGGCGTTCGTGATTGTAAGTCCACATCCATTTCGTTGCATAG
>JAUXWM010000021.1 GCA_030681375.1 Gallionella sp.
ACAGGCAAATTTTGGATATCTGCTTTGCTTGAGCCCGCTTGACGGTGTTCGAGCAAAGCGGTTTTTTGCGTCGATTCCCCGAACGCTGGACTGGAGGATTGAAGCTTCAACAGCCCGCTAATTGTTATGCTTGCCGACCGAGCACGTCCTCAATATTTCAACCTCTGGAGGTATTGATGAAAGAAAATGCAGAACTGGGAATTGCTACATCCGCCAAACTAACCTGATCAAATACGTTTAGGAATGCCATCGCCGCTTTGCGCCCCACAGAAGGCAGGCAACAGGGGCCGAGGATTGGGCAGGGCTGCCCATCCTGAACGCACTCGAACATGGTGAAATCCGTCTCGGTGATCCGAAGGACCTCACCCAAGTTGATCTCTTTCGGGTTGCACGCCAAGGTATAGCCTCCGTTGCGCCCCTTTATGCCGTGCAGATAGCCTGCCCGCGTCATTGCCATGACAACCTTCTTCAGATGTCCGTGCGAAATGCCAAAGGTTGCCGCCGTTTCCTCGATCGTGACGCGTTGGTCTTCATGAGCTGCAGCAAGCATCAGCACCCGAAGGGCGTAATCGCTGAATTTGGTCAAGTGCATCCGAGGGATCCATTGTGACAATTTCCCGACAGTTTCTTCCATCTTGCGTGCTTTGGAAATGGTTGGAAACCGACAGAGACCATGTGCCGCAGTTGATACAGTCTTAAAAGGATATTTCATTTGACCTAAATCAAGGCTGGGCTGACTCCTATCTGGCAAATAGGAGCCATGGACCGCACACTAACCAACCTTCTGATCTGTTTGACGCTTGGACTGACCTTGGTCATTTCCGGTGGCAACGTGGCTACAGCACGACTGACGATGGCGCTGGAAGCCGCGACGACAACAGAACTTGTCATTTGTGCCGATGGCCAAGTCGAGACTGTCATGCTGAATGCGAATGGAGAGCCCGTTCCGTCCAAGCTCAAAGACCAATGCGCGAAATGCCCTGACTGGCGATTGGCGATGGCTCTTGCGTTCGGAAGTTCTGCTGTCACCGCATCAGACGAACAATCTCGCACCATTGAAGCGCAGTCCCTGCGCGTGCGTTTCGACCTTCTCCCATTGGAAGGGCTTCAACAGCCCCGTGCGCCCCCGAAAGGTTTGTAATCCATGTTGTTGTCCTGTCTAAGCCTTCGTCTGAAAGAAATTGCTCTGTTTTTATGCCTGCTGTGCGGGCTTGTTGCGCCGACTCATGCCGAAACGGTGCTGGCAAAGTATTTGCCAGAGGTGAAGGCTGCCGATCTGGTTGAAGGGGCCGACGCGTTTGGCGAGACACGCAGCGACTTGGCCGTCGTCCAGGTCCTGAAAAATCAGCAGCAGATTGGCTGGGCCTTTATAACCTCGGATTTCGTAGGCACGACGGGATATTCCGGCAAGCCGATTCACACCATGGTCGCGGTCGACTTGGCAGGCGTTGTCACTGGCGTAAAGCTGGTGAAACATTCTGAACCGATTGTGCTGATTGGTATTCCTGACGCCAAGGTCAAGGCGTTGGCGGCTGGCTATATTGGTATGGATCTCGTGGCCGAGGCGAAATCGGGCGGCAAGCATGATCTTAACATTATCTCGGGCGCGACGGTCACCGTTATGGTGCTTGATGACTCGATCCTGCGCTCGGGTCTGAAAGTTGCCCGTGCTTTGGGGTTGGGCGGCCTTTCACCAGAAGTGATGCTTGGCCCTACCGTTGAAATC
>JAUXWM010000040.1 GCA_030681375.1 Gallionella sp.
TCCGCCAGAAGCGACAGCAGAAGTATCGCACCAAATATGAGGCGATGGTCAAACAATCGCTGGCGGAATATCGACAGAAGATAGACGCCACCCAAAGGCAGACCGAGAGAGAACAGCACAACTATGACACCGTTTGTGTTGTAACGACCATTCTGATCCTGATCGCTGAGTGTGGAAGTATCTGTGTTGTTGACCTTCAAATAATTGAGATACGCGCGGTCGTTGAAGCCTATGCCAACTATGGGATGTTCAGCCAGAATGTCAACCGCCACCTCCAAGTCATAGCTTCGTGCAGAGGTCGACCCAGACCGGTCGCCCGTTAATTTCGCTGCGATGTTTTGTTCGGCCGAGGGGTAAAAGACAGGGATAGCGACTAGGATAACAAAAAGCATAACGAGTCTGCGCGTTGAAAGTCCCCGCGTGAAGATTGGAACGATGGAGAAATAGGCGGTCTGAATCGAAGCTGTCGCGATGCCGGTTGTCGATTGAGTTAGAAAGATCGCAGCGACGGTCGCCAGAATCCAATGCCACTTGGCCTGTCTTGCGAACAGCAAGAACAGCAACACATTCAGATAGAGCTGAAAGACGCCAGGTTCCCAGAAGAACCCCATGGGTCGCATAAAGCTGCCTTGCGTCGCCAAAGGCACACTGAAATTAAACACGCCAATCAGCGTGTAAAGGAGTTGCCGATCCGATTGGATGAGCGTGAATAATCCGGGGGCAAAGTAACTTATCGCAAAGGTAGCAATGCATTGAAATGCCATGGGCAACAGCAGGAACAATAAATCAGATTCTAGCCTTATGCGATTTTCGGACCAATAGATCTTGAGCAAAAGCAACCCGATCATGAAGTTGACCCCGCGCGTCACATTGGCGAGCAGGTCGATTTCCTGAATGCGCACGAAAGCAAACAGCATGACCAAAGCAAGCCACAGATAGACCGACATTTTGCTTTTGCTGACCTTCGCCGACAGAAAGCCGAAAAACAGCGCGCCCAAGGCCAGAATCAGCAAAGCCAGTGGAATACGCGGAAT
>JAUXWM010000009.1 GCA_030681375.1 Gallionella sp.
CGTCAGGATAGTAGAAATCGGGACGGTATTGCTGATGGTCTTGCGTCCTCGTGGGATGCTCGTAATCGCGTTCATATTGGTAACGGACGCCATGAAAAAAGAGCCAGTCAGCAATAAGCCGCTCTTCCTGGCTTTTCACCCATTCACCATTAGCAGTCCTGATGTTGCCACGTCCGTCGTCACGCGGTTGGACCATATCCCTGAGCTGGTCGACAGCACGGCCGTAGACGGTGCGGAAAAGGTCCCACTCATTTCCAAACGTAGGATCGCGCATACGCAGATCCTGCACGATCGCAGCGATCATCTCTTTTTCTTGGGTAGGTGAACCAACCCACCTGGCGACGTCACGGGTCTTTCCGAGAACCTGATTGTGGCCGAATGCGTGGAAAGTCGACACAGTGACCTTATCTAATCCCTCGAACCCGCTCAGGCGCCCATGGACGCGTTGACGCAGTTCCTCAGCCGCCTTCGAGTTAAAGGCTAGCAATAGGATCTCTTCGGGCTTCGCTAGTCCCTCGTGAAGCACGTATCCCGTCTTCGCAACCATGGTGGAGGTCTTGCCTGATCCGGCAGCCGCAACAATTTGAACGGCGTCGTCCATGCAAATGCAAGCATCGGTCTGCTCTTCAGTAAGCGACGATGCCTCCACGGTATCAAAAAAGCTCTTAAGCTTGGTCTTCTGGCCGGCGAGGTGCTCAAGGTTATGCGTTGCGAACTCAGCCAGCAGGTCGCGCAAAATACTCGGTTTCAAATTCAAGGAAATAAGGCCGCTCTCGGAATTAGGGTGAGGATATGCCTCGACGATTCGATGGGCAGTGCTCTGTGGAATCCATCGGCTTCGATCGATCTCCTTCTCCCAGCTCTCGCGCCAAGCCACCACACCGGCTTCGCGTTTTCGTTTCCACTCATCTTCGTTAAAACGCGAAAGTATCGATCCGCCGCTTGGACCCGCAGATTTCTTGGTCTCCGAGCCGAACATATTGCTGAGCAAAGCAACCGCT
>JAUXWM010000052.1 GCA_030681375.1 Gallionella sp.
CTATAGACTCGGCACGATGAAGATTGAACTTTTATCGTGCGCCTCAGTCAGACGCGCATGGACAAAGAAGATGCAAGATTTCAGACATTGGAGCGGTTGCACGAGCGGCGTAAGCAGGTCGTGCGGTTGCATCGCAAAGGGATTGGCGTGATGCGCACAGTTGAGTTGAGTGGGCTTTCCTACCCGACCGTGCGCGGCATCATCGACCGATATGAACAAGGCGGAGCAGGAACGGTCAAGCCCGCGCCACGCGGCAGACAAGGTGGCGAAGGCCGCCACTTGACCGACGGTCAAGAGCGGTTGGTTCGGCAAATCATCTGCGACAAACGACCGGAGCAACTGAAAATGGAATTTGCGCTGTGGAACCGGGCTGCCGTCATGCAGCTGATCGAGCGCGAATGCGGGATCAAGCTATCGGTGCGGGGTGTTGGCAATTACCTCAAGCGTTGGGGATTCACCCCGCAAAAGCCGATCAAGAAGGCTTACGAACAACGCCCGGAGGCAGTGCAGAACTGGCTGGAAGAGGAATATCCCACCATTGAGAAACGCGCCAAGGCAGAGGGTGCCGAGATTCACTGGGGCGACGAGACGGCGGTGGTGAACACGGATGTGCGCGGTCGCAGCTACGCGCCGGTCGGAAAAACGCCTGTGACCTTTGCGGTGGGCGGCACCCGCCAGAAACTGTCGATGATTGCCACCGTTACCAACCAGGGCAAGACTCGCTGGATGATTATTGATGAGGCCTTCAACTCGGACAAACTGATCGAGTTTCTGGAAGCGTTGATCAAGGATGCGGCGAAGAAGGTGTTTCTGATCCTCGATAATTTGCGCGTGCATCACAGCAAATCGGTCAAGGCTTGGGTTGAAGAGCGTAAAGACAAGATCGAACTGTTCTACCTACCCAGCTATAGCCCGGAGCTAAACCCGGAAGAGCGGCTCAACGCCGATTTGAAGCAGGCCATTTACACAAAGGTTCCGGTGCGCACCAAGGCCAAGCTGAAAGCCGCAACAACCGAGCACATGCAGACCTTGGAGAAATCACCTGAGCGTGTCAAAAAATACTTTCAGGATTCTCGCGTGAAATATGCAGCATGAAAACTTCAAACTTCAACTGGCCGGATCAATA
>JAUXWM010000053.1 GCA_030681375.1 Gallionella sp.
TCTCACCCACAACCAGCGAAATTGGGGATTCGGGCTGTGTTTTTTGTACTTAAGAAATGTGAAGGGCTATCCATGGAATCACAAACGGGTTTACCGGATTTACTGCGAGTTGGAACTGAATCTGCGGATCAAGCCCAGAAAACGGCTTGTCAGAGAGAAGCCTGAGCCATTGGCTGTGCCGGAAGCGATCAATCAATGTTGGTCGATGGATTTCATGCATGACCAATTGTCCGATGGCAGAAGTTATCGGCTGTTCAATTTGATTGATGACTTCAACCGGGAAGCCCTCGCTATCGATATTGATTTCTCATTGCCTGCAGACAGGGTGGTCCGCTCGCTGAATCAGGTCATTGAATGGCGCGGTAAACCAGTGGCCATTCGCAGCGATAACGGACCAGAATACATTAGTGAAACGCTGAAAAGCTGGGCCAAGCAGCAGGATGTCCGGCTGGATTTTATACAACCAGGCAATCCGCAGCAGAATGCCTATATTGAACGCTACAACCGGACAGTGCGGTATGACTGGCTGGCTCACTACCTGTTTGAGTCGATTATTGAAGTGCAGGACTATGCAACGAAATGGATGTGGACTTACAATCACGAACGCCCCAACATGGCACTCGGCGGCATCACGCCGAAACAGAAGTTAGATTTTTTAACCAGCTCTACTTTTGACCCCAACTAAAAATGGGGGGATTACCTTATGAGCAGTCCGGATGCAATCAATATCAACCGACTGAGCGACGGCCTGTATCTGGATATCAACCCCGGTTTTGAACGCATCACTGGCTTTGAGCGTACCGACGTGATCGGCAAGACCTCGGCAGAAATCAATATCTGGCGCAATCTGGCCGATAGAGCACGGCTGGTGGAGGCGCTGGAGCGGGATAGCGTATGCAGCAATTTTGAAGCGGATTTCATTATGAAAGACGGCTCGGTCAGCCATGGGCTGATGTCTGCGTCGGTTGTCCGCGTCAACGATGAGGTCTGCATACTCTCGATTACCCGCGACATCACCGAATTCAATCGGCTTGCCCTGGCGCTGGCTGATAGCGAGAAGGCTTACAGAGCCACCTTCGATCAGGCCGCTGTCGGCATCGCCCGCGTCGCCCCCGATGGTTCCTGGCTGGAAGTCAATCAGAAGCTGGCTGAAATGGTCGCTTACACGCATGATGAGTTGTTGCAGCTGACTTTTCAGGACATCACCCATCCCGACGATCTAGATGCCGATCTGGACAACGTGAGCAGGATGCTGGACGGCAGTCTGGATACGTATGCGATGGAAAAACGCTATGTGCGCAAATCCGGCGAAGTGATCTGGGTCAATTTGACCGTTGCGCTGGTGCGCACAGAGGACGGCTCGCCGGATTATTTTATTGCTGTCGTCGAGGATATCAATGCGCGTAAACTGAATGAAGCTCAACTGCATAAGCTGTCTATGGCCGTCGAGCAAAGCCCTAATTCGATCGTTATCACCGATCTGGAGGCGAACATCGAATACGCCAATTTGGCCTTTTGCAGTGTGTCCGGTTACACGATCGAAGAAATGCTGGGCAAAAATCCGCGCATTCTGCAATCCGGTAAGACACCGCAAGCGACGTATCGCGACATGTGGGCTCAGCTAGTGCAGGGAGAGGCGTGGCACGGGGAACTCGTCAATCACCGCAAGGACGGCAGTGAATATACCGAGATGGTGATAATCGCGCCGGTGCGCGATGCGTCCGGCAAGGTGACTAATTACCTGGCGACCAAGGAAAACATCACGGAAAAGAAACAGTCTGAAGCACGCATTCAGCAGCTGGCCTATTTCGATCAGTTGACCGGATTGCCCAATCGCAGCCAGCTCAATGACCGCTTCAACTATCTGCTGAGTCTGGCGCAACGCCACAGTAAGCCATTGACGGTGATGTTTCTGGACCTCGATCATTTCAAGAACATCAACGACAGTCTGGGACACAGCATAGGCGACAAATTGCTGATGGAAATCGCGCGCCGCTTGAAGGACGTTTTACGTGATCAGGATACGCTGTCGCGTCTTGGCGGGGATGAATTCATCCTGGTCTTGCCGGAAACGGGCGAGGAGGGGAGCAGAGACGTGGCGCTAAAATTGATCAGTTCGGTTGTGCAGCCCTGTCAGATTGAACAATACGAACTGGTTACAACGGTTTCCATCGGTATCGCACTTTATCCCCATGATGGTCAGGATTTTGAAACACTCTCCAGAAATGCCGATGCCGCGATGTATCGTGTCAAGCAATCGACCCGCAACGATTACCGCTTCTTCACCGAAGAGATGCAGCAGCATTCGGTGCGCGCGCTGCTACTGGTGAATGCGCTGCGTCATGCGCTAACTCGCAATGAACTGGAGTTGTATTATCAGCCGCAGTTGGCCATGCAAGACGGACGCATAGTCGGCGCGGAAGCCTTGCTGCGCTGGTTACATCCCGAGCTGGGTATGATTTCCCCCGCCGAGTTTATCCCCATTGCCGAGGAGAGCGGTCAAATCATGCAGATAGGCGAGTGGGTGTTGCGCACGGCCGTCAATCAGCTGAAGCGCTGGATGGATGAAGGCATGCCGCCCATGGTGGTGGCGGTCAACCTGTCAGCGGTGCAATTCCGTCATCCGAATCTGTTGAATCTGGTGACTCAAATTCTTGAGGAGGCTCAGCTGGCGCCTGAATATCTGGAACTGGAGCTGACCGAAGCGACCGCCATGGACGATCCGAACGCGGCCATCGAGGTGATGAATAAGCTGCATGAGTCCGGTATCCGCATGTCTATCGATGATTTTGGCACCGGCTATTCCAGCCTGAGTTATTTGAAAAAATTCAAGGTTTACAAGCTGAAAATCGATCAGTCTTTTGTGCGCGACCTTAGCGACGATCAGGAAGACAAGGCCATAGTGACCGCCATCATCAACATGGCCAGCAGTTTGGGTATGCACACCATCGCCGAAGGAGTGGAGACAGCCAGCCAACTGGCATTTCTGCGTCTGCAAGGCTGTGATGAATCGCAGGGGTATTATTTCAGCAAACCGTTGACGGTGTCGCAGTTTGCGGCATTCGTCAACAAGGCATAAACCCGGACAATTCATTGTAGATTAGGCCATTAAACAGATTAACGAGGCTGCGTCATTCCGGCGAATGAGCAGTGATTTTGTAATCGTGTATTGCAGCAGTCGTGATGTAAACGGGATGGCGGTGATCCGGGCTAAGACGGGGGCTGTTTTCCCAAGAGCAATGCTGACCTGATGTCATTTTATTTATGCAGGTGGCGGGCAAAGCCCGTAAAATGTCGTCCTTTGGCTTTTCGGTTCACGACATGACAACACGTACACGCTTTGCCCCCAGTCCTACCGGTTATCTGCATATTGGCGGTGCGCGCACCGCGCTGTTCTCCTGGGCCTACGCCCGCAAGCTGGGCGGCACATTCATACTGCGCATTGAAGATACTGATCTGGAGCGTTCCTCGCAGGCATCGGTGCAGGCGATATTGGACGGGATGTCCTGGCTGAATCTGGATTACGACGAAGGCCCGTTTTACCAGATGCAGCGCATGGATCGCTATAAACAGGTGTTGCAGCAGTTGCTGGATGACGGTTCGGCCTACTACTGCTATACCGCGCAGGAAGAGTTGGAAGCGATGCGCGAGGCGATGCGCGCACGCGGCGAGAAGCCCCGCTACGATGGTCGCTGGCGGCCTGAGCAGGGCAAGGTGCTGCCAGTGCCTCCCGAGGGTGTTGTGCCGGTAGTGCGTTTCAAAAACCCGCTGCATGGCGTAGCGGCCTGGGACGATATGGTCAAGGGTCGCATCGTCTTTGAAAACAGCGAGCTTGACGATTTGATTATCGCGCGCCCCGACGGCACGCCGACCTATAATTTCTGCGTAGTGGTGGACGATCTGGATATGGGGATCACGCAGGTGATACGCGGTGACGATCATGTCAACAATACGCCGCGCCAGATCAATATCCTCAAGGCGCTGGGCGCCACGATACCGCAGTACGCGCATGTGCCGATGATACTGGGCAGCGATGGCGAGCGCCTGTCCAAACGACATGGCGCGGTGAGCGTGATGCAATACGCCGAGGATGGCTTTCTGCCCGAGGCGCTGGTCAATTATCTGTCGCGTCTGGGATGGTCGCATGGCGATGATGAAGTGTTTTCGATTGATCAGTTTGTCGCCTGGTTCGGTCTGGATCACATCAGCAAGTCGGCGGCGCAGTTCGATCCGGATAAACTGCGCTGGCTGAATCAGCATTACATCAAGCTGGCGGACAATGCGCGTCTGGCAGAGCTGGTCGGTACAATTCTGGTCGCGCGCGGCGTGGCGTTGAGCAATGCGCCCGATCTGGAAGCGGTGATCGCCTTGTACAAGGGGCGCGTGGCTACGCTGGTCGAGCTGGCGGATGAGGCCGAGGTGTTTTATATGGAAACGCATCCGGCGCAGGAATTGCTGGACGAGCATCTTGTGCCGGAAGTGCTGCCTGCGTTGCGCGAACTCGCGGAGCGTTTTACTGAGGTTGCCTGGGAGGCGCCGGCACTGGCTGCGTTGATAAAAGAGCTGCTGGCCAAGCATGGCTTGAAAATGCCCAAGCTGGCAATGCCTTTGCGGGTGATGCTGGTAGGGCAGACGCACACGCCCTCGGTCGATGCGGTGCTGGCCTTGTTTTCGCGCGAGACCGTGTTGGCGCGCATGGCCAAATATATCCAGTAAGCCGGAGAAAAGTCTTTACAGCGGGGGGTGGTGTCAATATAATGCGCGCTCTTCGAAGTAGGGGGGTATAGCTCAGCTGGGAGAGCGCTTGCATGGCATGCAAGAGGTCAGCAGTTCGATCCTGCTTATCTCCACCAAGAAGACCGTTTTATTAACGTCCCTATCGTCTAGAGGCCTAGGACATCGCCCTTTCACGGCGGTAACACGAGTTCGAATCTCGTTGGGGACGCCAGATTTTTTGTAGTTATAGTTCAATGTCCCTATCGTCTAGAGGCCTAGGACATCGCCCTTTCACGGCGGTAACACGAGTTCGAATCTCGTTGGGGACGCCAAATATTAAAAGCCCGTACTTGCGAGTACGGGCTTTTTTACGTCCGGAAAAATGGAGTAAAAATCGGCTACAGGCGCAGCGCGTTTTTGACCTGTCGGGTTAGATTGTTGTCCAGACAATCTATCGCTATGTTTTCAGGCATGGAGCGCAGCCAGGTCAGTTGACGCTTGGCCAACTGGCGGGTAGCGATGATGCCGGTTTCGATCAGTTGTGCTTTATCGATGCGGCCTTCCATGTATTCCCAAGCCTGACGGTAGCCGACACAACGCATGGCGGGCAGTTCGGGATGCAGCGTGTATTTTTCACGCAATGCGCGTAATTCTTCCAGCAGGCCTTGCTCCAGCATTTGTTTGAAGCGCGTGGCGATGCGCTGGTGCAGCACGCTGCGATCGGACGGGGTCAGCGCGATGGAGGTGATCTGGTAGGGCAGGGCAGCCTCTTCCTGATGCTTGAGTAATTCGGACATCGGTTGTCCGGTGAGGCGATAAATCTCCATCGCGCGCTGTATGCGCTGGGTGTCATTGGGTGATAAACGCGCCGCCGTCTGCGCATCGACTTCGGTCAGTTGTTGATGCAGGCGGGCGATACCGTGCTGGGCGATGATCGCATCGAGTTCGGCACGTACCGCCGCATCGGCGACCGGCAGCGGGCTTAATCCTTCCTTTAGTGCCTTGAAATACAGCATGGTGCCGCCTACCAGTAAAGGGATTTTTCCGCGCGCCGTGATATCCGCCATCAGCGCGAGGGCATCGCGGCGAAACGCAGCGGCAGAATACGCCCCGGTCGGGTCGATAATGTCGATCAGATGATGTGGCGCGCACGCCAGCGTATTCGCATCCGGTTTGGCCGTGCCGATGTTCATATCGCGATAGACCAGCGCGGAATCCACGCTGATGATCTCTACGGGCAAGGTTTGCACCAGTTCAACCGCCACGCCCGTCTTGCCGCTGGCGGTGGGGCCCATCAGGAAAATCGCCGGGGGAAAATTGCTCATGTCAGCTCTCCATGTCGTGTTTCTTTGAGGGCGAGGGCGGCCAGTACGCTGATGGCGGCGGCGACGGAAATATAGCCGCCCACCCAGCTTAAACCGCCGTGCAACACCAGTTGCTGCGCGATGTAGGGTGCTAAGGAGGCGCCGAGTATCCCGCCCAGATTGTAAGCGGCTCCCGCCCCGGTATAGCGCACCCTGGTGGGGAACAGTTCGGGCAGCAGGGCACCCATGGGTGCGAAGGTGGCTCCCATCAGGAAGAGTTCGAGACTGAGGAAGGCGGTGATCTGGATGATGGAGCCGCTGGCAAGCGCAGGTTCCAGCAGGAAGCCGGACAGGAGTGCGGCGCAGCCTGCAACGATAATTACCGGGCGACGGCCGAAACGGTCACCCGCCAGCGCCGCGAGCGGGGTGGCGGCGGCCATGAACAGGATGGCCACGCACAACATGGCGAGAAATTGCGGACGCGGGATGTTAAGTGCAGTCGTGCCGTAGCTGAGCGAAAATACCGTCGAGATGTAGAACAGCGCGTAACACACCACCATCACCAGTGCGCCCAGCAGCAGCGGTTTGGCATGGTGGGCGAACAGTTCAACAACAGGCAGTCTCACCTGTTGGTGCGATTGTAGCGCACGGGCGAATACCGGCGTCTCGGTGAGTTTGAGCCGCACGTATAGCCCGATGATGACCAGTATTGCGCTGGCCAGGAAGGGAATACGCCAGCCCCAGGCGCGGAATGCGTTGTCGTCGAGTAACTGTGACAGCAATAAAAAACTGCCGACAGCGAGCAAAAAACCGACCGGCGGCCCCAGTTGCGGAAACATGCCGAACCAGCCGCGACGGCCCTTGGGCGCATATTCTGCCGCCAGCAGGGCGGCGCCGCCCCATTCGCCACCTAACCCTATGCCTTGACCGAAGCGCAGCAGACAGAGCAACGCAGGGGCTGTCCAGCCTATGAGTTCATAGCCCGGTAGTATGCCGATCAGCGTAGTGGAGGTGCCCATCACCAGCAGCGAGACGGCCAGCGTGGTCTTGCGTCCTATCCGGTCGCCGAAGTGGCCGAACAACAGCGCGCCGATGGGACGGGCGATAAAGGCAATGCCGAAGGTGAGAAAGGCATTCAATGCCTGTACCGCCGGGTCGCTGTCGGGAAAAAATACCGGGCCGATCACCATTGCCACGGCCAGACCGTAAATGTAGAAGTCGTAAAATTCGATAGCCGTGCCGATGAAGCTGGCGAAGGCGATGCGCAAGATGGAAGGAGAGACGTTAGTCATTAGTTGTTAGTTATTAGTCGCTAGTTATTAGTCGCTAGTTATTAGTCGTTAGTCGTTAGTCGTTAGTTGGTGTGGTCGCTACGCGGATTTGATTTTTTACTAGCGTCTAGCGACTAGCTACTGTTTTTACTGTCCCCGCATGAACATTTTGTCCAGATCTTTCATGGTAAGCGCAAACCAGGTCGGGCGGCCGTGGTTGCACTGGTCTGAGCGTTCGGTCTGTTCCATTTCGCGCAGCAGCGCGTTCATCTCGGTGACGCTCAATATCCGGTTGGCGCGCACCGCACCGTGGCAAGCGAGGCTGGCCAGCAGTTCATTGCGGCGTTCTGTGAGGGTACGGCTGGCACCATATTCACGCAGTTCGTGCAGCACTTCACGCGCGGCAACTTCGGCTTGCGCCTGTTTGAGCAGCACCGGCATGGCGCGTACCGCCAGCGTGGTCGGCGAGAGCGGCGCGATGTCGAAACCCAGTCTGTTGAGTGCCCCCTGTTCTGCTTCCACTGTGGCGACATCCAGGGTGTCGGCCTGAAAACATACCGGAATCAGCAGCGGTTGCGTGGCGATCTGTTCGGCATCCATGGATGTCTTGAGTTTTTCGTAGACGATACGTTCATGTGCGGCATGCATATCCACCACGATCAGGCCCTGCTCATTCTGGGCGAGAATATATACGCCGGATAGTTGCGCCAGCGCAAAACCCATGGGAGGGGAGTCGTGAGAGGTAAGTGGTAAGTGGTCAGTGGTGAGTGGTGAGTTGTCAGTCGGAGCGGGTTTTCCACTTACTACTTTCCACTCACTACTTCCCGCCTGCGCTGCCCATACCTGATAGCTCGCATTTAGCTGCGCTGCATTCAGCGGGATTTTTTGTTGCTGAAAATTGGCAAACGCCGCATTCCGGTGCGGGTCGGAATCCGGTTTGTTTGTTGACTCCGCGAACTCAGTGGACGCGCTGCCGGAAAATTCGGGTGTCGCCAGCGCCTGTTGCAAGGTGTGGAAGATGAATTGGTGTATGCCCTGGCTCTCGCGGAAGCGCACTTCGCTCTTGGCGGGATGGACGTTGACATCGACCTGTTCGGGCGGTATTTCGAGAAACAGCACAAAGGCGGGATGGCGCTGGTGATGCAATATGTCCTGATAGGCTTGGCGCAATGCGTGGCTGGCGACCTTGTCGCGCACGAAAC
Organism: Gallionella sp.; assembly: GCA_030681375.1. Taxonomy (GTDB): domain Bacteria; phylum Pseudomonadota; class Gammaproteobacteria; order Burkholderiales; family Gallionellaceae; genus Gallionella. Next base: position 8,494 of record JAUXWM010000053.1, read on the forward strand.
GGCCATTGACGAAAAAATATTGGGCGTCACGGGTGCTGCGCGAGTAGGCGGGCAGGGCGGCCAGTCCGTGCAATGTCAGGTTGGCGGCCTGGCGGGTAACGGCGACCGCCGCATTACCGAATTCGTCACCCAGCAAGGCTGCGACGCGTTTTAGTGCGGCGTCCCGCTGCCATTCATCAAGCAGGCGTGGCGGGGATGCCAGTTGCCACACGGTGCGGCCGTTGTGTTGCAGGGAAAAGCCGACATCGGGGCGGGACAGGGCGATGCGCTTGAAAGCCTCTTCGCAATGGGCAAACTCGGTGGCATCGGATTTGAGGAATTTGCGTCGCGCCGGGGTGTTGAAATACAACTCGCGAATTTCCACGGTCGTGCCCGGGGGCTGGCTGCTCGGTGCCGCTTCGTTCAGCCGTCCGTCCAGTGTCTCGACTTTCCAGCCGTGGGCCTCGTCTGCGGTGCGGCTGCTCAGGGTGAGCTGGGCGACGGCAGCCATACTGGCTAGTGCCTCGCCGCGAAAGCCCATGCTGGCGACACTCTGTAAATCATCCAGTGAGGTGATTTTGCTGGTGGCATGGCGCATCAGCGCCAGTGCCAGCTGATCTTTAGCTATTCCGCGGCCATTGTCGCGTACGCGCAACAACTTGATACCGCCGTTTTCCAGTTGCACGGAGATGTCGGTCGCGCCCGCATCCAGACTGTTTTCCAGTAATTCCTTGAGGGCGGCAGCGGGACGCTCGATGACCTCGCCAGCGGCAATCTGGTTAATCAGCAGATCGGGTAATACCCTGATGGATGAGGACATGTGGTAAAACGTGGCAAGATTAAGTCGGAGCGCAATTATAGTGGGGTTTTATGTTCAGCGAGAATCGGTATAATCCCGAAGTTGAATTAAATGCGTCCGGAAGTGCCGGACGCTCCATCAGGGTTACACAAGAGGAGAGGTAAATGCGAATAGGCATTCCTGCGGAAACGCATGCAGGCGAGACGCGTGTTGCAGCCACACCGGAAACGGTGAAGAAGATGCTGGCATCCGGTCACACGGTGCTGGTGCAAAGCGGTGCGGGTGCAGGTGCACATTATCCTGATGCTGATTTTGCGGCTGCGGGCGCGACTCTGGTAGATGCGGCCAGCCTGTATGCACAGGCGCAAATTGTGCTCAAGGTTAAAGCGCCCACGCCTGAGGAGCTGGCTCAAATGCCCGCTGGCACGGCGTTGATCGGCCTGCTGACTCCGCATCTGACGGAACAGGTCGCAGCCTATACCCAGCAAGGCATTACCGCGTTTTCCATGGAGAAATTGCCGCGCACTTCGCGGGCGCAGGCCATGGACGTGCTGTCTTCGCAGGCGAATATCGCCGGTTACAAGGCGGTGATTCTGGGCGCGAACCTGTATGGTCGTTTCATGCCGATGTTGATGACTGCGGCGGGAACGGTGAAAGCCGCACGCGTGCTGATTCTGGGCGTGGGCGTGGCCGGTTTGCAGGCGATTGCCACAGCCAAGCGCCTCGGTGCCGTGGTCGAAGCCTCCGATGTGCGTCCCGCTGCCAAGGAACAGGTTGAATCGCTGGGCGCGAAGTTCATCGACGTGCCTTATGAAACGGATGAAGAGCGCGAGATCGCCAAGGGTGTGGGTGGTTATGCACGCATGATGCCTGCGGCCTGGATGCAGCGTCAGGCGGCACTGGTGGCGGAGCGTGCCAAACAGGCTGACATCATCATCACTACCGCGCTGATTCCCGGTCGCGCCGCGCCGGTGCTGTTGACTGAAGACACTGTCAAGCAGATGAAACCGGGTTCAGTGGTGATCGACATGGCGGTGGAGGCGGGTGGTAACTGCCCCCTGTCCGAAGCGGGCCAGACTGTCGTCAAACATGGCGTGACGCTGGTGGGCGAGACCAATCTGCCGGGTCTGGTGGCGACGGATGCCAGCGCATTCTACTCGCGCAACCTGCTCAATTTCATCAACCTGCTATGCGACAAGACGGGCGTGATGAACGTCAATCTGGAAGACGACATCATTGCCGGAACGCTGCTTTGCAAGGATGGCGCGCTGTTCGTAAAACCGTAAAACAGGTAAAAGGTTCAAGTTAAATAGTTCAAGGCGCAAGGTTCAGAAAAATCCTGCCTGTACCTTGTTCCTTGCACCTTTTGCCTAAATTAAAGGAGTAATCATGACAGAAATAGTTGATCCACTTGTAATGAATCTGACCGTGTTTGTGCTGGCGATCTTTATCGGCTATCACGTCGTCTGGAATGTCACCCCCGCGCTGCACACTCCGCTGATGGCGGTGACTAACGCGGTGTCCGGCATCATCATCGTCGGTGCCATGCTGGCCGCGAAACCGCAGGAAATGGATATCGGCACGATATTGGGGCTGGTTGCAGTGACACTGGCGGCAATCAATGTGTTCGGTGGCTTTCTGGTCACGCAGCGCATGCTCAGCATGTTCAAGAAAAAGGGTAAGTAAATGTCAGCTAATTCTGTTTCACTGGCTTATCTGGTCGCAGCCGTCCTGTTCATTCTGACGCTGAAGGGGCTGAGTTCGCCGACGACGGCGCGACGCGGCAATATGTTCGGCATGATAGGCATGGCGATTGCCGTGCTGACCACGCTCTCGGTTACGCATAACTGGCAATACATCCTGATCGCCATCGCGGTCGGCGGCGGAATCGGCGCGCTGGTTGCACGTCGCATCGAAATGACGGCGATGCCGGAACTGGTCGCGGCGATGCACTCGCTGGTGGGTCTGGCTGCCGTGCTGGTCGCAATGGCGGCATTCAATAATCCGGTCGCCTACGGTATCGCGCTGCCCGGCGAATTGCTGCATGGCAGCAACCGCATCGAACTGTTTATCGGTACCTTTGTCGGGGCGATCACCTTTACCGGTTCCATCTTCGCTTTCGGCAAGTTGTCCGGTAAATTGTCCGGCAGGCCGCTGCGCTTTGTCGGGCAGCACTGGCTGAATCTGGCGCTGGGTATCGCCATGCTGGCCTTCGGTATCGCGTTCTTTCTGGAACCTTCCTGGACGCCGTTCCTGATCATGACCGCCATCGCGCTGCTGCTGGGCGTGTTGCTGATTATGCCGATCGGCGGGGCGGACATGCCGGTGGTGGTGTCTATGCTGAACTCTTATTCGGGTTGGGCGGCGGCAGGCATCGGCTTTACGCTGAACAACAACATGCTGATCATCGCCGGTTCGCTGGTCGGCAGCTCCGGCGCTATTTTGTCCTACATCATGTGCAAGGCGATGAATCGCGCCTTCTTCAACGTAATCCTGGGCGGTTTCGGTGGCGAAGCTGCGGTCGCCAGCGAGGATGACGGCGTACAGAAGACCCATCGTTCCGGCAGTGCCGATGATGCCGCCTTCCTGATGGGCAATGCGGATTCGGTGATCATCGTGCCGGGCTACGGTCTGGCTGTGGCGCGTGCCCAGCATGCGATCAACGAGATGTCCAAGGCGCTGACCGAAAAAGGCGTCAAGGTGCGCTACGCGATTCATCCGGTGGCAGGTCGCATGCCCGGGCACATGAACGTGCTGCTGGCCGAGGCCGAAGTACCGTATGAGCAGGTCGTGGAAATGGACGAGATCAACAACGAATTCGCCGATACCGATGTGGTGCTGGTGATCGGTGCGAATGACGTGGTCAATCCGGCGGCCAAGAACGACAAATCCAGCCCGATCTACGGCATGCCGATACTGGATGTGTACAAGGCGCGCACCGTGCTGGTGGTCAAGCGTTCCATGGCAACCGGCTATGCGGGTCTGGACAACGATCTGTTCTATATGGACAAGACCATGATGGTGTTTGGCGATGCCAAAAAAGTGGTGGAGGATGTCATCAAGGCGCTGGCTTAATGCCGGTTTGAGCCGATTATCAGGAAGGGCGTGCGAGTGAAATCTTCTTTGCTTCCCAAGTATCTCGGCACCTTCTTGTGGGCGCTGCTGCTCTACGCCCTGGTTATTCTGGCGATGTGGGGCACGGGCGAAGAAAAATTTACCTATTTGCACCTCGGTCTGGACACCAGCAATGCGATTTTGTCGATGTTGCTGGCCGTTTTTCTGCTGGGCGAGCGGCATTCGCTGCAAGCCAATGTGCGAAATTATCTGGCAATAGGATTTGCTTTCGCTGCGGCGACTGAGCTGCTGCATGCGCTGGTCGGTATCGAATGGGTGGGCTGGTTTTCCTGGATAGATACCTATTCCAGTACCTTGCGTCCTGCTACCTGGCCGCCCTCCACCTATGTGCTGCCGTTCGCATTGGCATGGGCGTATTGGCTGATGCGGCGGAACTTCAGACTCTCTCCCGTCCTGTTTGCCGTGGGAATGCTGGTGCTGATGGTAGGCTTGTTTGCCTTGTCCTTCGTTCTGCCGCGCTATGTAGAGAACGGGATGCTGGGAATTGTGCGCCCCACGCAAGTGCCCTTGCTGCTGCTTTGGCTGTGGGTCATCGCGCTTTATTGGCGTCAGCGTCACCAGCACCGGATATTCGAAGGCTTCGCGCTGATGGGCGTGCTGCTCTTCCTGTCCGATTTGTGCATGCTGTTTTCCACCTCGCCACATGAAAAATTTACCATGATGGCGCATGTTGGCAAGTTGATCGCCTATGCCATGTTGCATGTGATACAGATGCGTGTCGCCGCCGAGGATAGCCAGGCTAGAAGCGAGGCCGAGACCGAGTTGCGCATCGCTGCGGTCGCGTTTGAGTCGCATGAAAACATGTTGATCACCGATGCAGAAGGCCTGATCATACGAGTGAACAATCAGTTTATTCAGACTACCGGCTATACGGCTGACGAAGTGGTGGGGAAAAAGCCGAGCCTGCTCAAATCGGGTCGCCACGATGCGGATTTCTACCGGGTAATGTGGGATACCCTCAGGCAGGCAGGTACATGGCGGGGCGAGGTGTGGGACAGGCGTAAAAACGGCGAGATTTATCCGAAATTGCTGACCATCTCTGCCGTGAAGGATGCAAGCGGCAACATCAGCAACTATGTCGGGGCGTACGTAGATATTACGGAACGCAAGGCGGCGGAAGAGAAAATAAAGCATCTCGCCTTCTATGATACGTTGACGGGGCTGCCCAATCGCAGGCTATTGCAGGAGCGCCTCAAGCAGGCATTGACCTCCAGTGCGCGCAGCAGGCATCGTGGCGCGCTGCTGTTTATCGATTTGGACAACTTCAAAACGCTCAACGATACACTGGGTCACGACATCGGCGATTTGCTGTTGCAACAGGTCGCCCTACGCCTTGAATCCTGCGTGCGCGAAGGCGATACCGTGGCGCGTCTGGGGGGCGATGAGTTCGTGGTGATGCTGGAAGAATTAAGCAAACAGGAACTTGAGGCCGCCGCACAGACGGAAACCATTGCCGAAAAGATACTGGCCGCGCTCAATCAGCCTTACCGGCTTTCCGGGCACGAATGCCGCAGCTCAGCCAGCATAGGCGTGACCCTATTCAATGGCCGGCAAGCGGAAATGGATGAATTGCTGAAACAGGCGGATATCGCCATGTATCAGGCCAAGAATGATGGCCGGAATGCACTGCGTTTCTTCGACCTGAAGATGCAGGAGGGTATTAACACCCGTGCCAGCCTCGAAGCGGAATTGCGCAAGGCGCTGGAGAATCGGCAATTTCATTTGTATTATCAAATTCAGGTAGATAGCGCGCTTCGTCCTCTGGGAGCAGAAACCCTGATACGCTGGATACATCCGGAACGCGGAATGATATCGCCCGCGCAATTCATCCCGGTGGCGGAAGAAAGCGGGCTGATACTGCCCATAGGCCAGTGGGTGCTGGAAACGGCTTGTGCGCAACTTGAACGCTGGAAGTCAGATGCGCTGACGCGCGATCTGATTCTGGCGGTGAATGTCAGTGCCCGGCAGTTCCGGCAAGCTGATTTTGTCGCTCAGGTTAAAACACTGATAGAGCGTCATGCGATCAACCCTGCCTTGCTCAAGCTGGAGCTGACCGAAAGCATGCTGTTTGAGAATATCGAAACCATTATTACCACTATGGACGCATTGCATGAAGTGGGCGTGCGTTTCTCGCTGGATGATTTCGGCACGGGCTATTCATCCTTGCAATACCTCAAGAAACTGCCCTTGGATCAGCTCAAGATAGACCAGTCATTCGTGCGTGACCTGGGCACTGACAGCAGTGATCAGGCGATTGTCCAGACCATCATCGCTATGGCGAAAAACCTGAATCTACACGTCATTGCCGAAGGAGTGGAAACAGAAGAACAGCAACAACTCCTCTACTACTATGGCTGCATGCACTATCAGGGATACCTGTTCAGCAAACCCGTACCGATAGAGCAGTTCGAGGCCTTACTGACCAGCCACATCAAGGGTTAAGCAAAAATACCTGCTTCTTTTGTAGCGTCAAGCGTAGCCGGAACGTAGCTAATTTCATCCAGCTTTCTGGCTGCGGCCATCAAACGAATAGTCGATAAAGAATACCCATCGCTGAGAATGTCGGATCGCGCTATACGCCGCCGCCCCGATGTACCGTCTCGTAATATATCTTTTCCAGTTCCAGCTTGTGTTTGGTTTCTTCGCTGGCGAGATACTGGAACAACTCGCGGATCGGGCCGGGGGGGGTGGTTTCTGCCAGTTCTCCGTAATGCTGCATGGCCGCGTGTTCGCGTCCCATGGCATATTGCAGCACCGTCTGGTCGTCGGGTTGCTCGCCCATATCCGGCAAATGCAGGCAATCTGAAAACTGGCTGTCGCTGGCTGTGCGTTCGATTTCCAGCTTGACCTGTTCGGCGATGTCGCTGCGTTGAGCCATGGCACTAAACAGTTCGAAGTGTAGCTGCTCTTCCGCTGCCAACTCCTCGACCAGATAGCGTATGCGCTTGCTTACTTTGGGGGTCAATGCGGTATAGAAATCACGGGCGCTCGCCTCGAAGCCGGTCGCTATTTCAAGTATCTCCCGCAATGTGGTCTTACCGCGAAAGCGTTCGATGCCGTGCTGGTTTCCTTCTCCGGTCTGCGTCATTTTGATTGCTCCGTTACGGTTATCACTTCATGAATGCTGGCGGCGACACGGTGACCGTCCGCCACCGCCGTCACGACATCCGGGCCGCGCACCATATCGCCTGCTGCCCACAGCCAGGGTTCGCTGGTACGGCCCGCTGCGTTGATCTGCAAACGGCCGCGGTTCCATTCCAGTTGTTCAGTTAGCGCATCGCCCAGCAAGGCGGCATCGGTCATCTGACCGATGGCCTCGACTATCATCGTTCCGGCGTGAAACTGTTCGTCGCTTTCGTCATAGCTGGGCGCGAAGCGGCCTTGCTCGTCGAAGATAGCTTTGACGCGCCATGTTTTCAGTCCTGTGATCTTGCTGTTCTCAACGACCACTTGCTGCGGGCCGCGCGCATCGAGAATGGTGATGCCTTCTTCGCCGGCTTCTTTGATTTCTTCCGGGTCGGCGAGGAAATGGGCGAGATCTTCCAGCGCGGTCAGCGTGACCTTAACCTCGCCGAATTCCTGCTTCTGCAAACGTGCCAGCGTGCGGGCGATGTCCATCGCGACGTTGCCGCCGCCGATCACCACGGCCTGACGCGGTGTGCCGAAGTCTTCAGCGGCAGTGGCCTGACGCAGCAGATCAACGGCCTTGCGCACGTCAGGATGGTCGCTGCCCGGAATGCGTGTGGCGCGACCGAGTTGCAGGCCGAGCGCCAGCAGCACGGCATCGTGGCTGCTGCGCAATTCGTCCAGCGTGATGTCTTTTCCTATGCGCACGTTGCAGCGGATATCAACACCGACCGAGCGAATGACATCGACGTCGCGGTCTATGCTGTCGTAGGGCAGGCGGTATTCGGGTATGCCCCAGCGCGTCATGCCGCCCGGTTTGTCCAGCGCTTCGTACACGGTGACGCTATGACCCAGTTTGGCAAGGTCGAAGGCGGCGGTCAGACCGGCCGGCCCTGCGCCTATGATGGCAACCTTCCTGCCTGTGGCCGGACCGGGGCCGCCGACGATGTCGCAACATTGTTCGACCGTGACCTGATCCATGATGTGGCGCTTGAGCCAGCGTATGGCGATCGGGTCACCCTCGTGGCGCGAAGCACAGGTGGTTTCGCATTTGTGCGTGCAGATGCGCCCGCACACGCCGGAGAACGGATTGCTGTCATAGAGCAACTTCACACCGCGTTCATAATCACCGTCGCGCACGGCGGCAATGTAATCTGGAATCGACATATGGGTCGGGCAGGTGGCGACGCACAGGCCGCAGGCGACACAGCGGTCGGCTTCCAGACGCGCCTGCTCGATGCTATAGCCATCGACGATCTCGGCAAACGATGCGATGCGCGTCTCGGGACTCATCTCGCCCATGTCCACGCGTGTTTCAGCCATCAGCCGGTGGGTTTCAGGGCGGTGATAGCCGAGTTCGGCGTTGTCCCAGTGCTTCTTGTCCACGCCAGGCGTGAAGCGGAAGGCATCGGGATCGCTTTCCACCCAGGTGTAGGCGTTCGACATGGTGAGCGACTTGGTCATGCAGACATCGACGCACAGCGCACACCAGCAGCAACGGCCATAGTCGATGCGCGGGCGCAAGCCGGAGTCGCCCTGTATCGTCGGGATACCCTCGACCGGAATCATGTCTATGGCGCCGTTCTGGCAGATCGTTTCGCAAGTGCCACAACCGATGCATTTTTCCACATCGTTCTGGTGGAAGCCGCGATAGCGCGGCGCACCGGGGCGGTCATTGATCGGATCGAGGATCGTTACCGGATCGCGGAACAGATTCTTCCATGCGGTAAAGGGGGAAAGGACATCACGTACGCTCATTGCTATCTCTCAATCTCGGGCGGATATGTGTGCAGCGACACCATGAGCGAGGCGACATCGGCGATATTGATGTTCACAATCAACCGTTCCAGCAGGGCCATGGCGTGGGTGTAGGAAGGGCCGCGCACATTGACGCGGCGCGGGTAGCCACTGCCGTCGGTGACCAGATAATAGCCGTATTCGCCGCGCGAGCATTCGCCACGGATATAGGTTTCGCCGCGCGGAATCTTCCAGTGCAGCACATTCGGGACGGTGGCCATCAGCGGCCCGCTGCGCGGCATTTTGTCGAGAATCTGGCGTATCAGATCGACGGACACCAGCAAGTCGCGGCGACGCACGTCGGCACGCGTGTAAATATCCGAGTCATGGCCGATCACCGGCTCGAAATTCAGCTCGGGGTAAACCAGATAGGGCTGGTCTTTACGCACATCCTTGGCGACGCCGGCCGCGCGGGCGTTAGGGCCTGTGACACCGTAAGACTCCAGCAAAGCCGGATCGATGACGGCCAGGCCAACGGTACGCTTTTTGAACACCGCATTGCAGAACATCACGTCATAGACATCTTTCAGCGTGCGTTCAATTTCGCGCAGGGTTTCTTCCATGCGCGCATCGAAGCCCTCGGGCAGTCCGTCGCGCACGCCGCCTGGCAGGATGAACATATGGTAAATCCGGGCGCCGGTGAGTTCTTCGAAACGGTCGAGCATCAGGTCGCGAACATAGGTGGTCCATTGGCCGATGATGCCCAATCCCAGTGCGCCCGCCTGGCCGCCCAGATACATCAAATAGCTGTTGATGCGTCCCATTTCGAGGATCAGGGTGCGTATCCAGTCGGAACGAACCGGCGACTGGATACCGGCGAGTTCCTCTACGGCGGCGGCATAGCAGTATTCGTTGAAATCCGGCTCAGGTACGCAGATGCGGCAGACGATGGGAAAACACTGGATGAAGGTGCGGCGTTCCATCAGCTTCTCGAAGCCGCGGTGCAGGTAGCCGACGTGGGTCTTGCCTTCCACCACCTCGTCGCCACAGACGGTGAGTTCCACCGACATGTTGCCGGTGATGCCGGGATGGTTCGGTCCCTGCCATAACTTCAGGTATTTACCCGACGCCAGGTCGATGTCAAGCGTGCCATCGTCCTTTTGTGTCGGATACTGGCTGCGGTCGGGGGTGAAAAAAGGTGCGTGCTGTGTCATGTCAGTTCTCGCCCGGATAGAGTTGCTGCTTCATGTGCGTGGCCGGATCGTGGGTCTCACGGCCTGGTCGCTGACTGTAATTTTCCACGGCAAATTTCAGCGTGTCGAAGTCACGACGGTAGGGCGGAATATCGCGCCATCCCTCCAGAATGAAATCCTCCTCGACGCGCGGACTGCCGGGAAAATCGATGCCGAACATCTCGCGCAGTTCGCGCTGATAGGTGGCGGCGGTGGGCCAGAGTTCATGGATGCTTTGCATCGTTGCGCCATCGCGCGGAATCATCACACGCAGGCCGATATCTCGCGCATTCTTGCGATCGGCGAGCAGATAGGTGAGCTGGAACTGGCCTTCTTCCAGCCAGTCCACGGCGGTCAGCAGGACCAGATGAGTAAAGCCTTCCCTGTCGCGCAGGTGCAGCAGCAGCGCGCGCAGGTGTTCCTGAGGCACGCTGACAAAAGCCAGATTAGTCCGTTGTTCGGTTAATTCACCGAGCGGGAATAATTTGCCAAGACGGGTGTGGAGTTCGCGCATCTTCATCCTTACCAGTTGTAGTCCGGCATGTCCCAGTCGTGGATGACACGTTTCTGGTTGGCCTTGTACCATTCAAAATTTTCGGCATACAGATTCGCGCCTTCTCCCCGGCCGGCGCGGATCAGCTTCTTCATATCCATAAAACCTGCCAGCAGGGCTTCCGGGCGCGGCATGCAGCCGGCGATGTAAAGATCGACAGGCAGATAGTCATCGAGCCGCTTGATGGTGTTGTACGAATCCCAGTACATGCCGCCGTTGATGGTGCACGAACCCAGTCCGATCACATATTTCGGACTCTGCATCTGCTCATACGCGCGAATCGCGCGCTTGAGCGTCTTGGTCGATAAATAGCCGGATATGACGAACAGGTTGGCCTGGCGCGGCGTGGGTCGCCACTGCACGCCGTAACGATAGGCGTCGAAGCGCGGGGTCATCAGCGGCCGCATCTCGATGGCGCCGCACCCGGTGCCGAAACCGAGTATCCAGATCGATTCGGAACGCGCCCAGTTGAACATATCCTCGACGATCTTGATGTAGGCCCCCGGCATGACCGTGGGAGCGGCTTCGCAGTAGTAGTCGCGTAACGGCTCGACTTCGAATTCGACGCCGTCCGGCCCTTTGACGACGCGTATTTTGAGTTCTTCTTTCATGTCATCACACCAATACGATTGAAAGTATGCCCAGCGGAACGGCCCAGATCAGAAACCAGCGTATCGACTGTTCGACGCGGAAACGGGGGAAAACAACGCCGACGAAGGCAGACCACAGGTAGATCAGGAAAACCTTGAAGAAAAACACCGGCCAACTGTCCGCCCCGCCGAAAAACAGGTTCATGTAGATCACTATCTTGGCGATCGGGAAAATCGCGCGATTGGTCTGCATCATGGCGAGATAGGAGGAGTGATACTCGGTCGGCGGTCCGATCGGTATCTCCTGCGGCGCGACCACTACATCGAAAGGCGGGCGCATCATCGTGCCCAGGAAGGCGAGCATCGCGGCCGCCACTGCGAGCGGGTTGGTGAATAGCGTCCAGTTCATCATGCCGCCCTGTTGCGCCGCGACGATGTCTGTTACCGACAGGGTTTGATACTGTAGCGCGACCGAAAACACGGCGAGAGCGAAGGGCAGTTCGGCGGTGCTGACCTGCGAGAGTCCGCGCGTAATGCCGATTGCGGCATGGGGATGACCGCTCTCGCCGGCGCCGAGCGCCATGCCGAGCGTGCCGAAGAATACGAAATAAAGCGCCAGAATCAGGTCGCCCGCGAACGACAGGTTAGAGAACATATACGAGCCGTAGATAGTCGGTACGAACAGCAACAGACCGACTCCGCCCGACAGCCTGAACACCGGGCCGAGGTAGAACATCGCGCCGTGGGTAATCGATGAGCGCATGCTGTAGTTTTTGAGCATATCGACATAGTTCTGCCAAATCGGGATGCCGTAGCGCCGCCCTGCGCGTGCCCCCATTTTCTGTATCAGTGCGCCGAGCAGAAAACCGTAATTAACGACGATGAACAGCGTCAGCAGGGAATAGGGGATTTTCATCCAGTCGAATTGCATGGTCAGACTCCTATCCGCATTAAATAAACGACGACGATAAAGGCGAACAGATGAAAGACGTAGCTTTGCCCGTTGCCGTCATAGAGCCGCCGCGTCAGATCGGCTGTCGTATGCAAAAGATCGGTCAGCGTGCCCCAGAAGCGCGTGGCGAAGGGCTGGACCAGGAATCCCAACGCCTTGCGGTAGGGGGCGAAAAAATTCCATGCATAGTGGGTCGTCTCAGGACGGAACGGACGCTCAGCCGAGAACACGATGTTGAATTGCTTGACCTTCTGCGCACGGCGGTTGACGAATAACAGCCACGCGAACAGTGTGCCGAAGATTACGCAGACGATGATCATGATGGCGATCGGGTTCCAGTAGCCGTAGCTGCTGGTAATCGTATTGCCCGCCCAGCTCAGCCCGCCTTCGGGGAAAAACTGGTTGAGATAGGTATCGACACGCCGCAGCGCAAGACCCGGAAACATGGCAAATATCATCAGCAGGGCGACAAAAATCATCTGTGGCAGGATGATCCAGAAAGGCGCTTCCTTCAGCTTGCGGTGCTCATCTTTCAATTGACCCAGGAAAATGGTGTGGATCAGGCGGAACAGATAAAGGAAGGCAATCGGCCCGGCGAAGAAGATGATGATCATCGGCAGGCGATAGTCGGTGGTGAGGATGGCGTTGTAGAAGATCCAGCGCCCGCCGAAACCGGACAGTGGCGGCACGCCCGAGACCGCGATGATGCCGATCAGTGTGGCGATGAAGGAGAGAGGCATCAGTGTGATCAGGCCTCCCATCTTGTACATGTCACGCGTGCCGGTGCGTTTGGCGACGCCGCCTGCCGACAGGAATAGCATGGATTTGTAGATGTAGTGGTTGATGACGAACATCAGTGCCATCAGCCAGCCCAGGTGGTTCATCAGCGCCAGGCCGAACAGCGCATAACCCATCTGGCCGATGGAGGAATAGGCCAGCAGCCGCTTGGCGTCTTCCTCGAAGATGGCCATGAGATTGCCCAGCAGGGCGGACAGGGCGCCGATCCACAGCAAGACGTGGGTGAGTTCGACGCCGTAGAGTTGTTGCTTGCCCATAGACATGAGCAACACCATCAGGCCGAACAGTCCGGCCTTGAGCAGGATGCCGGACACCATGGGCGATACGTCGGTTTCGGCCTCGCTGTGCGCACCCGGCAGCCAGATGTGCAGTCCGATCGCGGCGGTCTTGGTCATGAAACCAATGGCGAGCAGCAGGAATACCCAGGGCGCGAGGGGTTGGGTCAACTGGCTGAGCGATGTGAGATCAAACTGCGGTGCGCCCTGTGCCGCCAGTGCGAAGCCGGCAAGGATTAGAAATGCGCCGCCGAGCGAGAAAATGACGTAGGAGAGCGCGTGCGGTTCCGAGCGTTTTCCGCGCAGGATGAGGAAGTAGGAACCCAGCGTCAGCAGCTCCCATGCCGCGAAAAAGCCGAATGTATCGGTGGCGCGGATCAGCATCGTGAGTCCGGCATACATCAGCATCGCCGCAGGATAGAAACCGATCCGCCGCCCGTGTGCATCGTAACTCGCCAGGAAAATGATTGCGCCGCCGATCAAAAAGATGATGGCGAAGATCAGCCGCAGCGGGTCGTATTCCGCGTAGGTGAGGGTAAAGAAGGCGACCATTCCGGCGATGGCGAGGGTGTTCTTCACCCAGGCGGGTAGCCAGTCCAGCAGCAGGAAGCTGAGTGCAAACAGCAGCGGCAGCGCAAGCAGCAGGTTGCTCTGACCGAAATGGCTTGCGGACAGATCGCCCCAGACCAGGCCCAGTGCCCAACCGCCAACGACCGCAGCCAGAATCGGCGTGATCTGGAACGGGGTGCAGGCAATCGTTTGATCAGTTTGTTCGCGCTTGATGATGTAGCCGAACCAGCGGAACAAATAAGCCGCCTCAATGAGCGCGCCGATCAGGATAAACGCGAGCAGCGCGAGTCGTCCCTCGCCGGCTAGCATGTGTACCAGTTCCCATTTGGCATAAAAGCCAGGGAAGGGGGGCAGACCACTGAGCATGGCTATAAAGGTGACGAAGGCGAAGATGAGCAGCGGACGACTGCGCAGGATGGCCCAATCGGCTAGCTCGCGTCCGGCAATCAGGCCGGATAGCCAGTAGAGTCCCGCCTTGGCGATGGCGTGTGAGAATAGCAGGCCGCCCGCGATGAAGGGTGCGCTGTCGCCGAGGATGTCGCGCTGACCGAGCACGGCCAGAATGAGTCCGGTTTGCGCGATAGAGGAATAAGCGAGTAAGCGCCGGTCATTCGTCTGCGGCAAGGCAAGCAGGTTGGCCGCGAGGAAGGTGACAATGCCGATGCCGGTGGATATTGGCAGCCATTCCGCGCCTCCGATGAGCAGCAGTTTGTCGGTCGCATAAATGGCTGCCGCGCCGGTCGCGGCGGAAAAAATGGCCGCAAACGCAGGATGAGCCGATTCGTAGATGTCGAGCGCCCAGCCGTTGGCCGGAAAAGGTTTGAGCTCGGCAACGACTGCGATAAACAGCATGAAGAAGGCAATGCTGCCGCCGGTTTTCATGCCCAGCGAGGCCTCGGCCATGCCGTCTATGTTCAGTGTGCCGGTGGCGTGGTAGGCGAAGATGATGCCGATCAGGAAGAACACCGAGAGTACCTGCGACACGATGAGGTATTTGAAACCTGCCGCCAGTGCGCGGCTGTCATCCGAGAACAGCATGAGTCCTGCGGTCGAGATGACGGCCAGCTCGAAGAATACGAACAGGTTGAAGATGTCGCGGGTGAGTATGATGCCGCACAATGCCATGACGGCAACCAGCAATACGGCCATCCCGCGCCGTCCCAGCGCGAACAGGGCATCTTTCAGATAAAGGGCTGAGAGCAGGCCGGTCAGGTTGACGAGTAGCGTCAGCGCGGCTTCGTGCAGACCCATGCGCAGATTGATGGCAAAGGGCGGTTCCGTGCCTGCGGTGAATATATCGACCGGAGCGGCATTGTTGACAGCAAATTCCCAGACCCAGCTGGCCGAGACGCAGCTCATGAAAGTCAGCGCGAGCAGCGTGATCGTGTAGGCGGCGCTGCGACGCGCCGGGTTCAGAAAACCCAGCAGGAATGCGGCCGTCAGCGCGGCAACGATAAGATAGAGTGCGTTCACCATTTGAGATCCGTGTACTGCGCGATGTCTAGTGTGCCTTTGCGCTCGTAGAGCTTATAGGCGTAAGCGAGCATCAGCGCCGTTACGCCCAGGCCGATGACGATGGCGGTAAGCACCAGCGCCTGCGGCACCGGATCGATGATGCGGGCCGCGGCCGCGCTTGCCGTAACGGCTGCATCCAGAATCGGCGCGGTGCGACCATGCATGTAACCGATGGCGACGATGACGATGTTCACGCCCGTGTTGGCGAGGGTGAAAGCGACGATCATACGCAGCAGGTTGCGGTTGGTCAGCGCGCCATAAAAACCGATGAGGATCAGCAGGAATCCGGTAGCCATTGCCATGTAAATCATTTCAGATCCTCCGTTTCGGACAGGCTGGCGAGCATAGAAGAAAACTCGGCGCCGACCTTCAGGCCGATGAGTGAATAAATCAGCGGAATTGCGCCGGCCGAGATGAGTTCTCCCAAAGTTCCGGTCGGCAAAATGCGGTTGTCGAGGAAGCCGCCCGCCATGAAGAGGCCCAGTACGCCGAGTGCGACATAGCTAAGCCCCGAGAACGATTCGAGCGTAGCGATCAGAGTGTGGCTGAAATGCCTGAGGGGATCGGCCAGCAGCAACAACAACATGCCCGAGGCGATGATGGCGCCGCCCTGGAAGCCGCCGCCGGGGGTCAGATGGCCGTTCACGAAGACATAGACGCCCAGCAACATGATGAGAGGTGCGAGAAAACGGCTGCCGGTGGTCAGCAACTCACCGACAGCTACCCGGTTGCGCTGCGTCTTGTGCTGTTTTTGGCCAAGAGACAGCACCAGTCCGACTATGCTGGATGCCAGGAACAGGACTGTGACTTCGCCCAGCGTATCCAGGCCGCGATAGGTGACGATGATGGCGGTGACGATATTGGCCGCACCGATGTCGCTGGCGGTATGTCCGGCATAGTAATCGGCGGTGCGGTTCAGTTCGCTATCCGGCACATAAGTGAACAGCAGACTCGCGAAAATCGCGCCGATACCGGCGAGCAGCAGGAGGGTGATGAAGCGTTTAATCATAGTCCCTCCCGTCGAGCGCGCTACCGTCGTTTTTATCTACAGTCTGTGCTGTACCCCGAATGCGGGCCAGTAAGAAGAAAAACAGGAAGGTGGTGAGCCCGCTGCCTATGGCCGCTTCGGTCATCGCGACATCGGGCGCGGCCAGGATCAGGAAGAGTACCGATGCAAAGAGGCTAACCAGTCCGGCGGCAAGTATGGACAGGGGTAGGCTATCGTCACCCTTGACGCGGATGGCTAGCAACGCTGCGCCCAGCATGGCGATACAGAGCACAGCGCTCATTCCGGTCATCAATATATTCATCATTTCTCTCCGGTGTCTTCGGCCAGCCGATCGACCATCGTCTTCGACGATTTTTCTGTGCCTGCACGGTGTGCCGCGCGGGCCAGCACCTGTGACGAGAGCGGGTTGGTATAGAGGATAAACAGGCCGATAAGCAACAGTTTCAAACCCCACGCGGGTTGCAGGCAGGCCACGCCTGACAGCGTCAGCAGGGTTCCCAGCGTCGTCGCCTTGGTGCCCGCCTGGATGCGATTGAACAGGTCGGGCATGCGCACCAGCCCCAGACCGCCCAGCAATAGGAATGCTGCGCCGCCGACCAGCAGCAGTCCGCCGAGAATGGGGAGCAGGGCATCCATTACAGTCCGCGCTCCATATAGCGTGCAATCACGATAACCCCGAGGAAGGACAACAAGGCGTACACGAGCGCCACGTCGAGGTAAATACCACGCCCTTCAACCAGCGCAGTGAGCACGATGGCGGTGATGGATATGATGGTCAGGGCATCGAACGCGACGACACGATCGGCAGCCGATGGGCCTTTAAGGAAGCGATAGAGCGCCAGTAGAAAAGCGACGCCCGTCAGCGCGGCGGCGACATAAACAAGAAATTCAATCATACATAACCTCAAGATACTGCTCAAAACCCGCGACAATGCGGGCCGTTGCCGCATTAATATCCGTTGATTCCACTGTGACCCAGTGGATATAAAGCCATTCACCTTCCAGCTCAACCGTCAGCGTGCCGGGCGTAAGCGTAATCGAGTTGGCCAGCAATAGCCGGCCCATGGGGCTCTTCAATCTGGTGCGCACTTTGACGATGCCCGGATTGATCGGCAGTTTGGGCGAGAGCACGATGGCGGCGAGGCTGATATTGGACTTGATCAGTTCTTTGATGAAAAAGAACACATACAACACCGAATAACCCAGCGCGCGCGGCGTGGGATTTAACCCGGAAAATACCGCGAGGCTGTCCCGGAACAACAGCGCGATGATGAAGGCTGAGATTACACCGATGATAAGTACATCAGCGGCAAGCGATCCGTTTAGCCATACCCAGAAGAGCAGCAGCGTTGCGAACAGCAACAGGAAATTCAGGAGTTTTTTCATTTTAATGCGTTATCGCTTCCTGATTGGAATGCATGCTATCGCAGCTGCAAAACGGGTCGAGTGCCGCAACCAATCAAATTAACCATCACGTTAGCATTTCGTTGTGACAATATTATTATTGTCGATGAGCAGATGTATTTAAAATACGGGGGAGCTAGTACATCTTCCACTTAAACTAATCTTAAATTCAGCCGATTGCAGTGGGGTTTAATATTTAGCTTTACGAGTATTTGTACTGCGCAGAGTATATTTTTTGAAATGTTATTTGAGTGAATAAGTACATCCTAATACTTAAGGCTATCGAATACAACACAAATATTGAATAAAATCTAAATAGCGAGCCGGTAATTTGCATAAAACGCCTCCTGATGATGGCAGGATAGGCGATACAAGCCGGCCGATGTTCTTTATACTCCGGCTACGTAAAAACCCTGTTATTCAGAGGCTATTAGGCATGACGCAGTTCAAAAAAGAAGCAGCACCGTGGTTCGGCTTGCATGCCAGCCATCAGCAAGCAATGCGCCGTGTGGGTATCACAGTCGTACTGCTGACGCTGGCTATATTGCTGGTAAGCGCGCTTCCACCGTTACCTGAAACGCGTGGCATCGCCGGTTACTTGCCGCTGCACACCTTGCTCGAAACCATCGCGATTGTTATTGCGATACTGATATTCGCGGTGGGATGGCATGCCTATCGCCGGAAATTACCCGGCAACTTGCTGCTGATTGCCTGTGCATTTTTCGGCGTGGGTATGCTGGATTTCACGCACACCATTTCCTACGCGGGTATGCCTGACTTTGTCACCCCGGGCAGTCCGGAGAAGGCGATAGGCTTCTGGCTGGCGGCGCGTTCTCTGGCCGCGATTACGCTGCTTGCGGTGGCTATCCTGCCCTGGAAACCGCTGGCATACACATTATTCCGTTATGTATTACTCGCCGGCGTGGTTGCGGGCGTTGGATGTCTGCACTGGCTGATGTTGTTTCACGCCTATTTGTTGCCACAGACTTTCGTTGACGGACAGGGGCTCACCCGCTTCAAAATCTATTATGAGTACGCGCTGATCGCGCTGAATCTGGCAACGGTATTTATTCTGTGGATGCGCATGCGCAAACCCCAGCCATACGATGCGGCTGGATTGTTTGGCGCAGTCTGTGTGATGGCGTTGAGCGAATATCTGTTTACGCTTTACGCCGAGGTAAGCGATATTTATAACTTGATGGGGCATCTGTACAAGGTGGTTTCCTATCTGTTTCTTTATCGAGCGATCTTCGTTCTGGCCATAGAACGCCCCTATATTCAGCTGCAAGCCGCGCAAAATCAACTGCAAGCGACCATTAAAGCGATTCCTGATCTGCTGTTTGAGATTGATATGGAGGGACGCTACCACGCGTATCACTCTCCCGGATCAGATTCGCAGCCTGCATATGCCGCTGCCTATATAGGCAAGACGATGCGCGAAGTGCTGCCGGCCGATGTCGCACAGATCGGCATGTCAGCCTTGCAGGAGGCCTATAAGACCGGTTTTACCAAGGGTGAGTATCAATTAGAGTCACCCAAGGGGAAACGCTGGTTCGAGTTTTCAGGTAGTCGTAAATCTGTCGAACCCGGGCAGGCGCCGCGTTTTGTCGTGCTGTCACGCGATATTACCGAACGCAAGCAGATGGGGTTGGAACTGGCTGAATCGCACGCTCTGCTCAAGGCGGTTGTTGACGCAGCGCCGGCACGCATTTTCTGGAAAAACAATGAGCTGCGTTATATGGGCTGCAATCCCGCGTTTGCCGCCGATGCCGGTGCGCTGTCCCCTGATGAAGTTGTCGGCAAGGATGATTACCAATTGGCCTGGAAAGAACAGGCCGAAATTTATCGTGCCGATGACCGGCAGGTGATGGACACGGGGATTCCCAAACTTTTTTATGACGAGCCGACAACCTCATCTGACGGGAAAATTACCTGGTTGCGCACTTCCAAGGTGCCGTTGCGCAATTAAAGACAACGAAACGATAGGCGTGCTGGGCCTTTATCAGGATATTACCGAGCAAAAACTGGAAAAAATCGTTCTGCAACAGAGCGAATACCACCTCAGGCAGGCGCAGCAGATCGCCCACATCGGCAGCTGGAGTTTTGACCTTGCTGGCAAATTGTTGTGGTCGGATGAGATGTATCAGATTTATGGCGTTGCGCCTGATACATTTGCGCTCAATGTTGATAATTTTATCAAGTTGATACACGCCGATGACCGGCCTGCCATGCAGGAATGGATCGCAGCCTGTGCATCAGGCCTGAAGCCGGGCGCGCTGGAATTCCGTATCTGGCGGCAGGGCACGATCCGCTATCTTAGCGGGCAGGGCGAGTTGATGCTGGATGCCGACGGAAAGCCGGATTACATGGCGGGAACCGCGCAGGATATTACCGAGAACAAACGAACCGAAGAGTCATTGTTTACACTCTCCTTTGCCATGGAACAAAGTCCCAATTCCATCGTGATCACCGATCTTGATGGACGTATCGAATATGTCAATTCAACCTTCAGCAGGGTGACCGGCTACAGCCCGGATGATGTCTTGGGCAAGAATCCGCGCATCCAGCAGTCAGGCAAGACATCCAGAGAAACGTATGTTGACATGTGGTCGCAGCTGACGCGCGGTGAACCCTGGCAGGGCGAACTGGTTAACTGCCGCAAGGATGGCAGCGAATATACCGAAGCCGTGCAGATATCGCCGGTGAGGCAGGTCAGTGGCAGGGTTAGCAATTATCTGGCGGTGAAGCAGGATATCAGCGAGAAAAAGAAGGCTGAAGAACGCATGGAGAGGCTGGCGCATTTCGATCAGCTCACGGGACTGCCCAATCGCAGCATGTTGAATGCGCGTTTCAAATTTGCGCTCAGCCTGGCGCAACGCAGTGGCGAGCAACTGGCGTTGATGTTCATCGATCTGGATCGGTTCAAGAATATCAACGACACGCTGGGACACGCCATAGGCGATCAATTGTTGATGGAGGTGGCCAGGCGGCTGAAGGCAACCTTGCGCGATGAAGACACGGTGTCGCGTCTGGGCGGTGATGAATTTATCATTGTCCTGCCCGGTATCGATGCCAATGGCGCGGCGCATGTGGCGACCAAGCTGCTCGAAGCGGTATCACTTTCCTGGCAAGTCGAGCAGCATGAGCTGATTGCGACACCCTCGATAGGCATCGCGATCTATCCGGACGATGGCAGGGATTTCGAGACCTTGTCCAAGCATGCGGATGCGGCCATGTACCGCGTCAAACAGGAAGGGCGTAACGATTTCCGGTTTTTTACGCCTGAAATGCAGGCCAGCTCCGTGCGCAGCATGCAACTGGCGAATGCGTTGCGTTACGCATTGTCGCGCAACGAATTGTTTTTACACTACCAGCCGCAACTGGCGATACAGGATGGACGTATCGTCGGCGCGGAAGCCTTGCTGCGCTGGCGGCATCCTGAATTGGGCATGATTTCTCCCGCTGAATTTATTCCCATCGCCGAAGATGGCGGGCAGATCATCCAGATAGGCGAGTGGGTGTTGCGCACGGCGGTCAGACAGTTGAAGGACTGGATGGACAGCGGGTTGCCGCCGATGGTGATGGCCGTTAATTTGTCTGCGGTGCAGTTTCATCAGGCTAATATGATAGAGCGAGTGAACGGCATACTCGATGAAGTGGGCTTGCCGCACGAATATCTGGAACTGGAACTGACCGAGGCCGTGGCGATGAATAACCCCATGGCCGCTATCGCGGTGATGGACAGGCTGCATGAAAGCGGTATCCGTATGTCCATCGATGATTTTGGCACCGGCTATTCTTCATTGAGTTATTTGAAAAAGTTCAAGGTATCCAAGTTAAAGATAGATCAATCCTTCGTGCGCGATATTACCGATGATCCGGAAGACAAAGCGATTGTTACCGCCATCATCAACATGGCCAGCAGCCTGGGCATACGCACCATAGCCGAAGGCGTGGAAACATCCGGGCAATTGGCCTTCCTGCGTTTGCAAGGGTGTGATGAGGTGCAGGGTTATTATTTCAGCAAGCCATTGCTGGCAGAGCAATTCGAGGCGTTTGCAAGAAATAACTGAGGCCAGGTGTGTCTAGTCTGATCCGCCTGAGAGCACCATTCTTCTCGTGCAATGTAGGCCCAAAATTTACTGGTTGCGATTAGCTTGTGCGACTTTTAATGACCAGCAATGCGCCCAGCAAGCTTTCCACCAGATAGAGTACGCTGGACAGACCGTGCAGCATTTTGAACTGATCGGCGAGCGGGCTGTGCATCACATAAAGCGGCAATGCCTGTGTCTTCAGGTCAGCCATGACAGGCTGTATGCCGAACTGTATTGTCAACGTAATCAGCAGCATGATCGCCACTATCCAGAACAGTTGCTGACGAATGACCGCGCGGCCAGACTGAATCACGTAGTGCGCCAGCAGATAAAAACCGCAAATCATGCCGAGGTAACCCGACCAGATAAATAGCTCACCGGCCAGCATACCAGCCAGTTGTCTGTCGGGCTGGGCATGGAACAGGGCAGGCACGGCGAGATAGCCGATGGCCCACAAGCTGCCGACCCAGGCGGTGATGGATAAAGAGGCGAGGTGTGCAGTGATATTTTTCATGGCGTGCAGCGTAGCACAGGCAAGCCGGGTGGGGTAAATTCAACTACAGATTAGGTCATTAAACAGCTTAAAGAGGCTGCGTCATTCCCGCATGGTCATCATCTCAATCCGGCTGTGGTGTGTGCGTCCAGTAACGGCGATGCGTTTTGCGGTAGCGTTCAACTGTTAGTTCTCGCGCGTTCATCTCGACCAGAATCGCACCGTCCCTGTCCGAGCGCAGCAGTTGCGCGCCGCTGTCGGCATAACGTTGTTCTATTTCCTTCCTGGGATGTTTGAACGGGTTGCGGTAACCTGCTGTGAACACGGCGTAGTCGGGCAAGATGGCAGAGACAAAGGCTAGGTCTGAAGAACTTGCACTGCCGTGATGCGGAGCGACCAGCAGGCTGGCGGCGAGCTGGTCGGGATGTGCTTTGATCAGGCGCTGTTCGCTGCGCTTTGTTATGTCTCCGGTCAGCAGGATGTGCTGATTGCCGACACTGATGCGCAGCACGCAACTCTGTTCGTTGTCATGCGGCTTGGCGAGTTTGTTTTGGAGCGGGTGCAGTATCTCGAATTCCACGCCATCCCAGCGCCATTTGACGCCATCCCGGCAACGGCGGGTCTCAAAGGGGAGGGACGGAACGGACTTGAGTCGGGTGATGGGTTGCGAAAACGAGACCCAGTCGACGGGCATGGCCTGCAGGATGGAAGCCGTGCCGCCAGTGTGATCGATGTCGTCGTGGCTCAGGATCAGTCCGTCCAGTGCGCTGATGCCCATGGCGCGCAAACTGGGGATCAGGATGCGGTTGCCGCTGTCGGCCTCGCCGGAAAAATCCGGCCCAGTATCGTAGAGCAGGGCGTGATGATGGGTTTGTGCGGCAACTGACAAGCCTTGCCCGACGTCGAAAACGGTCAGGCGTACCGTGTCGGACTGTGGCGGCTCGGGCGCGTTCAGAAACATCGGCAGCATCAGCAGCAACCCCAGCCAGCTTGCCGGAAAGCCGCCGGGCAGCAGCATCCACACTACGCCCAACATGCCGAACACGATGCTCCATGGCGGCGGGGCATGTTGTGTCCATACGGCTGCGGGAAGTGCACTCAACCATTGCAGCGGGATCATCGTCCAATCCAGCGCAATATGCGCCAGCCACAGCGGCACTTCGGTCGGCAATATCGCGCCCAGTAAAGCGAGCGGCACGATAATCAGGCTCACCAGCGGAATGGCGAAGGCATTGGCGATGGGCGACACCAGTGAGACTTGCTGGAATAATCCCAGCAGCAAGGGTATCAGGCCGATGCTCATCGCCCATTGTACGGTTGCGTATTCCCGCAACACGCGCAAAGGATAGTTGAGTGCGTGCATCAAGCCGTTGCCTTCCTCGGGTAGCCGGAATGCGCGCCCGATGCGGTGTGCAGTGGCATAGAGGATGAGTGCCACCGCACCGAACGACAGCCAGAAACCGGGCGAGAGCACTGCCCACGGATCAGCAAACAGCACCGCCAGTAGCGCGATGCTAAGTATTTGGGAGAGCGAAAAATTGCGATTCAGCCAGAGTGCTGCGGCGACAGCGGCCACCATGTACACGGTGCGTTGTGCAGGTACGCCGAAACCGGACAGCAGGGCGTAGCCCAGTGCCACCAGCAAGGCAGCGCTTGCGGCTGCCTTGCGGGCTGGCAACCACAGCGTCAAGCGCGTGCTGCGCCGCCACAGCCCGTAGCAAAGCGCAAAGCCCATGCTGGACAGCATGGTGATGTGCAGTCCTGAGATGCTGACCAGATGGTTAATCCCGGTGCGAGTAAAAATCTGCCACTGTGCCTGCGGAATACTGCCCTGATCGCCGATGGCCAGCGCGCTCAATACACCCGCATAAGGCGCGTTGCCCAACGTGGCGTTGAACTTGTCGCGCACCGCTTCTCGCCAGCTTTCGATACGGTAAAACAGGCCATCGGCCAGCGCGTCCAGACGGACATTGTTACCTTTCGGATGCCCGGCCATAAGCTTTTCGGCGTTATGTACGTAGCCGACTGCCCGTATATTGTTTTCCAGCGCCCACAATTCAAAATCAAAGGCATGCGGATTGCTACTGCCGTGGGGTTGCTTCAAACGCAGTGTGAGCCGCCAGCGTTCTCCGGCGTGCAGCTCCAGAGGTTTGCTGCGCGGATTAAAATAGGTGCTGAGGTAGATGTGCTGCGGAACATCCACCTGGCTGGTGAGGGTTTTCTCGACATCAAAACCAAAGCGCAAGCCGCGATCGCTGGTGTGCGGCAACCCTGAGACCACGCCGATTACCTCGATGTCGCGCCCCTGCCATTCGTCAGGCAGGCTGATGGAAAGACGCTTATCGGCTTGCCAGGCGGCGTGATAAAAACCGAGGCCGCAGGCAAGAAGGGCTATCAACACCCTGCGGGCAAGACGCAGCGCGGGTGTCCTGTCTGGAATCAGCAGGACGAACGGCAAACCTGCTAGCAGCCAAGCCCATAAAAAAGCAGGCAGCAGCGCTTGCTGTTGCAGCAGCCAGATGCCCAAAGCGAAGAAGAAAGTGAAGAGAACCATACGCGTAGCGTAGCGCGCGGCTAGAATGTCGTCATGCGAAAATATTTACGTCAGTTTCTGCCACACCATGAGTCGGTTAAAAACAACCGCTGGCTCAAACCGTTCGGCAGCTGGCTGCAGCATCCCAATTTGTGGCATCTGAATCGCCGTTCGGTAGCGGGCGGTGTGGCGGTCGGGCTGTTTTGCGGACTGGTCCCGGGGCCGTTTCAAGTGCTCTCATCCGCGCCGCTGGCGGTGTTGTTTCGCGTCAATCTGCCGGTCGCAATCTTCGTTACGTTTTACACCAACCCGTTCACCATCGTGCCGCTGTATATGTTGGCTTATGAGCTGGGGGCGTGGGTAAGTGGCGCGCAAAACGGCATTGTGGTTGCGCAGCTAGGCTTTCCGGAGTTGCACTGGAATAGCTGGATCAGCGAATTGACAAGCTGGCTGGTGAAGATGGGCGAACCGTTGCTGATAGGTTTGCCGCTGCTTGCCGTTATATTGGCGATTGCCGGCTATGTCGCGGTGCGCGTAATCTGGCGCGCGGTGGTCATTTTGCAAATGTACAGCAGAAAACGACGGCGGACCAAACCCTGAACAGATAAGGTAGGGCGGGCAGGGAGTTTTTTGCCCGCGCGGTACATGATACGAGAAATTGCACAGTTTATTTTGGAGTGCGCTGACTCGTCAGCGCCCGGTCACGCCGCACTCCATACAAGAGCGGTTTAGCCCTCTGTGAGTACCCCGTCCACCAGCCGCATATTTCGTTGCATGCGTTTTGCCAGTTCGAGATCGTGGGTGACGATAATGAAGCTGGTGTCCAGTTGTTCGTTGAGCTGCTGCATCAGGTCAAACAGGGCTGCTGCGCTGGCGCGATCCAGATTGCCGGTCGGTTCATCAGCCAGCACACAGGCAGGTTCGGTGACCAGCGCGCGGGCAACGGCAGTGCGCTGACGTTCGCCGCCGGATAACTCGGCGGGCAAATGCCCGATGCGATGCGCGAGTCCTACTTTTTCCAGCATCGCGGCGGCGACCGGTTCGGCATCTTTGCGCTTCATGCCGCGTATCAGCAGCGGCATGGCGACGTTTTCAAGCGCGGTAAATTCCGGTAGCAGGTGGTGAAACTGATAGACGAAGCCTAACGCGTGATTGCGAATTTCGCCTCGTTGCGTCTCGTTCATTTTCCGCACGTCCTGCCCGAGTATCTGCACGCTGCCACTGCTGGCATTGTCCAGGCCACCGAGCAGATGCAGTAGCGTGCTCTTGCCGGAACCGGATGCGCCCACAATGGCGATGCGCTCGCCGCGCCCGACTTCAAGGCTGATGCCCTTGAGTACGGGTACTTGTAGCTTGCCGAGGGTGAAGGTCTTGCTCAAATCCCGACACGAAATAACGGCCTCAGTCCTTTGCTTATTCATAGCGCAGTGCCTCCGCCGGTTGGGTTTTTGACGCGCGGTAGCTAGGATAGAGCGTCGCCAGCAGGCTGATAATGAACGACAAACCCGACACCAGTGCAACTTCGGCGTAGCGCAGGTCGGACGGCAATTCGCTGATGTAATACACGTCCTTGGCGAGGAAATGCACGCCGAACAGATTTTCGATGAATGGCACCACCACATCCAGATTGAGCGCCAGCGCGATGCCGCTGATGCTGCCCAGCAGCGTGCCTATCAGCCCGATTATCACGCCCTGCACGATGAAGATTTTCATGATGCTGGAAGGTTTCGCGCCCAGCGTGCGCAAAATGGCGATGTCGGCCTGCTTGTCGGTGACCGCCATCACCAGCGTCGAGACGATGTTAAACGCGGCCACCGCGACAATCAGCGACAGGATGATGAACATCATCTTCTTTTCCATCTGCACAGCCTTGAAATAATTGCTGTTCTGGTGCGTCCAGTCGTTGGCGTAAAGGCCGGGCGGCAATTGCTGCTGCAACACGGTTGCCACCTCAGGCGCACGGTCGATATCGCGCAACTTGCTGCTGATGCCGGTCACTGCCTCGCCCAGTTGAAACAGCTTCTGCGCATCGTTGATGTTGATCAGCGCCAGGCTGTTGTCGTAGGGCGCCATGCCGATTTCGAACAGGCCCACCACGCGGAATTGCTTGAGGCGCGGCATCATCCCGGCGGGCGTGATCGAACCTTGCGGCGCGATCAGCATGACTTTTTCGCCCATGCGTACACCCAGCGCCCGCGCCAGATCAGAACCCAGCACGATGCCGAACTCGGTGCTGCGCAAATCCGCCAAAGTACCGGCCTTGATTTTATTGGATAGATCGGTGATGGCAGTTTCGCGCGCCGGATCGATGCCGCGCACCATCACGCCCTGTACGCTCTGACCGAACGACAGCATGCCTTGCCCGGATACATAAGGTGCGGCGGCCATAACCTGCGGGTGTTGCCCGACGGCGCCCAACACGGCTTGCCAGTCCTGCATCCGTCCACCATCCGCAACCACTTCCAGATGCGGCGACGCGCCCAGCATGCGCGCGCGGATTTCCTTCTGAAATCCGTTCATTACCGACAGCACGACGATCAGCGCCATCACGCCCAGACCCATGCCCAGCATCGAGATCAGCGAAATGAAGGAAATGAAATGATTGCGCCGTTTGGCGCGCGTGTAGCGCAGACCGATGAACAGTTCGTAGGGTTGCAAGGTGGATTTGTCGGTGTGTTGGAACGGCCGACAGTTTGCCACAAGGCGGCGGGAGATAATAGCGCGGGAGTCGTATTGGATTACAATCTGAGCGTTGTTCAGAATTATTATTACCCTCGCGGTGATTTATTCTCCGCAATTCACGATTTCCCTGTCGCTTTCACTGAGGTCAACGTAAGGAATTCGAATCATGGATGGCATGCAACGGATTTACAAACTGCATCAGGTCATTTCCTCGCGCCGTTATCCCGTATCCTGCCAGACCTTGCAAGACGAACTCGGCTGCTCGCGCGCTACGGTCAGGCGCATCATTACAGAGATGCGCCTGTATTTTGATGCTCCGCTTGAGTATAGCCGGGAGCATAACGGCTATCACTACGCACAAGGGGAGAGGAAATCGTTCGAATTGCCCGGCCTTTGGTTCAGTTCAACAGAAGTTTATGCCCTGTTGACCACCCAGCAATTGTTGGCGCAAGTCCAGCCCGGACTACTTGACGCACAACTGAAACCGGTCAGGGATCGCATCCAAAAAATTCTGGCCGCCAGACACTTGGGTGACGAAAAGCTTATGTCTGGGCACCCGAGTGGTGAGATTTCAAGTCGTGTGCATATCCTGCGCATGAGCGGGCGCAATGTCGAACCTGGATGTTTTCAGACCGTGGCAGGCGCACTGCTGCAAAGGAACAGCCTGTACATCACTTACCGCAGTCGCGGAGACAATCAAACCAGTACACGCGAAATCTCCCCTCAACGCCTCATCCACTACCGGGACAACTGGTATCTCGATGCATGGTGTCATGCCAAAAATGCGCTGCGCAGCTTCGCTGTCGAGCGCATCCGTTCTGCCAAGTCTTTGCCACAGCGTTGCCATGACATACCAGACACTCAGCTTGATGCGCATTACGCCAGTTCCTACGGCATTTTTGCAGGAGAGCCGGAACACACCGCCGTACTGCGTTTCAGCCCCGAACGCGCCCGCTGGGTGGCCGACGAGCACTGGCATCCAGAGCAACAGGGAAACTTTTTGGATGACGGTAGTTATGAACTGCGCATCCCATATTCCGACCCGCGCGAACTGGTGATGGACATCCTCAAATATGGGCCGGATGTAGAAGTCAGCGCACCAGTAACGCTGCGCAAAGCCGTCACAGAGCGCCTGAAACAGACGCTGAAAAATTACCGAAAATAACGGCGACAGGCTCGGATTCTGAGCCAGTGGGGGTGTTAGCATGACAGCCATGAACGATAAGCTGGGAAACATACAATCATGACACCAAAAGACGTAATGATTGCGCATCATCGAGAAAGCGATGGCGCAATTCAAACCCTTGAGCAACATCTGCGTGGGGTTGCAAGCATGTCAGGCCTATATGCCCAGAAATTGAATTTGGAAGACCAAGGAGAGTTAATTGGTCTTCTCCATGATCTAGGGAAGTACAGTCAGGTATTTCAGTCCTATATCAAATCTGCCGTCGGTCTGCTCAATCAAGATGAGGATGAAGAATTTGTTGATGCTGCGGGTTTGAAGGGCAAGATTGACCATTCCACGGCAGGTGCGCAGTTGATTTGGCAAGAACTCTCGAAGCAGGGTCAGCTTGGACAGATTGTTGGTCAAATCCTTTCCTTATGTATTGCTTCCCACCACTCGGGCCTGATTGATTGCCTGTCGTCCGATACAAACAGCCTCGGCGAAGATATATTCGGCAGGCGAATGAATAAAATTCCTGAGCGCACTCACCTACAAGAAGCGCTTATCAAAGCAGATGATTCGATTCTTTCACGAGCAAAGGCACTCACCAGCAAGCCAAGCATGATTACTGCGATGCAGGCTGCGCTTGCAAAGATTGTGCGATTCGCGCCAATCAAGAATGACAAAAGCACGGTGGTTCAACAGCAATTTGGTTTATTGGTTCGTTTCTTGTTCAGCTGCCTGATTGATGCAGATCGTATTGATTCATCAGATTTTGAAAGTCCAAAAGCTGCAAAATTAAGAGCGCACGGTCAATATACTGAATGGAATGTTTTGTGCAAACGCTTGGAGAAACACCTTGC
This sequence comes from Gallionella sp., assembly GCA_030681375.1. Classification (GTDB taxonomy): domain Bacteria; phylum Pseudomonadota; class Gammaproteobacteria; order Burkholderiales; family Gallionellaceae; genus Gallionella. The sequence goes on from JAUXWM010000053.1 coordinate 37,998, forward strand.
GGGGCTTAAACCCGCCAAGACAATCGATTATCTTCGGTGTGATATTTCCAATCACTGTCACACTGCCGCATCTCGCGACAAAGGAATCTATACCCTGACCGTTCCTACTGGCGGAGGCAAAACCCTCGCCAGCCTGCGTTTTGCACTACACCACGCGAAAACTCACAAGATGGATCGAGTGATTTACGTCATTCCGTTCACATCCATCATCGACCAGAACGCCGAGGTGGTACGAAGTATTCTGGAACCTACAGGAACAGAACCAAGCAGTGTCGTTCTCGAACACCATTCCAACCTAACGCCAGAAGAGCAAAGTTGGCGCGGGAAAATTCTGGCAGAGAACTGGGATGCACCTGTTATCTACACCACGAGTGTGCAATTGCTGGAAACTCTCTTTGGTGCTGGAACGCGTGGCGCACGTCGGATGCATCAGCTGGCTAATACCGTGCTGATCTTCGATGAAATCCAGACGCTGCCAGTTAACTGTGTTCATCTGTTTAACAACGCTATCAATTTTTTAGTCGAGCAGTGCGGGAGTACCGTTGTCCTGTGTACCGCCACCCAACCGTTACTCGATCAAGTTAACGTCGAGAAAGGCGCGCTCAGAATACCGGATGGTAATGAATTGATGCACGACGTAAAAAAACTGTTCGATGAATTGAAGCGGGTCGAGGTAAAAAACCGGCGCAAACCCGGAGGCTGGACAAATGACGAGGTTGCCTCGCTGGCGATAGAAGAAACGCGCCGTACCGGTAGTTGTTTAGTGATCGTCAACACCAAGAATTCCGCGCAAACCCTATACAGTTTATGCAAGCACTCGGACAGCATCCCGCTCTACCATTTGAGCACAAGCATGTGCCCAACACATCGCAGATCAATCTTGACCGAAATTCGGGAGCGCTTAGAGAAGCAACTGCCCGTGCTTTGCTTCAGCACTCAACTTATTGAAGCTGGCGTAGATGTCGATTTTGGTGCGGTCATTCGCTTCACCGCAGGACTGGATTCAATCGCCCAAGCCGCAGGCCGCTGTAACCGCAACGGCCTGCGCGATATTGGAACTGTGCATGTGGTCAATCCTCAGGATGAGCGCATTGAAATGTTGCAGGATATTTGTATCGGGCGAGACAAAGCTGAACGTGTGTTGGACGAATATGAAGATAATCCTCTCCAGTTTGGGAACGACCGAATTGGCCTCGAAGCAATGAAACGCTACTACACATACTATTTCTTTGATAGACAACGCGAGATGGATTACTCCCTTACAGAAAAAAATATCGGCCACAATGACACCCTTCTCAATCTACTATCAGGCAATTCATTAGCTGTGCATGAGCATGGCAAACGAACAGGCCAAGCTCCCAACATCTACCTGCGTCAATCCTTTATGTCAGCGGCAAAAGCATTCAAGGCCATTGACGCGCCGACGCGTGGTGTCATCGTGCAACATGGCAAGGAAGGGCAAACAATCGTCGCCGATCTTTGCGCAGCTTATTTGCCTGACAAGGAATTCGATATGCTGCGCCGTGCGCAGCAATTTACCGTCAATGTTTTTCCCAATGTTTTGGAACGACTGACCAAAGCGGGGGCTGTGCAGGAAATACAAGAAGGAACGGGCATCCTGTACCTTGATTACCGTTACTACAGCGACGAGTTTGGACTAAGCGAAACACCTGTGAGAAATATGGAGGCTTGGAATGCTTAAACGAAACAGCATCGAATTTAAGGTATGGGCGCGACATGCCCTGTTCACCGATCCGCTAACTCGCATCGGCGGTGAAAAATGTTCTTATCACATCCCCACCTACGAGGCACTTAAAGGCATTGCCAAGTCTATTTACTGGAAACCGACTTTCATCTGGGTCATTGACGAAGTAAGGGTGATGAAACGTATTCGCACACAGACCAAAGGCACCAAACCTTTGGAATTTGGCGGCGGGAATTCCTTGGCCATTTACACCTTTCTGGCAGACGTGGAATACCAAGTACGCGCCCATTTCGAGTGGAATGAACACTGCCCTGAATTAGCGGATGACAGAAATGAAGCCAAACACCACATCGTCGCCAAGCGAATGCTTGAACGTGGCGGCCGCCAAGACATTTTTCTTGGAACAAGGGATTGCCAAGGATATGTCGAACCCTGCGTGTTCGGCTCTGGAAGCAGCACTTACGATGGTGAAGGCGAATTGGCTTTTGGCTTGATGTTTCATGGCTTCGACTATCCCGACGAGATCGGCGAAGACAAACTCTACGCACGCTTTGCACGACCAACGATGATTAACGGAAACATACGATTTGAACGTCCGCAGGATTGCACGGTGCGCAAATTCGTTCGTGAAATGAGCGCCAAGAAATTCGACAAGGAACGCAATCTACTTGGCGTTGAAATCGAAGAAGCAAGGTTGGAGGTTTGATATGAGCTGGATTCAAAAACTCTACGAAACCTACGAACTGTGCAAAGGGCATGAGCCCCCCGGTTCGGCACGCCTAATGCCGATCAGCCATACCCCGCAACAAGTTCATATCGAAATCACGCTTGATGTCTCGGGTAATTTCAAGGGTGCAAGAATCGTCCAAAAAGAGGAGACCATTATTCCTGCCACTGAAAAGTCAGCGGGAAGAACGGGGGCAGGAGCTCTACCTCATCCGCTCTGCGACAAGGTTCAATATTGTGCGAATGATTACCTAGCTCATGGCGGGAAGAAGCGCTCCTTCTTCAACAAATATGAAGAACAACTAGCTACGTGGTGCAACTCTGAATTTAGTCATGCAAAAGCGAGAGCTGTACTTGCCTATATTCGCAAGAACAGTGTGGTATCTGATCTGGTTAATGAAAAACTTCTGCATCTCGGAGTCGATGGGAAATTGCTCACCCAATGGGTTGGTAATAACGACACGCCAGACATCTTTCGTTTGCTTACAGCCAAGGATGGAAAACGCGATCAAGGCTATGCCTTCATCCGCTGGCATGTCAGAGAAGATGGCAACCCTTGCACAGCGGTTTGGGAAGATCCCACCTTGCAAGATGCATGGGGGGCTTTTGATGCCAGTACAAAAAAACTAAAAGGGGTGTGCATGGTAACTGGCGATATTCATGCGCCACTCACCGCAAACCACCCCAAGCGAATCCGCCATGCAGGAGACGGAGCAAAGCTGATAAGCGCCAATGACAGCTCTGGCTTTACGTTTCGTGGACGATTCACCGATGACACAGGGCAGCAAGCCTGTGGGGTCAGTTATGAAGTCACCCAGAAAGCCCACAATGCTTTGCGTTGGCTCATTCAGAGGCAAGCCTACAGGAATGGTGACCAAGCGATTGTCACTTGGTCAGTTGCAGGCAAGCCTGTACCCGATCCATTCAAGGATTCGCTCTCCCTTTTCCTCGACAGCGCAGAAATCTCGCAGGTAGCGGCAGAAATCGAACAACCTGATATCGGCGGTGTTGGTCAGGCCTTCGCGATTAGATTGCGTAAAGCAATGGCGGGATATAGCGCGAAGCTTGCTCCCAATGAAGATGTCGTTGTCTTGGGGCTGGACTCCGCAACACCCGGACGTATGGCGATCACCTTCTATCGCGAGCTGAAGGGCTCGGATTTCTTGAATCGAGTGCAAAGTTGGCATGAGCAAAATGCCTGGCCTCAAAACTTCGGCAAGGAATCCAAGTTTGTCGGCACGCCTGCCCCAAAAGATATAGCCGAAGCCGCCTATGGTCGTCTTGACGACAATTTGCGTAAAGCCACTGTGGAACGACTGCTGCCGTGCATCATTGATGGGCAAGCATTGCCACGCGACATAATCGAATCGGTTGTGCGCAGAACCTGCAACCGTGTTGCCTTTGAAAAAGATAAAAGCGGAAGGCAATGGGAGTGGGAAAAATATCTGGGCATAGCCTGCGCCCTGTTTAGAGGTTCTTACAAAGAAAGGAAATACCAAATGACTTTGGAAACTGAACGGACATCACGCGATTACCTCTATGGACGACTGCTGTCCATTGCTGAACACATTGAAGGCCGAGCGTTGCATGTTGGCGGCGAGAAGCGCGACACAAACGCTGCCAAATTGATGCAACGCTTTGCGGATCGCCCCAACAGCACTTGGCGGACGATTGAACTTGCCCTTACGCCCTCCAAGTCTCGCCTACGAGCAAAGCGTCCCGCTTTTATGCACGTGATGGAAACTCTACTGGATGTGGTCGTCACAAAATTTGAGGGCGATGATTTTTTGAGTGATCGAAAGCTCTCTGGTGAATTCTTGTTGGGTTATCACTGCCAGCGTCAGGCACTTAACACAGCTAAATCGGATAAACCGGATGAATTTGCATCTGATGACGACACACACGACACTGACATCTAATTGACCCAAGGAGACAACAACATGAGCACGCTACAAAACAAGATCGACTTCGCCGTAATTCTTCGCGTCAAAAATGCCAATCCGAACGGCGACCCACTTAATAGCAATCGTCCCCGCACCAACTATGAAAATTTTGGGGAAATCACCGATGTTTGTATCAAACGAAAAATCCGTGATCGACTGGTTGAACGGTTCGTGAAACTTGGAGGTAAAGAAGGAAAATCGGAGGCCAAGGGGCAGGCCGTTTTTGTCCAATCCGATGATCGAAAAATTGATGATGCAAAGAGTCTCAGATCAAGAGCCGAAGCCGTGTTGGGCAACAAACTTGGTTCTGACGAAACGGTCAATCTTGCCTGCGCAGAATGGATTGACGTGCGAACTTTCGGCCAGCTATTCGCGCTATCCAAAAAGAAAGGTAAGAAGAAAGAGGATGGCAGCGATGACGAAGGCGATGCCGGAATTTCCATTGGTATCCGTGGTCCAGTGACCGTCCAGTCCGCATTCAGCTTAGTTCCCATCGACATCACCAGTACACAGATTACCAAAAGCGTAAACGGCGAAGACACTAAGGATGGCAAGAGAAGTTCCGACACGATGGGCATGAAACATCGCGTGGATCAGGGCATCTATGTTTTCTATGGCAGCATGAATCCGCAACTTGCAGAGAAAACAAAATTCAGCGAAGAGGATGCCAAAACTATCAAAGAGATTCTGCCTAAACTGTTTGAGAACGATGAATCCAGCGCCCGTCCTGCTGGCAGTATGGAAGTTCTCAAGGTGCTTTGGTGGAAGCACAGCTGCAAATCCGGGCAATATTCGTCGGCAAAAGTACATGGTTCGTTAAAAGTTCAACCCAATGGTGACTTTGAGATTGCCAGCTTGGAGGCTCTTAAACCTGAACAGATCGAAGGATTTTAATTTTTCTTATCCAACCCAAACTCAATGAAGGTATTGCCGTGCCACGCGATTTCTCGGACTATACGGTTTCCGTGAACAAGGAAGCATTGCCGTCTGGTGTAACCCTCGAAGTTAAAGTTGGATAGTGAAAGGAGCTTTTATGTCAGATCTATCCGTTTTAAAACGCAATCCATTGGCCGCCGATACCGAGCCTACCGATGAAGAGATGGCCGAGGTAATGAGCGAAGCGCTGGGTTTGGCAATGGCGCGCAAACAAAAGTCGGATGCCTGGATGCGCCACAAGCTAGCCGAGGCTGTGGCGGATGCTCGCACCAGAGTTAGCGTGACAGCATCACGCTAACTGATAATCATGATTGAACACGGAGGTAACATGAGTGAAATTCTATTTCTCGTAGAGCAAGCCCCCGAAGGCGGTTATACCGCCCGTGCTTTGGGCGATTCCATTTTTACAGAGGCAGACACCTTGCCGGAGTTGCGCCAGATGGTGCAGGACGCAGTGCGTTGTCATTATGACGCAGGCGAAATGCCTAGGATTATTCGTCTGCATATCGTGCAGGAAGAGGTGTTGGCGGCATGAGATTGCCTCGTGATCTGACCGGGGCTGAACTTATCAAAACTCTGGTCAATTTGGGTTATCGGCAAACGCGCCAGACAGGCAGTCATGTTCGCCTTACTTGCGAAAACCCGCAACAGCATCACGTTACGGTTCCTTTGCATGATCCGCTACGGATCGGCACACTTTCCGCCATTCTCGGCGATGTGGCTGTAGCGCAAGGTGTGGAACGTGATGTGCTGCTGAAACGACTGTTCGGCTAAATGGATGCCACCGATCCCATCATGCTTTCCGCGCTCCAGCACTGGAGCTATTGCCCGCGCCAGTGTGGTCTGATTCATCTGGAGCAGGCATTCGATGAGAATGTTCATACCATGCGGGGAAACGCGGCACATGAGTGGGTGGATGAACCGGGTTATGAAACGTTTGAGGGTGTGCGCGCCGAACGGGCTTTGCCGGTATGGTCGGATCGTCTGAGGCTGATCGGAAAATGTGATGTGGTTGAGTTTCATCCTGGTGGAAGCATTTATCCGGTCGAATACAAGCATGGCAAGAAGCGTGAGAAAACACACGACGACATTCAGCTTGCCGCACAGGCGATGTGTCTGGAAGAAATGACCGGCAAGGTCAATACGCATGGGGCAATTTACCACCATGGCTCACGGCGCAGGCGGGAGGTGGTTATTACCCAGGAGTTGCGCGATCAGGTGAAGGAGACGGTGAGCGCTATCCGCGCCATGCTGGATTTCGGCAAGTTGCCGCCGCCTGCCAATGATGCGCGCTGCCGTGAGTGTTCGCTGAAGGAAATCTGTCAGCCTGAAGCGGTTGCCGAACGTGCAGCGCAGCATACTCTGCTGGAAACCTTGTTTGATCCTGAGGCCATATAATCATGGCGCGCCAGATTCAAAATACGCTTTATGTGATGACGCAAAATTCCTATCTGCATCTGGAGAACGATACGTTGCGGGTGGATGTGGAGCGTGTGAAGAAATTGCAGGTGCCGTTGCATCATTTGGGCAGTGTGGTGTGTCTGGGTAATGTCATGCTTTCTCCGGCGCTGATGCACCGCTGTGCGGGTGATGGCATTGCATTGGTGCTGCTGGATGGCAACGGGCGTTTCAAGGCGCGTCTCGAAGGCCCGGTTTCCGGCAATATCCTGCTGCGCCAGGCGCAGTATAAGCTGGCACTGGATGAGAAATTTGCGCTGAGTATCGCGCAGAGTGCGATTGCCGGAAAACTGCGCAATAGTCGTCAAGTCCTGTTGCGCGGTGCGCGCGAGGCGGGTGATGAACAAGATGGTATCGTCCTGGGTGCCGCCGCCGAGACACTTTCTAATTCGATACGCAATCTGCCGTTTACCGCTGATCTGGATGTGCTGCGCGGCATCGAAGGCGATGCGGCAAAGAATTATTTTGCTGCATTGCCGCTGCTGGTCAAGCGAGACGCGCGCGACAAATTTACGATGGACGGGCGCACCCGGCGTCCGCCACGCGACCGTTTCAACGCGCTGTTATCGTTTCTTTATTCCATGCTGATGAATGACTGCCGCTCCGCGCTGGAGGCTGTTGGACTCGATCCACAACTTGGTTTTCTGCATGCTGTGCGTCCCGGTCGTGCCGCACTTGCGCTGGATTTGATGGAAGAATTTCGCGCCATCTTTGCCGATAGGCTAGCATTGACATTGATAAACCGGGGGCAGATTGGCGCAAACGACTTTGCGGAACGTGAAGGTGGCGCGGTGCTGCTGGAAGGCGATGCGCGCCGCACTGTGGTGGTCGCCTATCAGGAGCGCAAGCAGGAAGAAGTGATGCACCCGTTGTTGGAAACCAAAGTGCCGATAGGCCTGTTGCCGTTATTGCAGGCGCGCTTCATGGCGCGCATGTTGCGCGGCGACATGGAAGGCTATCTGCCGTTTCTTTACCGCTAATATCATGCTCATCATCATTACCTACGATGTATCCACGATAAGCGCCGCCGGGCGCAAACGGCTGCGCCGCGTCGCAAAAGTATGCGAAAGCATCGGCCAGCGCGTACAAAATTCAGTATTTGAATGTAAGGTTAATCAGATGCAACTCGAAATATTGGAACGAAGGCTGTTGGACGAAATTGAAGAAAAGGAAGACAGCCTGCGCTTGTACCGCCTGACTGAGCCAGTGGACCTGCACATCAAGGAATATGGTAAATTCCGTGCCATGGATTTTGAAGGGGCATTGGTAATATGAAGCGCGAACCAGTAGCAACGACACAAACGCAGCAGGTTCGCGTTGTGGCCAATATATTGACGAATAAGGATTTTTCTATTTCGTCGTTTGATTGTGTGATCGCCCGGACGCATGAAATCCGGGAGTTCGCGCAAAGTTTGCTTATTAACGTTGAAAATCATGACGTTGTAGGCAGACTGTAGCGCCTGCCCTCCGGGGCGGGCGAGGATTGAAACAGCACGGCTTTGGCGGTTGCGATTGCTGCCTGTGTAGCGCCTGCCCTCCGGGGCGGGCGAGGATTGAAACAGTAAATAACGCCACAACCGGCTTAGCAACCAAGGTAGCGCCTGCCCTCCGGGGCGGGCGAGGATTGAAACAAAAGAGAACCATCAGCCGCAGGCTTTAAACCCTGGTAGCGCCTGCCCTCCGGGGCGGGCGAGGATTGAAACAACTGATTGGGCTGTTTTTACTCCTGCTGACTTAGTAGCGCCTGCCCTCCGGGGCGGGCGAGGATTGAAACAATTGCGCTTAAATTTAAGTGCGTTTAATTTTAAGGGTAGCGCCTGCCCTCCGGGGCGGGCGAGGATTGAAACTTAAGTGTCCTAGTTATAAATTTAGCGGCTTGCGGTAGCGCCTGCCCTCCGGGGCGGGCGAGGATTGAAACTCCTGCGTCCATGAGTCAGGCGACTGCGGCGGTCGTAGCGCCTGCCCTCCGGGGCGGGCGAGGATTGAAACGTTCGTATGATGGTTGCTCGGTTTCCGGCTTGGCAGTAGCGCCTGCCCTCCGGGGCGGGCGAGGATTGAAACAACTCGCCGTAATACAGTGCGACCGAGTCATCGCCGTAGCGCCTGCCCTCCGGGGCGGGCGAGGATTGAAACACGCTGGCAGACGGCGCAACGGACTTCGTTGCAGGTAGCGCCTGCCCTCCGGGGCGGGCGAGGATTGAAACCGATGCAGCTGCATTACCCGCGCTGGTACTGGCAGTAGCGCCTGCCCTCCGGGGCGGGCGAGGATTGAAACCCTGGCGAAGAATACACGCCGACACGCTTTCCGGGTAGCGCCTGCCCTCCGGGGCGGGCGAGGATTGAAACTGATTTACGGCGTGAAAGCTGCAAAGCGCGCTTTGGTAGCGCCTGCCCTCCGGGGCGGGCGAGGATTGAAACAAGTTGGTTTGATTGGTGCGGCTGTTTTGGCCGTTGTAGCGCCTGCCCTCCGGGGCGGGCGAGGATTGAAACAGCGCATCTACCCACTTAATACCGACCTTCTGCATCGTAGCGCCTGCCCTCCGGGGCGGGCGAGGATTGAAACAAGTGCACACTCCAGCGGGAGGCACGCCTGGTATGTAGCGCCTGCCCTCCG
>JAUXWM010000059.1 GCA_030681375.1 Gallionella sp.
CATTCGGCTTGAAGTCGTACAACATCAACTCGGCCACGCTGTTGGCCCATTCCACAAACTCCGGCACGGCGAACAGCGGCTTGCCGACAGCGCGGTGCAGGGCGGTGACCAGCATCACGCCCATCTCGCGCTGCGGGTAGCCGCGCGCATATTTAAGAATGTTGCCCAGCTTGTCGATGTCGCCGGCCGACTCCTTCGCCCGCCGCACCAGGGCCGCCGCGACGCCGTATTGCAGGTCGATGCCCTTGGGCACATCGGCCACCGTGCCAGCCAGTATGCCGTCGATGTCCGGCAGGTTTTCCATGTTGTCGATGAAGGCCTTGAGCTCCACGCCGACGCCCTGCCCCACGCAGGCTTGCAAAGCATCGCCCAACAGATCGGGCCGATCGGAAAACTTGTACAGCGCGCGGTGCGCGTATTCCCAGGAACGCGGGCTGGGGAAGGCGACCGGATTATGCGCGGGGTCAAAATCAAACAACCGCTCCGGGCGGAAACGCAAAAAACCGATCAGACGTTCATCAATACCATTGCCATAAGCCCAATTCACCCAGTCATCGAGGTTGGCCTCGATCTCAAAATGAGAAAAGCGGTTAGCCAAAGGCGCCGGCATGGTGTAAGTTACCCCCCGGTCACCCTGACGGTTGCCGGCCGCGAAAATCGCCCAACCTGCCGGGACTTCATACGCGCCCAGACGGCGATCCAGTATCAATTGGTAGGCGGCGGCCGAGACACTGGGCGGGGCGGAGGTGATTTCGTCCAGAAACAAAACACCTTCCGGGCCATGGCGCTCGATATCCGGCAACATGGACGGCACAGCCCATTCCACCCGATTGTCGATTCTGAAGGGAATGCCGCGCAAATCGGAGGGCTCCATTTGCGACAGGCGTATGTCTATCATGGGTACGGCATGGCGGGTTGCGACCTGCGCGATGATCTGGGATTTCCCCACGCCGGGCGGTCCCCAAAGCATGACGGGTGTATGGTGCCCTTCGCGGGCGCTCATGAATTCGCGGTCAAGTACAGCCTGAAGTTGTGCCGGGCGCATGATCTCTCCAACGGTTAATGCTGAATATTATCATACAATAATATTCAACTTCACCCGCCCCGTAGTGGGGGAATTATCCAGCCGAATCCGAAAACCTGAAGAAACTTGCAAGCCAGCCTGCTAAGCGGCTTTCTTGCCTATCCTGCTTTCCTTGCCAGTCATCAAATTTTGAATATTGCTCTTGTGACGCCAGATCAGCAGCATGGACATGATGGCGGTCGCCAGCACCCATACGCCGGGCAAACCCAGCACCATCGCGTAAATCGGCGCGCCGACAGCTGCCATCAGCGCAGCCAGCGACGACAAACGAAATACCAGTGCGATCACCAGCCAGGTCGCCAAAGCAGCCAGCCCCAGCCAAATATTCAGCGCCAGCAACACGCCCAATGCCGTCGCCACGCCCTTGCCGCCCTTGAATTTCAGGAAGACTGGAAAGACGTGCCCCAGGAATACCGCCAGAAAAACCAGCGCAACCAGCAGCACGCCTTGCGCATCGTGACTGGCAAAATGCATCGCCAGCGCCACCGCCAGCCAGCCCTTGGCCGCATCGCCCAGTAAAGTCAGTGCGGCAGCAGCCTTCTTGCCACTGCGCAGCACATTGGTTGCACCGGGATTGCCGGAGCCGTAAGTGCGCGGGTCGGCAATACCAAAGGCCTTGCTAGTTACCACCGCAAAAGAAATCGAGCCCAACAGATAGGCTGCAACAATAAAAACTAGGGTCAACATCAGGAATACCTTAAAATCGGGGAGAAGCGAATTCTACGCGATTCGCCACTTAGCCACCAACAAGTAGAAATACATGGACATCATCTTCATACGCGAGCTCAAAGTCACCACCCTGATCGGTATTTACGAGCGGGAAAAACTTGTGCCGCAAACCTTGCAACTCGACCTCGACATCGCGCTGCCCAACAGCCGCGCCTGCTTCAGCGACGACATCAATGACGCGCTCGATTACGCACAAGTCGCGCAACACATCCAGACAGTATTAAGCGAAGGTCATTTTTCCCTGCTGGAAACGCTGGCCGAACACATCGCGCAGATCATCCTCAAAGATTTTAACGCACCCTGGGTCAAGGTCAGCGTCGCCAAGTTACAGGCGATACGCAATTGCAAGATGGTGGGGATCAGCATAGAGCGGGGACAGGTTAAATAATTATTGGCCGTTCGCCCTGAGCTTGTCGAAGGACAGCCGTCATTCCCGCGCAGGCGGGAATCCAGTGAAAAACAAAACCGCCGGGGGTTGCCCGGCAGCAAATGCAAAACCATCACCCCCTCGGATGATGCTTGGCATGCAGCTGTTTCAACCGCTCCCGTGCCACATGGGTGTAGATCTGCGTGGTGGAAATATCTGCATGCCCCAGCAACATCTGCACCACGCGCAAGTCCGCGCCGTGATTCAGCAGATGCGTGGCAAAGGCATGGCGCAAGGTGTGTGGCGACAGCGGTTTGTTCAATCCGCCTACCTTTGCGTGCTTTTTAATCAGATACCAGAACATCTGCCGCGTCATGCCACAGCCGTGTGCGGTCACAAATAAATCGTCGCTTACCTGTTTGCCTAACAGCACCCCGCGCCCGTCCTGCAGATAATCGCGCAACCAATCCAGCGCCTCTTCGCCCAAAGGCACCAGACGCTCCTTGTTGCCCTTGCCCATCACCCGCACCACGCCCATATCCATGCTCACCTGACCCATGCGCAAACTCACCAGTTCGGACACCCGCAAGCCGGTGGCATACAACACCTCGAACATGGTGCGGTCGCGCAAGCCCAATGGCGTTTGCGGATCGGGCGCGGCCAGCAGCAGTTCCACATCCGTCTCACTCAGGCTTTTGGGCAGATTGCGCGGCAATTTTGGCGTGTCAATTTGCAGCGTAGGATCGATAGATATTTTGCCTTGCCTGAGCAGGTAGCGGAACAGCCGCTTGAGACTGGACAAATTACGCCCCGTAGAACTGGCACGCGCTTTTTGCACGGCGTAAAGGTCGGCAAGATAACCTTGTACATCGCCATGCGTGGTTTGCAGCAGGCTGATGGTGTGCTGCTTTTCCAGCCAGGCGGCGAACTTGTTCAGATCGCGGCGATAGCTCTCCAGCGTGTTGCGCGACAGGCCGTCTTCGAGCCATAGCATGTCGCAAAATTCGTCCAGCAACTCAGCGTTGTTCATGCGCAAGCAGCCAGCGTTTAATCTCTAAGGGGTCGCCGCTGGCATGGTGCATGAAACCACCCAGCCCGGATTTGCCCACCACACGATGACAAGGAATGATGATGGGGATGGGGTTGGCGCCGCAAGCCTGGCCGACCGCTCGCGCGCTGGAATGCAGTTCAGCCGCCAGTTCGCCATAGCGGCGAGTCTCACCGCGCGGAATAGAGCGCATGGCCTGCCAGACTTTTTGCTGATGCGGGGTTGCCGTTAATTTAAGCGCCACCATGAATTCGGCATCGGGATTTTCAAAGTAGCGCAATAGTTGCTCGCACACCCGTTCAGCCAATGCGCTGACGGCACGTTGCGGCGATTCGCTTGCCAGAAGAAAATCAATGCCGATTAATGCAGCGTCATCGCAACGGATGCCCAGCATGCCAAAGGGCGCGGAAAGTTTTGCCTGATAATCCATATCGCAATGATAATAAAAAACGGGAGGCAGAGCCTCCCGTTTTTTTGTACCTACAGCGAAATTACGCTGCTGCTACATTTTTTACTTTGCGTGCTGGCAACTTTTCCTTGATACGTGCCGACTTGCCTGAACGATCGCGCAAATAGTACAGCTTGGCGCGACGTACCGCACCGCGGCGCTTCACCTCGATGCTGGCGATGGTCGGGGAGTAGGTCTGGAAAGTGCGCTCCACGCCTTCACCTGCGGAGATCTTACGCACGATAAAGCCGGAATTCAAACCGCGATTGCGCTTGGCAATCACCACACCTTCAAATGCCTGAACGCGCTTGCGCTCACCTTCAACCACATTCACGCTGACTACGACGGTGTCGCCAGGCGCAAAATCAGGAATAACTTTACCCAAACGGGCGATTTCTTCTTGTTCCAATTGTTCGATCAAATTCACTTTACTGCTCCTTGGTTATCGGATCTTGTTCCTTCTGATAAGCATCCTGGAATACTGCCAGAAGACCAGATTCCTCTTTTGTCAAAACACGCCCGGCCAACAAATCCGGACGGCGTGTCCACGTCCTGCCCAACGACTGGGAAAGCCGCCAGCGCTGTATGTCTGCATGATTGCCAGACAACAACACCGGGGGCACGGCTTCACCATTAAAAATTTCCGGGCGGGTGTAATGCGGGCAATCCAGCAAACCCTGCACAAACGAATCCTGCTCCGCTGAATCGGCATCACCCAACACGCCGGGCAGTTGCCGCACCAGACTATCCATCAGCACCATCGCCGCCAACTCGCCACCGGACAACACATAGTCTCCGATGGAAATTTCCTCATCCACCATCTGGCGGATCAGGCGCTCGTCGATGCCTTCATAACGCCCCGTCAGCAGGATTAATCCCTCTTCCGGCTGCGCGACCATTTCCTTAACCACGGCATGTGTCAGCAAGCGACCTTGTGGCGACAAATACACCACACGACTCCTGGCAACACCACTCGCCGCCTGACGCTGTTTTGCCGCATTGATCGCTGCCGCAAGCGGTTCGCCCAGCATCACCATACCGGGACCTCCGCCATAAGGGCGATCATCTACCGTACGATGATTATCTGTGGTGAAATCACGCGGATTCCACGTCTTGAGCACATAGCGCCCCTGTTCCGCCGCACGACGCGTAATGCCGCATTGCGTCAGCGCATCGAACATCTGCGGGAACAGCGTGATAACGTCAAAAATCACAAATCCGCCGTCCAATCGACACGTATCACCCTGGCGGCCAGATCAACATGCCCGATGACACTCTTCAGGAATGGAATCAGCACATCAGGACCCTTGCCGCGCACGATCAACACATCATTCGCGCCCGTTTCCAGCAACTCAGCCACCGTACCCAGCGTATCGCCGGATTCGTTTACCACAGACATGCCGATCAGGTCAGCCCAGTAGTATTCATCATCGTCCTGCTTCGGCAGGCTGCTGCGCGGCACGGCGATCAACAAGCCTTTCAGCTTTTCGGCCGCAGTGCGATCCGGGCAGTCGGGAAATTGCGCAGCCAGTGTTTTATCATGCGTTTCGCACTGAGCTACGGTCACTTCACGCCACGGGCCATTTTCATGACCCAAATACCAGGACTTGTAAGCTACCAGACTATCGACGTATTCGCTGAACGGCTGGATTTTCACCCAGCCGCGTATGCCGAAGGCGGATGCAACGCGACCCATGATGACCATGGGTTCGGAGTCGTTAGACTGTTGCAGCGGCACCGGCACGCTTTACCAGCTTGGCAACAGCGTCGCTCAATTGCGCGCCCTTGCTTTGCCAAAAAGCCACGCGCGCCAGATCCAGACGCAACGCTTCCTGCTTTTCATTGGCGATGGAATTGTAGAAACCAACGCGCTCGATGAAGCGACCATCGCGACGATTGCGCGAATCCGCTACGACCACATTGTAAAACGGACGATTCTTGGAACCGCCACGGGAAAGACGAATGATGACCATAAAAAACCTATCTAAATTATTAGCCTAAAAGACCTATGCACTCATGTGCAGGGTAATGTTTTGCCGGAAAAGTGATTCCCGCAACACCAGGGAGTGACATCACCTTGTATTCGCCAGTCATGCGCCCGCCTGCGCGAACCCATCACCACGAAAGGGCGGGCATTCTACGACACAAGCCTGCTTTGTAGCAAGCGCCTTGATAATCAACGAGATTAACGATGCAGCATGAGCTCAAGCACAAACTTGCTGCCCAGGTAGGCCATCAGCAGGAATACAAAGCCGCTCACCGTCCAGCGCACGGCGATTTTTCCTCGCCAGCCATAGTAATGATGCCCCCATAACAACACGGCGAATACACACCACGACAGAAAACCGAACAGCACTTTATGATTGAACTGCCAGACCTTGCCGAAAATTTCTTCGGAAAACAACACGCCCGATGCCAGCGTCAGGGTCAGCAATACAAAACCGATGCCTATCATGCGAAACAGCAAACTTTCCATCGTCAGCAGCGGCGGCAGACTGCGCAACACACGCGGCAAATTCGCATGGTGCAGGCGTTTCTCCACCAGCGAAATCAGCACCGCATGCAGCATGGCGATGGTAAACAGACTATAAGCCAACATCGCAACCGCGATATGCACCCTGAAAGCCAGCAAATCCGTATGAGTTAACTGATGATCCGCAGGAAACACACCCGGCAACAACAGCGTTATGGCCGCCAGCGGCAAAACCAGCGCCTGCAGTCCGCCTATCGGATAAAAGAAGCGCGCCACCCAGTACACCAGAAGCGTCAACCAGACAATCAGCGACAGCGCATTGAACACCCCCAGATCGATCCCGCCTCCCGAAAAAATGCCGCTCCACAACAGATAGCCATGCAGCGCAATCGGAAATAGTGACAGGTGCCCGACCGTGCCGCGGCAACGCTCATCACATTCGCCGCGCGCATGTGCGCGCCAGAAATAAACGGCCAGCAAGGAATAGGTGACGAAAGCGAAAAGTGACAGGAGAAGATTAGACATTTTTTGTCAGAATGTTTTAGACTTCGCAGATTCTACATCATTTACTTTGATTACCCACAAGGACGGATATGCTGGACAACTTGACGCAACGTCTCTCTGGTGTCATTAAAAACCTGCGCGGTCAGGCACGCCTCAGCGAGAACAACATTCAGGATGCGCTGCGCGAAGTACGCATGGCGCTGCTCGAAGCCGACGTGGCCTTGCCGGTCGTCAAGGAACTGGCCACCTCGGTCAAGCAGGCCGCGCTGGGGCAGGAAGTCATCGGCAATCTGAACCCCGGCCAAGCCTTCATCGGCGTGGTCCATCGCGAACTCACCAAGCTGATGGGCGAGCACAACGACGCGCTCGATCTCACCACCACGCCGCCTGCGGTCATTCTGATGGCCGGCCTGCAAGGTGCGGGCAAGACCACCACCTGCGGCAAACTCGCCAAACTGTTGCGCGAACAAAACAAGAAGAAAGTGCTGCTGGTCAGTTGCGACATTTATCGCCCAGCAGCCATCGAACAGTTGCGCACGCTGGCCAGTCAACTCGATACCGATTTCTTCACCTCCGACATCTCGCAGCGTCCGCAGGATATCGCGCTGGCCGCGCTGGACTTTGCGCGCAAACATCATCACGATGTGCTGATCGTTGATACCGCCGGACGCCTTGCCATCGATGAGGCGATGATGGCGGAAATCAAGCAGCTGCACGCCTCGCTCAAGCCGATCGAGACCCTGTTTGTAGTGGACGCAATGACCGGGCAGGATGCGGTAAATACCGCAAAGGCCTTCGGCGAAGCGCTACCGCTCACCGGCATCATCCTCACCAAACTGGACGGCGACTCGCGCGGCGGCGCAGCACTCTCGGTGCGCCAGATTACCGGCAAACCGATCAAATTTATCGGCGTCAGCGAAAAGCCCAACGGGCTGGAAGCCTTTCATCCTGAGCGCATGGCTTCGCGCATACTGGGCATGGGTGATGTACTGTCTTTGCTGGAAGAAGCGCAACGCGGGGTAGATCAGGGCGAAGCCGAAAAACTCGCCAAAAAGATGCAAACCGGCAAGGGCTTCGACCTCAACGATTTCAAAATGCAGTTCGTGCAGATGCGCAAGATGGGCGGCATGTCCGCGTTAATGGACAAACTGCCCGCACAACTCAGCCAGGCCGCTGCCGACTCCAAGGTGGACGACAAATCCATCAATCGCCTGGAAGGCATCATTAACTCGATGACACCGCTCGAACGCAGCAAACCTGAACTCATCAAGGCCTCGCGCAAACGTCGCATTGCCGAAGGCGCAGGCGTGAAGGTGATGCACGTCAATCAGCTACTCAACCAGTTTGAACAAACACAGAAAATGATGAAGATGTTCTCCAAGGGAGGCGGCATGGCTAAAATGATGCGCAGCATGGCAGGCAAACTGCCGGGAATGAGGTAAAACCAGGACTGAGGACTGAGGACTGATGCCGCAAGGGCATTGATGAAACTACTAAACATTATCTAAGCGCGATAAAACATGCGCTAAGATTCTGTTTATCCCACGAAATATAGGCGATGAACCCGCCTTATTTCTGAATGAAGGACTGAGGACAATTATCTCCGCCTTACGACTAACGACTAACGACTAACGACTAACGACTAACGACTAACGACTAACGACTAACGACTAACGACTAACTAACATCATGACTATAAAAGCTATTATTTTTGACGTGGACGGAACGCTTGCCGATACCGAAGACGGGCACCGCATGTCTTTCAACAAAGCCTTTGCAGAGAACGGACTGGACTGGAACTGGGATGTGGCGTTGTATGACAAGCTGCTCAAGGTGACTGGCGGCAAGGAACGGATCAAGTATTTTGTCAGCGATTTCCTGCAGGACTTCGACAAACCCGCCGACTTTGACGGCTTTGTGAAAAACCTGCATGCCATCAAGACGCAGCATTACACCACCATGATAGGTGAGGGCAATGTTCCGCTGCGCCCCGGCGTTAAACAACTGATCCATGACGCACATGCAGCGGGCATCACGCTGGCCATCGCCACCACCACCACGCCGGAGAATGTTACCGCGCTGCTGGAAGTGGGATTGGGGAAAGACTGGGCTGACTTGTTTGCCGCCAACGGCTGTGGCGACATCGTGCCGCATAAGAAACCTGCGCCGGATATTTATTTCTGGGTGCTGGAAAAAATGGGATTGGCCGCGACAGACTGCATCGCGCTGGAAGATTCCGAAAACGGGCTGCGTTCCAGTCTGGCAGCCGGAATCAAGACTTATGTCACCACCAATCACTACACGCGCAACCATGATTTTACCGGCGCGGCGGCAGTCTTTGACGACCTGAGCAACCTTGAGCAGTTCTATCAAGCTACCGGATTAACGCTCGGCAAACGAGCTAACTAGTCTGCACCCGTCGCCGAAATACGGCATATAAGCGTGCGGGGAATTCGACCCTCATCGTCTCCGGCAGCTGATTTCGGTTTAGAATACGCGCTGCGCCAATAACTTTTTAAGGAAACATCATGTATCAAATCGCCCCTAGCATCCTTTCCGCCAACTTCGCCAAGCTGGGCGAGGAAGTCGATAATGTTCTCGCCGCTGGTGCAGACATCGTGCACTTCGACGTAATGGACAATCACTACGTCCCCAATCTGACCATAGGCCCGCTGGTTTGCGATGCGCTGCGCGCTCACGGCGTGACCGCACCGATAGACGTGCATCTGATGGTCAAGCCTGTGGATCGCATCATCCCTGATTTCGCCAAGGCGGGCGCGACTTACATCACCTTCCACCCGGAAGCTTCCGAGCATGTTGACCGCACCATCGGCCTGATCAAGGAAAGCGGTTGCAAGGCGGGCCTGGTATTCAATCCGGCCACTCCGCTGGATATTCTGGAATACATGCTGCCCAAACTGGACATGGTGCTGCTGATGTCGGTCAACCCGGGTTTCGGCGGTCAGAAATTCATCCCTTACACGCTGGACAAGGCACGCAAGGTACGCGCATTGATAGATGCAGGCGGCTACAACTGCCGTCTGGAAATCGACGGCGGCGTAGGCCCTGCGAACATCCGTGAAGTCGCTGCTGCCGGCGTGGACACTTTCGTGGCAGGTTCGGCGATTTTCGGCGCGCGCAAAGCCACCGACAAGCATCAGTTCGACACCGTGATTGCCGCGATGCGCGCTGAACTGGCCAAGGTTTAATCATGCCTCGCCACGCCTTCACCTTGCTGTTAATTGTGCTCGCAACCTCGGGTTGTGATCGCATCACGGGCGTGGCAGAGCAAAAAATCTATGACGCCGAAGCGGTAGGCTATGCCTGCCGTGTTTCGCTGAAAACACCTGAAGATTGCATGAAGGAAAACGAGGCGCACAGCCCCAGCTCGGTGCTGATGGGCTGGAAATCTGCCGACAAGGATATAACGGACAGAAAACTCGACCCCAGCATGGGCGCCAATCCCGTTAGCGTCGAACAAGCGGTATCTGCATCGGCACCCGCCGCAACAGATATAAAACCCAAGGGCGATGAAAGCGCATTAAAAACTGCGCCTGATCATTCCGCCGAGTCCGAAAAGAAACCTGCCAAAGCGCACTAAGGAACCCATGTCAGAAAATATCAAGCGATTCACTACACCCGTCAGCATCAAAGCCATCGTCATCGATCTTGATGGCACGATGCTGCACACCGCCCCCCAACTTTCAGAAGCCGCCAACCGCATGTTGCGCGACATGGACTATGAACCTGTTTCGCAAGAACTGCTGGCGAGCTATATCGGCAACGGCGTCAGCTGGCTGGTAAAGCGCGCGCTGACCGGCGAAATGCACGCCACACCGGACGCCGCCTTATACGATCATGCCCTGCCTATCTTCGAGAAACACTACAACGACCTGCTGCTGGAAAGTAAAACTTTCGAAGGCGTCATCGAAGGACTGGAAGCCATGAAAGCGGCGGGTTTCCGTCTGGGTTGCATCACCAACAAACTGGAATGTTTCACTACGCCACTACTGGCCGGCGTCGGTCTGACGAAGTATTTTGAAATCGTGCTCGCGGGCGACACCCTGCCGGAAAAGAAACCGCATCCGTTGCCCTTGCAACATGCCGCGAAATTCTTCGGCGTACCCACCGAGCAGGTATTGCTGATTGGCGACTCGCTGAATGACACGCTGGCCGCGCGTGCCGCCGGTTGTCCGACATTCTGCGTGCCTTACGGCTACAACCACGGCGAACCCGTGGAAACACTCGACCTGGACGCTGTGATCGCCAACCTTCCGGCCGCGATGTCCTTGATCAAACTGGCTTGATATGAAAACCCTCCTGTACCTGATGAAATCAGCCGATTGGCGATGGCGTTAATGCAATTGTAGGGTGGGCAACTCATGCCCACCGTTATTGCCAGACGTCAGCGTGTGCACATCGTGCACACGCTATCAAACACAGGAGGTTTTTCATGCTACACCCTATCACCGAGCAAGAATTCAATACGCTGGCCCAACAAGGCTATAACCGCATCCCGCTGGTCGCAGAGACTTTTGCCGACCTCGACACGCCGCTTTCGCTGTATCTCAAACTGGCCAACCGTCCCTATTCCTATCTGCTGGAATCGGTACAGGGCGGAGAACGTTTCGGGCGTTATTCCTTTATCGGGCTGCCTGCCGATGCCCGCATCACCGTGCGCGGCAAGCATGTCACGTTGACGCATAAAGACAGCGAAACGACCCATGAAGTCGGCAACCCGCTGGATTTCATCAGCGAATATCAATCCCGCTTCAAAGTTGCCCCCCTGTCCGGACTGCCGCGTTACACCGGTGGTCTGGCGGGCTATTTCGGCTACGAAACCATACGCCACATCGAGCCGCGCCTGGACAACGTACACAAGCCAGACGCGATAGGCACGCCGGACATCCTGCTGATGCTGACCGAGCAACTGGCCGTGGTGGACAATCTCTCAGGCAAGCTGACCTTTATCGTCTATGCCGATCCGTCACGGGATGATGCCTATGCACTGGCACGCGAGCGCCTGCGCGAACTGACGGCCATGCTGCGTCTGCCGGTGGACATACCCTACGCAGCGCCCGTACCGCCCATCGAAGCGCAGTCCGAATTCGGCGAAACAGCCTTCAAGGCTGCGGTGGAAAAAGCCAAGCAATACATCTTCGATGGCGACATCATGCAAGTGGTGCTATCGCAACGCATGTCGCAACCCTTCCCCGCCTCACCGCTCTCGCTGTATCGCGCGCTACGCAGCATCAACCCGTCGCCCTACATGTTCTATTACGACATGGGCGACCATCACGTAGTCGGTTCCTCACCGGAAATTCTGGCGCGCCTCGAAGGCGATGTGGTCACGGTGCGCCCGATTGCCGGAACCCGCCCGCGCGGCAAGACGCCACAACAGGATGCCGAGCTGGCGCAGGAACTGCTGGCCGACCCGAAAGAGCTGGCAGAACACCTGATGCTGATCGATCTGGGGCGCAACGACATCGGCCGCGTCGCGCAAAACGGCACGGTAAAATTAACGGACAAGATGGTGATCGAACGCTATTCGCATGTGATGCACATCGTCTCCAACGTCGAGGCCAGGCTCAAACAGGGACTAGATGCGATGGACGTGCTCCGCGCGACCTTCCCGGCCGGAACGGTAAGCGGTGCGGCAAAAGTGCGCGCGATGGAAATCATCGACGAACTGGAGCCTTCCAAACGCGGCATCTACGCCGGTGCAGTCGGCTATCTGGGTTTTAACGGCGACATGGATGTCGCCATTGCGCTGCGCACCGCTGTCATCAAGGACAACACGCTTTATGTGCAGGCGGGTGCGGGCATCGTCGCCGACTCGGTTGCCGACAGCGAATGGATGGAAACCCAGAACAAGGCGCGCGCCGTGCTGCGTGCGGCAGAAATGGCCCTGGACGGCCTGGATGCAGACCTGCATCGCTAGAAAAAGAAACCTATGTTACGTCTGACAGAAATAAAATTACCGCTGGCGCATGCCGAGGGCGAAATCAAGGCGGCCATCCTCAAGCGATTGTGTCTGAACGAGGATGAGCTGATCGACTATGTCGTCTTCAAGCGCGGCGTGGATGCGCGCAAACCGCGCGCCATCCTGTTCGCCTACACGCTGGATGTGACGGTGCGCGACGAGACTGCGGTGCTGGCGAAATTCGCCAACGATCAACATATCAGGGTAGCGCCCGATACCAGTTATCACTTCGTCGCACACGCGCCGGCCGAATTGCCTTCACGACCTGTCGTCATCGGTATGGGCCCGGCGGGACTGTTTGCCGGACTGCTGCTGGCGCAGATGGGTTTTCGCCCGCTGATACTGGAGCGCGGCAAGGCGGTGCGCGAACGCACCAAGGACACCTTCGGACTGTGGCGGCAGGGCGTGCTCAACCCCGAATCCAACGTGCAGTTCGGCGAAGGCGGCGCGGGAACATTTTCCGACGGCAAGCTGTACAGCCAGATCAAGGACCCGCGCCATCTGGGGCGCAAGGTGCTGGATGAATTCGTCAAGGCGGGCGCACCGGAAGAAATCCTTTACGTCAGCCATCCGCACATCGGCACCTTCCGCCTGGTCGGCATGGTGGAAAAGATGCGCGAAACCATACAGTCGCTGGGCGGCGAAATACGCTTCGAGAGCCGCGTGGATGACATCAACATAACGGATGGTCAGGTAACTGGCGTAGTGCTCGCCGGCGGTGAACACATCGCCACCTCGCATTTGGTGCTGGCGGTCGGCCACAGCGCGCGCGACACCTTCGAAATGATACACAAACGCGGCATTTACATCGAAGCCAAGCCCTTCTCCATCGGTTTTCGCATCGAACACCCGCAATCGCTGATCGATAGAGCACGCTACGGCAAGAACGCAGGCAATGAATTGCTCGGCGCCGCCGATTACAAGCTGGTGCATCACGCCAGCAATGGGCGCTCGGTTTACAGCTTCTGCATGTGTCCCGGCGGCACGGTGGTCGCGGCGACTTCCGAAGTCGGGCGCGTCGTCACCAATGGCATGAGCCAGTATTCGCGCAACGAGCGCAACGCCAATGCCGGCATCGTGGTAGGCATCACGCCTGAAGAAGATTATCCGGGCGACCCGCTCGCGGGTGTTTCATTTCAAAGGTTCTGGGAATCGCGCGCTTTCGAGTTGGGAGGCGGAACCTATCAGGCGCCGGGCCAGCTGGTCGGCGACTTTCTCGCGGGTCGAGCCTCGACGGCATTTGGTCAGGTACAACCGTCATACACGCCCGGCGTACACCTGACAGATTTGTCCACCGCCCTGCCGGATTACGCCATCGACGCAATCAGGGAGGCGATCCCCGCCTTCGCTAAACAGATCAGGGGATTCGATCTTGCGGATGCCGTACTGACCGGCGTCGAGACGCGCACCTCCTCACCGATACGCATCAGACGCAATGCCGACGACCTGCAAAGCACCAACACAAAGGGGCTTTATCCGACCGGTGAGGGTGCGGGCTATGCGGGCGGAATCCTGTCTGCCGCCGTGGATGGCATCGAAATTGCCGAAGCCGTGGCGTTGAGCATGACGCGCACAAAGAATTAACGACGGGAGAAAACATGCTGTTAATGATCGATAATTACGACTCCTTCACCTACAATCTGGTGCAGTATTTTGCCGAACTGGGCGCTGAGGTGGAAGTACATCGCAATGACGAAATTACCGTCGAGCAGATTGAGAAAATGAATCCGCAGCATATCGTGGTATCGCCCGGCCCCTGTACGCCGAATGAAGCGGGCATCTCGGTCGCCACGATACAACATTTCGCCGGCAAGATTCCCATCCTCGGCGTATGTCTGGGCCATCAGAGCATAGGTCAAGCATTCGGCGGCGAGATTATTCACGCCAAACAACTGATGCACGGCAAGACTTCGTCGATTCATCATCACGGCAACAGCGTGTTTACCGGCCTGCCCAATCCGTTCACCGCGACGCGCTATCACTCGCTGGTAATCGCGCGCGAGACCCTGCCGGACTGTCTGGAAATCACCGCCTGGACGGATGACGGCGAGATTATGGGCGTGCGCCACAAGACGCTGGCTATCCACGGCGTGCAGTTTCACCCCGAGTCCATCCTCACCGAACACGGGCATGAGATGCTGGCGAACTTCCTCAAGGGAGCGAAATAATGCATTACTCACAGACACTCGGCAGGCTGATAGAGCGCAATGATCTGTCCTACGCACAAATGCGCGAACTGATGGAACACATCATGGGAGGACAACTCACTCCCGCACAGATCGCCGCCGTACTGGTCGCGCTGCGCATGAAGGGTGAGACAGTCAGCGAGATCGCGGCGGCAGCCGCCGTGATGCGCGAATTATCCAGCAAGGTAACACTGCATAATACCGACCATCTGATCGACACCTGCGGCACCGGTGGTGATGGCATCAGCACCTTCAATGTCTCCACCGCCAGCGCCTTCGTTGCCGCCGCAGCGGGTGCGCGCGTCGCCAAGCATGGCGGGCGTTCGGTTTCCAGCACCTGCGGTAGCGCGGATGTGCTGGAAAAACTGGGGGTGAATGTCAGTCTTACTCCCGACCAAGTCGCGCAGTGTGTAGATAATATCGGCATCGGTTTCATGTTCGCGCCCAACCATCACAGCGCAATGAAACACGCCGCTCCGGTGCGCCGCGAACTCGGCGTACGTACCCTGTTCAACATGCTGGGACCGTTGACCAATCCGGCCAATGCGCAAAATCAGGTGCTGGGCGTTTTCAATCAATCGCTGACCGGAAAACTCGCGCAAGTCATGGGCGAACTCGGCAGCCGTCATGTGCTGGTGGTACACGGCGCAGACGGCATGGACGAAATATCAATAAATACAGAAACTTATATCGCGGAATTGAAAGACGGGACAGTCAGTGAATACAGCGTAACGCCGGAGCAATTCGGCTTGTCGCGCGCCTCGAACGAGCTGCTGCGCGTGTCGAATGCCGCTGAAGCCTGCGACATGCTGCGCGATGTATTGAACAACAAGGCAGGCGCGCCCCGCGACATCGTGCAACTGAATGCAGGAGCGGCGATCTACGCGGCGGGATTGCGCACTACGCTGAACGACGGCATCGCACGCGCCGCTGAAGTCATCAAGGATGGCTCCGCAAAAGCCAGACTTGAGCAACTAATTGAGTTTAGCGGACGATTCTAAAAAGCCGAGTAAGACAGCCGCTGCCAAGACGACAAAACATCACATGGATAAGTGGTGATTTTAGCGTTGCCCGGATGTAATGCAATCCGGGGTAGGCGACTACCCAACTAATACCTCAATCCTGTTTTTACCCCCCTTGAAATTCCGCATTACCGCCCCATCTTCCTCGTCACTTTGTTCAACCGTAAAAAGGACTGCTATGACTGCAAGCACTAATCGCGAAACGATGGGATTCCAGACAGAAGTTAAACAACTTCTGCAATTGATGATCCATTCACTGTATTCCAATCGTGAAATTTTTCTGCGCGAACTGATTTCCAATGCATCCGATGCCTGCGACAAGCTGCGCTTTGAAGCCCTGCACAACGACTCGATGTTCGAGAACGATTCCGAACTGAAAATCAGCCTGAGCTACGACAAGGAAGCGCGCACCCTGACGATTGCAGATAAAGGCATCGGCATGAACCGCGACGAAGTGATCAACAATCTGGGCACGATAGCCAAATCCGGCACGCGCGAGTTTTTCTCCAAGCTCTCCGGCGACCAGCAAAAGGACGCAGGACTGATCGGTCAGTTTGGCGTCGGTTTCTATTCCGCCTTTATCGTGGCGGACAAGGTCACGGTCACCACCCGCCGTGCCGGTGAGAATGCCGATCAGGGCGTATGCTGGGAATCGGATGGCGGCGGCGAATTCGTCATCGAAATGGTTGAGAAAGCCAATCGCGGCACCACCATCACGCTGCATCTACGCGAAGATCAGGACGATCTGCTCTCCGGTCACAAGGTCCGCTCCATCATCCACAAATATTCCGACCATATCGTCCAGCCTATCGTGATGAAAAAAGAGGAGTGGAAAGACGGCGCTCAGACCATCACCGAAGAAGACGAAACCGTCAATCAGGCGTCCGCGCTGTGGGCGCGTTCCAAGAACGAGATTTCCGAAGACGAATACAAGGCGTTCTACAAGCATGTCGGCCACGACTATGAAGACCCGCTGGCGTGGACGCATGCCCGCGTGGAAGGCCGTCAGGAATATACCCAGCTGCTCTATGTACCTGCCCGTGCGCCATTCGATCTGTGGGATCACAAGGCGCAGCACGGCATCAAGTTGTACGTGAAGCGCGTATTCATCATGGACGATGCAGAACAATTGCTGCCCTCCTATTTGCGCTTCGTGCGCGGCATCGTCGATTCCAACAATCTGCCGCTGAACGTGTCGCGCGAGATTCTGCAGGAATCAAAAGACATCAAGGCGATACGCGAGGGTTGCACCAAGAAGGTGCTCGGCCTGCTGGAAGAACTGGCTGGCAATGACGCAGACAAATTTACCACCTTCTGGGGTGAATTCGGTCAGGTCATCAAGGAAGGCGTAGGCCAGGATTTCGCCAACAAGGACAGAATTGCAGGACTGTTGCGCTTCGCCTCCACCCTGAGCGACACGCCCGATGAAACCGTCTCGCTGGCCGATTACATCACCCGCATGAAGGAAGGTCAGGACAAGATTTACTACATCACCGCCGACAGCTTCAATGCGGCGAAGAACAGTCCGCATCTGGAAGTCTTCCGCAAGAAGGGCATCGAAGTGCTGCTGCTCTCGGCTCGCGTGGACGAATGGGTAGTCGGTTCGCTGACTGAATTCAAGGAAAAGTCGCTGGTCTCGGTCGCCAAGGGCGGTCTGGATCTGGGCGCACTGGAAGATGAAGCAGAAAAGCAGGATCAGGAAAAGCAGGCAACCGAGCACAAGGAACTGACCGAGAAAATCGAAACCAGCCTGTCCGGACGGGTAAAAGAAGTACGCGTCACGCACCGCCTGACCGACTCCCCTGCCTGCCTGGTCGCGGACGAAGATGACATGAGCGGCAACATGGCACGCATGCTGAAAGCAGCGGGACAGAAGATACCGGAATCAATGCCGATTCTGGAAATCAATCCGCAACATCCGGTGGTGATTCGCCTGAAGGCTGAAACCCAGCATTTCGACGACTGGGCTGCGGTATTGTTCGATCAGGCTTTGCTGGCTGAAGGCGGTCAGCTCGACGATCCGGCCGGTTTCGTGAAGCGCATCAATCACCTGATGCTGGAAATGCGGGTCGGTTAATTCTGACAACCGTTCTCACGCGGAGACGCGGAGAACGCGGAGAAACCAAAACGTCAAAACCAAAGCAAATATATAACATATTGATTGGTTTATGTTTTTAATGATGGCGATTTTTGCTTTGTTTTTCTCCGCGTTCTCCGCGCCTCCGCGTGAGGCTGCCTTCCCAAATCATTTTTTATCAACTGGGCCGGAGCAATCCGGCCTTGTTACATCTAGCGTTTCATTTCAGACAGAAAATCCGCCACAGTCGGATATTTCAGCACTACTTTCAATTCCTGTTTGATACGTTTATTTCCCAGCCTGCGCGATTCGTTCATAAACGACCACATCACAGGCGACACGGCACGCTGCACTTCGCATCGTGTCATGCGCGGCGCGTGCGGCAAGCCATGGGCATCCGCCACCGCATCAAAATACTCACCCATTTTCATCTGACTGTCATCGCTGGCGTGATAAACGCGACAGGGCTTGCCCCGTTCCAGTGCTGCCAGACTAATGACGGCCAGATCGTCGGCATGGATATGGTTGGTATAACCATCCTCGGCGGCCACGATACACGGCTGCTGCAAACGGCTTAATGGCAAACGCGTGGCGGCATAAATGCCCGGCACGCGCAAAATACTTGCCCGCACTTCATTGCGCCTTGCCCAGTCGCGAATCTGCCGCTCGGCATCCACCCGCCGTTGCGCGCGTGGCGATTGCGCATTCAGCGCATGACTCTCGGACACCCATGCACCCTTGCAATCGCCATACACGCCGCTGGTGCTGATATAAACCATACAGGACGGCAAAGTACCCCGCGATAAAACGCTGAGCAAATTACGCGTGCGAGTATCGATATTGCCGTTCACAGGCGGTGGCGCGAAATGCAGCACCCCATCGGCCAACCCTGCGAGGCGAACCAGACTGGTGCGATCGTCCAGATCACCGACCATAGGAATGACGCCAAGATTGCGCAGACCCGCGCAGTATTCCGGATTGCGCACCAGCGCATACACGCGATAACGATGGACAAGCCTAGTGAGGGTGCGCAGCGCAATGTCCCCACAACCAATAATGAGTATTCGTTTCATAAACGAATTATGCGTTAAAATCCACGCTTTCGCGCAACAGCCACACAGCAACTCATCATGACTTTTCAAACAACGATACAACCCAGCGGCCACCAGTTCCCCGCCGAAGCACACGAAACACTGCTCGAAGCCGCACTCAGGCATGGTTATAACCTGCCATACAGCTGCCGTGACGGGGTATGTGGCGCGTGCAAGGGGAAGGTGCTGCAAGGCGAGGTGGATTTTGGCACGCATCAGGGCAGCGCGCTGAGCGACGCTGACAAAGCACAGGGCATGGCGCTGTTTTGCTGCGCGAAACCGCTGTCAGACCTGGTGATTGAATGCCAGGAGGTCAACGCGGTCAAGGATATTCAAATCAAAACCATGCCTTGCCGGGTACATAGCATGGAAAAACCCGCTGCCGATGTGATGGTGTTGAAACTCAAACTGCCCGCCAATGAACGCCTGCAATTCCTCGCAGGGCAGTACATAGACATCCTGCTCAAGGATCAGAAGCCACGCAGCTTTTCGCTGGCCAATGCGCCGCACAACGATGGACTGCTGGAATTGCATATCCGCAACATTACCGGTGGCGCGTTTACCCAGCATGTTTTTAACGAAATGAAAGAGCGCGACATTCTGCGCTTCAAGGGCCCGCTGGGTAGTTTCTTCCTGCGCGAGGATTCCGACAAACCTATCATCTTCGTGGCCAGCGGCACCGGCTTTGCGCCGATCAAGGCCATCATAGAACACGCGCTGCATATCGGCATCAAGCGTACCATGCACTTCTACTGGGGCGCGCGCAAACTGTCTGACCTGTACATGCTGGACATGGCTCAACAGTGGGAAACGCAAGGGATCAAATTCACCCCGGTACTGTCTGACGCGCTGCCTGAAGACGAATGGCGGGGACGCAGTGGTTTCGTCCATCAGGCCGTGTTGGAAGACTACAGCGACCTGTCGCCTTACGTCGTGTACGTCTGCGGCGCCCCGGTCGTTGTCGAAGCAGCGCACACGGACTTTACTGCGCAGCGCGGCCTGCCCAACGAAGCGTTCTTCTCCGACGCCTTCACCTTCGTTCCCAAGAGCTGAGAATTACGCTCGCAAACCCCGCCCGGATTTGCGGGGGTAACGGCTTACTGCTGTTCCTGCATACGATTGAAAAAGAAGTTGGTCGCATCCACGAAGCCTTCGATACTTCCACAATCAAAACGCTGACCCCGGAAGCGGTAAGCAATCACCTTCCCGTTCGCCGCCTGGGCTTGCAATGCATCGGTAAGCTGCACTTCGCCGTTCTTGCCGGGCGGCGTGTTCCTCAATATGTCAAATATATCCGGGGTCAGGATGTAACGCCCGATGACGGCGAGGTTGGACGGTGCATCCAGCGGTGACGGTTTTTCCACCATGCGCTCGACCCGGATATGCTGATCGTCCAGACGCTGACCACTGACGATACCGTACTTGTCCACTTCTTCGACGGGCACTTCCTCGACCGCAACGATACTGCAACGATATTTCTCATAGACCCTCACCATCTGCGCCATGATGCCATCCGGCTCGCCGACGCCCAGATCATCTGCCAGGATTACGCCGAAAGGCTGCTCACCGATCAGCGCCTCACCGATCAGAATGGCGTCCCCGAGTCCGCGCATGTGATTTTGTCGCGTGTAGGTAAATGTACACTGCTCGATCAGATTTCGAACGCAATTCAACTGGCTCTCCCTGATGGTGCCGCTGATCATATCTTCCAGTTCGTAGGTGATATCGAAATGGTCTTCAATGGCGCGCTTATTGCGTCCGGTAACGAACGCAATGTGATCCATCCCCGCTGCGAGGGCTTCCTCCACACCGTACTGAACGAGCGGTTTGGTGAGAATGGGCAGCATTTCCTTGGGTTGCGCCTTGGTAGCCGGAAGGAAGCGTGTTCCATACCCGGCTACGGGAAAAAGACATTTCTTGATCATGCATTTCTCTCCTTGTAAATTAATCGGTTAACCAATAACAGGATAGCGGCGGCAGGATAATTTCATCGTTCTCGACCGTCATTCGCTCTCCTGAACAGCGGTCCAGCATGCTGCCGCGCTGGAAAAATCCGTGCGACCTTAACACAGCTACGTGCAACTTTTGCGGATGGATGTCGAAATTAGCGATCACCAGCACGCTGTTGTGCTGATTTTTTATTTCCGTCCGCGAAAAAACCAGCAACTTGGGATTCTCTACCGGCAGCAGCTGCCTGTCGTCGAAATCTGCGAATGCCGTCGTCTCTTTACGCAAGGCAATCATCTTCTTCAGTCCACTGAAGATACGCTGCTCTACCGAGCCGGCCTGATGGCGTTTTCCCGCCTTGTTCCAGTCAAATCGCGAACGATGCACCCAGCGATTGTCATCGCGCTTGGAAGGTTCAGCGAGGTATTCCAGACTATTGAGCATGCCGATCGCATCGCCGTAGTACAACAACGGTATCCCGCCAAAAGACAATATCATGCTGTGCAACAACAGTATGGTCTTGATCGCCTTGTCGATTTCTTCCTCATTTTGACTTTCAAGCGCGGATTCGAGCCCGACCAGCGAGGCTAGTGAACCCGAGATGCGTGCATCGCCGGTCTTGGGGTTTTCGCCGAAAGGCAGGCCTTTGGCGGGCGAACCGGGGAAGCGCCCGGTGAAATAATCGATCAGAAAACGCCTGTGCTGCGCCGGATCGTAACCACACAACCATGCATCATTATCATTGAAACCGAGGCCGATATCGTCGTGACAACGCACGTAGTTGAGCCAGGTCGCCCTTTCCAGCTTCTGCGGCAGGCTGTTAATTCCCATGTTGAGCAATGCGGCATTCTTGGTCGCAACCGCATCCCAGAGCAGAGACATGAATGTAGCGTTATAAGCTATCTCGCATTCCTTGGCATTGATCGCGTCTTCACCAAAATATTTAGTGATCTCATTGGGTGACACGATAGCTTCCGCAATGAACAGCACACCCGGCGCGGTCACCTGGCAGCAGTCCTTCATCAGTTGCAGTATCAAGTGTGCCTCGTGCTCATTCTGGCACGCGCTGCCCATTTTTTTCCATAAAAACGCCACCGCATCGAGGCGCAAAATATCCGCGCCCTTGTTTGCCCAGAACAGGATGATGTCTATCATCTCGATGAACACGGCCGGATTGCGGTAGTTCAAATCCCACTGATAACTGTTGAATACCGTCATCACCCACTTGCCCATTTCCTCATCCCAGGTGAAATTACCGGGAGAGGTGGCGGGAAATATCTCGGGCATACTCGCTTCAAAACGGTCGGGAATCTCGCGGTCGTCGAAGACGTAGTAATAATCCTGGTATTTTTTCTCACCATTGCGCGCACGCCGCGCCCACTCATGCTCATTCGACGTGTGGTTAACCACGATATCCAGCACCAGCAGGATGTCATTTCTCCTGAGCGTCGCAGCCAGCACTTCGACATCCTTCGTCGTCCCGAAGCGCGGATCTATCCGGTGAAAATCACGCACCGCATAACCGCCATCACTGTTATCCGGCGGGCAGTCGAGTATCGGCATGATGTGCAGCATATTAACGCCCAGTTCCTGCAAATAAGGCAAATTTGCGCGCAAACCTTTGAGGTCATCGGCATAACGGTCGCAGTACAGCGCCATCCCGACCCATTTCTGACTGAGGAACCAGTTGTAATTTATTTCGCGCGCCAGATCAGATTTACGCAACTGGGGCGTGCGCTTGATATAACGGAAGGCCAGCGTTTCAACCAGGCGAACCATCTGCTCCTTGAAGTCTGAACGCTCTCCGTATAACTGATGAAACAGGGAGTGTATGGCATAAAAATTCGCCCCCAGGCGAGTGTAGAAATGCCGTAGTCTGACGTTCCCTATTTCAGGTTTAAGCTTGACCAGAATTTCGTTCAGGAGTGCGTGAGAAGCTTGTTCGTACATCAACGCCCTTTCAATTAAGTTCGCGTAGCCACAGATTCACTTCCGGCCAGTAATGCGCTGCGCCCTCCAGAATACCGGCGCTATAATTGCCATTCATGCCCAGATAATAGCCACTCGCGACATAAAGCGTCTGCGGGCTCGCCGCTGCGGCCCGTCCCTTGACTTCAGCGTCGGCATTGGCCACCAGCACGGAAGGAATATCGCTCAACAACACATCCAGATCGTTGCCGCTGTCGCCTGCAAAGACCGTGTTCTCATGCCCAAATCCTTCGCGTTGCATCAGGAAGCGAATGGCATGCAGCTTGTTGGCGCTGACTGGCAACACATCCAGCAAACCGACCCCGGCCTCTTCGTCTATGCTCCAGATCAGGTTTGCCCTGATTCCGGCCTGCGCCAGGCGCACGTCCATTTCCAACCTCAGCGCGTGTGCGTCCGTTTCCAGCGTAATATAAAAACTGAGTTTATGGCGGCCCTGCTTCTCCTTTTCCTGCAATTGCAGCACAGGAAAAACGCTCAAAAAACGGTAGAGTTCGTCGTGCGACCATCCGCGCCAGTCCGGCGCAATCTGTTTGTCCCATTCGTCCCATTGCCGCCAGTCGGACGGACCCAACTGGTAGATCGTCGAACCCACGTCGGCGATGGCAAAATCCGGGCGCGGCAGATCGAATTCCGCGATAGCCTGCTCAATGAGCGCCTGATGCCTGCCCGTCACATAAGCCAGCGTGATTTCTGCGCGACTCACCAATTGTTTGAATTGCCCCATCGCATCGGGAGAGGCGGGTTGCGCACCGTTCGGAATCAACGTGCGGTCCAGGTCAGTACAAAGCAGAAATTTTTTCATGGTTATGCCCCGGCCTTGCCATCATCCAGAATCCGGTAATGCTCCATCGCTTCCAGAATGCCGGCCGCGTGCAGATTTTTCGCAAAATAAATCTTCTCTATATTGGCCAGATCAGACAATTCGGCGAGATGATGGCTGTCCACAACCGCACCCAGCGTATTGCCGCGCAACATGTCGGCATCGGCGCCGGTGACACCGGAAACCAGTGTGTGTTCCAGCGCAAAGCCAAGTTGTTCCGCGCACCAGCGTAGCGCAAGTCCTTTGGAAGCACGCACCGGGACGACATCAAGAAATTGCTCAAAAGAGAATATGGTGTTCACAGCCAGCTCATTGCGCAACAGGGTTTGCCGGATTTCCTGAATGTCGGCTACCGCATGATCGACGTAATAACTGATTTTGAACGCGCTCTGGTGTATTTTCGATTGTATCTTAAGCCCCGGCAGCTCTTTGAGCGTGTCACGCACCGCCTGCGGATTCCACGAATAATTGATATGACGTTTCCAGACGGTGTCCTCGGTCAGATTCGGTGCATAGTGGATTCTTGTTCCCTGCCCGGTAATCAGCACGTCAGGCCGCCGTATGTTGTGGCGCTTGAGCGTAGCCAGTGCGTCATCCAGATGACGACCCGTTGCGATGCCGAAGATGAGCGATTTGCGGTGCGCCTGCATGGTTTGCAGAAAATCCTGCAACGCCTGCTCGTCACCGACCAGGTTCAGATCCAGACTGGTGAAGATGGCCCGGTTGCGAAACACCCCCGGACGGCGGCTCAGATTCCTTCTAGGCAAGGGTTCGGTTTTCTCCACCAGCGGGCGTATGACCCCCAGATATTTTTCCACATGCGCCTGCCACGAATAATGCTGACGCACGCCTTTAAGTCCGTTTCTTGCCAGACTTCGCCATTGCGACTTGTCCGTCAGTGTCTTGAGCAGGGTTTCCGCCATCCCCTTCTGGTCCAGCGGATTGATCAGATAACCGTTCTGACAATTTTTAATGATGTCGGTGGGGCCGCCGTCCTCGGTGGCCACGATAGGCAAACCGCAGGCCGCCGCCTCAATCAGCGTCAGCCCGAAGGGTTCGGTCAGGGCGGGATTGACGAACACGCCATGCAGAGCGGTCGCGAGACGAAATAACACCGCCACTTCTTCCGGCTTGTGATGTTTCGGATAGGCCACTTTCCCGTACAGATTGTATTTATCTATGGCCAGCAGAATGTCATTCAGCACGGTAGCCGATACATTCTCCATATCCTGAATGTCATCCCGATTTCCCGCCACAATCACCAGATTGGCAACATGTTGCAACTCGGGTGACTCGCCATACGCCTTGATCAGGGCAACAATATTTTTCCTGGGGTCCGGCCGCGACAGCGCCAGAATGACAGGCTTGCCCGGCTGTTTCAGGAACCGTTTGAGCTCGTTGGCAATATCGCTGCTTTTCTCGTCGCCCTGCGGCGGGAAAAACTTTTCCAGATCGGTACCGGGCGGAACGACCCGCATACGATCAGGCTGATAAAAATCGTACAGTCCGTATTGCTGCTCGATTTCCTGCTGCGTGCTGGTAATGACGCGCTCAGCAACGCCCAGTGTCGTTTCCTCCGCCTCGATACGACGGGAAATATTGTAGGTTGTCTCGATCTCGCTGCGCTTGATGCCGCTGGCCAGCAGTTGCTTGCGCTTGCTGCGCCCCAGGGAATGGCCGGTATGCACCAGCGGCACGCCCAGCTGATGCGAAAGCCGCGAACCTACGTAACCTGCATCCGCGTAATGGCTGTGGATAATGTCCGGGATGCGTCCCTGACTCTTGAGAAAATCCAGTGCATTGTCGGAAAAATTATCCAGCGAGTCCCACAACATCTCCTTGCGCAGGTATTTTTCTTCACCACACTCGATGCGCACTATGCTCGCTTTTTCAGACAGGGGATCGAACACTTGCGCATAATCCGCGCTGACCTGACCGTCAATGACACGCCGCGTCAGCAATACCACTTTTTCAACATCGGCACGCTCGCCCAGCGCGCGCGCCAGCTCCACGACGTACTTGGTTTGACCTCCGGTATCGGCATCACGCCCCAGTTCGAATTCATGACTGCGTATCAAGCCATGCACGCTGATCAACACTATGTACAAGGGTGGTCTGGGTGCTGTGGCTTGCTTTTTCATACTACCCACTCCCTGATAAAAGGTTGGTAGAAATCCCCGTCATCGGGAACGGCCCCCCGAATGGCACAAATCGCGGCAGCGAAAGCATTAGCCCTCTCCAGTGTTTTGCGCACCGGCCAGCGTTTGAGTTCTCCCAGTATACAGACAGAAGCAAAGCCATCGCCAGCCCCTACCGTATCCACCAACTCTGTTACGGGATTCTTTATGCCGACTTCGACTTTCTTACCATTCCGATTCACCTGCCATGCGCCTTTTTCCCCGCAGGTCACCATGACATGGTCAAGATCGAATTGATTCATCAATCCCTTGACCCGCTCGTGTGCATCGTTGCCCGGCAAGTCCAACATTTCCGTCAACTCATCCAGTTCGCCATCATTCAACTTCACGATATCCGCGTTCGCCAGTGAGGTCCGAAGCGTTTTTTCGTCATACCAGGGAGCGCGCAAATTGATATCCAGGAACTTCACCGCACCGGTACTGCGCAACAAGGCTTTCAAGGCACGCCTTGAGGTTTCGTGTCGTTGCGCCAGCGTACCAAAATAAACCAGCACAGGATGCACGGACAACGCAGCCATACGCACCACACCCGAATGGATGAAATCATACGCCTGCAAGGGGAGAATTTCGAAACGATGACCGCCCTCTTCAATATGCACCTTAACCTGGCCAGTCGGATAACTATTGTTGCTTTGTACGCCCAATGTTTCCATGCCATTTTGCAGCATCACGCTTAATACTTCATCGCGCAACGCATCGTTGCCCAGACGGGTGATTAACACCGGATTCTGTCCGAATGCCTTGAGATGCCTTGCGACGTTAAACGGCGCACCGCCTAAGACAGTGCGGTCTGGAAAAATGTCTGCCAGCACTTCACCAAATAGCACTACCGTGCCCTTTTGGCTCACACAAACAGACTGCGAGGCTGATCTTTCTGACGCTATAGCGGATGTCATCTGGTTGTTTTATTCCTCTCGGCGAATCGCTTCATTTTGAAATTTGTTTTCCTCAGCGTGCACGAAGGTAGCGACGCCGCACACATGTTCACAGCGCGAATCTGGTGCGCATTGTCATCAGCCAATGTGACGCAGCCGAAGGAGCCGCACCAGTATGCAGCCTGCGTGATGATCCGCAGAGATTGCCGTAAATTACATTTGTATCAATATAATTTACACAAGCATATAATGCAAGCTATATAATTTAACGCGGCCATCAAACCGCATCAGATATTACAGGAGCGACAACTTGGACCAGCGCAGCAAAGAACTGCTTTCTCTTCAAGCCCTTAAAAAATTCCGCATCATTTACGGGTCGGTGCGTCAGCATTTTCGTGAGATTGAACAAACCTGCGGCGTGACCGGTTCGCAGTTGTGGGTTATGCAGGAAATCGCCAATACCGCCGGGATCGGCGTCTCGGAACTGGCGGAACGCCTGTCCATCCATCAATCAACATGCAGCCAGCTTGTTGAAAAACTGGTAACACGCAAGCTGATCACCAAGGAACGCAGCAAGGAAGATCAGCGCCGTGTCGGATTACGCCTCA
The DNA here is from genome assembly GCA_030681375.1 of Gallionella sp. Lineage (GTDB taxonomy): Bacteria > Pseudomonadota > Gammaproteobacteria > Burkholderiales > Gallionellaceae > Gallionella. The sequence continues at coordinate 27,450 of JAUXWM010000059.1, forward strand.
CAGCGCAAGCGGCCGCCCTCATCAAAGGCGCGCCCGGCCCGGCTGATGGCGTGTTGCCGCAAGCCTTGCGGGCACTGTCGGCAGAAGCCATCCATGCGCTCGATTTATCTTTGGAAAATGTGATCAGACAGCTGGAAATTACCGATGACAAACTAGCCGAGAAACCGTTGTCTGACTTGTGAGCGTCACTGGAATCCGTGCTTTCGCGGGAATGACGAGTTTTAGGGCTAATGGAAATCTGGGTTAATCAATCACCACCTGATCGCGCCCATTATGCTTGGCCTGGTACAAACGCCGATCAGCCTCCTTGAGCAGCTCTTCAGCCGAACAGGGCGCTTCCGGCGTCCAGCTGGAAACACTGTCAAACAGCGTGCAACACTTTCCAGATTAGGGGTGGAAACAGCGTCCAATAGTTTCCACCTCAGTATGTAACCATCCGGCGTTTGAGCCGGGGGTATCTGGAGTGTTTTATATGGACATCATTTACGAAATTCGCCGC
>JAUXWM010000064.1 GCA_030681375.1 Gallionella sp.
GCCCTTCTGGAAGGGCTCCAGCCCATTGACGCAGCGGATGAGCGTGCTCTTGCCTGACCCTGACGGGCCGCAGACAACTACAACCTCGCCTTTTGCGACGGAAAGACTGATGTCGCTCAGTACATGTAGTGCGCCAAACCATTTGTTGAGGGAAGAGAATTCGATCATGTGACAGTGTTCCTTGGCGCTGCTGAACGGCAATTCTTTGAATTGGCAACCTGGTTAAAGGATTGTGGCTTGGCCGCGCCGTTCCATGCGGCGCGACAGGTAGATCAGCGGATAGCAGATGACGAAATAGGAAAATCCTATGATGCCAAACACCAGTAAGCCGTTAGGAACGCTTTGCACGATCACCCAGCCGGATCGTGTCAGATCCAGAAGACCAATGGCCGAAACAACCGACGAGTCCTTGATCAGCAACACAAATTGACCGACCAGTGCCGGGGTCACGATGCGCACGGCTTGCGGCAAAACAATGTGACGCATCTGCTGTACCCTGGTAAAGCCAGAAGATGCAGCCGCTTCGGATTGGCCCAAGGGAACGGCCTTGATGCCAGAGGCCACGATTTCCCCAATGAAGCAGGCTGCGACATTGGACAGAGCGACAACACCTGATGCAAAAGCGCTCAGCTCAATGCCGATTTCGGGCAGGATGAAAAAGACAATGAAAACCTGCAAAAGAAACGGGGTGCCACGGAAGAAATCGACGTAAAGCCCGACGATTTGCGCAAGCATTCGGTTACGTCCGGCGCGTATCATGCCAAAGGCAAATCCCAGCATGACGCCTATCATCAGCGACAGGATCGAGAGCGACACCGTCATGCTGATCCCCTTCAGCAAGACTGGCCAATACCCCATCACGCGATCGAGTTGCATCCAGAACATTGTCACTCTCCTATGCTCGGCCCGGCAGGCGGTTTTGGTAAACCCACACGCCAGCAAGCAGTTTCAGCAGATAATACAACACAAGATAAGCCAAGGCGGTCGCGACCAGACCTTCAATTGGCATGAAGCGATCAATGGCGATCATCTGCCCCGCGCGGGTCAACTCCACGACCGAAATCAGCGATAGCAGCGACGAATCCTTGATCAGGACGATTGCTTGTCCGATCAGCGGTGAAACCGTGGGCCGGATTGCCTGAGGCAAAATGATCAGGCGCATGCGTTGCAGGTAAGTCATTCCGGTGCTTTTGCCCGCCTCTACCTGTCCACGCGGGATCGACAGGATCCCAGAGCGAATGATTTCGGCGACATAGGCGCCAGAATTCAGCGACAGGGCGATGACGCCGATCACCATTTCGGGCACCAGAATGCCCAGGCGCGGCAGGCCGAAATATAGAAAATAGAGCTGTGCCAGCAAGGGGGTCGCGCGGATAGCGTCGACATAGA
>JAUXWM010000077.1 GCA_030681375.1 Gallionella sp.
GCGGCGAATTTCGTAAATGATGTCCATATAAAACACTCCAGATACCCCCGGCTCAAACGCCGGATGGTTACATACTGAGGTGGAAACTATTGGACGCTGTTTCCACCCCTAATCTGGAAAGTGTTGCACGCTGTTTGACAACGATTGATTTCCGCCTCTGTTTTCTTGCGCGCGGAAATATCACTGAATATCCCGACGTAGTGTGTCGTTTTGCCGAGATCGTCCTTTACGGCCGTAATAGTCAGGTGTTTGGGATACAACTCGCCATTTTTCCGGCGATCCCACATCTCGCCGCTCCATTCCCCCGTGCTGAGCAATGATGCCCACATGGCGTCATAAAAATTCCTGTCGTGAGTTCCCGAACGGAGCAAGGCGGGCGTTTTGCCTATCACCTCATCCGCCTCGTAACCGGTGATTGCACAAAAAGCCCGGTTGACTCGCAAGATTGTGGAGTTCACATCGGTGACCAGGATGGCTTCATGTGTTTCGAAGGCCGTGGCGGCAATCCAGAGTTGCTGCTCTTTGAGGATGCGTTCGGTGATATCCAGATTGGTGGAACGCACCCCCAGTATCCTGCCGTTCTCGTCGCGTACATCGCCACACAAGTGCTCAAGCCAGCGGATTTCACCCGCAGGGGTTCGAATGCGTACGATCAGTTTTTCGGGATTGCCCTGTTCGTGCATCTGATGCACATGCGTATCCCAGGCAGGGCGGTCATCCTCGTGTATCAGGCTGCTCATAAGATTGGGCTGAGCGTAGAAATCCTGCTGACGGTAGCCTGTCGTCTGTAAACACGAGGGGGAAACATAGTCGTAAGCCCCGTCAACGCGCCGCACGTAGATGAATTCCTGCGCGAGGTCGGCAACGGCACTAAAAATTCCCTGTTTGAGCTGCATCTCCCGCCGCAAGGCAACCAGAGTAGAAAGCATCAGGCCGATAGTCGTACCCAGCAATAGCGGAATGATCAGGTGACGCGCTGTTAAATGCGGGAATAACAGTGTCATTTGCACCAGCGCAAATGACATGACAACGGCAATTCCCAGGGCGGTAAAACGCAGATAGATACTTCGATGTTTGGATATAAACGGCAATACCTTCATGCATTAACCCCGTGATATATTTCAGTCATACCCGCAACGCTTAACACCGGCAAACAATTTAAACAAGGCTGCCACTTTACATCATTAACCCTACTAAAACATTCACTTTACAAAATGACGAGATATTTTCTTAACAAACTATCCGGAATCAATCCACTTCTTCCACCCTGATCAGCACATTACGCTGCTCATTCAGCCTGGACGTACTGCGTGTGGTGATGGTCGCATTGTTAAAATCGCTTTGCTGGCTCAGTCCACCGAGCTTGATCCACTCGCCCAAATGACCGGAAACCGTGCTTGAGGTATTTTGTATCCGCTTTCCCGGATAAGCATCTGCATGTTGATTGGGGAGGAACGAGTCGTTCTGTGTAGTAATTTCCAGCGTCACCCTGTCGCCACTGACGCGTGGCAACACATAAAACCCGCTGGCGATATGGCTGTCCCGGGTAGTCTCGATCACCTGCGTCCCCCAAGGTTGCTGTATCAGCTGACGTTGCGGCACCGGCATGTTTTGTTCGCTGCTCACCCACGCGCGATTGCCATCCAGCACTTGCAGGTGCTGGGTTTTCTTGTCATCTTCGAGCGAACGGGTGCTGATTATCCGGGCAGACACGCCGCCTTGTTCCGCACCCGTATTCACCCCGCCAGACACGGAGATGCGGGTATTTCTCCCCGCGCTGACACTGCCGGAAATTTCCGTCAAACGCGCGAGCGTTTCGCTGTCCACATTTTGCATCACGGTAATTTTCAGCTGGCGCGGCAGGGTATCTATCCTCTCCAGCAAGCGCCTGATTTGCACGCTGTTGCGCGGGGAGGCACGCAGAATGAGTTGATAGTTCATACCACTGACCATTTCATCCTTATCCAGCAATGGCCGGATAACAGGCAGGATTTCTTCCGCGCGGCGATGCTTGAGCTCGATAATTTCCAGCTCACCCCCATAGCTTCCCGTCACAAACGACAGCGCTATCATCAATAAAATCAAACCTATTCTCACAATTTCCCCTTTACAAGCCCTGTCACTTTACCGTAGATTTACGGCCATGAAATCCATCCTCACACTTTCCTTGCTACTGCTGCTGAGCGCCTGCGGCACGACACGCCATGAAACTATCGCGCCGGTTGCCGCACGTCATGACGAAGCGCAAATGAATAATCTGGCGATTTACGCGCTGAGCCTGTACGACACCCCTTACCAGTATGGCGGGAAATCGCGTGTCAACGGTTTCGATTGCAGCGGTTTTGTTCAATATGTCTTCCAGAACTCACTGGGCTTGCAATTGCCGCGCACTAGCGCCGAAATGGGCCGCGCGGGCATCCCGCTGAATGCCGACGAATTAAAACCCGGCGATCTGGTGTTTTTCAACACCACCAACACGCCCAATTCACATGTCGGCATATTCATCGGCGAAAACCGTTTCGTACATTCGCCCAAAAAAGGCAAAGCCATCATGATAGCCAAACTGGATGACCGCTACTGGAGCAGACGTTACAACGGCGCACGGCGCATCACGGCCAGCCCGTAGTCAACCCCGCGGCCTGCCCTTGCGAGCGGCTTTGAGGGCTTCGGCCAGCTGAAAGACCGACATCGCGTAATAATCGCTGTTGTTATAACGCGTGATGACTTCGAAGTTAGTAAATCCCAGCCAGAATTCGTGGTCTTCTGCCACCGTGTACTCCAGCAGGCGCGCCTGCACGTTCTGTCTGATTTTCAAGTCAGGCATCACGCCGACGGTTGCCCATTCTTCCAGAGTGCGCGGCGTATCGATCGCCCCTCTATCGCTTCCCGCGCTGACGTGTGCGCGCACGCTCACTCGCCCGCCCCTGATCCAGCCATAACCTTGCAGATAATTCCCCACGCTGCCTATCGCGTCCGATGTTTCGTTCAGCAGGTCGATCTTGTCGTTGCCATTGAAATCGACCGCATAGTTACGATGGCTGCTGGGCATGAATTGCGGTATGCCCATCGCACCGGCGTAAGAGCTGCGTACCTCCAGCAAATCAAACTGTTGCTCGCGGGCCAGCAACAGATAATTTTCCAGTTCATCGCGGAAAAAAACCGCGCGGCGCGGATAATCGAACGCCAGCGTAGTCAATGCGTTTATGGTGCGAAAACGCCCTGTCTGCTTTCCGTACAGGGTTTCCACCCCAATCAAGGCGACGATGATGGCTTGCGGAACTCCGTATTTTTTCTCGGCGCGGATCAAATCGAGCCTGTGCGCCTTCCAGAACGCCAAGCCGTGCTTGATGCGATATGCGTTGACAAAGGCCGCACGATATTCCGGCCACGGCTTGCGCGTGGACGGGAGAGAAATGGCGTCGATAATTTCCGGCCTGTGCTCGACTTGCGCAAACAAGCCGGTCAACTCATCCCGTTTGAAATTGTGCTTGAGCACCATTTCATCAATAAAATCAGTGAGGCCGGGCAAGGTCGCCGAAAAAACCGGCAGCGCAAACAGACTGGCGGCAAATAGAAAAAGACAACGCAATAAATTATTCATAAGCATATTTTAACCTAGGCTCGACAAGTTGCTGCCATTACTGGTAAATTCGCCCCTGTTCGATCATCCGCCAGAGCATCGGCTATAACCGCTAAAGGCATCATCATGACCACAACGACTCAACATCACAGCCTCATTATTCTGGGATCAGGCCCGGCCGGATACACCGCTGCCGTTTATGCGGCACGCGCCAACCTTAATCCGGTGCTGATAACCGGTCTTGCGCAAGGCGGGCAATTGATGACCACCACCGAGGTGGACAACTGGCCTGCCGATGTCTCCGGCGTGCAGGGGCCGGAATTGATGGCACGCTTTCAGCAGCACGCCGAACGCTTCAATACCCGGATGATTTTCGATCACATCCATACCGCCAAGCTACAGCAGAAGCCGTTTCAACTGACGGGCGATGCGGGGAGCTACACCTGCGACGCACTGATCATCTGCACCGGCGCATCGGCGCAGTATCTCGGCCTGCCTTCCGAACAGGAATTCATGGGGCGCGGCGTTTCAGGCTGTGCAACCTGCGACGGTTTCTTCTACCGCGGACAGAATGTCGCGGTAATCGGTGGCGGCAACACGGCCGTGGAAGAAGCAATGTACCTGTCCAATATCGCCAAACACGTCACGCTGGTACACCGTCGCGACACTTTCCGCGCAGAACGCATCATGGTCGATCATCTGATGGAAAAAGTAGCGGAAGGAAAAATCACCCTGCAACTGAACAGCACGCTGGATGAAGTGCTGGGTGATGCCAGCGGCGTGACCGGCATGCGCGTCAAAAACGTGCAAAGCGGTGAAAAACAGGATATCGAATTGACTGGCGTGTTCATCGCCATAGGCCACAAACCGAATACAGACATATTCACCGGACAACTGGAAATGAATAACGGCTACATTCAGACGCGCGGCGGTTCGAACGGCAATGCCACCGCAGCCAGCATATCCGGTGTCTTTGCCGCAGGCGATGTACAGGACCAAATCTACCGTCAGGCGGTAACCAGCGCGGCGACCGGCTGCATGGCGGCGCTGGACGCGGACAAGTACCTGGCCTCTATCGGTAAGCTGTAAAAATCATAGTCCATACGTGGACGTGCATTTTCAGGATTCAAAAATGAAGGGCGCAGAGGATGCAGTTTTGTTCCGCGAGACTATCGGCGGCGTGACGCCGCTGGCGGATCAAAACCGCATTGCTCCGTCTACACCGACAGTTCTAACCCGAGTACGCTCGACGTCATCTCGTCACACGATAGCCGACACCCTCTCCGATTATTCATCCGAGGGTTCACCGGCAGATTTTCTGCGCAATGGCTTATCACGCATGACATTAAGGAAGCTGCGACGCGCCACCGTCCAGGACAATCTGGATCTGCACGGCCACTCTGGCGATGAGGCGCGTCAGCTGTTACAGGAATTTTTGCATCAAGCGGCACAAAACCAGTTGCGCTGTGTACGAATTATTCATGGCAAGGGTATGAACAGCCGGGGTGGCGAGGCGGTGTTGCGCACGCTTACGCGTAACTGGCTCACTCAGCATTCACAGGTATTGGCGTTTTGTGCGGCGTCACCCGCAGCGGGCGGAGAGGGTGCGGTACTGATCCTTTTAAAATCCGGCACCGCCTGAATTCAACCTTAAAGTCTCAGTTCAGTCCGCATCAATGATTGCAAACGCATAGCGCTTAGCAAGAATTGAGTAGTTCCATCAGATTACGCAGATTCACGCAGATTTTCAAACGGTTACAGGTGTTAGCGCTTTCACCTGATGGGTTGCCATAAGTTTTTATGTAAGTCTTTGTTTAATCGGTTTTAATCTGTGTAGTCTGCGGACAACTGCTTTTTCTAGGTTCAAACAGCTTGAACCGTAACTACGCTACAAACGCCGCATCGTGCATGCGCAGCGCCTCTTCAATATCCACCGTCACCACCTTGGATACACCCTTCTCCTGCATGGTCACCCCGATCAACTGTTGCGCCAGCTCCATGGTGATCTTGTTGTGACTGATAAATACAAACTGGGTGTGCAACGCCATTTTCCGGATCAGTGCGCACAAACGTTCGGTATTGGTATCGTCCAGCGGCGCGTCCACTTCGTCGAGCAGACAGAAGGGCGCGGGATTGAGCTGAAACAGTGAGAATATCAAGGCGATGGCAGTCAGTGCTTTTTCGCCGCCGGAGAGCAAATGTATCGAACTGTTTTTCTTGCCGGGCGGCTGCGCCATCACCTGTACGCCGCTGTCGAGTATCTCTTCTCCGGTTAACACCAGACGCGCTTCTCCGCCCGCAAACAGGATGGGGAACAGCTCCGCCAGATGCTGATTAACCTGATTGTAAGTCTCCATCAACAAATCACGTGATTCGCGGTCTATGCGTCGTATCGCCTCTTCCAGCGTTGCCATCGCCTGTTGTAAATCCAGTGACTGCGCATCCAGATAAAGCTTGCGCTCGCTCGCGGCTTGCAACTCGTCGAGTGCGGCCAGATTCACCGCGCCCAACGCTTCCAGCATCATGCTCAGACGATTCAACTCGCTCTGTAAATGAGCGGGCCTGGCATTCGCCAGCAGCGGCAATAACACCTCTTCATCCACGCCCTGCAACTGCTCCGCCCATTGCTCAAAATTCAAACGCGCTTCCTGCTCTTTCAAGGTCAGTTCGGTGAGCTGCTCGCGCAAGCCCGTGAGCTGATGTTCAAAGGACAGGCGCGACTGTTCCATATCCTGAAGAGAAGCCGTCGCATTTTCCAGATTCACACGTGCCTCACTCAGGGCTATTTCGGCACCCTGACGCATGGCCAGCGCCGCCTGCAATTGCTGTGTAGCCGACTCGTCCTCACAGGCCAGCAGCTCGCCAGTCAACTGCTCCAGATTTTCTTCGGACTGAATAAGTTGCGCCATGATCTGCTGAATACTGTCGTGCATATCAGCGATTTTTTCCGTGCAAGTCCGGCAGAAGAAATGCGCTTCCTGCAAGGCGTGCTGGCTCTGCTGGACGCGCGCGCGCTGTTCGCGCAAGGCTTTTTCCTGTTCGTCAGCCTGACGCTGCGCGCCATCCAGCTGCACATGAGAAGCCGCCAACTGTTCGCGCCGGCTCGTCATCAGGACAATGATTTCGCTATGCTGAGTCTGCTCTGCCTCCAGCAATCCGGCCACTTCCTGCATTTCATGCGCGATCTGCACGCCACGCTCTGCACTGTGCTCATGCGCCTGATTCAGTTTAAGTATCTGCATTTGCAGCGCGTGCTGGCGTTGCTGTGATTGACTGACGGCAGTGCGTAACGGCGGAATTTGCGCCTCAAGTGCGCGATGGGCCTGCTCTGCATCAGTCAGTTGCTGCTGCGAATAGGCAATCCTCTGCTTTTGTTCGTCCGTCTCATGCTCCAGTTGTTCAATCTCGCGCTGCCGGCTCAGCACGCCATGCAATTGACTGTCCGGCGCATGAAACAACACGCTATGCCGGCCTATCAGATGGCCGTCTGGCGTGACGAACCAGCCGCCTGCGGGCAACTGCTCACGTTGCGCATAGCCCAACGCCACATCCGCCACAACATAAACTGCCGCCAGCCATACACGCATCGCCGGAAGCACTTGCTCATCCTGACATTGCACGTAGTTCAACAACGGCACCAGCGCTCCGGCCATTCCGCCCTCCGCTACATATTCGGGCGTGCTCAGTTCAAACAGCGCCAGTCGGGCAGGTGGTGTGTCGCTCCAGGCTGCCACAGCAGCCAGCTCGGGCAGTGCCAGCGCATTCAGCCTTTCGCGCAAGGTAGCCTCCAGCGCGTTCTCCCAGCCGCTCGCGATGCGTATGGATTGCCACAATCTGGGCAATCCATCCAACTGGTGCTGTTGCAGCCAGCCAGTTAGCTTTTTGTCGTTATCCAGTTGACGCTGCAATTGCTGCAAGGCATGTAAACGCGCCCCTGACTGCGTCAGCTGACTTTCCTGCTGCCCCAGAGTGGCACGCAGCGTGTGGCGCAGACTGTCCGCCTGTGGCAGTTGTTCCTGCAATCGGTCGAGATTTTCCTCCTGTTCCACACGCGCCATTTCCAGCCAGGCCAATTCTTCCTGCGCCTGTTCAAGCACATCGCGCTCGGGAAGCGGCAGATTGTCCTTTTCCAGCAACAGCCGCGAACGGCGTGCTTCGATCTGTGAAATGGCGCGGTTAAGGCCAGCAAGTTGTGCATCAGCCAGTTGCAATTGCTGTTGCAACTGCAACTGTTCCCGCTGCAATTCGTTGTAGCGTTGCTGCGCACTGCGCGCGTCTTCCTCAGCCTGTATCAGATTCTGACCCTGAACATTTTGCTCGGCCTCGATAAGCTGTTCGGCAGCCACTTCCTGTTGCTGCATCCAGTGATCCCGGGTATCAATGGCAGTTTGACGCTGTTGCTGCTGTTGTTCAATTTGCCGTTTGGCGTTGCTGATTTGCAACTGGAGTCGCTGCTGCTGTGAAACGGCATGCTTGATCTGCTGTTCCAGCCGGGAGATTTCGGCATTCGCGCTGTACAGCTCACCCTGTCTTGCGTGCAAGGCGTCAGATAGCCGGTAATGACCGCTGCGTGAGGTTTCCAGCCGGTTTTCGATTTCACGCATCGCTGCCGTCCGCGCTTCCAGTTCGGTGCGTATTTGCTCGATAGCGCGCAGACTACCTGCGCGAAAAACAGCCGCCTGCTGTTTTTTTACCAGCCAGAACAAGTGTTGCGTCGTATTCCGCCGCGATTCCAGATCGCGATATTGTCGCGCCACCTCGGCTTGCGCACCCAGATGCAACAGTTGCTTATCCATTTCCTGCACGATATCGCCGACCCGCAGCAAATTGTCGCGCGTGTCATTCAGACGGAGCGACGTCTCGCGGCGGCGGTCACGGTACTTGGACACCCCCGCTGCTTCTTCGAGAAACACCCGCAATTCTTCCGGTTTAGCTTCGATGATACGCGAGATCATGCCCTGCTCGATAATCGCATAAGCGCGCGCGCCCAACCCTGTGCCGAGAAAAATATCGGTAATATCCCGGCGGCGCACCTTCTGATTGTTGATGTGATAGCTTGATTCGCCGTTGCGTTGCAACACGCGTTTGATACAAATTTCCGCATAGCCGGACCACTGACCGGCGGCCTTGCCCAGCGAATTATCGAACAGCAGTTCCACGCTGGCGCGCGCTACCGGCCTGCGCTTGCCCGAACCGTTGAATATCACGTCCTGCATGGTCTCGCCTCGCAGCGCCGAGGCTTTCGATTCGCCCAGCACCCAGCGCAGCGCATCGATCACATTCGATTTTCCGCAACCGTTCGGCCCCACCACGCCTACGATCTGCCCCGGCAGATGAATGTGAGTGGGATCAACGAAGGATTTGAATCCGGATAATTTGATTTGAGAAAGACGCAATTTGGCAGTCGCAACGATATAATGCCCGCCATATTAACCCAAGCGTGCCACCCGACCAAATGACGACCCAACCGACCAAAGCACTGGAAACCTTCCCCAATCCCAACCCGCTGCGCGATTACCATATCCACATGGAAGTACCCGAGTTTACCTGTCTGTGTCCCAAGACCGGCCAGCCGGATTTCGCCACGCTGATACTGGATTACATCGCCGATGAACAGTGCGTGGAACTCAAGAGCCTGAAGCTGTACATGTGGTCGTTCCGCGATGAAGGACATTTCCACGAAGATGTCACCAACCGTATCCTCGATGATCTGGTCGCAGCCACCCGGCCGCGCTTCATGCGCCTGACCGCAAAATTCTACGTGCGCGGCGGGATTTTCACCAATGTCGTCGCCGAGCATCGTCAATCCGGCTGGCAGCCCGCCCCTTTCGTCGAACTGTCACAGTTCGGCAGTCAGTCCAATACCCGGGGCTGACAGTGGTTTATCAAATTTCTCACCGGTGGTTTTGTTCCACGTCGCACTAAATTTTTTCCGCTTGCCGCCGATAACAAAATCACGGGGCAGCTGCCCGCAACCTAACTGCCGGAGGTGTGAAATGGGTATCGTGACGATGAATATGAGCAGCTACGAATTTGAACGCAACGATGCGGCCACCTATGGAGATGAAGTGCTGTGCGCGGGCTGGAACCCTGCCCTTGCCTTGCGCTCGCAGGTCGAATGCAGAAACACCATGCCGCCTGACATGCTCGCCATGAATGCTAGGGGCTTCATGGAACGCATGTTCGACATCGAGGTTGATGCGGAAGTCTTCCTGCAAAAAATGTACACCTGTCAATAACCGTTACCGCTGACAGCAATCACCTTGTCACCAAAGAACCGGCCTGATGAGGGGCTGTGTTGCATTACAATGACCGACGACATTTAATCCGGAGTCATCGTATGCCCTCCTCATCCGATCTGTTGGTATTGCGCGACAAATTACGCGCGTTTGCTGATGCACGCGACTGGGATCAGTTTCACTCGCCGAAGAATCTCAGTATGGCGCTGATGGTGGAAGTCGCCGAACTGATGGAGCATTTTCAGTGGCTGACAGAAACCCAGTCCGGCGATCTGCCGACGCAAAATAAAGCTGCCGTTGCAGAGGAACTGGCCGACATCCTGCTGTATCTGGTGCGCCTCTCTGACAAACTGGGAGTTGATTTGCAGCAAGCGGCCCTGCACAAACTGGAGAAAAATGCAGCGAAATACCCGGCGGACAAAGTTCGCGGAAGCGCAAAAAAGTACAGCGAATATTGAGCATTCGCTGTACAGTCGTCCATGCAGCCGCACGGCTGAAATTTAATCATATCTGTGGATCCACAATAATGAACGACGCTCACGCACCTGACACACAACACACCGCATTACCCGATGCCAGAGTCGAAAAAATTGGCCTCGCCACCGCCAGACTGCACCGCATACTCAAGGAACTTGGCCATACCCGCCATCTGGAAAAATCGGCAGCCACCATGCCTGATGCGCGCGAAAGATTATCGTTTATCGACAAAACCATGCACGAGGCATCGGAAAAAACCATTAGCGCCGTTGAGGCATCCCTGCCTTTGGCCAGCCGCAACCGCGCGCTATGCGGCGATTTGTCCATGCGCCTCGCAGACACCCCGTTCAGAGAACATCAGCCGCTGGTGATGGAAACGATCTCGAAGCTGGGGGAGATTGCAATGACCGAAGAAAGCATGCGCCATAATCTGCTGCAAATCATGGAAGCGCAGGAGTTTCGCGATGTGGCGGGACAAATGGTCAACAAGATCGTGGACGCGGCGGTCGAGATCGAAAACATCCTGCTCGACATCCTCAAAGAATATGCACCCGACTCAAAAGATTCACTGATCAGCACCGAGGGATTGACCGCTGGCCCGGGACAGCAAACCAAGACCAGCGTCAACGGGCAGGACGAAGTGGATGACCTGCTCGCCTCGCTTGGATTTTAACAATACTATTAACCTAGAAAAAGCAGTTGTCCGCAGATTACACAGATTACACAGATTAAAACCGATTAAACAAAGGGTTGCAAGAAACTTATGACAACCCATCAGGTGAAAGTGCCAACACCTGTAACGGTTTGAGAATCTGCGTGAATCTGCGTAATCTGAGGATTGAACTGAAGTTTTAAAGATTAATCAATAAGTTATAAAATAACTACTGATTGACCCGCACGCCCGGCACGCCGTTCTTCATGCTGCCGATCACCGCAGCCTGCTCGAATCCGGCTTGACGAAAACAAGCCAAAACCTCATCAACCGCCTCTGCCGCCACGGAAACCAGCAAACCGCCGCTGGTTTGCGCATCGGCCAGCAGGCGTTGCTGCCAGCTTGCCAGATTTTCCGCGAAATGTATGTCTTTCCCGTAACTTTCCATATTACGTTCGATTGCGCCGGGGCCGTAGCCCTGTTGCGCCAGCGGCAAAGCGGCAGGCAGTACCGGAACCCGATCAAACTGCACCTCGCCCGCCAAGCCGGCACCGCGACACATTTCCAGCAAGTGCCCGAGCAGACCGAATCCCGTCACATCAGTCAGCGCATGTACCGCAGCGATGCCGGACAGCGCAGTCCCCACCGTATTGAGCTTGGTGGTATTGGCGATCAACTGCGCATAGCCTTCCTCAGACAGCGCACCCTTCTTCAGCGCAGCGGCCATGATGCCCACACCCAGCCCCTTGCCCAATATCAGCACATCACCTGCCTTAGCGTTGCTGTTCTTCTTGAGCCGGTCCGGGTGCACAATACCCAATGCCACTAGACCGTAGATGGGTTCGGGCGCGTCGATGGAATGTCCTCCAGCCAGCGGGATACCCGCCGCACGGCAGACGGATTCACCGCCCTGCAAAATCGCGCGTATGGCCTCGACCGACAGCTTATTGATCGGCATGCCCACGATGGCCAGCGCCATGATGGGCGTGCCGCCCATCGCATACACATCAGACAGCGCATTAGTGGCAGCGATGCGCCCAAAATCAAAGGGATCATCGACGATGGGCATGAAGAAATCGGTAGTTGCGATAACCGCCTGTTGATCGTTCAGACGGTAAACCGCCGCGTCATCGCTGGTCTCTGTACCCACCAGCAGATTAGGGAAGGACATTTTCTCTGCTGCGACACCTATAATTTGTTGCAGTAGCGCGGGCGCAATTTTGCAGCCACAGCCGCCACCGTGAGACAATTGGGTCAACTTTACTTCTATTTCCGACATAGGTTCCTCATCAACATGCTGTTCAAAACCGCAAAACTAGCACAACTGGCCGAGTTTGACGAAATTATCGATGTGCGCACTCCGGCAGAATTTGCCGAAGACCACATCCCCGGCGCGATTAATTGCCCGGTTTTTTCCGATGAAGAGCGCATCACGGTCGGCACCCTGTACAAACAGGTGTCGCCTTTTGAAGCGCGCAAACTGGGCGCCGCCCTGGTAGCAAAAAATATTGCGCACCATCTGGAAAGCCGCTTTAACGACAAGCCTAAATCATGGCACCCCCTGATATATTGCTGGCGCGGTGGACAACGCAGCGGCGCGATGAGCATCATCCTCGCGCAGGTCGGCTGGTCAGCACACAAGCTGGATGGCGGCTACAAGGCGTACCGGCGCGATGTGCTGGAAAAACTGGAAACACTGCCACAGAATTTCACCTACCGCGTCGTCTGCGGCCCGACCGGTTCGGGCAAGAGTCGTTTGCTGCAAACCATGGCAAAACAGGGCTTGCAAGTGCTCGACCTGGAACATCTGGCACGGCATCGCGGTTCGGTGCTGGGCAAGTTGCCCGGACAACCGCAGCCCTCGCAAAAGTCGTTTGACAGCACGCTGCTGTCAACCCTGCAAAATCTTGACCCGACCCGCCCTGTGTATCTGGAAGCCGAGAGCAACAAGATCGGCCTGATTACCCTGCCACCCGCGCTAATCAGCGCGATGCATTCCAGCGCGTGTTTGCTGGTGGAAACGCCGCTGACCACACGGGTAGCCGGACTGCTGGAAGACTACCGGCACTACGTTGAAAATCCGCAATTACTCATTGCCCATCTGCATAATCTGCACCGTTTTCACGGGGCCGCGCAACTGCAACGCTGGACTGAATTAATTCACGCAGGCGATTTTTCGACTATGGTCGGCGAATTGCTCACCCTGCACTACGACCCAAGCTATCTGCGCGCCACCTCAAAACACTACCCACAACTGACCGCAGCGCGGCACATTCCATTGCTCAGCCTGTCCGATAAATCACTGGAAGAAGTGTCATCATCACTATGATATTAAACAATATACTCACAGAAGCGCGATGAATTCCAGCGCATTCTGATCCGGATCGCGACAGAACAAGGCGCGTCGGCCAGACTGGCTAAGGGTATAGGCAATTCCCGCCTGTTGCAGGCGCGCCACCAGCCCGTCAAAATCCGACACCGTCAGCGCCACATGCCGATCACGCCCGCCGTGCGCCGGACGCTGCAAACCGGCTTCCGGGTCAGGCAAGGCCATCAGATGAATCTGCTGGCCTGTCGCCACCTCATACCAAATACCGTCGAAACTCATGAGCGGGCGTTTCGGGTCTGCCTGCAAGCCAAGCAAGCCCTCGTAAAAGGCACGCGACCGTGTCAGGTCGCCGCTAATGAAAGTGACGTGATGAATTCCGGCAATCATGGTTTGACGGGTTTGACCTTACTGGCTGCCAGCTTGGCGCGCTGTCTGGCCTGGTCGGTGTCCGCGCCGGTCGCCAGCGCCACGCCCATGCGGCGGCGCGCAAAGGATGCAGGCTTGCCAAACAAGCGGATGTCACTACCGGGCACGCGCAGCGCGTCCGCTACCCCCTCAAAAGCGATGCCCGCCGCTTCCATCTGCCCGTAAATCACCGCCGAAGCGCCCGGCGCACGCAAGCTGGTATCCACCGGCAAGCCGAGTATGGCGCGGGCATGCAACTCGAATTCATTCTGAACTTGCGAGCACATCGTCACCATGCCAGTGTCGTGCGGGCGCGGGCTGACTTCGCTAAACCACACCTCATCACCTTTGATGAACAACTCCACGCCGAACAGACCCAGGCCGCCCAGATCGCGGGTGACTTTCTCGGCTATGTCGCGCGCGCGTTGCAATGCCAGCGGCGACATTGGCTGCGGTTGCCAGCTTTCCACATAATCACCTTGTACCTGCACATGACCAATAGGATCACAGTAGTGGGTTTCCGTGCTGCCGTCCTCAGCCAGCGCACGCACAGTGAGCTGAGTAATTTCGTAATCAAAACAGATCATCCCCTCGACGATTACCCTGCCCTGATTCACGCGACTGCCGTGACCTGCGTAATCCCATGCAGCCTCTACCTCGTCTGGCGTATCCACTTTGGACTGTCCCTTGCCGGAGGACGACATCACCGGTTTAATGATGCACGGATAGCCGATGTGCTCAATGGCTGCGCGCATTTCTTCCAGACTGTCGGCAAAACAATAGGGGGAAGTCGGCAATCCCAGAGTTTCTGCGGCAAGACGGCGGATGCCTTCGCGGTTCATGGTCAGCCGTGCGGCACGCGCGGTAGGAATGACACGCGCCAGCCCTTCCCGCTCGATCTGTTCCAGCATGCCGGTAGCGATAGCCTCGATTTCCGGCACGATCAGATCGGGCTTCTCAAGCTCGATCAAGGCGCGCAATGCCGCGCCATCCGCCATATTGATGACATGCGCGCGATGCGCGACCTGATGTCCGGGCGCATCGGCATAGCGATCCACCGCGATGGTCTCTACCCCCAGACGTTGCAAGGCGATAATGACTTCCTTGCCCAGTTCGCCGCTGCCGAGCAGCATGACTTTGGTCGCAGAAGGACTGAGTGGGGTTCCGATGGTATGCATAATGTCGCCGATATATAAACTGGACGAAATTATACACAGGAGCTTGATTTTCTTGCATGACCGCGACAGCGTGCTGCCGCCATCATCGGAATTTCCGGATCAAGCATTAGCAGCTATCTACAAAATATCAATACATATCAATCGGATAGAAAAATTGGAGTAACATACACACTCATTTCCAACCACAAGGAGGAAGATCATGACCAACATCGTGCAACTATTGGGGGATGAAGCAGAGCATTTGCTGCAACATCGTTGTCTCGGCATTAGCAGAGACGCACTGCACCTGCCGGGTGCGGACTATGTGGATCGCGTGGTGGCAATGAAGGATAGGAAGCCCGGCGTGCTGCGCAACCTGCAAGCCCTGTACGGACATGGCAGACTGGCGGGTACAGGCTATCTTTCGCTGTTGCCGGTAGATCAGGGCGTGGAACATTCCGGCGGCGCCTCGTTCGCGCCCAACCCCATCTACTTCGATCCGGAAAACATCGTCAAGCTCGCCATCGAAGGCGGCTGCAACGGCGTCGCTTCCACGCTCGGCGTGCTGTCCTCCGTGGCACGCCGCTACGCACACAAGATTCCATTCATCGTCAAAATCAACCATAACGAGTTGCTGACCTATCCCAACGCCTTCAACCAGACGCTGTTTGCCAGCGTGGATCAGGCCTTCGACATGGGTGCCGTGGCGGTGGGTGCAACGGTATTTTATGGTTCCGAACAGTCGCGCAGGCAAATACAGGAAGTCTCCGAAGCATTCGAACACGCGCACAGCCTCGGCATGGTTACCGTGCTATGGGCTTATTTACGCAACCCGTCCTTCAAAGTGGAAGGCATTGATTACCACGTATCTGCCGACCTGACCGGCCAGGCCAACCACCTCGCGGTTACCATCAACGCCGATATCGTCAAACAGAAAATGGCCGAAAACAACGGCGGCTACAACGCCCTGAAATTTGGCAAGACCAGCGCCAGGGTCTACAGCGAACTGACCTCCGACCACCCCATCGATCTGGTGCGCTATCAGGTGGCGAACTGCTATATGGGCCGCGTAGGCATGATCAATTCGGGCGGAGCATCAGGCCAGGACGATTTGCATCAGGCGGTGCGCACTGCGGTAATCAACAAACGCGCAGGCGGCATGGGGCTGATTTCCGGTCGCAAGGCATTCCAGAAACCGATGCAGGACGGCGTGACGCTGCTGAACGCGATACAGGATGTTTATCTGAACAAGGAAGTGACGGTGGCGTAGTCGCTACGACCCGTCCTGTTCTCCGCCATAAACGGAGGACAGGTGACACACCCGGTTTCAATTTCCCCCTCCCAGCCTGCAAAGGACGGCACCTGCTCATAATGCGCTGATGGGCGTGCGCTTGTGTACCGCATGCATCCATAATCCTGTAAAATCCCGACGAACCTAAAAGATACGCTATTTAAAGTTATGCGAAATTGGTGGCAATCGCTGGGCATAGGCAACAAACTGAACATCCCCATCCAGGCGATGCTGATCGTCGTGCTGTCTTTCGCTCATTTCTGGGTAATGGAACACATCAGGGATGAAATT
The DNA here is from genome assembly GCA_030681375.1 of Gallionella sp. Taxonomy (GTDB): domain Bacteria; phylum Pseudomonadota; class Gammaproteobacteria; order Burkholderiales; family Gallionellaceae; genus Gallionella. The sequence goes on from JAUXWM010000077.1 coordinate 16,422, forward strand.
CTGGACGGCGCCGAAAGACGTGCCGCCGTTTCTGCCGACGGCATCATCAACGGCATGAACATGATGATGCTCAACGGCATGATTATCGACCCCGACAACCGTCGGCTTTTCATACAAAAGATGGGCGACTCCGATCATGTGAAGGAATTGCGCATCATCCGCGCCAAACAGGTGGTGGATCAGTACGGGCCGGGATTACCCGAAGAACAGGTTGCGGACGAGATGGACCATCGCGTGATGGCGACGAAACAGACTGAATTCCTGCTGAACGAAGACAGTAGCGCTCCGACCTTGCGTGCTGTCGTGCCCTTCATTGCGAGTACCAATTACCGTGGCACCAATTGTCTGAGCTGCCATGATGTGGAAGCCGATTCGGTTAATGGCGCCGCCAGCATCACCATCGATATGACCGATGATTTCGAGGCCATCAGACACACCCAGGTATTGCTGTGGGCAGGACAGATTGTGCTGCAAATACTGCTGTTTTTCGCAACCCACAGCATGATAGCCTCCTTCATGCGACGCATCATTGTATTGCAATCCAGAATGGAAGCCATGCAAGCCACAGGCAGCATGGAACGGTTTATCCCGATTGAACTGAGAACCGGTTGCCAGGATGAAATTGGCAAACTCACCAGCGCCTTCAACCGGATGTCGGAAACTTTATACAATTCTGAAAAGTCGATGAGACTGGCAACATCCATCTATCAGTCGAATGCGGATGCCATCGTCGTAACGGATGAGAATAACCTTATCGTGGATGTCAATCCGGCCTTCACCCGCATCACCGACTACACGCTGGACGAAGTAAGAGGGAAAAATCCGAGACTGATGCAGTCCGGACACCATGACACCAAGTTTTACGAAGAGATGTGGCAGCAAATCCTGGGCGAAGGCCACTGGAAGGGTGAAATTTGGGATAAACGCAAGGATGGCGAATTGTTTGCCAAGATGGCCAACATCATCGTCCTTCGCAACGCGGATGGCAGCATATACCGCTATGTGGCGCAGTTCTCGGATATTACCGAGAAGAAACACAAAGACGAGATGATCCATTGGCAGGCCAACTACGATCCACTGACCAACCTTCCCAACCGTCGCCTGTTCCATGATCAATTGGGACAAGCAATCAAGATGGCACACCGCAAGGCATTGCCACTCACCCTGTTCTTTATCGACCTGGATCATTTCAAGGAAATCAACGATCAGTGCGGGCACGCCAATGGCGACGTGTTACTGATGGAGGTGGCACAACGCTTGAGCAGTTGCGTGCGTGAAGCCGATACTGTCGCGCGTCTGGGCGGTGACGAATTCACGGTTATTCTGCCCGATCTGGGCGACACCCCGCAAATTAATCGGATAGCAGAAAATATCATAGAGAAACTGGCGCAACCCTTTTACTTTTTGAACGATGAAACGAAACATCACATTTCGGCGAGCATAGGAATCGCCATTTATCCGCAGGACACTACCACCTTTGACGGTTTGCTGAAATGCGCGGACAAGGCGATGTATGCGGCCAAGGCGGCGGGAAGGAATCGCTACATCTACTTTCCGGAATCCGGACAGTGACAGCCTTCATCACGCGCTGATTCTGAATACAGCTTCCCCGACAGCAGGCTGGCGAAAACAATAAGAATGGCACCCAGCCAATCTCGTACCCCCATCGCCTCATCTGCCAGCAAATAAGATGCGTATGCCGCGACCACCAGTTCAAACAGAAATAGCAACATGGCGCGATTGGCAGGCATGTTGGTGACACCGTATTGCACGGCAAAACTGCAGGAACAGAGCACTACGCCGAGCAACGCCAGTATCAGCCAGTTTTGCGGCGCTATCCCCGAGAAATGCCATCCGCCTTGCCACACCAGCAACGGCGCAGTCAGCAGTGCCGTACCGAACCAGATGCTGAAGGCTTTGGCTTCGACACTGAGATGCGCGGCACGCCGCGATACCACATTGGACAGCGCAAAACCCATGCCAGCCGACAAACCCAGCCATTCGGAGATATTTTTCGGCAGCGGCACACCGAGACTGGGCTCCCACAACATGATGAATGCACCGCTGAGCGACAGCGCGATGATCAGATAGCCGTAACGGTTCAGGCGTTCACCCAGCAGGGAGTGGGAAAACAGAATCGTCCAGACCGGCGCGAGATAGAACAGCAGCAATACGCGCATCACCTCGCCTTGCAGCATCCCCAGCACATAGCCGAAGTTAGCCCAGCCCGCGCTGAACACCAGCAGGACCACCCACCAGCCTGACACGCCGTTATTTTTAGTACGCAGATCGCGCCACACACGCGGCAACATGAATCCGCCGCACAGCATCGCCAGCAGATAGGTGATCAGCGTCGCCAACGGACCGGAAACCCCCGCCTCCTGCAACGCCCGGTAGGGATACCAGATCAGCCCCCATACCAGTGCACCGCTTAATATTCCTGCTATCGGCATTACATTTTGTTTTGATGACACCTGCCCGCCCCTTATAATGCCCGTCACTTTCGATGCCGCTAATACAGTAATGAATCCAGACCTCAATCGTTTGCAGCCCTACCCCTTCCAGAAGCTGGCCGCCCTGTTCAGCGCGGTCACGCCGAATCCGGATTATCGTGCAATCAGCCTGTCCATCGGCGAACCGAAACACGATACACCGCAATTTATCAAAAACGCGTTGACCGACAACCTGGCCGGCCTGGCAAATTATCCCACAACCGCAGGCACAGACGCGCTGCGCACCACGATAGCCGATTGGCTGGCCGGACGCTATGGGATTCCCGCACCCGATGCGAAAACGCAGGTATTGCCGGTGAACGGCAGCCGTGAGGCATTGTTCGCCTTTGCACAAACCGTCATCGATCGCACCCAGACCGACCCCGCCGTGGTTTGCCCCAATCCCTTCTACCAGATTTACGAGGGGGCGGCATTGCTGGCGGGCGCAACGCCCTGCTTCCTCAACACCCTGCCGGAAGACAATTTTGCGCTGAACTTTGCCCAATTACCGGAAGATGTCTGGCAGCGCACCCAGCTGATTTATGTCTGCTCGCCGGGCAATCCTACCGGACGGGTGATGCCGCTGGAGGAATGGAAAATCCTGTTCGAGATGTCCGACCGCTATGGTTTCGTGATTGCCTCTGACGAGTGCTATTCGGAAATCTACTTTGAAAATCCGCCGCTCGGCGCCTTGCAGGCCGCACAACAACTGGGACGCAGCGACTACCGCAATCTGGTCGTGTTTTCCAGTTTATCGAAACGCTCCAACGTCCCCGGCATGCGTTCAGGCTTTGTCGCGGGCGATGCCGATGTCATTGCAAAATTCACCCTGTATCGCACCTACCACGGTTCGGCTATGAACCCGGTCATCCAGGCCGCCAGCATCGCTGCGTGGAACGATGAAGCGCATGTCGCAGAGAACCGCCGCCTGTACGCCGAGAAATTCACCCGGGTAGTGGGTATACTCAGCCCGGTATTGCCCGTAACCCTGCCCGATGCCAGCTTCTATCTATGGATACGCACCCCGATAGCCGACACAGCCTACGCGCAAGCCCTGTATCGCGATTATAATGTGACCGTATTGCCGGGCAGTTATCTGGCGCGTAGCGCGCAAGGTATCAATCCCGGCGAAAATTTTGTGCGTCTGGCGCTGGTTGCCGAGACCTCAGAAACCGTAGAAGCCGCACACAGAATCGCACAATTCAGTCGCAAGTTGCTAGACGCTAGTCGCTAGTAAAAACAAGACCCGCATAGCGGACAACATCAACTAACATCTAGCGTCTAACGACTAGCTACTTTTTTAATCAAGGAATAAAAATGAACCCATTACAATCCATCATCGAAACCGCTTTTGAACGTCGCGCCGAGATCACTCCGCGCAATGCGGATGCGCAACTCAAGGAAGCGGTTGACGCGGTCATCACCCAACTCGATCAGGGCACACTGCGCGTCGCGGAAAAAATCAACGGCGACTGGGTCACGCACCAATGGTTGAAAAAGGCCGTGCTGCTGTCATTCCGTCTGGAAGATAACGCCTTCATCAAGGGCGGCTTCACCAATTACTACGACAAAGTGCCCTCCAAATTTGCCGACTACAACAGCCGCGATTTTCGCGAAGGCGGTTTCCGTGTTGTCCCCCCTGCTGCTGCCCGCAAAGGTGCATACATCGCTAAAAACGTGGTGCTGATGCCGTCTTATGTGAACATCGGCGCCTATGTGGATGAAGGCACGATGGTAGATACCTGGGCAACCGTCGGTTCCTGCGCGCAGATCGGCAAGAACGTACACTTGAGCGGCGGTGTCGGCATCGGCGGCGTACTGGAACCCGTGCAGGCCAATCCCACCATCATCGGCGACAACTGCTTCGTAGGCGCGCGCTCGGAGATCGTCGAGGGCGTGATTCTGGAAGATAACGTGGTCATCTCGATGGGCGTGTTTATCGGCCAGAGCACCAAGATATACGACCGTGAAACCGGCACCATCACCTATGGCCGCGTACCCGCCGGATCCGTGGTCGTCAGCGGCAACCTGCCCTCCAAAGACGGCAGCTACAGCCTGTATTGTGCGGTAATTGTAAAGAAAGTAGATGCCAAGACCCTGTCCAAGGTCGGCATCAACGAGTTGCTCAGAGGGATTTAAAAAAATAGCCGTTAGACGTTAGTCGTGAGTTATAGCGTGCCGCGCAGCGGACAACACCAACTAACGACTAGCGACTAGCGTCTAATAACTGAGGTGATACACATGATCGTCACACCCTTGCTGAAACTGGCGGCTGACAAGCAGGCTTCCGATCTGTTCTTTTCGGTCGGCGCGCCAGTCAACGTCAAAATTGATGGCGTTAGCATGCCGGTCAATTCACAGATTCTGAGCTCAGAGATCATCAAGCGCATCGCCTACGAACTCATGTCTTCCAGACAGATAGCCGAGTTCGAAGCCAATATGGAAATGAACTTCTCCTACCGCGTGGAGGGACTGGGCAGTTTTCGAGTCAATATTTTCCGTCAGCGCGGCGACATTGCCATCGTGATACGCTACATCAAGGGCAGAATCGACAATGTGGACGAACTGCGTCTTCCCGGCATACTCAAGTCGTTAATCCTGGAAAAACGTGGTCTGGTACTGGTAGTCGGCGCAACCGGTTCCGGAAAATCCACCACGCTGGCTTCCATGATCGAACATCGCAGCCACACCCAGACCGGGCATATCCTGACGATAGAAGATCCGATCGAATACATTTTCAAACACGACAAGTCCATCGTGAATCAGCGTGAAATCGGCACGGATACGCTCAACTACGAGAATGCGCTGTCCTGCGGTATGCGTGAAGCGCCCGATGTATTGATGATAGGGGAAGTACGCGATCGCGACACCCTGAAACACGCGCTGATTTTTGCCCAGACCGGGCACTTGTGCCTGACTACGCTACACGCCAACAACAGTTATCACGCCCTGAATCGTATCGTTAATTTCTTCCCCTACGACTCGCGCCAGAGTGTGCTGTCCGACCTTTCCATGTGTTTGCGCGCGGTCATTTCGCAACGCCTGGTTCGCACGCTGAACGGCAAGCAGGTACCCGCCGTTGAAGTCCTGCTGAACACCACACTGATTGCCGATCTGATCAAGAATGATGAAATTGAAAAAATCCACGAGGCGATAGACAAGAGCGTTTCTGCCGGTTCGCAAACCTTCGAGCAGGCCCTTTACCGATTATTCAAATCGGGAACCATCAGCAAGGAAGAAGCGATGCGCAATGCCGATTCGGCAAGCAATTTGTCTGCTCTGGTGGATTTTTCAGAACGCACCAACACCATGGCTGTTCCGGTTTTTTCGCCCACTCCGGAAACCGAAAGACTCTCTAAAGCTTCCAAGTCCGATTTCAGCGGCATCAAACTCGATCTGGATGCGAGCAAATAGCAATGACAATAAAATTGTACGGCATCCCCAACTGCGGCACGGTTAAAAAGGCGCGTGACTGGCTGAAGCAACATGGCATCGAAGTCGAATTCCATGATTTCAAGAAACAGGGACTGAATGCCGCAACCGCCACAAACTGGCTGCAACAGCGCGACTGGAGCGAGTTGCTTAACCGCAAGGGCCTGACCTGGCGCGGTTTAACAGACGAACAAAAACAACAAGTTGTCGATGCTTCTTCAACATTGACTTTAATTCTCGAAAAAACCAGCGCCATCAAACGCCCCTTGCTGGAACAAGATGGACGACTGCTGCATGTCGGCTTCGATGCAACAGCCTATGCAAACATATTTAACGTAAAGGTTTAAACATGACTGAAACACTCGCACTCGCCCAGGCGCTGATCGCACGCCGCTCACTCACCCCCGATGATGCCGGCTGCCAGGATATCCTGATCGAACGCCTGAACAAACTCGGTTTTCATATCGAACGCATGCGTTTTGGCAACGTGGATAACTTCTGGGCGCGACGCGGCATAGACAGCCCCGTCGTGGTTTTTGCCGGACACACCGATGTCGTACCCTCAGGCCCGGAAGCATCATGGTTCAGCCCGCCGTTCGAACCGACTATCCGCGATGAAATGCTGTATGGGCGTGGTGCTGCGGACATGAAGACCTCCATCGCCGCCTTCATCACTTCGATTGAATCCTTCGTTGAAGATCACCCCGAGCACAACGGCTCGATCGCCTTGCTGATAACTTCCGACGAAGAGGGTGTGGCGGTTGACGGTACGGTGCGCGTAGTCGATGCACTGAAAGCGCGTGGCGAAACGCTGGATTACTGCATAGTCGGCGAACCTACCTCGAACAAACTGGTCGGCGACATGATCAAGAATGGACGGCGCGGCTCACTCAACGGCACGCTGATCGTCCAGGGTGTTCAGGGACATATCGCTTATCCGCATCTGGTGAAGAACCCGATACATATGGTCGCACCGGCGATTGCCGAACTGGCCGGCACGACCTGGGACAAGGGCAACGAATACTTCCCGCCGACTTCGTGGCAAATATCCAACATGAATGGCGGCACGGGTGCGACCAATGTCGTGCCCGGCACCGTGGAAATTCTGTTCAACTTCCGCTTTTCCACCGCCAGCACCGAACAGGAGCTCAAGGACCGGGTGCATGCGATACTCGACAAACACCATGTCAAATACGATTTGCAATGGGAACTGTCCGGCAAGCCCTATATCACCCCTAAAGGTCATCTGGTTGCAGCCATCAGCCACGCCATCGAACAGTCTTACGGCATCACCCCGGAGCTATCCACCTCCGGCGGCACTTCGGACGGTCGCTTTATCGCCGACATCTGCCCGCAAGTAATCGAATTCGGCCCATTGAATGCCACGATACACAAACTCAACGAGTGCGTCGCCGTGGCGGACATTGAACCGCTCAAGCTGACCTATCAGCGCACGCTGGAAAACTTGTTATGCAAATGAATAACTACTTTTCTGCGGGCACACAAAACCTGCACACCGTGCGCGACTGTCTGCGCTTTGCGGTCAGCCGTTTCTATCAGGCCAAATTATTTTTCGGGCACGGCAGTGCTGATGCCTATGACGAGGCTGTCTATCTAATCCTGCACACACTGCACCTGCCGATAGACACACTCGCCCCCTTCCTGGATGCACGACTCACCGACAGTGAACTGGGCGAAGTATTGAACATCATTCAGCGGCGCGTGGAACAGCGCATCCCGGCCGCTTATCTGACCCATGAAGCCTACCTGGGTGAGTACCGTTTTTATATCGATGAACGCGTCATCGTGCCGCGCTCCTTCATCTCCGAATTGCTGCGATCACAACTGTCCCCCTGGATCACCGAACCTGAAGCCATAAGCAGCGTGCTGGACTTATGCACTGGCAGCGGTTGTCTGGCCATACTCGCCGCCGACAGTTTTCCCAACGCGCAAATCGATGCTGTTGACTTATCTCCTGACGCGCTGGCTGTGGCTGCGCGCAATGTCAGCGATTACCAATTGCCTGACCGGATAAATCTGATCGAATCTGACCTGTTTACCCACCTGACAGGCCGTCAATACGACCTGATTATCAGCAATCCGCCCTATGTTGACGCAGACTCGGTTGCCGCTCTGCCTCAGGAATATCTGCACGAGCCCAAGCTCTCGCTGGGCAGCGGAAACGATGGACTGGATGCCACACGCATCATTCTTGAAAAGGCGGCCGAACACCTCACCGACAACGGCATCCTGATCGTCGAAATCGGTCACAACCGCGATATTCTGGAAGCCGCCTACCCCAACCTGCCGTTCACCTGGCTGGATGTGGCCGCAGGCGACCAGTTCGTATTCATGCTGCATCGCAACGACCTGATTTAAAGCATGTCTGTAGATCACTACGAAAACTTCCCCGTCGCTTCCATTTTGATGCCCAGACGCCTGCGCAAGCCGGTGGCGGCGATCTATCATTTCGCCCGTGCGGCAGATGACATTGCCGACGAGGGTGATCTGTCCGACACGCAACGTCTGCAACAGCTGGACGCCTTCCGGCATGAGCTGGATCGGATTGCCGGTGAGGAAACACCGCTCACCCCGCTATTTCAAAATCTGGTTTTAACAATCCGCCAGTATGCACTGCCCTTGCAGCCGCATTACGATCTGCTCGATGCCTTCTCGCAGGACGTGGTGACCAAGCGTTACGACAATTATGCCGATCTGCTCGACTACTGCCGCCGTTCTGCCAATCCGGTCGGCAGGCTGCTGCTGCATCTCTATGAAGAGGCCACCGCTGTCAATCTGGCTTACTCGGATGCAATCTGCACCAGCTTACAGCTAATCAACTTCTGGCAGGATGTCGACAAGGATTATGCTATCCATCGCATCTATCTGCCGCTGGATGAGATGGCGCAATATGGCGTGACAGAGACGCAAATCGCACAAAAAATATGCGATAAAAACTGGCAAAAACTGATGAAGTTTCAGGTAGATCGCGCACGCACACTGATGTTGCAGGGCGCGCCGCTGGGCAGCATCCTCACCGGCCGTATCGGCCTGGAAATGCGCATGATCATCGCCGGTGGGCTGCGCATCCTCGATAAAATCGAAGCTGTCAATTACGACATATTCCGCCGTCGCCCGGTGTTGCGCCCGCTCGACTGGGTTATCATGCTGGTCAAATCCGCGCCACACTCTTACTAAGCCCAAAACTGCTTCAACTGATTCTTAGAACCAAACCCATGACTCCAGACCAATATTGCCAGGACAAAACTTCAGCCAGCGGCTCCAGTTTTTATTACAGCTTTCTGTTCCTGCCCAAGGACAAACGCCGTGCGATCACCGCGTTGTATGCCTTCTGCCGCGAGGTAGACGATGTGGTGGATGAATGTAGCGATGAACAAGTGGCCCGCACCACACTCAGCTGGTGGCGCAATCAGGTTGTGGAAATTTACGCGGGTAAGCCGCAACATCCGGTCGCACTCGCGCTGGTGCCTGTCGTCACCCGATTCAATCTGGCGCAGGAACATCTGCTGGAAATCATAGATGGCATGGAAATGGATCTGGATCAGCCGCGCTACGCCGATTTCAAATCGCTGCAACTGTATTGCTATCGCGTCGCTTCGGTAGTCGGACTGCTCTCAGCAGAGATTTTCGGCTACAACGATCGTCAAACGCTGAAATATGCTCATGATCTGGGCATCGCTTTCCAGCTTACCAATATCATCCGTGATGTCGGCGAGGATGCCAGACGCAACCGTATTTACCTGCCGATGGATGAGATGCAACAATTCGATGTCACTGCCGCAGACATTCTCAACGCAAACGAAACCGAAAACTTTCAGAAGCTGATGGCGTTCCAGGTCGAACGCGCACAACGTTTTTATCAGCAGGCGCTGGCGCAACTGCCGGATGCAGACAAAAAAGCCCAGCGTACCGGGCTGATCATGGCGGCCATTTACCGCGCCACGCTGGATGAAGTGGTAGCCAGCGGCTGCCACGTACTCAAAGAGCGCGTCTCGCTCACCCCGTTGCGCAAACTATGGCTGGCCTGGACGACTTGGCTCAAGAACTGAACACCCCCCCCTCACCCCAACCCTCTCCCGCAAACGGGCGAGGGCGCGATCGTGAAAATCAATCTATAAACACTGCCGTCATCGGCGGTGGCTATGCAGGCATGGCGGCTGCCGTGGCACTGGCCGGGCGCGGCATGCCTGTCACGGTATTCGAGAGCGCCAGACAACTGGGGGGCCGCGCACGCGGCGTGCCGCATCAAAACACACAACTGGACAACGGCCAGCATCTGCTGCTGGGCTGCTATCGGGACACACTGGCACTGATAGAGCAGGTCGGCGGCAATATCGAAGCCGATTTCCTGCGACTGCCGCTGCAACTGGATTTGCACGGACATTTCGCACTGCGCGCTCCCCGACTGCCCGCCCCTTTGCACCTCCTGCTCGCCCTGCTGCGCGCGCAAGGCTTGTCATGGTCGGATCGCCTCAGCGCGGCGCGTTTCATGCACACGCTGCGCGGCATGAACTTCCGCCTTCCCGCCGATACGACAGTCATAGAACTGCTCAAACTGCACGGCCAGAGCAGCACGCTGATACAAAAACTCTGGGAACCACTGTGCATCGCGGCGCTGAATACGCCGGTGCATATCGCTTCCGCACAAGTCATGCTCAACGTGCTGCGCGATGCGCTAAATACAACGCGTGCCGACAGCGACATGCTACTGCCGCGCATTGATTTCACCGCACTGTTTCCGCAACGTGCCGCGAATTATGTAAGAAAGCACGGCGGTCATGTACTTACCTCATGTGGCGTGGATAATTTGCAGCTGCATGATTACAACATCGAGATCAGCACTAAGCGTGGCAGCCTGTTTTTCAGTCACGTCATCTGCGCCACACCGCCCGTCACAACCGCCAGATTGCTACGCAACCTTGATCAGCTCGCCCCCGTTGTCGCGCAAATTGATGCGCTCCAGCATCAGCCTATATACACCGTCTATCTGCAATATCCGGCTCACATAAAACTTCCTCATCCTATGCTGGGACTGCATCAGCGCTACAGTCAATGGCTGTTCGACAAGGGACGAATCGCCGGACAACACGGCCTGATCGCTGCTGTAATCAGCGCGGAAGGCCTGCATCTGGCGTTATCTCACGACGAATTAGCTCAAAAAGTAATCGTCGAACTTGGCGAAGAATTCGGCATCATCGACAGCCCGCAGTGGGTCAAAGTCATCGCCGAAAAGCGCGCCACATTCGCCTGCACACCCGGATTACAGCGCCCCGCCCAGCAAACTGCCCTGCCCCGCATACTGCTGGCAGGCGACTACACTGCGGGCGACTACCCCGCCACACTGGAAGGCGCGGTGCAAAGCGGGCTGCGTTGCGCGGAACGACTGACTGAATAGCGATGCGTATCAGCATGCAGCCGCCAAGGCCATCCTAAATTGCGCCAGGCATGTCATTCATGACACAATTACATACTTAAAAATAAAACCCATCGAGCATTATGACAACCGAATCCATCACACCCGTTCCCGAAAAGCTTATGGCCGGGCACCCGCAAGACGAAAATCAGATTATCACCGAGCGCCGTAACAAGCTGGCTGCCATCCGCAAAGCAGGGATCGCCTTCCCCAACGACTTCGACCGCACGCATCTGGCGGGCGATCTGCTCGCCAGTTTCGGCGAAATGAACCACGACCAGCTGGAAGCCGAACAGATTCATGTCGCGGTGGGCGGGCGCATGATGCTCAAGCGCGTGATGGGCAAGGCGAGTTTTGCCACATTGCAGGATATGAGCGGACGCATCCAGATCTACATCAGCAACGGCGACAGCGGCGAAGAGGTGCATGACGCATTCAAACACTACGATCTGGGCGACATCCTTGGTGCAGTCGGTGTGCTGTTCAAGACCAAGACCGGAGAGCTTTCCGTGCGCGCATCGCAGGTACGCCTGCTGACCAAATCGTTGAGACCGTTGCCAGAAAAATTTCACGGCCTGTCCGACCAGGAACAGAAATACCGTCAGCGCTATCTGGATCTGATCACCAACGAAGAGGCGCGCCGTGTGTTCATGACGCGCACCAAAATCATTCAGGCGATACGCGATTTCTTTATCCGCCACGACTATCTGGAAGTGGAAACGCCGATGATGCACTCGATACCGGGCGGCGCATCGGCCAAACCGTTCGAGACGCATCACAACGCGCTGGACATGAAAATGTATCTGCGCATCGCACCGGAGCTGTACCTCAAGCGCCTGGTGGTGGGTGGATTTGAGAAGGTGTTTGAAATCAACCGTAATTTTCGCAATGAAGGGCTTTCCACGCGTCACAATCCGGAATTCACCATGCTGGAATTTTACGAAGCGTATCGCGATTACAAGTACCTGATGGATTTCACGGAAAAGCTGTTGCGCGAAGTGGCGCAGAAAGTGCTGGGCACTACGCTGATCAGCTATCAGGGCAAGGAACTGGATCTGGGCAAACCCTTCCACCGCCTGACCATGGTGCAGGCTATTCAGAAATACCATCCGCAGTTCAGCACCGAACAGCTCAACGACCGCGACTTCGTGGTTGCCGAGCTGATAGACCTGAAAGCCAAATACAAACCGGAAGACGGTCTGGGCGGTCTGCAATTGTCACTGTTCGAAGAACTGGCAGAAACACAATTGTTTGAACCTACCTTCATCATCGATTACCCGGTGGAAGTCTCACCGCTGGCGCGCAGCAGCGATGCCAATCCGGAAATTACCGAGCGTTTCGAGCTGTTCGTGCTGGGACGCGAACTGGCTAATGGCTTCTCGGAATTGAACGACGCGGAAGACCAGGAAGCACGCTTCGATGCGCAGGTGCTCGCCAAGGAAGCCGGCGACGAAGAGGCAATGTTCAAGGACAGTGACTACGTGCGTGCGCTGGAATACGGCCTGCCGCCAACCGCAGGGGAAGGCATAGGCATAGATCGATTGATCATGATGCTGACCGACAGCGCCAGCATTCGGGATGTCATCCTGTTTCCGCAGATGCGCCCCGAAGCTTAAAATCCGGCATACACGGATAACCAGCGACTTGGCGGGTGTTGTTTAGCCGCTTAGTCGAATGGCTAGTTGTTCCATCAGGCGTGGAGAAAAATAGCTTTAAAAAATCATGTTAACTGACGACACCCAAATCCAACTCTTGCAGCTCTACCCGATGCTGCAGGAATTGCCGGCAGCAGAACTGGAATACATGCTTGCAACGGCCAGGCTGCTGCCTATACCGGCCGGCACGATCATGTTCGACGAGAATCAGCCTTGCCAGGGATTTCCGCTGCTGTTATCCGGCAGCCTGCGTGTCATCAAGTCCGCCGCAAACGGGCGCGAACTGCAACTGTATCGCGTTGTACCAGGGGAGAGCTGCATCCTCACAAGCAGCTGTTTGCTCGGCAGCACCCGCTATCAGGCGCGCGGCATTGTCGAACAACCCATTGAAATGATATTTCTGCCTGCGGTTGTTTTCCATGCCTTGCTGAGCAAACACGCCGCATTCCGCGGTTATGTATTCCAGCTTTTTACCGAGCGGCTCACCGATCTGATGGAACTGATCTCGGCGGTGGCCTTTCAGAAGCTGGACCAGCGCCTGGCCACCCTGTTAATCAGCAAACCCAACCCGTTACACGCCACCCATCAGGCACTCGCCGATGAACTAGGTTCAGCCCGCGAGATCGTCAGCCGATTGCTCAAGGGTTTTTCCGAACAGGGCTGGGTCAAACTAGGTCGTGAACAGATCACCCTCACGGATATACCCGCACTCAAGAAATTTGCAACGCTTTGAATTAGGGCTCTCGTCCAATCGGCCCAACCACCGCCCTCACCGCTCCCGTAAAATCTCGTTCGAATCAGGTTGCCGTGCCGTATACCCTTATAGTAAGCTGTCCCCCACCCTCATCACACATGACCAGCCTAACAATGTCGGGAACCACCTTTGTATTGAGCATAGAACCCAGCGCAGATTGCGATCGCGAGGTGATTGCACAGCTCTCACCGCAATTAGCCACCGTAGTGCATCGCACCGTTAGCGATGCGAGCACACTGGCCGCCGCACTGGAGGAACATGAGTGGAGCGCTGTTTTATGCTGCAAAAATGGACTGAAGAGTGACAACACGCCTTATTCATTTCTGGATAGCCTGCCCGGCATGGCTTGTCAGATATGGCTGGACAGAAATGGCGCGCTCCACTTTCCCTACGTAAGCGAAGGCTGTTTTGATCTGCTCGGTATCAGCACGCTCGAATTGGAACGTCAGCCGCAATTATGGTTGAGCAGATTGCACCCTGACGATGCCGCAGGCTTCAATCAGCGCATGCGGCAATCAGCGGCAAACGCGACCGCCTGGAATTGGGAAGGGCGCATCATCCTGCCCTCCAACCAGGAAATAAAATGGGTAAATTTACGCGCCAAACATCACGAAACCAATTCCCAGGGCACGCTCTGGAAGGGTTTCATGGTCAACATTACCCATAACAAACAAGCTGAAATTGAAATCAAGCAGTCCCGACAGCGCCTGCGTGAACTTTCTTCACATATCGAAACCATCAAGGAAGAAGAACGTACCCGCATCGCGCGCGAAATACACGATGAAATAGGCATGCTGTTGACTGCCTTAAAAATGGATTTATCCTGGCTTGCTCAGCGCCTGCCCTCAGACGACAGCGCATTACAGGAAAAAATGCGAGGCATGGACAGCTTGCTGGACACAGCCGGAAAGTCGGCAAATGATCTGGTACACAGCCTGCGCCCGGGTTTTCTCGATTGTTTTGGCATCGTTGCCGCAATTGAAATCGAAGCCGATGAGTTCACAAAGCGCACAGGAATACCGTGTAAAATCAATCAGTCAAAAGATAATTTTAATGTTTCAGATGAACAATCCATCACCCTGTTTCGCGTATTTCAGGAGACGCTGAACAACATTATGAAACACGCTGCAGCACAGCAAGTTCAAGTATTTATTGACATCAATAAAGCTTGTACGAATTTTATCAATTGTGACAAATGCATAGAGTTGATCGTTTCGGATGATGGCCGGGGATTTGACGAAACCGCGCCGAGTAAGCCACGTTCCTTCGGCTTGCGCGGCATCCAGGAGCGCATCGGCCAACTGGGCGGCAAGGTTACTATCTCCAGCAAACCGGGGGCCGGGACACAAATTGCGGTACGCCTGCCGATGCAATAAACGTAGATGGCCGGTCAAAAATCACGTCATTCCCGCGCCACCGTGAATGACGAAGCTAACGGATAATTCGGGACAAATATTCAAACTGGCAACCGATGGATCACAATGATGCCTGCGGCCGGAGTGTCAACGATAATAGCCCGCTGCTTTCTCCGAAAAACTGAAACCCCATCCGATCAATACTGACCAGACCTCCCGGCCGTATTGACCAGCTGCGTCTGGAACTATCCACTGATGTCCGTCCTGATTACGCTTATCATCGTACGAACACTGATACTTCCGACAGAACGAGTCGATGCTGCTTTCAGTCACGCCTAGCTCCTGCGCGAACCGCCCTTCCCATGTGTAGTGTTTGACATCCTGATGGCGCAGCGGCTTGGAGAGCCGCGCGACATCAACACCTTCGGTAATATTCCGGGTGCTGACTGCGCCTATTTCCAGCCAGCCCTTACTAAAATAGAAGGAAGGGACTCCCTGGGTGGTGTCATAGAAATAGGCGGCATTGTTATGGCGATTGAATTCCACAACATGATGATGTTCAAACTGCATGATGCAGATGTGCACATCCGGCTTCCCTTCAGTCAACCGGACAAGCAGCCCTTTTGCAGCCTTGCGGAATTTGTACAGGGCCATATTTTCATTGCCGTATGCATTTTTTCCCAGCGCGAAATACATACCCGTCATCTCTTCGCTGTAGATATCCCAAAAGTTCATGCGCCGCGCCGCCGCATCATCGGACAGCAGGCTAAAAAACTCGCTCAACAAATGGCGTTTGAGCCAATGTTCCAGCATGATTCTGGCATTCGCGCCGCACTGCCATTGGTGCAGATTTTCCGGCAACCAGGGGTTACCCCAAAGTCCGGTAGAAAAATCCCTGAGCAGGATATGAATATCCCTGTGTTCGCATTGCGCATAACGATCCAGCAGTACTTTCAACCCCATTCCCGCATAGAGCGGATAATCGCTCAACAGCAGCAGAAGCCCATCGAGATGCTCCTTAAAGAGCGTATCGTCCATCGCTTCAACAGCCTTGAACGGTGCCATGACAATTTCTCGCACCAGCCAGGATTCAACATGGATTTCGAGATGTCCGCGAGCCTCGTTAAACTCGGACGCATCGCCCTGCAATAGCAAAGCTTCGAAAGGCAGCCCGGGATACTCACTCAACAGACCTGGATGTAGGATTAGGGTTGAAAGCCACGCTGGCGTAAATATACCTGTCAGCAAGCCATCCAGATGCTTTAGCAAAAACAGTCTCAACGTCTCCCAGTTACTGCGGCCGACCAAGCTGCTATCCGGCGCATGTGGATCATAAGAAAAATAACTATTCAACAGACCGCGATAAATTTTACGGAACGAACGCCGACGATTAGCGTATTTATCGACATATTTGAGCAATTTACCGAAATATTCGCGATTCTCTATCAATGCATCGCCGGCTATGATTTGCGTGCAACCATAGCAAACCAGCCGTATTTGACGCAGTCCCTTGATATATTTGTTCTGCCGATAGGCCAGAAGTGCTTCCTCTATGGTGGCTGATGACGGTTCTTCCAGTCGCGAGGCAGCACCTACCCATGTTTGCAGTCTGGACAACTCGTCCAGCATCGCCAGCGTATCGCCGGGGCGTATTCTGGCGAGTGCAAGCTGATTAAGGTTGCGCAACGTGGCTTGCAGTTGCTCAAGTCCATCCATCGCTTTATATCCGGCAAGTGCCGAAATTTCCGCGCGGTATTTCGTTCAGCGCGGGGTGCACTTCATCCACACCAAAAAATTCCATGCGCAATTCGATACGACGGCTCTCCTCCAGCGATTCCTTTGCTGAATTGAAGGAGTATCCGCCTACCAAAAACAAATCGCGCACCTGCTCTTTTTCCGCCGGATTCAGCATATAGGCCTGAGTGGGTGCGGGTGAGAGCAACGCGCACAATACCCGCTGGCTGCGTTGCAGGCTTAAATTCAAATTCAGCAGATAATCACCGCGTTGATCGGCATACCCTTCGGCGACGATGCGCTTGAGCCATTTACTGCCCAGCTCGTCATGCGCGATCACCAGCATCTCAGAGACGAATTGACTCAGGTATTGAGCCTGCACACTGGAGAGCTGCGAACTGCCAGTCTCGAAGCGCGCACGATCACCAAAATCAATCACCGCCCGATTCTTGTCTACCGATATCCCCGGGTGGTTTTCAGCCGCCTTTTCAATTTTCGCCAGCAGCATGTCGATTTCCTGTTCGCGTATCGCCTTATTGCGATCCGCCTCCGAAATTTCGTTGGTAACAGCCAGCAGCGCCACGCTCATGACCAGCAGAAACATTACCATCAGTGCCGTCATCAGATCGGCGAATGAAATCCAGAACGGTTTCTCGCCCTCTTCTTTGTTACGGCGACCCAGGATAAAAATTTTGCCTGTCATGATTAAATGCTGGTAGCCGCATCCAGAGTGCTTTCCAGTTCATGTATCCCTTCTCGCAACAACTTCACGGAGTCCGACAAGGCCTGATGGAAATCACGATTTGCCTCGCCAACGGCCTTAACCATACCCTCGCTGAAAGACTCATGTGCCACGGCGATCACTTCTGATACTTTTGTTAAATAGCTATCCGCGTTTTGCTGCGCGGCGACCAGCTTGCCCGTGGCCGATTCTATCCTGGTGATCACCTCGCCAGACAGGGATGCCTCGCGGCGCACCTGTTCAACAAGCAACTGCAAAGAGCCTACCAGCTCTATCATGGAGTCACGCGTGCCCCGGTAATCAGCAAACATTTCGCCCAGTCCAGATGATGCGGCAGCCACATTACCCGCCGCTTGAGTGAGCTGCCCCGCCACCAGCGCCGTTTTATCCAGCGCAGAACTGACGCCCTGCCCGGCTCTGGCAAAATCCTGCGCAGCCAGGATCAGCGTGTCCGCGCCCTTGTTGAAGCCGAGCATGGCCTCACCGGTGGTATTGCGCATCGCCAAGACAGCCGACTTCATCTCGGCAACGGCGCGATTGACACCATCGATCACATCCGTCATTTGCCCACTGAACTGCCCCGCAAAATCCTTGCTCTGCGCCAGCAAATCCTGCTGATGCTTGCGGCTGACATCAGTAGTCGCAAGCACCTGTGCACTGAGCCCATCGATGACCGAACCCATGCGCCCTGACAATTCATTCAACGCACTTTGCAGTTGCTGCTGCGCCTCTCCTTGAGACTGAGACGTTGCCAGACGCATTTGTTCGACAAACTTAGCCAGATTATCTTCCATGACGGATTGGCGAGATTCTGCCGCCGCGATAGCTGCTGCCAGCTGCTGCGCCATCGCCTCCGCACTACGCTGCCCTGCAGATCCGACATTCCCGGCCATGCGTTCCATGCTGACGACGGCGGCTTGCAGCGCGTCTATGGTTTGCTTTTGCAAACTACTCATATCGGCTGCCTGCCCGCCAAACAAATCCTTCATTTGATGGTTAAAGTTCTCGAACATGCTCGCCAGCATGGTTTGCAATGCGGCTCCCTGATCATGGCTGGCATTTTTCAAGGCATTGGAAATTTCAGTGAGCGGCGCTTTCATACTCGCTTCAATACTTGCCGTAATGCGGTCGCCCAGCGCGATTGTCCCCGCATGCGTGGCTGCGATCTGTTTTTCGGTCAATTCGGTGAGAATCTGTTTTAACTCGCCCTGGAGCAGTCCGGCGGTTTGCATAGAGGACGATTCAGACGCCTGCACCAGCCTCGCCAGATATTCCTCACCCGCGCCACTCTCAAACATGCCATCCAGCAATTGCGCCAACTGTTCTACCTGGGCATTCAAACGGGTAAGCACCAGCTTCTCAATAAAGGTAACGACCATCGCCAGCGTGATCGCTACCGCCGAAACGAGAAATGCCTCGGACACACCGTGCAGCAAGCGGGTCAGGCTTGCGCGAACGATGACCGGATTCTCGGAGACGACAAAGGACTGCAAGCCGATCAATAGCCCGTAGAACGTCCCTATGATGCCCACCCCGGTAAATAATCCAGGAAGATGCTTGAAGAAGTCCGTGCGCAATGGAATATCCACCAGAATTTCCGGCCTGAAGACAACGCTGGCGGGAAGAGTGGAACGCAGGCGTATTGCCTGTCCTTCTACAAGCTGCTTGTGCAACGAATCCGCATATTCCCGCCACAAATGTTCGAGGACGCCCGCCTTCAGAAAAATTTGCTCCAGACTGCCATCCGGCACTCCCTTCAATGCGGCCAGCTTATTGATCACAGCGGATAATTGCCGCGACACTACGAAAGACGGAAGCAGAGAAAATATCGCGAATGCAAGCAGCAACACCCCAAGCAGGGCGGCAAAGACATATATATGCGGAGGCAGGCTGAAGAGTGTCGGCATTTTTTGCTGAAAACTTACGTAATTAAAAACAACAGGCCCGGATGGCGGGTATAACGAAGAGGATTATGACTCAAGTTTCATATTATTGTGTTTTTACGCGCTTTCGCCTTTAAGCCCATACCTGTTCACGCCTTTTCCAGATTGCTCTGATGACGACCACGCTAATGGGCGGTGGATGAGGACACTGACGATGCGGCAGACGATTTATCACTTAACTGATTACCAGACGCATCCAGAATCTGAAAAAACACCTCATCGCTTTTTATCATCCCCAATTCACTGCGCGCACGTTCTTCTATGGCTTCGGTGCCTTGTTTCAAATCGCGCACTTCAGCATCTAGCAAGTCATTGCGTTGCTCGGCCTGCTGATTAATCTGCTGCTGCTCCCCGACCTGATGGTTCAGGTCCCACACTCTCAGCCAGCCGCCCTTGCCCAGCCACAGCGGGTACTGCAACAGCAATAACAGCACTATCAGGATCAGTGTGATAATTCTCATATGCGCAAAATGAGTCTTCGGGTTAACTGCTATTCCGCCACGCGAATATCGCATCGGCAAAATTTATGTAAAAAAACGCCCCTGGCCTGAGCCAAGGGCGAATGTTGAATTACTTAACTAACGCTCATACCAAAGATGCCACATTCCAGAGCGAAGCCTGCAACACCCGCTTCGTTCTCTCCTGACTCGCGGGTGAGAGGAAAGAACACGCATTGCGCGGGCTTCACTTGAGTCTAGCTCAGTTGGTAATACGCGTCGCGTCCGGGGTAGGAAGCAGTGTCACCCAGGTCTTCTTCGATGCGCAGCAATTGATTGTATTTTGCCATGCGATCCGAGCGCGAAGCCGATCCTGTCTTGATTTGCAGTGCATTGGTGGCCACCGCGATATCAGCAATGGTGCTGTCTTCAGTCTCACCGGAACGGTGTGAGATCACGGCAGTGTAGCCCGCACGCTTAGCCATTTCGATGGCCGCAAAAGTTTCAGTCAGTGTGCCGATCTGATTAACCTTGATCAGTATCGAATTGCCCAAGCCCAAACGGATGCCTTCACGCAAAATTTTGGTATTGGTGACGAATATGTCATCACCGACGATTTGCACGCTCTTGCCCAGACGTTGAGTCAACAATTTCCAGCCGTCCCAGTCGCTTTCACTCATGCCGTCTTCAATGCTGACGATAGGATATTTATCCACCCAGTTGGCCAGATAATCCACAAATTGAGCCGAGGTCAGCTTCAAGCCTTCAGAATCAAGGTGGTACAAACCGTCTTTGTAGAACTCAGAGCTGGCGCAATCCAGACCAATAGCCACATCCGCGCCCGGCACATAACCTGCTGCTTCAATGCCTTCGACGATCAGTTGCAAAGCGGCTTCATTGCTCGGCAAATTAGGCGCGAAACCACCTTCATCGCCTACGGTAGTCGGCATACCCTTTTCATCAATCAGCTTCTTTAAGGCATGAAACACTTCCGCGCCATAACGCAGGGCCTCGCGAAATGTCGGCGCGCCGACCGGAATAATCATGAATTCCTGCATGTCGATATTGTTATTGGCGTGTGCGCCGCCATTGATGATATTCATCATCGGTACCGGCAACTGCATTTTTGCCGAGCCGCCCAGATAGCGATACAGCGGCAAACCGCTATCTTCCGCAGCCGCACGCGCGACCGCCATGGATACAGCCAGAATCGCATTTGCGCCCAAACGGGATTTATTTTCCGTGCCATCCAGATCTATCATGGTCTGATCGATAAAAGCCTGTTCAGCCGCATCCAGACCGATAATCGCTTCGGCTATTTCGGTGTTCACATATTCCACCGCCTTCAAGACGCCCTTACCCAGATAACGCTGCTTGTCGCCATCGCGCAACTCAATCGCTTCTCTCGTACCGGTGGACGCACCGGACGGCACAGCGGCACGTCCCATCACACCCGATTCCAACAACACATCCGCCTCGACAGTAGGATTACCGCGTGAATCCAGAATTTCACGGGCGATCACATCAACAATTGCACTCATCTCTAATATCCTCAACAATTCCAAATAAAATAATACTTATTAATCAATAAATTACAAATTCAATACGCATTCTGCATGGCATACAAACGAAACGCAAGCGATACAACTGCTTTATCCCTGAATAGAACCCAGCCTATACATTCCTCAAATCAACGACTTCTTCAATCAATCCCTGCTGCTTGACGGCTTCATCCAGCACCATCAGCGTTTTCAACAGCGCCTTCAAATGCCCCAGCGGAAAGGCGTTCGGCCCGTCCGACATAGCCTGTGACGGATTCG
The DNA here is from genome assembly GCA_030681375.1 of Gallionella sp. Taxonomy (GTDB): domain Bacteria; phylum Pseudomonadota; class Gammaproteobacteria; order Burkholderiales; family Gallionellaceae; genus Gallionella. Next base: position 38,220 of record JAUXWM010000077.1, read on the forward strand.
GATGCGTTTCCATGAACAAGCCGGAAATTCCGGCTGCCACTGCCGCGCGTGCCAGTACCGGGACGAATTCGCGCTGTCCACCGCTGACCGTACCCTGCCCGCCCGGCAACTGCACAGAATGGGTAGCATCGAATACCACGGGGCAAGCGGTATTGCGCATCACCGCCAGAGAACGCATGTCCGACACCAGATTGTTATAACCGAATGACGCGCCGCGTTCGCAGACCATGATATTGTCCTGAGCGCTGGCATCGCGCGCCTTCTCAACCACATTCTGCATATCCCAGGGCGACAAAAATTGCCCTTTCTTGATATTTACCGGCTTGCCACAGCGCGCTACGGCGTGGATGAAATCAGTCTGCCGACACAGGAACGCCGGTGTCTGCAACACATCCACCACAGCGGCGACAGGCTCAATTTCTTCGATGCTATGCACATCGGTCAATACCGGCACACCCAACTGTGCTTTGACATCACTGAGGATTTTCAATCCGGCATCCAGACCAAAACCACGGAACGACTTGCCCGAACTGCGATTGGCTTTGTCATACGAAGACTTGTAAATGAAGGGAAGGTTCAATTCGCGGCAAATTTCCTGCAAGGCACCGGCAGTATCTATCGCCATTTGCGGCGATTCAATCACGCACGGTCCGGCAATCAGGAACAACGGGCGGTTCAAGCCGACATCAAAGTTGCATAATTTCATGCTGCCGCCTTTGCAGTCTGACGTTGTAGGGCCGCTTCGACAAACGCCTTGAACAAGGGATGACCGCTGCGGGGCGTGGATGTAAATTCAGGGTGAAACTGCACACCTACAAACCACGGATGCATGGATTGCGGCAACTCCATGATTTCAGGCAGATTTTCTGTCGGCGTGCGCGCAGAGATAATCAATCCGGATTTCTCCAGTTCAGGCACGTAATGATTGTTCACCTCATAACGATGGCGATGCCGCTCATTCACTTCATCTCCATAGATGCGCTGAGCCAGCGTACCGGAGCTAACCGGGCAACGCTGCGAACCCAGTCTCATGGTTCCCCCCATATCGGAGTCATTGCTGCGTGTTTCCACACGACCATCACGGTCGCGCCATTCGGTAATCAGCGCAACGACGGGGTGTTCGGTCTCAGGATTAAGTTCGGTACTGTTCGCATCGATCATGCCCGCGACATGGCGCGCATATTCGATGACAGCCAATTGCATCCCCAGGCAGATGCCCAGATAGGGAACGTTGTTTTCACGCGCAAACCGGATAGCCGCGATTTTACCTTCCGTGCCGCGTACACCAAAACCGCCCGGAACCAGTATCGCGTCAAAATGATCCAAGCCCTGCGTGCCGGTTGTTTCCAGCACTTCTGAATCAAGATACTCAATATTCACGCGTGTTGCAGTGTGTATTCCCGCGTGGCGCAGGGCTTCTATCAACGATTTATACGATTCGGTCAGATCGACATATTTGCCTATCATGCCGATGGTAATTTCATGCCGCGGATTTTCCAGTGAATACACCAGATTCGCCCAGACCGACAAATCTGCCGGCGGCAAATCCAGATGCAATTCTTCGCAGACGATGCGATCCAGTCCCTGATCGTTTAGCATTTGCGGTATCTTGTAGATGCTGTCCGCATCCCACATCGAGATCACCGCTTCCTCGCGCACGTTGGCGAACAGCGAAATCTTGGCGCGCTCATCATCCGGTATCGGACGGTCTGCACGGCACAGCAATGCTGTCGGGAAAATGCCGATCTCACGCAGCTTCTGCACGCTGTGCTGAGTCGGCTTGGTTTTTAATTCGCCAGCCGTGGCAATGTAAGGCACCAGGGTCAGATGCACGTAGGCCACCTGATTACGCCCCATGCGCAAGCCCATTTGGCGTGCCGCCTCAAGAAACGGCAGCGATTCGATATCGCCTACCGTACCGCCGATTTCAACTATCGCCACATCCGCTTTATCGCCGTGATAAGCCGCGGCCCCGCGTTCAACAAACGCCTGGATTTCATTGGTAATGTGCGGAATCACCTGTACAGTCTTGCCCAGATATTCGCCGCGACGTTCCTTGCGGATCACGCTTTCGTATATCTGTCCGGTAGTGAAGTTGTTGGCCTTGCGCATCTTGGCGGAAATAAACCGCTCGTAATGCCCAAGATCCAGATCGGTTTCCGCACCGTCTTCGGTGACAAACACCTCGCCGTGCTGAAACGGACTCATGGTTCCGGGATCAACGTTGATATAAGGGTCGAGCTTGAGCATCGTGACCCGCAGGCCGCGTGATTCAAGAATTGCCGCAAGAGAAGCGGCGGCGATGCCCTTCCCCAGAGAAGAAACGACGCCGCCGGTGATAAATATATATTTGGTCATGCAGGTGCCCGGAGATAAGCCTCCATTCGACTGTCGCCTTTTCATTCAAAATAATGCGCTTTAGCTCATCTATTTTCGGTAAAAGCCCGCTTGCGGGTTTGACGGCCGTGTGAAATGCCTAGTAGTTCCATCAAATGTTTTTCGTAGGCCGCGATAATACCGCAAATCCCACTGCTATCAAAATTCAACCCGCAAATTTTCGTTTCAAAACACAACAACAAACTCGCCTATAGCCTAGCTGAGAGACCTTACTGCCATCTACATACGGGTATAGACCAGAATATATAGCAGGCATGGTCGAAAACCCTGATTTCCTCAATATTATCGGCTAATGCCGCGTAATGATTGACAGGCATGACAAAAAAAAACTACATTCACACGCATCATTCAATTGCGCATCAACCTCAGGAGATCACATGTCCAACATTCAGTCTGTATTGCATGAAACCCGCGTATTCAGTCCTGCCGACACCTTCGTCAAACAGGCAAATGTGTCCGGCATGGAGGCCTATCAGGCGCTCTGCAGCGAAGCGGAACAAGATTACACCGGCTTTTGGGCCAGACTGGCGCGCGCGACTTTGCAATGGAAAAAACCATTCACCGAAGTTTTAGACGAGAGCAACGCACCGTTCTACCAGTGGTTTGCAGATGGCGAACTGAATGTTTCCTACAACTGTCTGGATACGCATCTCGCCACTCAGGGGGATAAGACCGCCATCATTTTCGAGGCGGACGATGGCAAGGTTACAAAAATCAACTACCGCGACTTACATGCACGTGTGTGCCAATTCGCCAATGGCCTGAAGTCGCGTGGCATTCAAAAGGGCGACCGCGTCATTATTTACATGCCGATGAGCATCGAGGCCGTGATCGCGATGCAAGGTTGCGCGCGCATAGGCGCAATTCACTCAGTGGTATTCGGCGGCTTCTCGTCCAAGAGCCTGCACGAGCGCATCACTGACGCGCAGGCCTGCGCCATCATCACGGCTGATGCACAGTTGCGCGGAGGTCGTGTGATGCCGCTCAAACCCGCCGTGGATGAGGCGCTGACACTAGGCGGATGCGAATTCGTACACAGCGTCATTGTCTATCAGCGCGCCGCATGCGAAACAGCCTGGAACACCACGAACAACATCTGGTGGCACGACCTGGTTGCGGAACAGAGCACCGACTGCGAACCGGAATGGGTCAGCGCGGAACATCCGCTATTCGTCCTCTACACCTCCGGCTCTACCGGCAAGCCCAAGGGAGTACAACATTCCAGCGGCGGTTATTTGCTCGGCGCCATGCTCTCTATGCAATGGGTGTTCGACTACAAGGATAACGATGTTTTCTGGTGTACGGCTGATGTGGGCTGGATTACAGGCCACAGCTACGTGGCCTACGGCCCGCTGGCGATGGGTGCGACTCAGGTGGTATTCGAGGGTGTGCCTACCTATCCGGATGCCGGACGCTTCTGGAAAATGATACAGCAACACAAGGTCACTATCTTTTACACCGCGCCGACTGCCATCCGTTCTCTCATCAAGCTGGGCGGCGAACTGCCGAAACAATACGATCTTTCCAGCCTGCGCCTGCTGGGCTCGGTGGGCGAGCCTATCAATCCCGAAGCATGGATGTGGTATTACAACACCGTGGGTCAGGCGCGCTGCCCTATCGTAGATACCTGGTGGCAGACTGAAACCGGTTCTCACATGATCGCACCGCTGCCTGGCGCGATGCCGATCAAGCCGGGTACCTGTAGCCTGCCGTTGCCCGGCATCATGGCGACCATTGTTAATGAAGCGGGTGACGAAGTGCATGATCAGCACGGCGGATTTCTGGTCATCACGCGCCCCTTCCCTTCGCAAATTCGCACCATCTGGGGCAATCCGGAACGTTACAAAAAAGCCTACTTTCCGGAAGAGATGCATGGCGCGTATCTGGCGGGCGATTCCGCACACCGCGACGAAGATGGCTATTTCTGGATCATGGGACGCATAGACGACGTACTGAATGTTTCCGGCCACCGTCTGGGCACGATGGAGATCGAGTCCGCACTGGCCGCCAATCCACTGGTCGCCGAGGCCGCCGTAGTCGGACGCCCGCACGAAATCAAGGGGGAATCCGTCGTCGCCTTCGTCGTACTCAAGGGTACACGGCCTGACGATCCTGCCAAAACCCTTGAAATTGCAGAGACCCTGCGCAACTGGGTGGGCCATGAAATCGGCCCTATCGCCAAGCCCGATGAAATCCGCTTCGGTGAGAACCTGCCTAAAACCCGTTCGGGGAAAATCATGCGTCGCCTGTTGCGCGCCATCGCCCGCGGTGAAGAAATCACCCAGGACGTTTCCACGCTGGAAAATCCAGCCATTCTGGAACAGTTGAAGAACGCAGTACGCTGACCGCTAAAGAGCCTTTCTGATGCCTCACGGGCATCAGAAATCAGGATTTTTCCCGCTTTTAAATTGACCCGCTGTCGACACCTCGGCTAAGATGGTCGCGCTTTTCCGTCTATTTGGGCCCCGCTTTTGCCATTGATTAAACTGATCTTCCCAATACTGCTCGCTATCCTGGGCAGCACCGTGTCTGTGCACGCTGATGAACAACCCGCACTGAGCACCTCTCTGGCAAACACCACCAATCCGCTCACTCTTACCTCTGCGCGCAATATCAAGCTGACCCTCATCCCCGAGGATGAACTGAACAACATGGACCTCTGGCAACGCCTGCGTGGCGGTTTTGCCATGCAGGAACTGGATAGCCCCTTGATCGCCAAGCATGAGCAATGGTATGCCAGCCGCCCTGAATACATTGCCCGCATGATGGACAGAGGCAGCCGCTATCTGTATTACATCACCAGCGAAGTGGAGCGCCGCGGCATGCCCAGCGAAATCGCGCTGCTGCCGATGATAGAAAGCGCCTTCAATCCCGGCGCGTATTCCACCAGCAATGCCTCTGGTCTCTGGCAATTCATTCCTTCCACCGGAAAAGTCTTCGGTTTGCAGCAAAACTGGTGGTATGACGGTCGACGCGACATCACCAGCGCGACCACCGGCGCACTGGATTATCTGGAAAAACTACACGCCATGTTCGGTGACTGGGAGTTGGCGCTTGCGGCCTATAACTGGGGTGAAGGTGCTGTGTCCCGTGCTCAGGAACGCAACCGCAAAAAAGGTCTGGCCGTAAATTATTCCAGTCTGACCTTGCCTGATGAGACCCGCAATTACCTGCCCAAACTGTTAGCCATTAAAAATATCGTCGCGAATCCGGAACGCTTTGGTTTGGTATTGCCGACCATTTCCAACGAACCCTACTTTGCTGCGGTCTCTTTTGCAAAACACATAGACGTAAAACTGGCCGCGCAACTGGCCGACATCTCCAGAGAAGAATTCATTGCACTGAATCCGGCACACAACCGTCCGGTAATCTTGCAAGACAACAGTGATTTTATTTTGCTGCCGATAGATAAAATAGAAACCTATCAGACCAATCTGGAAAACTACGACAAACCGCTGGTAAGCTGGCAGGCTTATCATGCTAAAAAGGGTGAAAGACTCGATCAGCTGGCCCCTCGTTTCGGTCTCTCCGTGGAAAGATTAAAAAAGGTCAACAGCCTGTCCGCACGCACCCGTACCAGCTCAGGCGAAACGCTGCTCGTGCCGCTCAACGGCGACCCCGACGAGGGCGAGGACGAATTTGAAGCCTTCAACATGCATTTGCATCCCGTCAGCAAGACGGGCAACTACGCCACCACCATCAAACATACGGTTCGCAAGGGAGAGACCCTGGCCAAACTGGCACGCCGTTACAACGTCAGCGTCAGCAAACTCAGCAGCTGGAATGGTCGCACCAGACACATCAAAGCAGGACAGACACTAACCATCGTTCAGGAAAAAGCACGCAGCGCATCACGCAAAAGCACTAGGCGCTTGGCGAAATCAGGCACGCGTAAAATCGCGCAACGTAAAACGACCCAAAGGAAAATTACGGCGGCCAAGAACAGAAAGATTGACCTCGCCTACCAGAAGAAATAACAGCGCCTGCTGATGTTCTGATGCCAGCTCATCAGGGATGGCGAGATAGTCTAGCTACAAGCGTGCTGCCATTTTTTTGGAGAAATCCTGGACGTAGCGATAGGCTTTCCAAGTCCGCCACACACCTTTCACCAGAGCGGACAGACCGTTGCGGCGCACCACCAACAGGCCGGCCAGCCCGGCAATCAGCACGGGATGCACCTTGAGAAAATTCACCGCAACCACAGCCTGATCTGCTACGCGTAGCGCGGGTTGCCAGCGCTTAGCCAGTTCGCCCAGATGTTCACGCTGACCGGATATTTCTGCCAGCAACACCTGACGACGCTGTATCACCTCGAATTTGCGCTTATCCATTGCGCTCATCCAGATGCTCCCTGTCTTTAGCAAGTTCGGCCAGTGTCACGGAAAATAATCTGGATTTCTCCTGAGTCAGTTTGCGCAGGCTTTGCACCAGTATCAAACCGCCCCCCAGAAATACAGCACTCAGGCCGCCCAGGACCAGAAGGCGATGATCATCCCAAAACAGCACTACGATGAAAACCGTCAACAGCATAATCGTCATACCGAAACAGAATAAGGCGGCAAAAAAATAAAGGAGCACCTGCTCAAGATGCAGACGCTCCTCGTGCAACTCATTTACCAGCAGCTCCAGCCGGGTCGAGGCAATAGCCGTCAGCGTAGACAACAATCGTTTGACCGAACCCAGCAGACCGGAACTCGCTGCTGTCATAACTTAGCGCCCGCGCGAAATCAACATACCCACAACCAGACCAACCCCGGCTGCGATACCAACTGCCCGCCATGGATTATCGTGCACGTATTCGTCAGTCGCCCTGGCAGCCTGTCTGGTTTTTTCCAGCATAGCTTCTTCTGCTTCGGCCAAACGCGCCTTGGCGGCATTCAAGCTGTCCTGTATGCGTTCGCGAGCAGCGCTCACCTTTTCACCTGCCTGGCTGGCGGTCGCTTTCAGCAACTCTTCAGCATCCGAAACCACAACTTGCAAATCCTGCATCAGCTTTTCTTTGCTGACATCGCTTTGTAAACTTGTTGAATTAGTACCCATGATGCTCTCCTCGAAAAGATTAAGTTAAAAATTACTGCACACGTCAAAAATAAAGCAAACACACTGTCACCTTTGTAATCTAAACGCCGCATCCCGTCAACTTGAATTACCTTTTTTCACCGGGAAATGACAATGCACTGTGTGGGTTTCCGATATTTTCACAGCAATCGGATAGTGCTGCCGGCAAATAGCCTCGACATGACTACAACGCGGCGCGAAATGGCATCCGGCGGGCGGATTGGCGGGTGAGGGCAAATCCCCGGCCAGCCGAATAAATTCCCGGCGCATGCCATCAAGACGCGGCACGGCGGATAGCAGTGCCTGCGTATACGGATGAGCGGGAGAGCGCAATACTTCTGCTGCGCTGCCGCGCTCGACGATGCGCCCCAGATACATCACACACACTTCATGCGCCAGATATTCCACCACCGCGAGGTTGTGCGTAATGAACAGATAACTCAGGTTCAATTCCTGTTGCAGCGATTTGAGCAGATTGAGTATCTGCGCCTGCACCGACACATCCAGCGCACTGGTTGGCTCATCGCATATCAGCAACTGCGGCGATACCGCCAGCGCGCGCGCGATTGCAATGCGCTGCCTTTGTCCGCCGGAAAACTCATGCGGATAACGCCACTTGGCGGTACGCGCCAACCCCACTTTATCCAGCAGAGTATCGATATGTGTCTGTCGCGCTGTGCTGCCCCCCCCCATGCCCAGCGCACTCATACCTTCCTCGAGTATCTCTGCGACGCGCATCTTAGGATTCAGCGAGGCATACGGGTCCTGAAATACCATCTGCATCGAGGCACGCTGACCGCGCGATGCACCCAGCAATTCGCGCCCGTCGAACTGCACGCTACCCGCCGTCGGCGGTATCAGTTGCAGCAAGGCCTTGCCCAGCGTGGTTTTCCCGCAGCCTGACTCCCCCACCAGCGCCAGCGTATGCCCCACGGGAATTTCCAGCGACACCCCATCCACCGCCTTCACCTGACCCGCCACCCGCTGCAGGATACCTTTGCGGATCGGGAAATATACTTGCAAGTTTTCAACTTGCAAGAGGACTGAGGAGCGAGGTCTGAGGACTGAGAACTTAGGACTTAGGACTGAGGACTGAAGGCTGAGCACCGGATTCTCAGTCCTCAGTCCTCGCTCCTCAGCACTGCAATACAGATGGCATCTCACGCCTTGCCCCGCCGTCACTACCGTCCATTCCGGTGTCTGTTCGCTGCACAAGGCCCAAGCCCGATCGCAACGCGGTGCGAAACGGCATCCCTGCACTATGCTGCCCAGCGGCGGCACGCTACCGGGAATCGCAGTAAGCGGCTGCTCGCGCCTGCCCGCATGCGGCAGGGCAGCAAACAGCTTTTGCGTATAGGGATGCAGGGGCTGTGCGAACAAATCCTCGCGACTGGCCTGCTCGACGATCTGGCCGGCATACATCACGCCGACACGGTGCGCTGTTTCCGCCACCACCCCCAGGTCATGCGTGATCAAGAGCATCGCCATGCCGTTCTTATCCTGCATGTCGCGCAACAATTGCAACACCTGTGCCTGTATCGTCACATCCAGCGCAGTGGTCGGCTCATCGGCAACCATCAACTGCGGATTTCCCGCCAGCGCCATGGCGATCATCACGCGCTGTTTCATGCCGCCGGACAACTGAAACGGGTATTCATGCACGCGCCGTGCCGCATCCGGGATACCAACTTGGTCCAGCAATTCGATACAGCGTTGTTGCGCGGCCGCACCTGACAAGCCCTGATGCAACTCCAGCACTTCGGCAATCTGCTCGCCCGCTGTCATCACCGGATTCAGACTCAACCCCGGCTCCTGGAAAATCATCGCCATCTGCCCACCGCGCACCCTGCACATCTCGCGCTCCGGCAGACCGAATAACTGCGTTTCACCCAGCAGCACCGAACCCGCCCGATTGCTCACCCCATCCGGCAGCAAACGCATCAGGGAGAGCGCGGTCATGGATTTGCCACAACCCGATTCGCCGAGCAGCGCGAAAGTCTCACCCGCCGCAATATCGAAGGAAAGACCATCCACTATGGCCGCACCGCTTTGCAGCCCCGTGACCAGATTGCTAACCTTGAGCAGCGTACCCGTCCGTTTCGGATGCAATTGATGTGTAGGTATATTTTTGTCTGTCATGCCTGAAGATAAATAATCGATCCATTCAATACGCAGAAAAATATCGCGGGATTATACGGTGCATAGATGGCGCTTGCCGTGAATGCGGACAGGCGTTTATAGGGTTTCCAGCACGACGAACGCAACGATCATATTGCGTTCGTCACTGATGGACAGGTGATGAGCGCTGACCCCCAGTTGCGCAAGATAATTACGCAGCGTGGCATCGAACTGCAATACCGGTTTGCCGAGGCCGTCATGCGCGACGCTGATGCGGCTGAGCGATACCGGATGACGCAGACCGCTGCCCGCCGCCTTGGCAAAGGCCTCCTTGGCAGCAAAGCGTTTCGCCAGAAAACGCGCCGGTTGCGCATGCAAATGATATTCCGGCAGCTCGGCTACGCTTAATAAACGCTGCGCCAGACGAATACCGTGACGCTGCCACATCGCTTCAATGCGCGCATATTCAACGATGTCTGTGCCAATGCCGAAAATCATTTCAGGCGTGCTGAGCCATCACTAATGCCTTCATCTTGCGCACCGCCGCATCCAGTCCGACGAATAGCGACTCGGAGATGATGGCATGACCGATATTCAATTCGACAATCTCCGGAATGGCAACGATATCCTGCACATTGTGGTAATGCAGACCGTGACCCGCATTCACCTGCAAGCCCTGTGCATGCGCATAGGCAGCCGCTACCCGTATGCGTTCCAGTTCGTGTTTGTATGCGGGGACGCTGTCGGTATCCGCGAATTTTCCGGTGTGTAACTCGATCACCGGCGCGCCGATACGCACCGCAGCATCGATCTGCTTTTCGTCAGGATCAATAAACAGCGAAACGCGGATACCGGCATCGGCGCAACGATCACAAGCGGATTTAACCGCATCATAATAGCGCAGCACATCCAGACCGCCTTCGGTAGTCAGTTCTTCGCGGCGCTCAGGCACCAGACACAAGTCATGCGGCTTGAGGCGCAGCGCATTGGCGATCATCTCCTCAGTGACGGCACATTCCAGATTCATGCGAGTTTGCAGCATACCTCTGAGCACGTCCACGTCCGCATCCTGAATGTGTCGGCGATCTTCGCGCAGATGCAGCGTGATCGCATCCGCACCGGCTTCCTCGCAAATCAGTGCGGCGCGCACCAGATTGGGATAACGCGCACCGCGCGCCTGACGCAGGGTAGCCACATGGTCAATATTGAGTCCCAGTTTCTTCATAATTTTTGCATATCCTTAATCAGTTCACGCGTATGCAGAATTTTCCCGCCGAGGTGGTGGTTCAGCATCATGCGCATCAGTTGCTTGCTCTGTTGCGCGGCAACCGGGTCGCTATACTCATCGGCGGACATCGCCAGCAGCGTCTTACCCATCACCGGCAGACCGTTGCGCGCATCGCCATCATCCGGCACGGCCCCGTGCTCCACGGCATAGCGATAAACAACGTCTGCCTGCACCGGCTTGCCGCTGCCCGCTTCTGTTTCCAGTTGCAGCGCATAACCCAGTTCCTGCAGCATATGCTTCTCAAAACAACGCAGGGTGGCAGCATGATCGGTTTCATGCGCCAGCCGGATAAGGGTCGCACGATAGTAATCGAACAACTGCTCATGCGCGTCATCGCGCGCCAGCAGATTGATCATCAATTCATTCAGATAGAAGCCGCACATCAGCGCGGTTCCCTGCAAATAAGGCTGCCCGCCCTGCCACTCCGCGCTGTGCAGCGTGCGCACCTCGCCTTTACCAAACCAGGAGAGCAGCAGCGGCTGAAAATTCATCAGCACACCGCGCAACGCGGATCGCGGCCGTCTGGCACCCCGCGCCACAATAGCCAGGCGGCCATGCTCACGGCTGTACACATCGAGCAATAGGCTGGTTTCGCGAAACGGATGGCTATGCAACACAAAGGCCGGTTCGTCCTGATGCCTGTTTTGCCTGGTCGTCATTCTATAAAATCATCAGTTTTCAATTAACTACTCACTACTCACGACTAGCGTCTAGCGTCTAGCGTCTAGCTACTAGCGACTGCCTTATTCATAACCCAGCGTTTGCAGCATGCGTGCATCATCCGCCCAACCGCTACGCACCTTAATAAACACTTCGAGGAATACTTTGCCGTCGAACAGTTTTTCCATGTCCAGTCGTGCCTGAGTGGCAATTTCCTTGATCTTTTCGCCTTTTTTACCGAGCAGCATTACCTTGTGCGCCTCCTTATCCACCAAAATGGCGGCGCTGATGCGGCGCAGTTTTTTGTCCATCTTGAATTCTTCGATCACCACGCTGACCGAATAAGGCAGTTCTTCACCGGTAAAACGAAAAACCTTTTCGCGCAATATTTCCGATGCCAGAAAGCGTTCGCTGCGATCGGTGACATCTTCCGGATCATAAATCAGCCCGCCTTCCGGCAGAAAGCTGCGCAAGGTGTCACGCAACTCTTCGATTTTCTTGCCAAATTTAGCACTCACCGGAATGATGTCGGCAAACTTGAAATCTTTTGCAACGCGCTCGGCGAAGTCAAATAACTGGCCCTTGTCCGCTACTTCGTCTATCTTGTTGATCACCAGCAGCACCGGACGATTGTCCGGCAGCAGCTTGAGCACTTCCTGGTCGCGCTCGTCATAACGCAGCGCTTCGAGCACGTATAGCACGACTTGAACATCGCGCAAACTACTGGTCACCACGCGATTCATGCCGCGATTCAGGGCATTGAGGTGCTTCATTTGAAATCCGGGTGTATCGACGAACACGAATTGCGAATGTTCGTCAGAAAATATTCCGTTGATACGATGGCGCGTAGTTTGCGCCTTGCGCGAGGTGATGCTGATCTTTTGCCCGATCAGATGATTGAGCAAGGTGGACTTGCCCACGTTGGGACGTCCTACGATAGCGATATAACCGCTGCGAAAGGGGGTGTCCGATGGCTCTTGGGTGGTGATTTCAGTTGTTTCAGTCATTATTATTTCCAATTATTTGATAGGCAGCCAGTGCTGCCTGTTGTTCTGCATTACGGCGACTGGTGCCCGACCCGCGCGTGATTAGTTTGAATGAGGGGATGGCGCATTCCACTTGAAACATTTGCTCGTGTGCCACGCCTTGCGTATCCAGAACGCGGTAAGCCGGCAAAGGGAGGCGCTTGCCCTGCAAATATTCCTGCAGCAGCGTCTTGGCGTCCTTGCCCAGCGTTTTCATGTCCACTTTAGCCAGATAGGGTACAAACAAGTTCAGCACAGCCTGTTCTGCGGCAGCGAAGCCACCATCGACAAATACAGCGCCGAACAACGCCTCGACGGCATCTGCCAATATGGATGGACGACGAAAGCCGCCACTCTTGAGCTCACCTTCGCCCAGTTTCAACTGGCTACCCAGATTGAGTTGTTGCGCAAAAATGACCAGCGTGGGTTCCTTGACCAGATTGGAACGCAAGCGCGATAAATCACCTTCGCTCAGATCAGGAAATTCGCTGTACAAGTATTTGGCGATCACGCAACCGAGTATGCTGTCGCCCAGAAACTCCAGTCGTTCATTGTGATCAGGCGCATAACTGCGGTGCGTGAGTGCGCGCTGCAACAATTGGGGTTGTGTGAATACATACCCCAACTGCCGGCACAACTCTGCGCTATTCCTACTTGTCCGCACTGCTGGGATTAAAATCGAGATACAAGCTCATATTGCCCGCCAGCGGGATTTTGACGGCATAGCTGGCGCTCAGAACCGGCTTATCCCCCTCACGATCGATATCGATATCTTCCGCATTGATGGCGGTAATATTATCGATGGAGGATCGCCTGCTATAGGAATTGCGAATATCACGCAACGAGGCTTTTTGCATCTCAGGATCGTTGGCAATCGTCGTAAACAATTGTTTAATCTCACCATTCTGCATATAAACCGGAAGCAACTTCAGTCCGAGCACGCTGAGCAGAACCAGAATAAAGGCTCCCTGGATAAATCCCGAGAAACTCAAACCGCGCTGGCGGTCAAATTTTGCGATGTTCATGGCATACTCCTACTTAGTTATATCGACAAACCAATGCGCTTCAAATCAGAAAAATTCATCCAAACTAAAAAGGCTTTACCGACAATCTGATTATCCGGAACAAAGCCCCAATAACGACTATCGCGACTGTTGTCGCGATTATCGCCCATCATAAAATAGTGTCCGTCAGGCACTTTGCAACGCACCGACTCTTCCGTATAGGTGCAATTCTCCCGCCCCTTAAACTCGGCTACCGAATTCAAGTGCACGTTGGGCATATCGGGATTCACCAGCAAGGCGTGTTTACCCTCGCCCAGCGCTTCGATGCGTCGCTCGGTATGCACAAAATTCAGGCCGCTTTCGACATAATTGTAATCGCCATCAGCCAGCTGAACCTGCTCTATCCCATTGATAGTCAGACTCTTTCTTCTATATTCGACCACATCGCCCGATACACCAACCACGCGTTTGATATATTCCACCGACGGATTTTCCGGGTAGTGAAACACCATCACATCACCGCGCTGCGGGTCATTGATCTGGACTATTTTCTGGTTGATGATGGGCAACCTGATACCGTAGGTGAATTTATTTACCAGAATAAAATCGCCCACCTGCAAGGTCGGAATCATTGAACCTGAAGGAATCTTGAACGGCTCAGCCAGGAAAGAGCGGATGCAAAATACGATCAGAATGACCGGGAAAAAGCTTTTGGCATATTCCACCCACCACGGTTCGGCCACCCCGACAGCGCGTTTAGCCGCCAGAGCGAAGCGATCCAGCAACCAGATGCCGCCAGTGATCAGCAGCAAAACGAACATTATCAAAGCAAAATCCATTTTTATTCCCTAAATCGGCAAAACCAAAAAACATATTTCACGCGGAGACGCGGAGCTCGCGGAGAAAATCAAAAACAAAACACGATATTAAAACTATTACTCTCAATGATGGCTTTACAAGATTTTCAAAAGCCCCCTATCATGATGTCTACTATGGAAGCGCTGATTTAGACGAATAAATCAGCATCTCCCTATCTCCGCGCACTCCGCGTCTCCGCGTGAAATTTCCTTTATTAATCGTCCACACGCAAAATTGCCAGGAAGGCTTCCTGCGGTATTTCCACATTGCCCACCTGCTTCATACGCTTCTTGCCGGCCTTCTGCTTTTCCAGCAGCTTTTTCTTGCGGGAAATATCGCCACCGTAACACTTGGCCAGCACGTTCTTGCGCATCGCCTTGACGTTTTCGCGCGCAATAATATTCGAGCCTATGGTCGCCTGTATGGCCACGTCATACATCTGACGCGGAATCAGTTCGCGCATCTTGGCCGCTACTTCACGTCCGCGATACTGGCTGTTGGCGCGATGTACGATCACCGCCAATGCATCCACCTTCTCACCATTGATCAGCATATCCACCTTGACCACATCGGCCGAGCGATATTCCTTGAATTCATAATCCATGGATGCATAGCCGCGTGACACCGACTTCAGCTTGTCGAAGAAATCCATCACGATTTCCGCCATGGGCATCTCGTACACCAGCTTCACCTGCTTGCCGTGATAGCTGATATTGATCTGCTGTCCGCGCTTCTGGGTGCACAAGGTAATGACCGAACCGACATATTCATTCGGCATGTACAAATTAACCGTAACGACAGGCTCGCGTATTTCCTCGATTTTGGACGGATCGGGCATCTTGGACGGATTATCCACCGTCAGCACTGTGCCATCGCGCAGCACCACCTCGTAAATTACCGTGGGTGCGGTGGTGATCAAATCCATATCGAACTCGCGCTCCAGCCGCTCCTGCACGATTTCCATGTGCAACAACCCCAGAAAACCACAGCGGAAGCCAAAACCCAGCGCCTGTGACACTTCCGGCTCGTAATGCAAGGCGGCGTCATTCAGCTTGAGTTTTTCCAGTGAATCACGCAGCGCTTCGTATTGATTGGATTCCACCGGGAACAAGCCGGAAAACACCTGTGACTGAATTTCCTTGAAACCCGGCAACGCCTGTGCAGCCGGCCTTGCCTGATGTGTAATGGTATCGCCCACGCGTGCTGATTTGAGCTCCTTAATACCGGCGATGACGAAGCCCACCTGCCCTGCACTCAAGGAATCACGCGGCTGCGATTTGGGTGTAAATACGCCGATATGCTCGGTCAGATGCTGTGCGCCCGTGGCCATGAACAGTATCTTTTCCTTAGGTTTGAGCGTGCCATTCATCACCCGCACCAGCATCACCACACCCACATAGTTATCGAACCAGGAATCCACGATCAGCGCCTGCAACGGGGCGTCAACATCGCCCTTGGGTGGCGGCACCTTGACAATCAATGATTCGAGCACGTCTTCAATGCCCACCCCGGTCTTGGCGGAGCAGTGCACCGCATCGTGCGCTTCAATACCGATAACTTCTTCGATTTCTTCGATCGCGTTATCGGGGTCGGCGGAAGGCAAATCAATCTTGTTCAGCACCGGCACGACTTCCACGCCCAGATCCAGCGCGGTATAACAATTGGCAACGGTCTGCGCTTCCACCCCTTGCGAGGCATCCACCACCAGCAGCGCACCCTCACAGGCGGCCAGCGAGCGCGAAACTTCATAGGAAAAGTCCACATGACCCGGCGTATCAATCAGATTCAGGTTGTACACCTGTCCATCGCGCGCTTTGTAGTTGAGCGCCGCGGTCTGAGCCTTGATGGTAATCCCGCGCTCGCGCTCTATATCCATGGAATCAAGAACTTGCTTGTCCATCTCGCGATCAGACAGACCGCCGCACAGATGAATGATACGATCAGCCAGCGTGGACTTGCCGTGATCAATATGGGCAATAATGGAAAAATTACGGATTAGCTGCATGGAGTTCCAAATAAAAACCGCCAATTCTCATCGCAACGCGCTCTCCTTTATGAAAGGTGAGCGTGTCTTGATGTAAGGCGCGGTATGATCGCAAAGCGCGAATTCTATCTGATTTGGGCGCGATACGCAGGACTGTGATTACTTCTCATCCAATTTAATCGCCACATAAGAGGCGTTATCGCCACGGCGTACCAGCAAGGCAACATTACGACCCTGAGGAACCTGCTTGAGAACGCCTTCAAGCTGATTCAGCGAACGCAGCGGTATATTACCGATGGCTAGCAGCACATCGCCCCGCTGCAAACCGGCTGCACGCGCAGCCGACCCCTTGACCTCTTCCACCAGCAAACCGCCATTACTCTGCAATTCCAGCAATTGTTCGCGCGTCAGCTCGCTCACGGCAATGCCCAGGCGCGCAATCAACTTACCGGCCTCCTCGACCAAGCCCTTGGCAGCCTGCGCCAGCTTACCTTCTTCCGGCATTTTGGCGATGACCACGGTCAACTGTTTCAACTCTCCCTTGCGCCACAACTCGACCACCACCTTGCTGTCGGGCCTGGTCGCCGCAACAATGCGCGGCAGATCGCTGGAATTATTCACCACCTTGCCATTGAACTTGAGGATCACATCACTGGCCTCTATGCCCGCCTTGTCTGCCGGCCCGCCTTTTTCCACACTGCTGATCAGCGCGCCATTGGGTTGACTCAAACCAAACGATTCAGCCAATTCGCGCGTCATTTCCTGTATGGTCACGCCGATGCGGCCGCGCGTCACCGTGCCGCTGGTACGCAGTTGTTCCGTCACTTGCGTGGCCACATCAATCGGAATGGCGAAAGACAAGCCCATCGAACCGCCGGAACGGGTATAGATTTGCGAATTGATGCCGACCACCTCGCCGTTCATATTGAACAACGGCCCGCCTGAATTACCGGGATTGATAGCCACGTCAGTCTGAATAAACGGCACGAAATTATCCTGCGGCAATGAGCGCCCCTTGGCACTGACAATACCCGCCGTCACGCTGCTGTCGAAGCCAAACGGCGAGCCGATAGCGACGACCCACTCACCCACTTTCAGCTTGTCGGGATCACCCAGCAACACTCTCGGCAAATTACCGGCCTCTATCTTCAGCAACGCCACATCGGTGCGTTTATCTACGCCAATTACACGGGCCGCAAACTCACGCTTGTCAGTCAGGCGCACAGTAATCTTATCGGCATGATCGACCACATGCGCATTGGTCATGATGTAGCCATCCGCACTGATGATAAAACCCGAACCTAGTGATTGCGATTCCTGCGCACGCGGCATGGGCGGAGCAAAACGCCGGAAAAAATCGAAGATAGGATCCCCTTCGGGGAAATTGGGAAATCCTTGTGCATTGCGCACAATTTGTGTGGTGCTGATATTGACCACCGCCGGGCCCTGTTTTTCCACCAGACCGGTAAAATCAGGCAGCCCGTTGGCATGGGCTGAGAATCCACACAGAACACCGACAAGCACTATCGTCGTGTTAATAAACCTTTTTAGCATGCAACCTCCTCATAGTAAAAAAATTCATTTTTAATCGCGCCGTTATTCGCGATACAGGCGCGCAATAAACGGGTGATTTTGTCGGCTGGACTGGCGCGCTGAAAACCATTTGGCAAAAACAAATCCGACGACCAATCCAAACAACGCACCGATCGCCGCATAGCCATCACGCTGCTCCTCCTGCATAGCCCAACTCCCGCCCCATGCCGCACCGGCAAACAACAGCACCAGCGGCAATAGATAAACCAGCCCTATTCCGCGCAACACCGCGCCCTCGGCAACCGACACGATGACTTCATCGCCTATTTTGGCATTGATCTGATTATCTACCTTGAACTGGCGCGGCTTGCTGCAAAACAACTGCGACAACTTACCTGTTCCGCAACCCTTGCCATTGCACTGACCGCAACCATTTCCCTGGCTGGCCTCGACCAGCGTGTAGCGCTTGTCCGTCTGCACCACAACTGCTCGCGTTTCCAGCATAGTTATTTACCGTTATAACGCACTGAATTCAGCACCTGCATCACCGTCCTGGGCGGCACTTCGCCCACCACGTTAAACAGATGTTTATCCACCACCTTATGATAGAGATTGACGGCACCACGACTGGACAAACCCTCGACATCATCTTCATCCCCGTCGGCGGGCTCGATAAAAACAGAGATGGCGCTCAAGCCATCAGAGAACACCAACTGCGTCACAGGCGCATGTTTTCCCTTCATCGGGCGGATGACTTCCATTGTTTTCTTGAAACCGCTCGGCAAGGCATCCACGACCCAACCGCTGTTCACTGTCGCCGCAACCTTGTTGCGGGCAGGCCTGTCCTTACCTTTACCCTTACCCAAAAAAGCCGTTGTAGCACTGGAAGCGATCCAGGAACGATCTACACCTGGACCCATTTTCAACTGGGTGAAGGCATACTGCTCAACAATTTTCATTTTATCGTTCAGCACGGCTGACTTTAGCAGCAAACCGGAATCGGTATGCACCCAGATTTTCTGGGCATAACGCAAATTATCCCTGGGCTGAAATAGCACGACCTGAGTGTCATAGCCCGCCACTCGCTCAATGCCTGCCTCGCTGACACGGTAATTTTCGCTCAATGCAGACAACTGATCCGTCAACAACAGAGGGAATCTGACTTGCCCCTGGTGACTGTCAACCTGCACCATTTTATGATTTTTGTAGCACCAGACTTGCCCGTGATGGCGGATGATTTCACGCTTGGGGCCATCCAGACTCTCAAGCTTTTCATACTCTCTGTCGGTTTCAACCACATGCGTAATACGCGAGGTCTCGACATGATTACCGTACTGATAAACGAACACACCGCTGTAATCCGTCTGGTGACCTGCAAATGCTATGGTCTTTAACCAGTCAAATCTGGCATTTCCTTCGGCTGCACAGACATTTGCTGCCAACAACAAACCACAGAATCCCAGCCATACCCTCATTGCGATTTTTCCCCAGGATTGTAGGTTACGGTGCGCATATAGGAAGCGCCACCATTCATGTCATTACTGGGAGAAAACTCCTGGTGCGCCATCAGGTAGTCATTTGATTTGGGTTGAATCTGCAAATTGACCGGACGAACATCCGGTTGCTGCATCGCCATCTGTGGCGCCGCTTCAGGACTGATCTGCAATGACATCCAGGCCACGACTCCGACAGCCAGCACCGATGCCGCAGCCGAAAGCGCGAACACGCGCGCTTTTTGCTTGATTGCATGACTGCGCGGGGCCAGTACAGTCGGTTCATTCAACAAACATTCGCTCACAGCTGCGCTGATGTCGCGATGCACATATTCAGGCTGTCGCAGCACGTCACCAATCAGATGATAAACCGCCCAATCGCGATGCGCGTCAGGGTCCTGTTTGAGCTGATCGAACATAATCTCTGCTTCGTCTTCAAACAACTCGCCGTCCATCAGCGCTGAAATTTCGTGTTTCATCATTACCACCTATTACCTTTACTGGTTTCCAACAACGGGCGCAGCTTCTCTGCTACCGCTTCGCGTGCCCTGAAAATTCTCGATCGCACCGTGCCAACAGGACAATTCATCACACCGGCGATTTCTTCATAACTCAAACCTTCAATTTCGCGCAGGGTCAGGGCACTGCGCAAATCTTCGGGCAACTGTTGCAAAGCTGATTGCACGGTACTGACAACCTGTTTGCTCATGAGTTCATTTTCTGGCGTACTAACTTCATGCAAGAGACCGGCGTCCTCAAACGACTCCGCTTCTTCCGCATCAAAATGGGTGCTGGTTGGTGGACGCCGCTTATTCGCCAGCAGGTAATTTTTGGCCGTATTGATGCCGATGCGATACAACCAGGTATAAAACGCGCTGTCGCCACGAAAACCCGGCAAGGCGCGGTACGCCTTGATAAAGGCTTCCTGCGTCACATCCTCGGCTTCGCCGGTATCACGCACAAAACGAGAAATCAACCGTCCCAGTTTCCGCTGATATTTCGCAACCAAAAGATCAAAGGCGTGCTTATCCCCGCGCTGTACGCGTTCTACCAACTGCTGATCAAATTCCCGATCTTCCATCCCTGATTATCCGATTGTGATTACATAAAACATGCGGCGAGGCGCAGTATAACGGTAATCCCCCCTGAAATTAGTTGCGATTAGAAGTAGAATTTTCTCACTTGGAAATAGAGGAATTTTTACATGAAGTTATCACGCTTTTCAGATAGCCAGATCATCGCAATTCTTAAGCAGGCCGAGGGCGGCAGCCC
>JAUXWM010000079.1 GCA_030681375.1 Gallionella sp.
GGGCTGCCGCCCTCGGCCTGCTTAAGAATTGCGATGATCTGGCTATCTGAAAAGCGTGATAACTTCATGTAAAAATTCCTCTATTTCCAAGTGAGAAAATTCTACTTCTAATCGCAACTAATTTCAGGGGGGATTACCGAAGGTCGCGCTTACTTCGTACCTGGCGAATGAAGTGGGGGAGAAGGAATGACTAACGTAGGTCAGAACTCAGCAAACATTAGGGATTACCTGCGTTAGCGCGTTTTTCGGGAAAAGGTACAATGTACGCATGAACAATATTTCTATTGCCGATATTCTTGAGCTTCCGGTGCAGGAGCGCATTCATCTCGTCGAGCTTATCTGGGACAGCGTCGCCGCAGTGCCTGAGGCCGTGGTGGTTTCACCTGCGCTTAAAGCTGAACTCGAAGCGCGCTTGGCGGAATTCGAGGCCAACCCGGAAGCGGGTTATTCCTGGGATCAGGTGAAATCAAGCCTTAAAGATGGCTCATGGCGTGCCGCCTGAAATTCTCTACGCGAGCATTGCGTGAAACTGGCAAGGCTCAAGAGTGGTACGAATTGCAGAGTCCCGGCCTCGGTGAAGAATTTATTGCCGCAATGGAGTTGCAGCTAAAACGGCTAATGCAGTCGCCTTTGCTTTATGCCGAGGTCGTTCCCGGTGTTCGCCGGGCACTCCTTCCTCGTTTTCCTTACGGTTTGTTTTATGTGCTACGGGGTGAACTTGTGCATGTTTTGGCCGTTTTACATGATGCTCGCAGTTCGAGCCGTTGGCCAAAAAACCGCTAACCCTGCATTGCACGCAAGTGCATAAACAAATGAATATGGCTCAAGTGCTATAATCCGCGCCTCTTTAAAGGTGCTTCCAATGTCCGTCGTATTGAATTTCAAATCCCATATTTCTGAATTGTTTGCGCAGGCGTTGCGCGAAGTTGCGCCCGATGCGGCGCAAATCGATATTCTCATCGAGCGTCCCAAGCAGGTTAGCCATGGCGATTACGCCTGCAACCTGGCCATGCAGCTGGCCAGGCCGCTGCGTAAATCGCCGCGTGACATCGCGCAGGCGCTGATCGCCGCCTTGCCTGCCTCTGATGTGATCGAGAAAGTGGAAATCGCCGGAGCGGGATTTATCAATTTGTTTCTTACCAAAGCGGCGAAGCAGGCGATCGTGCATGCCGTATTGCATGCGGGGGCGTGCTATGGCCACATTCATCTGGGCGCGGGACGCAAGTTGCAGGTGGAATTCGTCTCGGCCAATCCAACCGGCCCGTTGCACGTAGGTCACGGTCGCGGTGCGGCGGTGGGAGATTGTCTGTGTAATGTGCTGCATGCGGCGGGCTGGAACGTCACGCGCGAGTTCTACTATAACGATGCGGGCGCACAGATTGAAAACCTGATGCGTTCGGTGCAGTTGCGCTGCAAGGGTATCACACCGGATGATCCTTCATGGCCGGAGGGCGGGTATCGCGGTGATTACATTGCCGATGTGGCCCGTGCCTACATGGCAAGGGAAACGGTGGAGGCGGATGATCAGCGCACCACAGGCAAGGGCGAGGTGGATGACGAGGTGGCGATACGCCATTTTGCCGTAGCCTATCTGCGTCGCGAACAGGATCTCGATCTGCGCGCCTTCAACGTGGAATTCGATGTATTTTCGCTGGAGTCGGCGCTGTATAGCGAGGGCAAGGTGGAGGAGACGGTCGGCAGGCTGATCGCCAGCGGCCATACTTATGAGCAGGACGATGCGCTGTGGCTGCGTACCACGGATTTCGGCGATGATAAAGACCGCGTGATGCGCAAGACGGATGGCGGTTATACCTATTTTGTGCCGGATGTGGCCTATCATCTGGAGAAGTGGCGGCGTGGATTTGTGCGCGTCATCAATGAACAGGGTGCAGATCATCACAGCACCATCACGCGCGTAAGAGCCGGGTTGCAGGCGTTGGATATCGGCATCCCCAAAGGCTGGCCGGACTATGTGTTGCACCAGATGGTCACCGTGCTGAAGAACGGCGAAGAGGTGAAAATTTCCAAGCGCGCCGGTAGTTACGTCACCTTGCGTGACCTGATCGATGAGGTCGGCTGCGATGCGACGCGTTATTTCCTCGCGGCGCGCCACCCGGATTCTCAGCTGGTTTTTGACATTGATCTGGCAAAATCGAAGACCAATGACAATCCCGTTTATTACATCCAATATGCGCATGCCCGCATCAGCACGGTGCTGGAAACCTGGGGCGGCGAACGGTTGAGCTTGTTGCAGGCGGATTTCGGTCTGCTGGATAGCGAATATGAAACCGCGTTGTTGCAGTTGATGATTGATTATCCGCAAGTGATCGAGAGTGCTGCACAGGATCTGGCGCCGCATCTGCTTGCGTTTTACCTGAAGGATTTAGCTGCGGCGTTTCACAGCTATTATAATGCCTCCCGTTTTCTGGTCGATGATGAAGCGGTCAAGTGCGCGCGTCTGGCGCTGATTGCGGCAGCCGCGCAGGTGATGAGCAATGGCTTGGCCTTGCTGGGCGTCAGTGCGCCGGAAAAGATGTGATTGCCGCTGGCACTTCCCTTACCTACAAAAGGAATGAATAGAATATGAGCAGAGCAACAAACAACAAATCCACCGCGCCGCGCAAGAGTGGCAGTCCGATGCTGATGGGGATTCTGCTGGGTATGATAGCGGGTGTCGCACTGGCGGCCGGATTGGCATGGTATCTGCTGAAATCGCCCAGCCCGTTTGTCAACAAGGAACAAGTGGTGAAACCATCGGCGGATATCGTTAAGCCCGCCGTTGAGGTGGCTAGGCCCGCTGCTGAAGTGGTCAGGTCAGGAGATGATTCCACCGCCGTCTCCGGCGAAGAAGCCGCCAAGCCGCGTTTTGAATTTTACAAGGTATTGACGGATAAGCAGGATGCCGCAGCTGACACGCAGCCCAAGACTTCCGAGACGCCGGTCGTGAGCAAGCCCCCTGCATCGTTCAAAGAAACTTATTTGCAGGCAGGCGCCTTTGCGAATGCGGATGATGCGGAAAATTTTAAGGCGACATTGGCGATGAAAGGGTTGGAAGCCCACGTTCATACAGTGGCGATCCCCGGCAAGGGCGAGATGCACCGCGTCCGGCTCGGCCCCTTTAAGAGCGAGCAGGAAATGAACAGCGTGCGCGGCACATTGAAACTAAATGGCATGGAAGCGACTCCAACGCGCTGATTGCCAGTCTGTGTTGAGCGACGCAGCAGTCAATTGACGCAACTGAATCTGTATTTTTAGGTGTACCCGCCATCATTTAAGGAGTAATCGGTGAAAAATATTTTTAAGAGCCTGTTCGTTGCAGCATTTTTTTTGTTGGGTAGCTCGGCATTTGCCGCCGCGCCAGCGGGTAAAGGTTACACACTGCTTAATCCGGCGCAGCCCGCGAGCAGCAAGAAGATCGAAGTGCTGGAATTTTTCTTTTATGAATGTTCGCACTGTTTCTATTTGCACGGCGAGCTGGCTGCATGGGAAAAAACCATGCCTGCCGATGTTGAATTGACATTCGTGCCAACGATCTTTCGTGACTCGACCGAACCGCTGGCACGCACTTTTTATGCGCTTGAAAGCATAGGAAAAATCAAGCAAATGGATGACGCTATTTATCAGGCTATCCATGTGAAGCAGGCCAATCTTTACGATCTGAATACGATAGGGGCATTCGTTGGCAGCAACGGTGTGGATCGCAGCAAGTTTTCAGCCGCCTACAATTCTTTCACGGTGAACAGCAAGGTGGTACGCGCCAAGCAGATGATACGCAGCTATGGTATCAACGGCACGCCGACGCTGGTCGTGGATGGTAAATATGCGATTACCGGCTTGCAACCTGCTGACACCATTCGTGTCCTGAATGAGGTTCTTGCGATGGTGCGCAAGTCTCGTTCTGCGGAAAGCAAGACAAAATCCAAGTGAACAACGGATGAAGGAAGAGGGAAGAGACAAGGGTGGAACACCCTCAATCCTCGCTCCTGAACACCGCCTTCGGGTAGTCATAAGTGGCGCGTCGAGTGGCTTGGGTTTAGCGCTTGCGCGCCATTATCTTGAGCGCGGCGCAATCGTTGCCGCCTTCGCCCGGCGCAGCGAATTGCTGCACGTTCTGGCGTCAGAATTTCCCGGTCAGGTTCATTGTTATGCGCTGGACGTGCGCGATGGCGCTGCCGTGCAACGGGCGGCCCTTGATTTCATCAGCGGTGTCGGCGTGCCGGAGGTGGTTATCGCCAACGCGGGTGTCAGCGTTGGCACGCTCACCGAATACGCCGAGGATGTGGATGCCTTCCAGCAGGTGATGGACATCAATGTGCTGGGGATGGTGAAAACCTTTCAGCCCTTTATCGCGGCGATGCGTGATGCGGCCGGCTGCCAAACCTCTCCTCAATCCTCTGGTGAAACTACTAGCCATTCGACTAAGCTGGCAAACAACGCCAGCCAAGTCGCCGGTTATCCCGCAGGCGGGAGAGGAGGCAAACGAGAAAAACATTTCACCCTTGTGGGGATTGCCAGTGTGGCGGGCCTGCGCGGCTTGCCGGGGGCGGGTGCCTACTCTGCCTCCAAGGCCGCCGCGATTACTTATCTGGAATCGCTGCGGGTTGAGCTGCATGGCAGCGGCGTGAAAGTGGTTACGCTTTGTCCGGGCTATATCAGGACGGCGATGACCGAGATCAATCCTTACCCTATGCCATTTATTCTGGATGTGGACGAGGCGGCACGGCGCATGGTGCGTATTATCGCGCGCCAAACACCTTATGCTGTGATTCCGTGGCAAATGGGACTGGTCGGCGTGCTGCTCAGATCGTTGCCGCGCTGGCTGTATGACCGGTTGTTTTTCCGCGCGCCCCACAAGCCACGCGGCCTGCTTTAGTTTGCAACAATCCAAAAAAAGCCCCTGAGCCATGACGGCCAGGGGCAAAATGTCTTAACAATTTGGGAGGAGTTAAGATACCTGTTCAGGGGGATAAACAGGTGTCAGCTTGCGCTAACTGCATACTCAGGCAGTCTTATTTCAGATAAGTTCAACGGATTCTTTAAAAAATCCATAGTTTATTGAGTGGGTTTATGCGCTGGAATCCGCGATCTTCAACCGTTAGCTTTTTCACCGCCTAATGCCGCGCTCAGGTCGGTCAGCATCCTGGACAGTTCACCTGTCATCAGGGTGAAGTCGAGTTCGAACATCTCGTCCGCATTATCGGCCAGCGTGGTTGATTCTTCTTTGATGATATCCAGAAATTCGAGTCGCTTGATTTGCAGTTGTTCGGTCAGGACGAAAGAAATTCGGCTGTTCCAGGTCATGCCCAGACGGGTGGCGCGCTTCCCCGATGCGATATGGGCGAGAATCTCTTCACCTTCGAGCGCGTGATGGGCATAACGCACTGTGGCGCGGCTTTCACCCGTGGCGCGCAGCTCCAATTCGCGGTCTATCGTGAAGCCCGCCGGTGCATTGTCACCGGCAAGCCAGTCCGTCATCGCGGCAACCGGAGATAGCTCGGTGTGCAAGGGTTTGACCGGCAGATCATCCAGGGTTTTGTGCAGAAATTCCAGCAACTCTTCCGCCTTGGCCGCAGAAGCCGCATCTATGATCAAGCGACCGTTGGCCATATCCAGCCATGCGCTGGTGGTGCGTTGAATCGCAAAGGCTCTGGGGAGCAACTCTGTGGTAACCGCTTCCTTGATGTCCTTCAGCTCTTTGCGGCCCACCTTGTAGCCTTGTTGCGCCTCGATGTCGGCGACGCGCTCTTTGGCAAAACGGTTGATGATGGTGGCTGGCAATAATTTCTGTTCTACACCCAGTGCAAACAGGATTTGTCCGTTGCTGGTGTGAACCAGGCGGTCATCGCCACGGCAGGAAACCCAGCCGCGACTCTGCTTATCCAGTCCGCTGCATGATAGTAGCGGCTTGAGCGCCAGTTTTTCCTGTAATGCGGCGGCGGTAATGGCGTAATCAGCAGGCAGGCGATAAATGAAAATATTTTTAAACCACATGGCAGAATCCCCGAAAAACCGCCGATTATACAGACCAGCCCAAAAAATTGGCTACGGAAAAGCTAAGGATGCGATGCGTCCGCAATGGCGGTTCGGGTGCATAAATCAGCGTCTGTCTAGATGGCGGTCGGGAAAATTCAATATGGCTCAGTTCAGGAAAGTATAGGGAAGGTGATATTCCAGATTGAATGCTTCAGCCACCTTTTTGTAGGTGACTTTGCCGTCAACGATATTCAGTCCCTTGAGCAGCGCGGGTGATTCCTTGAGCGCACGTTGCCAGCCTTTGTCAGCCAGTTGCAGCACGAAGGGGAAAGTGGCGTTGGTGAGTGCCAGGGTCGAAGTAACCGGCACGCTGCCGGGCATATTGGTCACGCCGTAGTGAACCACGCCGTCCACGATGAAAGTCGGATTTTCATGCGTGGTCGAATGTATGGTTTCGCTACAGCCACCCTGATCGATGGACGTATCCACGATGACCGTCCCTTTGCGCATCAGTTTGAGATCTTCGCGGCGCAGTAATTTGGGTGTCACGCCCCCCGGTATCAATACCGCGCCGATGATCAGGTCGGCGCTGGTGATTTGTTCCAGCAGATTGTGCCGGTTGGAGAATACCAGCTGCACATTAGCGGGCATGGTATGGCTGAGCTGGCGCAGTTTTTCCAGTGAGGTGTCCAGAATAATTACGGTGGCGCCCAGACCTGCGGCCATTTTGGCCGCATTCATTCCGACCACGCCTCCGCCGAGGATCAAGACTTTGGCGGGCGGTACGCCGGGTACGCCGCCTAGCAGCACGCCACGACCCCCCTGCAATTTTTCCAGATACTTTGCACCTTCTTGCACGGCCATGCGCCCGGCTACCTCGGACATCGGGGTCAGCAAGGGCAATTCACGCGAAGGCAGTTCGACCGTTTCATACGCGATGCAGATAGCATTCGAGGCAATGTGTGCCTGGGTTAGCGGCTCACTGGCGGCAAAGTGAAAATAGGTGAAAATGATCTGGCCGGGTTTGATGTACGGCCACTCGGCTTCGATGGGCTCTTTTACCTTTACGATCATATCTGCTGTCGCCCAGATCGTGGCTGCTGATTCGATTTGCGCACCGGCGAGCAGGTATTGTTCGTCGCTAAAGCCGCTGCCTGTGCCCGCACCTGTTTCGATCAGAACAGAATGCCCGTTCGCGACCAGTGCCTCCGCGCCGCCGGGGGTCAGCGAGATGCGGTTCTCGTTGGTTTTTAGTTCTTTTGGGATGCCGATTTTCATGGATTGCCCTTAATTTAGGTGTGGTAAGGAGGCTATCACGAGCGGGCAGACAGGTAAACTGGCTTCGCTTGCCGCCCTTGAAAAATTGCGCCATACACAGAGCGGGTGTCCGACGGCGTTATGGTATGCTTATCGGCAGTTCTGTTAGTCACTTGTTACCTTGATGAAATTCCTTTTGTTGTTATTGTCACTGATTGTCGGCACCGCGCTGGCAGGGCAGGATGACGACTTCCTGGCTGCCCGGGATGCGTTTCGGGCGGGTGATGCCGCCAAACTGGCCATTCTTGCGCAGCGTCTCCAGCATTCGCCGCTGGAAGTTTATATTTCCTATTACCAGTTGAGAATGAAGCTGGAAACGGTTGATGTCGGGGTTATCCGTGCTTATCTGGCGCGTCCTGATGATACGCCGCTGATAGACAAAATGCGCGCCGAGTGGCTCAAGACGCTGGGCAAGAAACAGCAATGGACGCTGTTCGATAGCGAGTATCCGCGCCTGCTTGCTGACAATGCGGAATTGACTTGTTATGCCTTGCAATCGCGTCTGAGAAGCCAGCAGCAGGCCGTGTTGCGTGAGGCGCGTGACTTGTGGTTCAGCGGCAAGGATATGCCGGAGGGTTGCGGCACGGTGTTCGAGGCGGCCCTGACTGCGGGTGTGATTACCCAACAGGATATCTGGCAACGGCTGCGCCTGGCGCTGGAAGCTGGCAATGCCTCGCTGGCCAAATATCTTGCCGGGCAACTTGTGGGCGAACGCGAAATCTCCCCAGACGCGCTGAGCCGTGCGATGGAAAACCCCGGCCGTTATCTGGAACGTGAGTCGCTCGATAACGCCAGCGCAGGCCAGCGTGCAGTCGCGTTGTTTGCCTTGCAGCGTTTGGCCAAGCAGTCGCCTGATCTGGCGGCCAGGCACTGGGAGAAACTGGCGGTACATTTTCCTGAAAGCGAACAGCATTATTTCTTCGGCTGGCTGGCGTATGAGGGGGCGCGCAAGCATGATGCGCGCGCGCCGCAATGGTTCAGGGAAGCGGGCAGAATATCGCTGAATGAGCAACAATCCGCCTGGCGGGTGCGTGCAGCATTGCGAGCGCAGGATTGGCCCGAAGTGTTGTCAGCCATTAATGGGATGAGCGCGGAACAGCGCGGCGAAACCGCCTGGCGATATTGGCAGGCGCGGGCGCTGCAGGCCTTGGGCAGACGTGCTGAAGCGACGAAAATCTTCGTGCCGCTGAGCGTGGAATATGATTTTTATGGTCAGATGGCTGGCGATGAGCTGGCTGACACGCCGATGCTCAGTGCGCAGCAAACGATTTATCAGCCGAGTAAGAATGATGTGGCAGCCATTGCCGCGTTACCGGGGGTGCAGCGCGCGCTGGCCTTGTATCGTATGGATTTGCGTACCGATGCGATGCGTGAGTGGATATGGGTCATCCGCAATTTTAACGATCAGGAATTGCTGGCCGCAGCGGAAATTGCACGGCGCAACGAAATGTATGATCGCGCCATCAACACCGCTGAGAAAACCGTGAGGGTTCACGATTTCGGTCTGCGTTATCTGGCACCCTACCGTGCCGCCCTGCGCGAGCATATTCAGGAAAACAGTCTGGAAGAAGCCTGGGTATATGGCCTGATGCGTCAGGAGAGTCGCTTTGTGACGTCTGCCAAGTCCGGGGTAGGCGCGGCGGGATTGATGCAGGTCATGCCGGCGACGGCGCGTTGGATAGCCAAGAAGCTGGGTCTAAAGGATTATCGGGAGTCGCTGATACACCAGCTGGATACTAACCTGCGGCTGGGTACGTTTTATATGAAAAATATGTTGTCATCGCTGGACGATAGTCCGGTGCTGGCTTCAGCCGCCTACAATGCCGGGCCGGGGCGGGCGAGGCGCTGGCGGGCAGAAACGCCGATGGAAGGTGCGATTTATGCCGAGTCGATTCCGTTCAACGAGACACGCGATTATGTGAAGAAAGTGATGAGCAATACGGTGTATTACGCCAGGCAATTCGGTGACCCGCCGCGCTCCCTGAAGCAGCGCGTGGGGATTATCACCGGCAAACCCGGCGACAGCACGCTCGCTGATGATAAGTCTCCGGGGGCGACGCAATGAGCGGCAGCATATACTGCGTAGGTGGGGCGGTGCGCGACCGTCTGCTGGGTCTGCCGGTAAAAGATCATGACTGGGTCGTGGTGGGCAGCACACCGGAAGCGATGGTGGCGCAGGGATTTCAGCAGGTGGGCAAGGACTTTCCGGTCTTTTTGCATCCCGATACCCATGATGAATATGCACTGGCGCGCACCGAGCGCAAGACGGCGCGCGGCTACAAGGGTTTTGTCGTCCACGCCGCCGCCGATGTCACGCTGGAACAGGATTTGCTGCGTCGGGATTTTACCGTCAATGCCATTGCGCAGGATGCCGACGGCAAGCTGATAGACCCGCATAACGGCATCGCTGATTTGCGCGCCGGGATTTTGCGTCACGTCAGCGGGGCATTCAATGAAGATCCGGTGCGCATCTTGCGCGCTGCGCGGTTTGCATCGCGATTCGGGTTTACCATTGCGCCGGAAACGCTGGCGCTGATGCGCGACATGGTGAACAACGGTGAAGTGGATGCGCTGGTGCCCGAACGTGTCTGGCAGGAACTGGCGCGGGGGCTGATGGAGAAAATCCCCTCGCGTTTTTTTACCACGCTGCGCAGTTGCGGTGCATTGGCGAAGATAATGCCCGAAGTGGATGCCTTGTTCGGCGTGCCGCAGCCGGAAAAATATCATCCCGAAATCGATTGCGGTGTGCATACGCTGATGGTGGTTGACGATGCTGCGCGCCATGACTACGCGCTGGAAGTGCGTTTTGCCGCGCTGACGCATGATTTGGGCAAGGCTACGACACCCAGGCAGGAATGGCCGCGCCATATCGGCCATGAGTTGCGCAGTGTGGGCCTGGTGAAAACGCTGGCCCAGCGCTTGCGTGCGACGGGGGAATGCCGCGATCTGGCCTTATTGGCAGCGCGTTATCACGGTGATATTCACCGCGCCATGGAACTGCGCGCGGATACGATAGTCAAGTTGTTCCAGTCTGCCGATGCCTGGCGCCGCCCGGAGCGGTTCGCGCAGTTGCTGCAAGCCTGTGCCTCCGATGCGCGCGGGCGCGGCGGGAGCGAGCATGAATCTTATCCGCAAGCGGATTATTTGCTGCAATTACTGGCGGTGGCGCGTGCGCTGGATGCGGGCGAGATTGCGCGCTCATGCCAGGGTTCAATACCTGCCGCCGTCGAACAGGCACGCATCAGCGCGATCAAGGAAAAGATGAATAAGCAGATGAATAAACAAGGAAAGGAGCAGTAATGGGTAAATGGATAATGGGTGTATTGCTGGTTGCCGCGCCATGCATGGCGTGGTCGGCGGAGCCGGCCGCCAGCCGCAATCAGGAGCTGAGATTTAACCAGATGTTCCGTAATCTGGACACCAATAATACCGGCAAGATATCCAGAGCGGAAGCCGAGCTAAAAGCGCCTGCCATAGCAGAAAACTTTGATCATATTGATGTTAATCACGATGGCGGACTGACAAAAAAGGAAATCAAGGATGCTTTTCTGGCGGCGGATAACAAGCGGCGTGAGTTTAGCCGCAATCTGGATGCGGCTGACAAGGATAAAGACGGTAAATTGTCACGCGATGAGGCTAAGGCATTGCCCAATATGAGCGCAAATTTTGACGCGATAGACAGCAATCATGACGAACAATTGGTCATGAAGGAAATCGCCGATTATGTGCGCGCGAAGGGCAATGCGGATGCTGCGTCTGGTGCTGACGCGACGCAGTAATTCACAGCAAGCGGCTCAGGTCGCCACGGGCGAATCCGGATAAGGGCTGCGTCATGTTTTTTCCCAATGCGATAACTTTGAACAGTTCGCCCATTTCCGCCGGGCTGGTCAATTTCTGCAATTGTGAAGAGAGCGGCAAATAGTCGAGCAGCTTCTCGGGCGGCGTGTCTTTGAGCAACTCGGTAATGCCGTTATTGATCAGGAAGAAGGCCTGGTTGGTGTAACCGAGCAATTCCAGACCGGCATCTATGCCGCATTCCGCGATGTCGGTGAAATTGACATGGGCGGTGATGTCCTGCAAGCCGGGCAGAAAAAACGGATCGTCGTGGGCGCGATGCCGATAGTGGCACATCAGAGTGCCTGTATTACGTTGCGGATGGTAGAACTCGCGCGCGCCGAAACCATAGTCGATGAACAGCATCGCGCCTTGCGTCAATCGGCCGGACAGGCTGTTGATCAGGCCGCGCGCGGCAAGGCAGATTTCGCTGACATAATGGTCGGGCAGCTTGTTTGTATTATCGATGTGACGGGCGGCGTGCAGCAGTGCGCTATCGCTGATGGCGCGTTGTTCTCGTGCCAGGCCGTGTTCAGCCCAGGCGACGCCTGTTTCGGTTAATGCGCCTTGCTGCCAGTGCACCAGATGCACAGGCAGTGCGTCCAGCACTTCGTTGGCAACAATAGCGCCGCTGAATGTTTCC
Organism: Gallionella sp.; assembly: GCA_030681375.1. GTDB lineage: Bacteria > Pseudomonadota > Gammaproteobacteria > Burkholderiales > Gallionellaceae > Gallionella. The sequence continues at coordinate 11,768 of JAUXWM010000079.1, forward strand.
GGTAAGCTTTCCAGCCAATGCACGCGATCCAGCAAATGCGGCAGGCGCTGGTGTAACAAGGTTCGCTGACGCGCGCGCAGGTCGGCGCTGACTTCGAGGATATCGTAGCTGTCCGGCAGGCAATCCAGCTGTTCCAGCTCACCCAGCATGTCTGCAGCCAGCTTGCCACTGCCCGCGCCCAGTTCCAAAATATGCGGCGCGCTGCCCGCCATGATTTCGGCAATCTGTCTGGCCAGCGTACGTCCGAACAGCGGCGAGAGCTCGGGCGCGGTAATGAAATCGCCTGATTCGCCGAATTTGTGAGCGCCTGCCGTGTAATAACCCAGTCCCGGCGCGTATAAGGCCAATTCCATATAGCGCGCGAAGGAAATCCAGCCGCCCTGTGCCGCGATCTCGTGTCGTATCGTGTCAATCAGGCGTGCGCTGTGTTGTGCGGCTTCGGTGCCGGGCTCAGGAAGTGAAGTGGCGGGTGATGGGGTCATGGTCAGGTATAATTCGCAGGGTTTGCAAGTTTAATGGAGGGTTGGATGCAAGGCAAAGTTATCTTGGTGACAGGGGGTGCCAAGCGAGTGGGCGCCGTAATTTGTCGCCGCCTGCACGCGTCAGGCGCAAACATCGCACTGCATTACCGATCATCTGCGCAAGAGGCGCTGCTGTTGCAGGATGAACTGAATGCGCTGCGACCGGACAGCGTTGCGGTTTTTTCGGCCGATTTGCTTGATTTGGCGGCCTTGCCGCCATTGCTGGAGCAAATTATCACACGCTTTGGGCGGCTGGATGCGCTGGTTAATAACGCCTCCAGCTTTTACGCAACCCCGTTGTCTGGCGTGGACGAACAGCAGTGGCACGATCTGCTCGGCACCAACCTGCGTGCTCCGTTGTTTCTGGCGCAGACGGCAGCGGATGAGCTGCGTCGCCGGCATGGTTGCATCGTCAATATCGTCGATATACACGCGGAACGCCCGATGTCCGGACATCTTCTGTATAGCGTGGCTAAGGCAGGCCTGGTCGCGCTGACGCGGGGGCTGGCGCAGGAAATGGCACCGCAAGTACGCGTGAATGCCGTTGCGCCCGGGGTCATCCTCTGGCCTGAGAATGAGCAATGGGAAGATGAAACAGAGCGGCGAAAAATTGTTGCGCATACGCTGCTCAAACGCGAAGGCGAGCCGGATGACATCGCCCGGACAGTCGCCTTTCTGATACAGGATGCACCCTACATCACCGGGCAGGTCATCGCGGTTGATGGCGGCCGTAGTATTAACATTTAGTCTGGAAATTTTATGAGCGTAATCGCACAAGCTGTCCATTTTGACCATTCCGGTAACTTCAATAAACTCAAGGGGCGGCTGGAACATCAGGTCGGCAAGGCGATCTTCGATTTTAATATGATAGAAGACGGCGACTCGGTGATGGTGTGTCTCTCCGGTGGCAAGGATTCCTACACCCTGCTGGATATTCTGCTCAGTTTGCGCAAACGTGCACCGATCGATTTTCGCATCGTCGCAATGAATCTGGATCAGAAGCAACCAGGTTTCCCCGCGGAAATATTGCCCAATTACCTGAAGTCGCTCGGCGTTGAATATCACATCGAAACGCAAGACACCTATTCCATCGTCAAGGACAAAATTCCTGAAGGGAAAACCACCTGTTCCCTGTGTTCACGGCTGCGCCGGGGGATTATTTACAAGGTGGCGGGCGAGTTGGGCGCGAACAAGATCGCGCTCGGTCATCACCGCGACGACATGATAGAAACCTTGTTTCTGAATATGTTTTTTGCTGGCAAGCTCAAGGCCATGCCGCCCAAGCTGGTGACGGATAAGGGTGATCATATTGTGATTCGTCCACTGGCCTATTGCGTGGAAAAAGACATTGCCCGCTATGCGCGAGGCATGGAATTCCCCATTATTCCGTGCAATCTGTGCGGTTCGCAGGAAAATTTGCAACGCCAGAATATCAAGGAAATGCTCACCAACTGGGAGCGCCAATATCCCGGCCGCAGCCAGACCATCTTTACCGCGATGCAGAACGTTGCGCCCTCGCATTTACTGGATGGGAAGCTGTTCGATTTCAAGGGTATGCTGCTGGGTCAGGAAGTGGCAGAGGGTGATGTGGCATTTGACGATAGCGTCACCGGTCAGGCTTGATCTTTATACTTCAGTCAGTTCTGAAGGTTCGCAGGCGTGAGATTAGCGCGGGTAAAACAATTCCAGTCTATAACCTTCCGGCCTGAGATCGGCAATATCCATATGCAGCTTGATATTGATTTCATGGTTTTTCGGAAAGCCTGATTGTTCGTTTTCATCGGCGGGCAAATATTCCATGGGCAGGAATAAACGTCGTGCCAGTGGTTTGTCCCGGCTGTCGTTGAGGGTGAGTTCCAGCATAGGGAAGGCCGTGCTATAACTGGCGCGGTTGCGCAGCAAGGCGTCTAGGGTAATCTGGTTCTCATGTTCGGTTTCCGCGACGAGAGAGGAAGATTCTATCCCTATCAGTTCAGTATTTTGCGGTAGCGGCACAGTGCAATTCAGTAACTGGCAGTAGCCGACCAGTGCCGGCTTGAGTGCGGGAAAATGTGCGGCGAGGCTGACGCGGAAAAAATATCCCGCCTGCGCCATCAGCAACACGGTCAGTCCAAATGCAGCAATGGCCCAGAGCGCGGTGTGTTGTTCGGGTGAAGCCGTGGGTGCGTCTTCAATCTCGTCTTGAACCACGACTACCTGTTCCGCCAATGTCTGGGCAGGCGGTGCTTCGGGAGTCGGGGCGTCGGACGGCATTCCGGAAAAATCGTCGGCCTGTACGTCAAGGGATGCAGGCGGTTGGCTGAAATCCAGTGAGTCATCAGGAACAGCCAACGCGGATTCATCGGAGATGTCGCTGTCAGATAGTGTATCTTCGCGGCTCGCAGCGACTTCCTCTTCGGGCGGTGGCGGGAGCTCGTCTTCCTCGGGCGGGCGTGCATCGGATGCGTCATTTACGTCGGATAGCACCTGCGCGTGCTGTTCCGCCATACCCTGTTCGATTACTTCATCGGTGAGCAGATCGAGTTGCGGGCTGGGTTGTTCCGAAACGAAACTCGGGCGCGCATCGAAGGCTTCCAGACAGTGGCCGCAGCGTACCATGCCGTGATGCGTGCCCAGTTGCGCTTCGCTAATTTTGAAGCGGGTTGTGCAGTGCGGACAGAGCGTCGTGCCACTCATTAGTGTTGCACTCAACGCTTGCGGCCGGACAGGCATGACCAGCCGTCTTCGAAGATAGGTGGATTCAAGTCAAACCATTGCTGATAGATGTTCATCACATCCTGCGCCTGTGATTCCAGTATGCCGGAGAGCACGATTTGACCGCCTTGCCGCGTGGCGTCCGCCAGCAATGGCGCGAGCAGGCGCAGCGGATTGGTCAGGATGTTCGCTACCACCAGATCATACGGGTGTCCGGCCAATTGTTTTTCGGCGCTGTCGCGAGGGGCTGCATTGGGCAGGTGGAACTGCACGTTTTCAACCTGATTGGCGATGGCATTGTCGCGACTGGCTGTGACCGCCTGCGCGTCCACATCCACGCCGACGGCACGCGCCGCACCGAGTTTGAGCGCGGCAATCGCGAGGATGCCGGAACCACAGCCATAATCCAGCACGCTTTCACCACCTTGTATATGGTCATCCAGCCAGCGCAGGCACAAGCGCGTGGTCGGATGGCTGCCGGTGCCAAAGGCCAGGCCGGGGTCGAGTACGATGTTGATCGCATTCGGGTCGGACGGTGTATGCCAGGTCGGCACGATCCACAGCCGTGATGAAATCGGGATAGGCTCGAACTGAGACTGGGTCAGGCGCACCCAGTCGTTGTCGGCAAGCGTCTCGATGCGGTGGCCGGGTAGTTGTGTCAGGCCGATTTGGGCGGCGGCAGTGCGAAAGATTGCGGCCACATCCCGGTCAGCGTCGAACAAGGCGCTGACCCGGTTGTGCTGCCAGACACCGGGCGGAGGTTCGCCGGGTTCGCCGAAGATGGCCTGTTCATCAGGCGTGTCGGCATCGGCATCGAGCAAATCCACCGAGAGGGCGCCGAGTTCGAGCAAGGCGTCGCTCAAGGCTTCGGCGTGAGCGGCATCCGTGTCAACGATGAGCGTCAGCCAGGACATTATTTGCCCTTGCCGCGTTCGGCGAGGCGTTCTTCCAGATAGTGAATGCTGGTTCCCCCACGCATGAAAGCCGCATCCAGCAGCAGGTCGCGGTGCAATGCGATGTTGGTATCGATGCCTTCCACGGCCATCTCGGACAAGGCGGTACGCATGCGCGCCATCGCCTGTTCACGGGTGTCGCCGTAAGCGATGATTTTTCCTATCATGGAGTCGTAATGCGACGGCACGTAATAATTGTTATAGGCGTGGGAATCAACCCGGATGCCGGGCCCGCCGGGCGCGTGCCAGGAAGTAATGCGCCCCGGTGAAGGCGTGAATTTATAGGGATGCTCGGCGTTGATGCGGCATTCGATGGCGTGACCTTTAAACTGTATGTCGCGCTGGCGGAAGGACAGCTTTTCGCCCGCCGCGATGAGTATCTGCTGCTGCACGATGTCTATGCCGGTGATCATCTCGGTAACGGGATGTTCCACCTGCACGCGGGTATTCATTTCGATGAAGAAAAATTCACCGTTTTCATACAGAAACTCGAAGGTGCCTGCGCCGCGATACCCTATCTTGCGGCAGGCTTCGGCACAGCGCTCGCCTATCTTGTTGCGCAGACGCGCATTGAGCAGCGGGGCCGGCGCTTCCTCGATGATTTTCTGGTTGCGGCGTTGCATGGAGCAATCGCGCTCACCCAGATAGACGGCGTTGCCATGCTGGTCGGCGAGTATTTGAAATTCGATGTGGCGCGGATTTTCCAGATACTTTTCCATGTACACCACAGGATTGTTGAACGCAGCCTGTGCTTCGGTGCGGGTCATCGTGACGGCGCCCAACAGGGCCGCTTCGGTGTGCACGACACGCATGCCGCGTCCGCCGCCGCCGCCGGATGCCTTGATGATGACAGGGTAGCCGATGCTGCGTGCGATCTTGATGATTTCGGCCGGATTGTCCGGCAGCGCGCCTTCCACGCCGGGCACGCAGGGCACGCCCGCTTTCTTCATCGCGATCTTGGCGGAAACCTTGTCGCCCATCAGGCGTATGGTTTCAGCGCGTGGCCCGATGAATACAAAACCGCTTTTTTCCACGCGTTCGGAAAAGTCGGCATTCTCGGACAGGAAACCGTAGCCGGGGTGTATGGCCTGGGCATCGGTTACTTCCGCCGCGCTGATGATGGCGGGAATGCTCAGGTAACTTTGACTCGATGGTGCGGGGCCGATACAGACAGACTCATCGGCCAGCTTTACATACTTGGCGTCGGCATCCGCTTCGGAATGCACGACTACCGTCTTAATACCCATCTCGCGACAGGCGCGCTGGATGCGCAATGCTATTTCACCGCGATTAGCGATCAGTATCTTTTCAAACATGTTTTATCTCCGCGATGAATAGCATTTGCGGCCTATAGCCGCAGGGCAATTTGGCTGCGCCGCTGCACCGCCTGACGGCGGTTGGTCACCGCGATTAGCGATCAATATTTTTTCAAACATTTGAATACTCCGGACTTATGGGGTGCGGTGATGCGTCATAGTGGCGCACCCGTGACGGCATTAACCGATAACGAACAAAGGCTGTCCAAATTCGACGGGTTGTCCGTTCTCTACCAGGATGGCTTTGATAACGCCGGTATGATCGGCGTCAATTTCATTGAGCAGTTTCATGGCTTCGATGATGCACAGGGTGTCACCCGCAGTCACGCTCTGACCTACGTCCACAAATTGCTTGGAACCCGGCGACGGAGAACGGTAGAAGGTGCCTACCATAGGCGATTTGACGACATGGCCTTCCTCAGCGGCGGGTGCCGCCGGTGCTGCGACGGGGGCTGCCGCAACAGGGGCTGCCATGATTTGCTGTTGCGGCGCGGGTGCGTACATCTGTTGTCCGGAGGCGACCGTGCGCGTGATGCGCACGCGTTCTTCGCCTTCGCTGATTTCCAGCTCGGCAATACCGGAAGCTTCAACCAGCTCTATCAGTGTCTTGAGTTTGCGTAAATCCATACTATTCTCCTTGCTTAGTTTTTATAGTTCAGCGCATATTGCACTGCGTATTCGTATCCGCTCGCGCCCAGGCCGCTGATGACACCTGCGGCGAGATCGGAAAAAAAAGATTCACGGCGAAACGCTTCGCGCGCATGCACGTTGGAAAGATGTATTTCAATAAACGGAATCGCAACGGCCGCCAGTGCGTCACGCAAGGCCACGCTGGTATGCGTGAATGCCGCCGGATTGATAATGATGAATTGTGTGCCATCGCCGCGCGCCTGGTGCACGCGCTCGATCAGTGCGAACTCGGCATTGCTTTGGAAGCAGGTGAGGCTTGCCCCGTTCTTGTCGGCTAATGTCGTTAACCTTGCGTTAATTTCATCTAACGTGGTGCTGCCATAGACATCAGGCTCACGCGTTCCGAGCAGATTCAGGTTGGGGCCGTGTAGGACAAGAATGGCTTTCATATTCGCAGTTTGCCGTAAATTGAGGTTATTTGTCTATGTTTTTTATGTAAATAGATAAAAAGCGTTAAAGACCCACGCCTTGCAAGGTGCTCAGAAATTGCTCGCTATTTTGATAGCCTACCACGCGTAAATCACTCATTTCCTGACCTTTTGCGTCAAAGAAAAGAATGCCGGGCGGGCCGTATAGACCAAAGCGTTTAAGCAATGCCTTGTCGGCGGCACTGTTGGCGGTGACATCGGCCTGAAGCACAATGGCGGAGCTTAGTTTAGCCTGTACGGCAGGGTCGGAAAAGGTAAAGCGTTCCATTTCCTTGCAGGAAACACACCAGTCGGCATAAAAATCCAGCATCACGGTTTTGCCGCCAGCCGTCGCCAGTCTTTGTTCCAGCTCTGCAATATCTGCAATGCGCGTGAAGGTTACGTGTTCCTGCGTGTCGGCTCTGCAAACGGCGCAGACAGAATCCAGCGGTCGCAGTATATCGCGCGCACCGGATAATGCGCCGATCAGCAAGGCGATGCCCAGCAATAGTGTCAGTAGGCCGATACCTTTGAGGAGCTTGGTCCAGCCTGTGGCGTTGTGCGGCAGAGCGTCCAGCGTGTGCAGATAGGTGGCGGAGAGGATCAATAGAATACTCCACAGCAGCATCTGCACGGACACAGGCAACAGGGGTTGTATGATCCAGATTGCCAGTGCCAGCAGCAGCACACCGAAGAATCGTTTGACGCTATCCATCCAGGCGCCGGCCTTGGGCAGCAACACGCCCGCCGAGGTGCCGATCAACAGCAGCGGCGCACCCATGCCAAGTGCCAGCGCAAACAGGGCGACCCCGCCCAGCACGGCATCATGCGTCTGGCCGATATAGAGCAAGGCACCTGCCAGCGGGGCGGCGACGCACGGTCCCATGATGATGGCAGAGAGCGCGCCCATCACGAATACGCCGGACAGATGGCCGCCATGCAAATGGTTGCTGGTTTCGCTGAGTTTGCTTTGCCATGAACTGGGGAGTTGCAGCTCGTAAAATCCGAACATGGACAAGGACAGCAATACAAAGATTGCCGCGAAACTGCCCAGCACCCAGGGGGTTTGCAGCGCGTTGGAGATCAGATCGCCGCTAAGCCCCGCAGCGACCCCGGCGGCGGCGTAAGTAATGGCCATGCCCAGCACGTAGGACAGGGAAAGGATAAAGGCGTGCATTTTGGTTATCTTGTGGCCTCGCCCGACGATAATGCCGGACAGGATGGGGATCATCGGGAATACGCAGGGGGTCAGGGCAAGCAGCAGTCCCGCACCGAAGAAGAAAGAAATAATCAGCCAGAAACTGCCATCCCTGAACAACTCGGCGATTTTTGAGTTATCGGATTGCGGCGCCTGGTTAATCGTCTGCTGTATATCGTCGGCAGGCGGTGCAGGCATGACCGGCGCGGCAGCCTGCGCTTGCTGCGTTGCGTCAGGCAAATCAATTGTCAGCACTTTTTCCTGAACGGGATAGCACAAGCCCTGATCACTGCAACCCTGATAAAACGCCTTCAACGTGATGCTGGTCGCGGCATCACGGCTGCGATTCAGCGCAATCGCGGCCTGAAACGGTTGATGGAAGACGTAGGTATCGCCGAAATTGGGATCGTGTTTTAGTTCGCCTGCGGGCAAGTTGACGGCGGTAATTTTTGTTGCGCTGTCGTCAGTCGTAAAGCTGACCTTGTCGCGGTACAGATAATAACCGGGTGTAACGCTGAAGCTGGCTTGCAGCGTATGCGCATCCAGCGTCTGAACCTCCAGCGCGAAGGCCTGGTCGGGCGGCAGGAATACGGCTTGTTGCCTGCCGCCAAACGCGGGCAGTTTGTCCAGAATGCTCTCGGCGTGCGCTGCGGGAGCGAGAAGGCAGAGCAAGAGTACGAATACAAAGCGCATTTTTATTCCTTATTTGTTTCGTGACTGACCCAGTCCATATAGGCGGGCAATCCGACGGATACAGGGAGAGCGATAATTTCGGGCAGTTCGTAAGGGTGGGCGGCGCGGATTAAGGCTTCGAGGCGCGAGTAGGCCGCCTGAGTGGTCTTGATCAGCAGCGGCACTTCGCTGGCGGTTTCGATTTTATCCTGCCAGCGGTAGGTCGAGGTGCAGGGTGCGAGTTGATTCACACAGGCCGCCGTGCGCGATTCGATAATCTGTTGCGCCAGCTTTTCCGCCGCAGCGGCGTCGGGCATGTTGGTGATCACTAATAAAATGTCGCTCATGATTTTGCGAAGCGTAAGCCAAGTTGCAGCAATTCGTCCCACACGTCGCCTGACCTTAATCCCTTGATGGTCTTGTCCAGTCTGGCCGCATGCTGGAGCGCGCGTTCGATGTGCGCGAATGTCAGGCGCCGCGCCGCGCTTTCCACCAGCCCCAGCCTTTCCTTGCGTATCCGTACTTCGCGCAGGGCATCGCGTAGATTGCCGCCCTGACGGGTGGCATGCAGTAATTTCCCCAGCGTGCGGATTTCTTCGCTGATCGCCCACAGCATCAGTACGCTGGCCGTGCCTTCGGCGCGCAGACCTTCGAGTATGTGTGCATAACGCGCGGCATCACCGCTCAACATGGCTTCCGTGAGTTTGAAAATATCGTAGCGCGCCACATCCATCACGGCTTCCTTAACCTGTTCAAAGGAAAGCAGGCCGGGCGGAAACAGCAGTCCCAGTTTTTGTATCTCCTGAAAGGCGGCGATCAGATTGCCCTCACAGCGATCCGCAAGAAATTCCAGCGTGGCTTTGTCGGTTGATTGCGCCTGACGCTGGAGGCGGCCGACAAGCCACTCCGGCAGCTGATTGCGCGGAATGTCGTCGGCGCAGATCATCACGCCATGCCGCGCCAGTGCGCTGAACCACTGGCTCTTTTGCGCGGCCCAGTCCAGCTTGGGCAGGGTGATCAGCGTCAGCACGTCTTCCTGCAGATCGGCGGCATAATCCTGCAAGGCTTTGCCGCCCTCGATGCCGGGCTTGCCGGAGGGGATGCGCAAATCCACTACCCGGCGCGTGGCGAACAGCGAAAGGCTTTGCGCGCAATTGCGCAATTCGTCCCATTTAAAATGTTGTTCGGCGATCAGTGTGTCGCGTTCGGTATAGCCGGCGTTGCGAGCCGCTGCGCGTATGCTGTCTGCCGCCTCGATGACCAGCAGCAGCGCATCGCCATGCACCACATACAGTGGCTTTAGCCCGGAGGCCAGGTGGCGCGGCAGCGCTTCGCCGGTTAATTGCATTATTTCTGCGCCTGATCCACAGGTTTTGCGCGGCTCAGGCGGCGCATAATCTGTTGCACCATATCGGAACGCATGCTCTGGTAGAGCAGCGCTTCCTCGGCTTCCTTGGCGAGAATTTTGGTGTCGTCATAAGCATAGTCACGATGCATCTGTAATTCTTCGGCAGGCAGCCATGTCCTTTGCTGAAGATCATAGGCGCGTAATGAAATGCGATAGCGCAACTGGAACTCGCTCACGCGACCGCTGCCGCCCAGCGTCAAAATCTGCTTTTCGGCAACATCATATGCGATGTTCAGCACGACATCGGCCTGTTCTGCCTTGCTGACCAGTTGAACATGGCTGGCTTGCAGGTTGTCGCGCAACTCGCTGACCAACAGTGAATCGGCCGCTTCGATGTGCAGCGTGGTGAACGGCATTTTTGCATCGCCGCGCAGATGAAACCCGCAGGCGGCGAGCAATAGGGCGAGTGCTGCGATGAACGGTAATTGCATCCGGCGCATGACGGTTCTCCTAGGCAACAATGTTGATCAAACGACCCGGCACGACGATGATCTTCTTCGGTACTGCGCCAGCCAGCTGTTTTTGTACTGCCTCATGTGCCAGGGCCAGTTGTTCCAGCGTGGCTTTGTCGGTGGTCTTGGCGACCGTCAGATTGCCGCGCAGCTTACCGTTCACCTGTATCACCAGCGTGATTTCGTCCTGTACCATTGCGCTCGGGTCGGCTTCCGGAAAAGCCTGGTCCAGCAAGTCGCTGCCGGGGCGTAAGGCCGACCACAAGGCCTGACAGATGTGCGGCACGATGGGGTTGAGCATTAGCGCGACGGCTTCCAGCGTTTCCTGTGCAACGGCACGCCCGACCGGCGTCGTGTCGGTAAATTTGCCCAGTGCATTGAGCAATTCCATGTTCGCGGCAATCGCGGTGTTGAACGTCTTGCGGCGGCCGATATCGTCGCCTACTTTCTGTATGGTCTGATGCAAGTGCAGACGCATCGCTTTGGCGGCGGCACTCAGCTCACCACTGCTGTAGGCGGCCACCACGCCTTGCTCGACGTGGTCGTGCGTGGCCTTCCATACGCGCTTGAGGAAGCGGAACGCGCCTTCCACGCCGGCGTCTGACCATTCCAGCGACTGGTCCGGCGGGGCGGCAAACATCATGAATAGGCGGGCGGTGTCCGCGCCAAATTCGTCGATAATGGATTGCGGGTCCACGCCATTGTTTTTGGATTTCGACATCTTTTCCGTGCCGCCGATGATCACCGGCTGGCCGTCGGATTTCAGCGTAGCACCTGTCGGGCGGGATTTGTCATCGGTTGTTACGTCCACGTCGGCCGGATTGATCCACTGCTTCTTGCCGTTGGCTTCCTCGCGGTAAAACGTCGGCGCGATCACCATGCCCTGCGTGATCAGGTTCTTAAACGGCTCATCTAGGGTTTGTGCCTCGCGTAGCGAGCCGGTCGTCCTCTCCCCTTCAAGGGGAGAGTTAGAGTGGGGATGGGTAAGGGGCTGAGCCCCCTCGCCGAACACCCCCACATCGCGCATCAGTTTGTGGAAGAAGCGCGCATATAACAGATGCAGAATCGCGTGTTCGATGCCGCCGATGTACTGATCTACCGGCAGCCAGTATTGCGCGCGGGTCGTGTCCACCATGCCGGTGGTGCAGTCAGGGCTGGTGTAGCGGGCGTAATACCATGACGATTCCGCGAAGGTGTCCATGGTGTCGGTCTCGCGCCGCGCCGCGCCGCCGCAACTTGGGCAGGTGGTTTCGTAGAATTCCGGCATCTTCGCCAGCGGAGAACCTGCGCCGTCCGGCACCACGTTTTCGGGCAACACTACGGGCAACTGCTCGTCCGGCACCGGCACGTCGCCGCAGCTCGGACAATGGATGATGGGGATGGGGCAGCCCCAGTAACGCTGGCGCGAGATGCCCCAGTCGCGCAGGCGGAACTGCACTTTCTTTTCGCCCAGACCCTTCTCAGTCAGATCGGTGGCGATCGCATCCACCGCTTGATCGTAATTCAGGCCGTCGTATTTTCCGGAGTGGGCGCATACGCCGTCTTTGCTCGCATACCATTCCTGCCATGCCGCAACGCTGAAGTCTTGGTCTTTGGCGGCGATGGACTGTTTTATCGGCAGATCGTATTTTTTCGCGAAGCCGAAGTCGCGTTCGTCGTGCGCCGGAACGGCCATTACCGCGCCTTCGCCGTAACCCATCAGCACATAATTTCCTACCCATACCGGTACCTGTTCGCCGGTGAGCGGGTGGGTGACTTTCAGTCCGGTGTCCATGCCCTTCTTTTCCATCGTCGCCATGTCGGCCTCGGCGGTGCCGCCGTGCTTGCAGTCTTCAATAAATGCGGCCAGTTCGGGATTGTTCGTTGCCGCATGCGTTGCCAGCGGATGTTCCGCCGCAACGGCGACGAAGGTCACGCCCATGATGGTGTCGGCACGCGTGGTGTAGACCCAGAGGTTTTCAGCGTTGCCATCGAGCGTATAAGGGAAGGCGAAACGCACGCCGAAGCTCTTGCCTATCCAGTTGGCCTGCATGGTCTTGACCTGCTCAGGCCAGCCGTCCAGCGTGTCCAGATCATTCAGCAGCTCATCGGCGTACTGGGTGATGCGGAAAAAATACATCGGAATGTCGCGCTTTTCCACCAGTGCGCCGGAGCGCCAGCCGCGCCCGTCTATCACCTGCTCGTTGGCCAGCACGGTGTGATCGACCGGATCCCAGTTGACCGAGGCGGTCTTCTTGTAGATCACGCCCTTTTTGAACAAACGGGTGAACAGCCATTGCTCCCAGCGGTAATATTCCGGCGTGCAGGTAGTCACCTCGCGCGACCAGTCTATGCCCAGCCCCAGGCTTTTCAGCTGTGTTCGCATGTAATCAATGTTGTCATACGTCCATGCGGCGGGCGGCACGTTATGCGCCTGTGCGGCATTCTCGGCGGGCAGGCCGAAGGCATCCCAGCCCATGGGCTGCATCACGTTATAGCCCTTCATGCGGTGATAGCGCGACAGCACATCGCCTATGGTGTAATTGCGCACATGGCCCATATGCAGCTTGCCGGACGGATAGGGGAACATCGACAGGCAATAATATTTGGGTTTGTCGCTGTTCTCGGAGGCGCGGAATGTGCCGGAGTCATCCCAGTGTTGATGGGCTTGCTGTTCGATGGAGGCGGGATGGTAGTTGGATTGCATGGTTTTACGGTTTATGGCGAGAATTTTCGGATGCGGCATTATAGCGGCATCGCCGTTCAGCGGCGAATCACGCTAGCGGGATGGCGCAGTGTGTGAGCGCTGTTAGCTTTGCTGGATGTGTGGCATGAATGGTTTTTAGCATGGATAAATACTTTTTAATGCATAAACCAGACAATCTTAGTAGTGGTGATTGTTGGTTTGATATAAAATCACCGTCCATAAAATTTAATCATTACGTTCAGGAGAGGTCATTATGTCGAGCAAGCATCCCGTTATTGCGGTTACCGGTTCGTCCGGCGCAGGTACCACCACCGTTAAACGTGCTTTTGAAAATATCTTCCGTCGCGAGAAGATTACGGCGGCGGTTATCGAGGGTGACAGCTTGCATAGTCTGGATCGCATGGCCTTCCGCGCCGCTGCTGCCGAAGCCGCCAAGGCGGGCAACAACACATTCAGTCACTTTGGTCCGGAAGCTAACCACTTTGACAAAATTCAGGGCATGTTCAAGGCCTATGGCGAAACCGGCACATGCAAGCGTCGTTATTATGTTCACAGCGAACCCGAGGCGGTTGAGCACAACAAGCATTTCGGTCTGACCGATCTGACGCCAGGCGTGTTCACACCCTGGGAAGACATCGAAGCCAATTCAGACCTGTTGTTCTACGAGGGCCTGCATGGCCTGGCAAAGGATGAGGCGCAGGGCATTGACGCAAGACCCTATGTCGATTTGGCGATAGGCGTCGTGCCGGTGGTTAATCTGGAATGGATCCAGAAAATCCATCGCGACAAGGCGGAGCGCGGCTATTCAGCAGAAGCGACTGTGGATACCATCATGCGTCGTATGCCGGACTACATCAAGTTCATCACTCCGCAGTTCACACACACGGATATCAATTTCCAGCGTATCGCGACGGTAGATACCTCCAATCCATTTATCGCGCGCGACATTCCTACGCCTGATGAAAGCTTTGTGGTCGTTCGTTTCCGCGAGCCCAAAGGTGTGGACTTCCAGTACATGCTGGCTATGATCCCCGGTTCATTCATGTCTCGTGCCAACACCATGGTCGTGCCTGGCGGCAAGATGAGCCATGCGATGGAAGTCATACTGGCGCCCGTCATGCATGACATGATCGAAAACAAAAAGAAGTAACACTGTCACGCCGGACTGGTTTCGGTGTTCAGCGAAACGGGGAGTCGGATGCAAATCTGACTCCCCGTTTTATATTTGCCAAGGCAACTTGATCAGACCCGCATGCAACACAACTGGAAAGAAGATGACTGTTAATTTTTCACTGCAACCCGGCCCAAGAGAGCGTCAGCTGCAACGCAAGCTGAATAATCCGCTGTTCAGTGCCTGCGCCAGCATTACAGAGCAAGCTGTTCGTGATGCGCGGCAAGGTGATCAGCTTGCCATGCAACAGTTTATGGAGCAGTTTCGCGAGCTGGTTCAGCGTGTCGTCGAACTGGATAAAAATGTCGAAGGTGACGTGATCTTGTTGCTAAAAGCGCAGTTGGAGCATCAATACGCCGTGTGTGTCGGCCTTCCAGGCCAACCTGCTGCGATACAGGACGCCATCAGGAAGCTGATCGATGTCATCAGTTCTACCTTGCGTGCAGCGTCAAAAGACGATCCCGATGCGCTGGAGAAATTAAGCGCCGACGAAGCGCACAGCGCGATTCATCTTCAGTTGTGCGATTACATGATTGTGTCTGATCTCCTTAACCCGGATGAAGTGATCCATGACGACGAGATCATCCCCACGCTGTTAAACGAATCGGAAGAGGCGCTACAGGCTGTTCTGGCATTATTTCCGCCAGAGCGCCTTTCGATGCTGATCGACGAGGGCAGGTCTTTGCTGGAACAGGCCGAAGCGGAGGGACGCAGTGCACCGGAAGCGCGGCAACGACTCGCGCAAATGGCAGGCTGGCTACGGGCCGAATAACCTCGCGTGAGTTGACCTGAGGATCGGATCATTCACTTTACTCGCACGCTTTACTGATACACAGGCCGGGCAGGAGAAACGCATGGACGCCGTCGCCGTCATCGACTTTGAAACAACCGGCATGTCGCCCGATCAGGGCTGTCGCGCCACCGAAGTGGCTGTGGTGATTGTTGCGGATGGCAGGATAGTCGACCAATACCAGAGTCTGATGAATACCGGCGCATACATTCCGTCATTCATCGAGGAGCTGACAGGCATTTCAAATGCGATGATACGCACCGCACCCTCTGCGGCGCAGGTGATGAGCGAACTCGCGGCGTTCGTCGGCAACGTTCCGCTGGTGGCGCACAATGCCGGTTTTGACTGCCGGTTTCTCGATGCAGAGTGGGCGCGTATCGGCCATCGTCGCCAACAACCATTTGCCTGCTCGATGCTGCTGGCCAGAAGGATTTACCATGAATCGCC
Source organism: Gallionella sp. (assembly GCA_030681375.1). Classification (GTDB taxonomy): domain Bacteria; phylum Pseudomonadota; class Gammaproteobacteria; order Burkholderiales; family Gallionellaceae; genus Gallionella. The sequence goes on from JAUXWM010000079.1 coordinate 27,173, forward strand.
CGATCACAAACTGGGTACGTTGATCCGTCATCTGGGGTTGCCGGATACGGCGCGCCATCACCGGGCGCTGGCCGATGCCAGAATGACCGCTCACCTGTGGCTCAGGATGGTGTCAGACATCAAAAGCCGGCATGGTCTCAGGGGCGTTACACATGAACCGTTGTGTGCGCTGCAAAAAGTGCCGAAGGCGAAGTTTGCCGGCTATCTTGAAAGGCACGGTTAGCTGAAGAAGTTTTGGCGTGTGTATAAAGATACGTATTGTCAGGCGTACATAAATCACGCAGGCGTTGTAGTGCTGCTTTGCTGCCTTATCCGGCCATGATGACGGGAGCGGCCGGTCGCATACGGGAAGCTGAACCCAAAATCCGCGTCCGGCAAGTGTAATTCATCACCCGGAAAATCTTAATGGCCTCAGCCAGACCCCAGTCGGCATTTTCCCGTCCGTTATTTTTCGCAAAGATGCGTACAATCTGAACCGATATTCACGGCATACAGCAGGTGTTCACGACATGCGGCAATGTGCCATCTGCGGTACGCCGATGTTCGCAATTCGCCACCATAAACCTGCCCTTCATAGTCAGCCACAAGGCAAATGGCCAGAGCTTGGCTTTCAATTTCAAACTTATTCGCAACCTTCCTGTCTTGCGATAAGTAAGAATATAATTTATAGTTGTGCAACTTATTGTTCAAGTGAGAAAGTCATGAAAGTTGTTACCTATTCGCATGCGCGCAATTCGCTCAAATCCGTTTTGGATGATGTTGTTCGGGATGCAGACGTGACTATTATTAGCCGGCGGGATGCTGAGGGGGATGCAGTAGTCATGTCGCTAGACAGTTACAACAGCATCATGGAAACGTTGCACCTGACAAGCAACCCGGCAAATTATGCCGCATTGGCTAAGGCAATAGCGCAAGACAAAGCAGGTCAGGCACAGAAACGTCAATTGCTTGCAGTTGAATAGTCATGCGCGCCATCCAGTTTGTGCCGGACGCGTGGGAGGCTTACCTGTATTGGCATGGGCAGGACAAGAAAACGCTTAAGAGGATTAACACACTGATTACCGCTGCTGCGCGCGACCCATTCACCGGCATAGGCAAACCGGAACCTCTTCGTGGTGATTTATCCGGTTACTGGTCCCGTCGCATAGACGATGCGAATCGTTTGGTCTATCGCGCCACTGATTCAGAGTTGGTAATAGTGGCCTGTCGTTTTCATTATGATAGCTAGCCGACAGGTCGCTCCGTGTATCTGCAATTCGACGGGATATTTATCAAAGCGTATCTCTGGAAGGTGCCATCAGCGGATGGTCGAGGTGTGAGATTTTCAGCAAGAAAGCCCTCATTCGCATTCGTTGCGTATGACTTTACGTCATAGGCGAAATGTTGCTCTATTGATTGGTCGAACGCAATGCCAATGCAAAAAATTATCCCAGTTCCTTCGTTTCTTTGATTCACGTAAATCCGCCACACTCGTGATTTTGATTTACAATGACAGCGTTGTAATACAAAAACAGGAAGTACATTATGAGCATGATCTCTATGCGTTTGCCGGATGAGTTGAGTAATCAGCTTAATACCTTGGCTTCAGCTACAGGACGCACAAAATCATTTTTGGCCGGGCAAGCTATTCGCGACTATATCGAACGTGAGTCTTGGCAGATTGCTGAGATTACGCAGGCAATCTCCGAGGCCGATGCGGGCGATTTTGCCAGCGAAGAGGAAGTGTATGCCATCAGCGCAAAGTGGCAGCGCAATGCGGGTTAGGTGGCTGCAAAAAGCAATCAAGAATCTTGATGCTGAGGCTGATTACATTGCTCAGGAAAACTCAAAAGCGGCAGCAGACATGTTCGAGTACGTCAAAAATAAGGTTGACTCGCTCAGCGATTTTCCATCTTCCGGACGTCCTGGCAGAGTTCCAAGTACACGCGAACTGGTTGTTGACCGCTATCCATTTGTCGTCCCATACCGTGTTGTGGGCGATGAACTCCACGTTTTACGGGTTTTTCATACTCGTAGAAAATTGCCGAAAACCTGGTAAATGTAAATGAGCAACCTACTGTTTTTTGGCCACGAATCTTAATATTCGTTATTCAGAAACGTGCCATCAGCGGTCCATCAAAGTCCGGAATTCGCAGCCTGAAACCTGCCCGTCGTGGATAGCGTTGACATGCCATGACCGGATGGTCTGCAGAGTTTTTTCGTTGCCATCATCCATGAATTTGAAGAATTATTGCCCTTGATGTTATATATCTATTTGATATAATTCGCGCATGCAAATCATATCTATCAAAATGCTTCGTGATTTCTGGCAGAAACATCCTGAAGCGGAAAAGGTATTGCGGGAGTGGCACACGGTTGTTGAGCATGCCGAGTTTATCGATTTTAATCATGTCCGTGAATTTTTTAACTCTGCCGACTATGTGCCGCCCTATACCGTCTTTGATGTGGGTGGAAACAACTATCGCTTAGTGGTTATCGTCAGATACAGGTTCAAAAAAGTCTTTGTGCATAGGGTGATGACACACAGTGAATACGATAACTGGAACAAACTCTATCGGTCAGGAAAAGGCTAATTATGCGCGCTACACATACCCAGTTTGATATCCGGGGCATTCAAACTTCTTGGCAAGCCTTTGATGCAATCGCGCATTTGCGTCCTATCCAAAATGAGGAGGACTATGACCGAATGGTTGCGCTCATGAATTCTTTATTGGACGCCACAGGCGAAGTTGAAGATCATCCGCTGGCGGGCTTACTTAATTTAGTTGCCGACATTGTGTCCAACTACGAGCATGATCACTATGCTATTGAGGCCGCAACGCCGAAGGACACCTTGCGTTTTTTAATGGATGCTCGTGGATTAAAGCAAGAAGACTTGTCTGCCATCGTGCCACAAAGCAACCTATCGGCCATATTGGCAGGCAAACGTAAAATAAGTGCAACGCTGGCCGGGAAATTAGGTAAATTCTTCGGAATAAGCCCTGCCGTATTCGTACCTGCTTAATAAAGGGGGGGTGCTAGAATTTGCCAAGTATCAGGTTTCTAGTGGAGGAATCAAAGACCTGTATTGAAAAATATAACGACTGCTTTTTGCCGTGCAATAATGAAATCTCATAAACCGGTTGGCTACCCGATATTCACTGTACCCGATCGACCTGAATAAAGTGTTCGTTCTCAGGCTATGAGATAATTCGTGCATGAATACCACTCTTTTATCCGGCCTCAATTCCCCACAACTGCAAGCGGTCACGCTTCCCCTGCAATCCGCGCTGATTCTGGCGGGCGCGGGCAGCGGCAAGACGCGCGTGCTGACCACGCGTATTGCTTACCTTATCAATACTGGCGCAGTCAGTCCGCATGCGCTGCTGGCAGTGACCTTCACCAACAAGGCGGCGAAGGAAATGGTCACGCGGTTGTCGGCTATGCTGCCTATCAACACGCGCGGCATGTGGATAGGCACGTTTCACGGGCTGTGCAACCGACTGTTGCGTGCACATTTTCGTGAGGCGAATTTGCCGCAGGCCTTTCAGATTCTCGATTCGGGCGATCAGCTCTCCGCGATCAAGCGGGTGATGAAGGCGTTGAACGTGGACGACGAAAAATTTCCGCCGCGCGAGATGCAAAACTTCATTAGTGGCAGCAAGGAGCAGGGCCTGCGCGCCCATGAAGTGGAAGCCTACGATCCCTACACGCGCCGCAAGGTGGAGGTGTTCGCCGAATACGATGCGCAGTGTCAGCGCGAAGGGGTGGTGGATTTTTCCGAACTGCTGCTGCGCTGTTACGAGTTGCTGTCGCGCAATGCAAGCTTGCGCGAGCATTATCAGGAACGCTTCAAACACATACTGGTGGATGAGTTTCAAGATACCAATCCCTTGCAATACCAGTGGCTGAAGTTGCTGGCAGGAAAACATAACGCCTTGTTTGCGGTGGGCGACGACGATCAGTCTATTTATGCCTTTCGCGGCGCGAATGTCGGCAACATGAAAGACTTGCTGCGCGATTTTAATGTCGAGGCGGTGATTAAACTGGAGCAGAACTACCGCTCGCACGGCAATATTCTCGATGCGGCCAACGCGCTGATCAGCAATAACAGCAATCGTCTGGGCAAAAATCTCTGGACTGCGGAGCAAGGCGGCGAAAAGTTGCGCGTGTATGAAGCGCCCACCGACGTGGAAGAGGCGAATTATATTGTCAGCGAAATAAAACAGCTGCAATCCGAGGGGCTGAAGCTGGCTGAAATCGCGCTGCTGTATCGTTCCAACGCGCAGTCGCGAGTGCTGGAACATGCGCTGGTGTCGGCGGGGCTGTCGTATCGGGTGTATGGCGGCTTGCGCTTCTTCGAGCGTCAGGAAATCAAGCTTGCCTTGGCCTATCTGCGGCTGATGGAGAATACCGACGACGATAATGCGCTGTTGCGCATCATCAACTTCCCGACGCGGGGCATCGGCGCGCGCAGCATCGAGCAGTTGCAGGAGGCGGCACGGATAAACAACACGACGCTGTGGGATGCAGCCGCTCGTGCCGGCGGCAAGGTGTCCGGCTTCGTCGCGCTGATCGAAGCGTTGCGTCAGGCGACTCAAGACCTCCCCCTCCCCGAAATCATCGATCATGTGCTGGCGCACAGCGGGCTGATAGGACATTATCAGAATGAAACCGGCGCGAAAAAGCGCGAGGCGCAGGAGCGGCTGGAAAACCTGAATGAACTGGTCACGGCGGCGACGTTGTTTGTGCATGAAAATGAGGATGACAGCCTGACTTCATTTCTGACACATGCCTCGCTGGAAGCGGGCGAACATCAGGCGGGCGATCAGGATGATGCGCTGCATCTGATGACGGTGCATGCCGCGAAGGGGCTGGAATTCAACGCGGTGTTCATCACCGGGCTGGAGCAGGGGCTGTTCCCGCATCAGAACAGCCAGAATGTGGATGGCGGACTGGATGAGGAGCGGCGGCTGATGTATGTGGCCATAACCCGGGCGCGCCGCCGCCTGTACATGACATTTGCGCAGAGCCGCATGCTGCACGGTAAGGTCAATTACGGCATGGTATCGAGTTTCCTGCGCGAATTGCCTGAGGAGTTGCTGCACTGGCTATCTGCGCGTCAGGTAGCACGCAACCCGTTCACCGCGTTCGGCTATTCTGCGCCGTCGCCTGCGGTGGCAGCGCCGGTGCAACGTGCTGTGAGCGGCACGGGTTGGCGCATAGGCCAGCGCGTGATGCACCAGAAATTTGGCGAAGGCATGGTTACCGGCGTGGAGGGCAGCGGCCCGGATGCGCGGGTGCAGGTCAATTTCAAACATGCCGGCAGCAAATGGCTGTCGCTGGAATACGCCAAGCTTGAGGCGCTATGAGCGGGCATGAGGCCGATGCCCCGGATGATGCGCGGCTCGTGCTGATTGCCCGGAGCTACCAGTGTCTGACGGGTAAGCCCCTGCTCGAAGCGTGCGATGCGCAGGCGCTGTGGGAAGCGCCGTTTGCCATCGTCGCGCACGGCACGGAGGCCGACCCGGTATTCTTTTACGGCAACCGGATGGCATTGCGCTTGTTCGAGATGAGCTTCGCCGCATTCACGCGGCTGCCTTCGCGCCTTTCCGCCGAGCCGATGGGGCGCGAGGCGCGTGCCGCCTTGCTGGAAAAAGTCAGCAGACAGGGGTTTGTCGACGACTATGCCGGCATGCGTATCAGCAGCACCGGAAGACGCTTCATGATCACGAATGCGACGGTGTGGAATCTGCTCGATGCGGACGGTGTTTATCACGGACAAGCCGCCGTTTTTTGCGAATCATTCTGATTTTGTGAGGGAAATTGTTCATGGCAATATATTAGATAATGATAATATATTGTCTCTTCCAATTTTTTCAGGAGTCTGTTGTGAGCAAATCATTCAAAACTATTACCCAGGATATTGGCAAAGCGCTGACCCCTTTCCGTAAGCAAGTGGAGGCGCCGATGGCGGGTTTTGACGCGATGGCCAAAGCAGCGATGGCAGAGGGCGTGTTGTCAGCGTTAGACAAGGAATTGATTGCGACAGCGATTGCCGTCGCGACCCGTTGCGACGGGTGTATCGGCTTTCATGTCAGGACGCTGGTGCGCATGGGAGCGACGCGCGAACAGATCAATGAGATGCTGGCGGTGACGGTTTATATGGGCGGAGGCCCGTCGCTGATGTATGCGGCCGAAGTGTTGCGCGCCTTTGACGAATTTCAGCCGGTGTGATCAGGATGCAGGCGGCGGGAAGCGTGCTGCCAGTTTGTCAGGCACCTCACGTTTGCTCGCCAGGCTGATTGCGCTGGCTTCCACGATGGCTGTCACCATGACCGCGATCAAGGTCGGCAGCAGGGCAATGCGCGTCAGCGCGGTCCATAAAATATGCGCCATGTTGGCTTCTTGCGCACTCAGGCTAATCAGCCAGGCAATGAAAATCAACACCGCCGTGACAGCATAACCCAGCATCAGCCACCGACTGTTCCTGAAAGCCAGCCGCCAATGTGCATCAATGAACCAGCTGGTGTTTTTTTTACTGCGCAGGTAAATGTAGGTGATCATTGCGCCCGAACACGACAGCGGAATCAGCAAGCCCGCTATGCCGGTATTTAACAGGATGACGGCAGGGACCATCAGCAGGTTGAAGACAAACAGCCCTGTGATGAACAGATTGTGTGGCAGTTGCGCCCGTTTGATTTCGCTTGCGCTAACTTGAAATTGCATGACTGTACCCTGCGTATTATTCACCGAGATGGCAATATTAGCATAAGCTGATATCCCTGCCGCAGGAAAGCAGCGTGGCGTCAGGAAGCCGGGTCGTCATGACCCGTCGCATCGTCGGCTATGTTAACAACGTGCTGCTCGGCGGGGAAAAGATCGCAAAAACTGGCATACAGCGAGGTGAACACAATAGGCATCAGTATCAACCAGCCCAGCATCATCGGCATGCTGGCGAGTATCGCCAGCAACATGAAAGACATGCCATAAACAAACATCGGGCCGATATTGCGGGTGAAAGCGCGCAGGCTGAGCTTCATTGCGTCTACTGGCGGAACATTGCGGAAGAATACCAGCATGGGGGCGAATTGCATGGACATCAGCAACGCGCCGAACAGCGTTATGCCAAGTAATACGGCGGTCCCTGTGCCGGTGACGGCTGTACGGATAATTTCCGGATCGGCGGGCGCCTCGCTGCTCATCAGTATCTCGACCAGTGCCGCCCCGCCCGCCATCATCATCACGCCGAAGATCAGATATTGACCGACCAGCGCGATGCCGCCCAGGGTGATGAGTTGTGAGGTGTGTTGCTGAAAGCCGCTGAACAGGTGCGCCAGTTCCAGTTCGTCGCCCTGCTCCAGCGAGCGGCAGCCGGTCATCAAACCGATAATGACCACCGGCATTAACAGACTGACCAGGGGTTCGCCCAGCACCGGCACGGCGGAGATGCCCGCTGCCGTTAAAAAGCAGATGGCCAGCAGTACGATCCACAGCAGCGGTGCCTGCATGAACAAGGCATAGCCCCGCTTTATCCATTGCCAGCCCTGATTTGCTTCTAAACGTTGCGGTTCCATGGTTTCCTTTTTACTCGGCGCTATTTTTAAAGCCAGACAGCTTGTTCGGTCGCGATGTGATTCTTCAGTATGCGTTCAAAATGTCCGGGGTCATGTGCGTGGATCAACTCGGCGTCGCGCGGCAGGTGCATGTCGAACAGCCGCGACAGCCAGAAACGCAGGGCGGCCAGTCGCAGCATCAGAGCCCAGGCCGCGTGCTCGTTCTCCTGCAAGGGGCGAACGGCGTGATAAGCATGCAGCAGACGCTGTGTCCGGATAACGTCAAGCGTGCCATCGGGGTTCATGCACCAGTCATTGACGGTAATCGCCACGTCATACAATAAGGCATCGGTGCAGGCGAAATAAAAATCAATCAGCCCGCCAACGTGGTCGTCAATCAGCAGCACATTGTCGCGGAATAGATCGGCGTGTATCAGCCCTTGCGGCAGACAAGACCAGTTTTGCTGTGCGTGCAGCGCGATTTCACTATCGAGCAGGCTGGCCTGTTCCGCATTGACAAAGGGGCGCACCAGGGGCGCGGTTGCGGCGCGCCATGCGCTGCCTCTGGCATTGGGCATGATTTGCGTAAAGCTCTGGCCGGCAATGTGCATCTGTCCCAGCATCGCGCCCAGCGCCGCGCACTGTGTCAGCCCGGGTTCGGTGGTGGATTTGCCGCTCAGACGGCTGACGATGCAAGCAGGCTTGTCGTTCAGCAGGCTCAGAAATTGATTGTGGCGATTTGCCACCGGCGCGGGGCAGGGAATGCCGTGGCGTGCGAGGTGCGCCATCAGGTTCAGATAGAACGGCAATTCAGAAGCCGAGAGCTTTTCGAACAGCGTGAGCACGAAACGGCCATTGCTGGTGGTGACGAAATAATTGGTATTTTCGATACCGGACGCGATGGCCTGCAAGTCCAGTAACTGTCCCAGAGAATAATCAGCCAGCCAAGCGGTCAGCTCGGCTTCGGAAACGGAAGTGTAAACAGCCATAATTAAATTGAAATTCGCACAGCGATTCATTGTCCCCCTCGCCCGCAAGCGGGAGAGGGATGAGGTGAGGGGACAATCATGGCGGGTGTCGTTTTTGCCATGATTGTCAGAAGCTATGAATGATCCATCGTGGCGGACGCAGACCGGAGTCCAGACTTTCCTGACGGGCAAATTTGCCATCGCCGCGATCATCCACCAGATAATAGGGAGGGCCGATTTTCGGAATGACCTTGATCATGTACAAACGTCCGCCCGAGCGATATTCCTCAACGGTCAGTTCGGTCTGTTTGATGATGGTGATTTCCGATTCGTCACTGCCCGACGGTTCCGGCTCAGGCGTGAATGCAGGCGGACGCGGCAGCGGCTCAAGATTACCGGGAACGGGGTCGGCCGCCAGTGCTGAAATGGAAAAGCCGCTCAACAGTAACAAGGATAAGAAGCGCATGATTGCGGTCCCTTAAATTGGAATATGTGCATTTTAGCCGATAAACCGGCGAATTTTATAAGTTCGTTTGTGCCGCGCTGATGAGGTGTTGCCTGTTGGACAAGCTTACAGGTAAAGCTGGCGTTCGCGTTCTGCCTCGCTGGGCTCGAAACCGGACGATTCGTAATGCTTGAAGATCGCGCTGACCACCTCCTGCGGTTTGTCTATGAGCTGGATCAGATCCATGTCTTCCGGGCTGATGACCTTTTCTTCCATCAATGCGCTCTTGAACCACTCCAACATGCCGCCCCAGAACTTTGTTCCGACCAGAATAATGGGCATGCGGCGCGTCTTGCCGGTTTGTACCAGCGTCAGAGCTTCCATCAATTCATCCAGTGTGCCGAAGCCGCCGGGCATGACGACATAGGCATGGGCGAATTTGACAAACATGACTTTGCGCGCGAAAAAATGCTGGAAAGTCTGACTGATGTTCTGGTAGGGATTGTTGGATTGCTCGTGCGGCAACTGGATATTCAGGCCGACGCTGGGTGATTTTCCATAGAACGCGCCCTTGTTGGCGGCTTCCATGATGCCAGGACCGCCACCGGAGATCACCGAAAATCCCGCATCGGACAGCAGGCGGGCAATCTCTTCGGTTAGTTTGTAGTAAGGCTGATCGGGCCGGGTGCGGGCGCTGCCGAAAATACTGACAGCGGGATGGATCTGCGCAAGACGGTCGGTTGCGGAAACAAATTCTGACATAATGCCGAAAACCCGCCATGCCTCTTTGGCATCCCATGCTTCGGGTATGTTGGATGTAGGCAGTTTCGGCGTATTGCTCATGTCAGTACCTTAATATTGATCAAAAATGAAAACGAATGAAATAAATCCCGGTAAAACATTGCTGCTGGTTGACGGCTCGTCTTTCCTGTATCGCGCGTTCCATGCCATGCCGGACATGCGCAATAGCGAAGGTTTTCCGACGGCGGCGATCTATGGCGTACTCAATATGTTGCGTCGTCTGCGTCAGGATTACCCGGCGGATTATAGCCTGTGCATATTTGACGCAAAAGGAAAAACCTTCCGCGATGATATGTATCCGCAATATAAAGCCAATCGCCCGTCCATGCCGGCCGATTTGGCGCAGCAAATCGAGCCCCTGCATCAGGCGATTGCGGCCTCCGGTTGGATAATCTCCATGGTGGATGGTGTGGAGGCGGACGATGTAATCGGTACGCTGGCGCGTCAGGCCTCTGCTGATGGGGTGCGCTGCATCATCGCGACAGGTGATAAGGACCTGGCGCAACTGGTGGACGAGCATGTGACGCTGATCAACACCATGAATAACGAAATGCTGGATATTGCAGGCGTGACGGCCAAGTTTGGCGTGCCGCCCGAGCGCATCGTGGACTATCTGACGCTGACGGGCGATCAGGTGGACAATGTGCCGGGCGTTGAAAAATGCGGCCCCAAGACAGCGGTGAAATGGCTGACTCAGCACGGTACGCTGGACAATTTGATGCGTAACGCGGACACGATAGGTGGCGTGGTGGGGGCGAATCTGCGCAATGCGCTGGACTGGCTGCCCCAGGCGCGCCGTTTGATCACGGTGAAGTGTGACGTGGAGCTGAAGCTGGAATACCACCAGCTGATTGCGCCGCCGCAGGACAGGGCAAGACTGGCTCAACTGTACCAGCAACTGGAATTCAAAACCTGGCTGCGTGAGGTCAGCGGCGAAGCCGCCGGGCACCACACGGCGTCCTCCCTGCGGGGGCTGCGTGAGGTCAATACGCACTCGCATTCTCAGGAACTCCCTCTCATTCAAGGGGAGGGCTGGGGTGGGGATGGGGTAAAGGGTGGTGCAAGTGAACCCGCTGCGCCGGATGCCTTTGAAACTAAAACCGCGCGCACCGACAGCGAAAATTACCAGACCATCCTGACCGATGCACAACTGGATGACTGGCTGACGCAGCTCATGGCTGCGGAGCTGGTGTGTCTGGATACCGAGACCACCGGGCTGGATGCGATGGAGGCGCAACTGGTCGGGATTTCATTTGCGATCACGCCGCACCGTGCCGCCTATCTGCCGCTGGCGCATATCTATCCGGGCGCGCCGGATCAGCTGGACCGTGAAAAGACGCTGGAAAAACTCAAGCCCTGGCTGGAAAGCGCCCAGCACCACAAAGTCGGCCAGAATCTCAAATATGACAGGCACATTTTCGCCAATCACGGCGTCGAACTACGCGGAATACACGACGACACGCTGCTGCAATCCTACGTGGTGGAGAGCCACAAGCCGCACGACATGGACAATCTCGCGTTGCGCCATCTCAACGTAAAGACCATCAGCTACGCGGAGGTGGCGGGCAAGGGCGCGAAGCAGATATGCTTCGATCAGGTCGATCTGGATATCGCCACGCACTATGCCGCCGAAGATGCCGACATCACCCTGCAACTGCACCAGAAGCTCGCGCCGCAAGTCGAGGCTGAGAGCGGTTTACGGCATGTTTACCGCGAAATCGAACTGCCGACCATGCATGTGCTCTACACCATGGAGCGTAACGGCGTGTTGCTCGACTGCAATCTGCTGCATGTGCAGAGCCATGAGCTGGGTGTGAAACTGGTCGAGCTGGAGGCGCGCGCCCATGAGGCCGCCGATCAGCCATTTAATCTGAATTCGCCTAAGCAGATACAGGAAATCCTGTTCGGAAAATTAGGTCTGCCGGTTGTGAAAAAGACGCCGAGCGGCGCGCCCTCCACCGACGAAGAAGTGTTGCAGGAGCTGGCGCTGGATTATCCCTTGCCTAAATTGTTGCTGGAATATCGCGGCATGGCGAAACTCAAATCCACCTATACCGACAAATTGCCGAAGATGGTCAATCGTCGCACAGGCCGGGTGCATACCAGCTATTCGCAGGCCGTGGCGGTGACCGGACGGCTGGCATCCAGCGACCCCAATTTGCAAAATATTCCGATCCGCAGCGCGGAAGGGCGGCGCATCCGCGAAGCCTTTATCGCGCCGCCCGGCAGCTGCATCGTCGCGGCGGATTATTCACAGATCGAGCTGCGCATCATGGCGCATCTGTCCGGCGATGAGGGGCTGTTGCAGGCGTTCGCCAACAACGAAGACATCCACCGCGCCACAGCGGCCGAAATATTCATGGCGACACCGGCGGAAGTGACATCCGAGCAGCGCCGCTATGCCAAGGTGATCAACTTCGGCCTGATTTACGGCATGTCGGCGTTCGGTCTGGCCAAACAGTTAGGCGTCGAGCGGGGCGCGGCACAGGCTTATATCGAGCGTTACTTCGCGCGTTATCCGGGCGTGAAGCGCTACATGGACAGCACGCGCATGGAGGCGAAACAGCAAGGTTATGTCGAAACCGTATTCGGCCGCCGACTCTGGCTGCCGGAGATCAACAGCAGCAACGGCATGAAGCGTCAGGGTGCGGAACGTGCCGCGATCAACGCGCCTATGCAGGGCACGGCGGCTGATCTGATCAAGCTGGCGATGATTAAGGTGCAAGACTGGCTGGAGGCGGAAAAAATGCAGAGTAAGTTGATCATGCAGGTGCACGACGAACTGGTGCTGGAAGTGCCGGAAGACGAACTGGCAAGGGTCAAGGAAAAGCTGCCGGGCTTGATGTGCAATGTCGCGGTGCTGAACGTGCCGCTGCTGGTGGAGCTCGGTTCAGGTAAAAATTGGGACGAGGCGCACTAATGTCCGCCATTGATAAAACCACTAGCCATTCGACTAGGCCAGCAAGCTGGCAAGTCGCTGGTTATCCCGCGAAATCCCGGTAGGCCGGGGTAAGGCACGCACCCCGGCGTATCAAGGATTTGTGCCGTGGTTCGCAGGCTCACCCCAGCCTACGCGCACGGCCGAATAGGTTAAACTTGCGCGACTCTTGATAAGGCAACACAGGCATGAAAGAACTGTTCATCACGGAAACCCGCGCGCGGCTGCGTACGTTGCTGGCTATTGGCTATGCGCTGTTCATCGCCTATGTCACGTTGTCACCGTTTTCCGGCTGGCGTGAGCAGGGACTGGAATTTACAGCCGTGCTGCACATGCCTTTGAAGCTGACTTTTACGTCGTTCGATGCGGCCGTCAACGTGTTGGCTTATATCCCTTTTGGGCTGTTGGCTGGTCTGGCCTTGCGGGCGCGTTTTGCGGCTGTTGTCAGCGTGCTGGCTGCCGTGGCTTTGGGTGTGGGGCTGTCGGCAGGCATGGAATATCTGCAAATGTATTTGCCTGCGCGCACCAGTTCGAATGTGGATGTGCTGACTAATAGCACGGGTGCGCTGATAGGCGCGTTGCTGGCGGCCAGCATTACGTCGTGGACTTGGCTTTTTGTGAGGCTGACACGCTGGCGTAGCGGTGTGTTCCATCACGGCAAGGAAATGGATTTTGGTCTGGCACTGTTGGTGCTATGGGTGTTCGGGCAAATCAATCCTTCGCTGCCTATGCTGGGCAATGTATTTATCGCCGAGGCGGCGCACCAGCCGTTTGTAGTGCCCTTGCCCGATCCGTTCAATGTCTGGGAAAGCGCTGCCGTCATGCTGAATTTATTGATGTTGGGTGCGTTACTGCTGACCTTGTTGCGTTCGCCGCGTCGTGTTGTTACCTTTCTGATGGTGGTGCTGGGCGTGGTGGCGCTGATTAAATTCATCGCGGCGGCGGTGTTGCTGAAGTCATGGGCGTTGCTGCTGTGGATAAATGGCGAGGCGATGCTGGGCATGTTGCTGGGCATGACGCTGTTGCTGGTCGTGTTGTGGCTGCCGCGTCCGGCAGTAATCGGCTTCGGCGCGCTCGCGGCACTGAGCTACTTTGTCGTGGTGAATTTTGTGGTGGATGGCAATACGCCCGCTGCCGCGATGTCCATATATCACTGGCACTACGGGCATTTACTCAATTACAACGGTTTGGCGCAGACACTCACGATGATATTGCCCTTGCTGCTGTTGTTTCATTTGTGGCGGATACGGAAAGTATAATTAGAACTATTAATTTTGGGGTATTGCAATGGGTCATTTCGACAAACATGTATTTTTCTGCACCAACCAACGCGAGGACGGTAGTGATTGCTGCGGTAATCATGGCGCGCAACGGGCGCGTGATTATGTGAAGAACAAGGTCAAGGAACTGGGCCTTTCCAGTCATCAGAACCGTATCCGCATCAATTCCGCCGGATGTCTGGATCGCTGCGACGAGGGGCCGGTGATCGTCGTTTATCCCGAGGGTATCTGGTACACCTATGTGGATGAGTCTGATCTCGATGAAATCATCGAGCAGCATCTGAAAAACGGCCTTATCGTCGAGCGTCTGAAGGTGCCCGCAAGGGGTACGCCGGTGGATACCCCGCCGCTGCGCGACGACCCTTCCGCTGTCTAATGGTCGCGCCAAGCAAAATTATTATGGAAGGCCCGGCGGGTATGCTCGAAGGCATGTTGCATCTGCCGGATTCGGAGCCTGTCGCTATTGTCGTGGTGGCACATCCGCTACCCACAATGGGCGGCACAATGGACAATAAAATTGTCACTACGCTGGCTAAGACCTTCGCCGAACTGGGCTTCGCCACTTTGCGCTTCAATTTTCGCGGTGTAGGCAACAGCGAGGGCGTATTCGACAGCGGCAACGGCGAAGTGGAGGACGCGCTGGCGGTGGTGCAACACGCCCGTGAGGCATTCGGTCATCTGCCGCTGGTTCTATCCGGTTTCTCGTTCGGCGCTTATGTGCAGGCGCGTGTCGCGCAGCATCTGCATCCCAAGGCGCACAAGCTGGTGCTGGTAGGCCCTGCGGTCGGACGTTTTGCGATGCCCGCCGTGCCGCACAACACGCTGGTGATACACGGCGAGTACGACGAGATTATTCCGCTTGCCGGGGCGCTGGACTGGGCGCGCCCGCAGCATCTGCCCGTCGTGGTATTGCCGGAGGCAGGGCATTTCTTTCACGGACGTCTGCAGCAGCTCAAACAGATCGTGTTGCACGAATTTAACGGGTGCCGCTTATGAGCATCGTTATTCAGGCGCAGGGCTTGCTCAAGATTTACGCCGGGCAGCGTGTGGTAGATGGCATCAACCTGGATATCGTGCGTGGCGAATGTTTCGGCCTGCTCGGGCCGAACGGCGCGGGCAAGACCACTACGCTGCGCCTGCTGCTCGGTCTGATTGCGCCGGATGCGGGCGAAATCAGCCTGCTGGGTCAGGCGATACCGCAACAGGCCAGAGAAGCGCGCTTGCGCATCGGTGTGGTGCCGCAGATGGACAATCTCGATCCGGATTTTACCGTGGCGGAAAATCTGCTGGTGTATGGCCGCTACTTCGGCATGACGGATGCCGCGATAGAGGCGCGGCTGCCTGAGCTGCTGGAGTTCGCCAACCTCGCCCATAAACGCGATGTCAAAGTGCCGACGCTGTCCGGTGGCATGAAACGGCGCTTGACGCTGGCGCGCGCGCTGGTGAATGACCCGGACGTGATTTTCCTTGACGAGCCGACTACCGGGCTGGATCCGCAGGCGCGGCATCTGATCTGGCAACGGCTGCGTGAGCTGACCGCGCGCGGCAAGACGCTGGTGCTCACCACTCACTTCATGGATGAGGCGGAACGTTTGTGTCACCGGCTGGCGGTGATGGACAATGGGCGCATCATCAGCAGCGGCACGCCCAGAGAGTTGATCGCCGACAACATCGAACCGCAGGTCGTCGAGGTGTTCGGCGAACACGCGGCTGCATGGGCGCAGAACCATGCCGCACAGCACGCGGAACGCTTCGAACTGAGCGGCGAGTCGGTGTTCTGCTACGTGCGCGATGCACACCCTCTGTTGCATGAGTTGCAGCAGCATCCCGAACTGCGCTATGTGCACAGACCCGCCAATCTGGAGGATGTGTTTTTAAAACTGACGGGACGGGAGATGCGGGAGTGATTTTTGAAAAATATTGTTATTACCTGTGTGCCATGAAACTTTGGAGACATGAACTTCGCGCTTGATGAGGTTGGGCTAATTGCCACTAGGACACGACCAACGTACCAATTGGATGGTTTGCAACAAATCTAGCTGTTCATTCAAACTTGTCAAAAATAAGGAAAACTATGCGTACTGTCGAATCTTATGATGCTCTTGAACGTTTTGGACGAATTCGCTTGTCCAAAAACTTCTTTATGCGAGATTTTCTGTACAGTGAAATTTCTCACTTTCATGGGATAAAAAACATCCCTGAAAATCCTGAGCTTGCAGAGGAGGTTGGTAAACGCTTATGTGAGGAACTATTAGAGCCCTTAAATGCGACATTTGGCAGAATCGCGGTACGGTCTGCATATCGGTCATCTGCGGTAAATCAATATGGAAATGAAAATAAACTTAACTGCGCCAGCAACGAGGCCAACTATGCACATCATATTTGGGATGTTAAAGATGCCGAAGGAAAGATGGGGGCTACGGCCTGTGTAGTTATACCGTGGTTCATGGATAAGTATGCCGCTGGTGCTGATTGGCGTTCGCTTGCATACTGGATTCACGATCATCTCCCCTATAGTGAGCTTGAGTTCTTTGATGGCAAAGGAATGTGTTCATTTAATATCAGTTGGCACGCAAAACCTAAAAAAACCATCACTAGTTTCATGACACCTAGAACCTTATTTAAAAATGGATATGAAGAAAATGGGTTTGCCGACTGGTATGCAGATTTTCCGCAACTCAAATCAGGCAATTAAATTTTGCCCCGATGTGCTGGCTGATTTGAATTTTCATCCGCGAGTAAAGAGGCGCTTATGAGCAATATCAAACTTTTTGAATCAAATCAGATTCGCTCTATTTGGCGCGATGATGACCAAAAATGGTATTTCTCCATCATTGATGTGGTCGCCGCTTTGACCGATAGCGCAAATCCGCGTGACTATTGGTATCGTATCAAACAGCGTGAAAAAATCAGTGGCATTGAACTGTCGACAATTTGTCGACAGTTCAAACTCGAAGCATCGGACGGCAAATTGCGTGAGACAGACTGCTCGCATACGGAAGGTTTGTTACGCATTATTCAGTCCATCCCCTCCCCCAAGGCCGAGCCTTTCAAACGCTGGTTGGCGAAAGTCGGCTATGAGCGGCTGGAGGAAATCGAGAATCCAGAACTCGCGGCCGCACGGATGCGCGGGCTGTATCAGGCCAAAGGTTATAGCGACGAGTGGATAGAGAAACGCGTGCGCGGTATCGCTATTCGTGATGAGTTGACCAATGAATGGAAAAAGCGCGGCGTGAAAGAGCAGCGTGAATATGCCATCTTCACCGCAGAAATCAGCCGCGCCACGTTTGGCATGACCCCCGCTGAATACAAGGCGTTCAAGAGTCTGGACAAGCCAGCTGACAATCTGCGCGACCACATGAATGATTTGGAACTCATTTTCAGTATGCTGGGCGAGGCTTCCACCGCCGAGATTGCGCGCAACAAAGACGCGCAAGGATATGCCGAAAACCGCGATGCTGCTGTGGCGGGCGGTGCAGTTGCTGGAATGGCTCGACTCGACCTGGAGAATAAATCCGGCAAACGCATTGCCAGCCAAGAGAACTACAAGCAACTCCCGGAAGCGGTAGTGCGAAAACGGTTGAAAGATGAAAACTAATCACTACGCCCTGCCGCAACTCAGTCTGCGCTTCCTGCCGATCTGGCGGCGCAATTACATGGTCTGGAAAAAGATGGCCGGGCCTTCGATACTGGGGCATCTGGCCGATCCGGTGATTTACATGCTGGGGCTGGGTTACGGCCTGGGCGGCATGTTGCCGGAAATCAGCGGCATGTCATATATTGCCTTTCTGTCCGCCGGGACGGTGTGTTACAGCACCATGAACAGCGCCAGTTTCGAAGCGCTGTATTCCGGTTTCGCGCGCATGCACGAACAGCGTACCTGGGAGGCGATACTCAATACGCCGATTACACTGGACGACATCGTACTGTCGGAAATCGCCTGGGCGGCGAGCAAGAGCGTGCTATCCGGGATTGCGGTATTGCTGGTGATCTGGATACTGGGTTTGGCGCACTCGCCGTTGTCACTGTGGATCATTCCGCTGTCGCTGCTGGTCGGACTGTGTTTCGCTTCACTGGGACTGATCGTGACGGCGCTGGCGCCGGGTTATGAGTTTTTTATGTACTATTTCACCCTGGTTATCACGCCGATGACACTGCTGTGCGGGGTGTTTTTCCCGGTCGATCAGTTGCCTGCCGCGTTGCAAACTGTCTCGGCGATGCTGCCACTGACTCATGCCGTCGATCTGGCGCGTCCCCTGCTGAACAATGCGATTCCGGTCAATTTTATGGCGGATATCGCAGTGCTGACGGGCTACGCGCTGGCGGGATTTTATGTTTCACTGGTGCTGTTCAGGAGGCGTCTGGCGCAGTGACGGGACATGAGAAATAGGTGTGCTACCGGAAACAAAATCGCTGGTGTTAAGGAATATTACGCTTGCAATGCAATCTTCTATAATACCGAGACGGACAGCAGGATTGTTACTATAAATTTAGGGCTACAGAGATGCAGGAACTAACTCCGAAAACCGAAACCGAAATATTCATCATTGAGTTTGATGCTGCCATGGAGGCGCACATGGAGTGGACGCGTCGTATATTGCGCTGTGCGGTGTTGCAGATATCGCCCGGTGATGACGTGATGTCGCCTGATGCACATAAGCTCTGCCGTTTCGGACGCTGGTTTATATTAAGCAGAAAACATTTTGATGAGCTGGATGCGGAAGTGGTGCAGCACGTAGAAGTCTTGCATCAGACCATGCACGATGCTATTCGGTCTATTTGCAACAATGTAATGAAAGGTGCTCCGGGAAAACTAAGTGATCTGGATGTGTTTGAGCAGTCGCAATCTGAACTGCTCACCTTGCTGGCCAGATTAAAAACACTGACTCTCTCTAATGCAGTACGACGCGATCCGCTGACCGGATTGCCTTTGCGCTACGGGATTGAGCGTGATTTTTTGCTGTGCATGAAAGATGCCACACGCAATCACACACTGCTGTATGTCGTGATGATAGATGTCGATCATTTTAAATTGATAAATGACACGCACGGTCATCCTGTGGGCGATCTGGTGTTGCGTCATCTGGCGGACACGCTGAAGCACAATTTGCGTACCAATGATCCGTTGTATCGTTACGGCGGCGAAGAGTTTCTGTGGCTGATGCGATGTGAATCTGTCGAAGCGGCCCACGAGTCTGCACAGCGCATCGTGACGATAATACAATCAACGCATGTGCCCATTGCCGATAGCGCGCCCGTCACCCTTGGCATGGCGAAGGTAAGCGATGAAGAGGATATTTCGGGTGCTATCAAGCGTGCTGATTTAGCGCTTTATAGAGGGAAAAAATCAGGGCGCAATCGCTATGTTATCAGCGCTTGCGAATAGAATGAGAATCCGGGTGTCGGATTGAGGTGTGGAAAAAGTGGCGCAGAAGTTGGTGCGTGCTCTGGTCGAACCGATTTCTTGAGTTCTGTGTTTCAGCCCGCATCTAAGGCGCTGTACCAAGACAAAAATTCGGGTCGCAACGGTTTTGCTTCGGCATTGAGCGCAAAGCCGTATTAAAACCGGTCTGTCAGAAGCGTTGCGCCGGGTGGCAAGACGCAATCTGCACGGCTGTTTTTTTGAGCGATAGCTAATGCCGGTATCAGAGCGATACCAGATAGGCCGATTCCCTGATGCATGTCAGGGGTGCTGCACGTATAATCCGGCCATTGCAAATTTCACCGGTTGTTCATCATGTATCTCTGGATCAAGGCTTTTCACATCATCATGGTCGTTTCCTGGTTCGCCGGCTTGTTCTATCTGCCGCGTATCTTCGTCAATCACGCGATGGCAACCGAGCCTGCCGAGATTGCACGGCTGAAGCTGATGGAGGGCAAGTTGTATCGCTTTGTCACGCCGATTGCTTGGCTGGCGATTATTTCCGGCTTATGGCTGTGGCTGGGAGAAGGCGTCGGCGGTGCATGGATGCATGCCAAGCTACTGCTGATCGTGCTGCTCTACGGCTACCATCATTATTGCGGAACGCTGGTTAAACGCTTTGCCGCAGACGGGAATATCCGCGGTCATGTGTTTTATCGCTGGTTTAACGAAATACCCGTCCTCATTCTGACCGCTGTGGTCATCCTCGTTACCGTAAAGCCTTTCTAACTATGACTGATTTTTTTGCTCCCTGTCCGCGCGGCCTGGAAACCGTATTGTTGGATGACCTTGTGGCGATGGACGCGCAGAATGTGCGCGCGACCGACGGCGGCGTGCATTTTTCCGGAGACTGGGCGCTGTGTTACCGCGTCAATCTGGAGAGTCGCGTGGCCAGTCGCGTGTTGTGGCGCGTCAAGGAGGGCTGGTATCGTACCGAGCAGGATATCTACAAGGCTGTGTTCGATCTGCAATGGCAGCGCTGGTTTGATGTCACGCGCACCATACGGGTGAATACCACGGCAATACGTTGCGCGTTGAAGAGTCTGGAGTTCATCACCTTGCTGGTCAAGGATGCGGTGTGCGACCGTTTTCGCGCACATTGCAACGAGCGCCCCAGCGTAGATACGCTGGAACCCGATGTGCGCATTCATGTGTTCATCGAAGATGAAAAACTGATGCTGTATCTGGATACTTCAGGCGATGCGCTGTTCAAGCGCGGCGTTCGTCAGCATACCAATGTCGCACCGATACGCGAGAATCTGGCGGCAGGGATATTGCGTCTGTCCGGCTGGAAGCCCGGCATCCCGCTGCTGGACCCGATGTGCGGTAGCGGCACTTTCCTGATCGAGGCGGTACAGATGGCATTGAACATTCAGCCGGGAATCGCCCGCCGTTTTGCGTTCGAGAAACTGCTGAATTTTGATGCGACTGTGTGGCAGACGATGCGCGAGCGAGCCATCGCGGCGCAGCTGCCGGTCAAGCCGCTGGAGATTTACGGCAGTGATCTGTACGGCGACGCGATGAAGACAGCCTGGCGCAATCTGCACGAAGCCGGGTTGTCGGACTGCGTGGACCTCAAGCAGGCGAATATTCTGGAAATATCAGCGCCTGCCGATCACGGCATCATGGTGGCGAACCTGCCTTATGGTGAGCGCATGGGCGAACTGGATGAATTGTCCGAACTGTACCCCAAGCTGGGCGATGCGCTGAAAAGGAAATTCGGCGGCTGGACGGCCTATTTGTTCACCGCTGACAAGGCCATCCTGAAACAGATGCGTCTGTCACCTTCCAAACGTACCCCCTTGTTCAACGGCGCCATCGAATGCCGCCTGCTGGAATACAAGATCGTCTCGGGTAGTAATCGCCCGACCCGGTAACGTCACCAGAAGGCGCCGCTGTTCAGGCTTGCGCCTTCAGGTCATTTCGAGATGGCCGGTTCCGCTCATCACGTCGCGGTCCACGGTATGCTTGCCTTCCAGCTTGATTTTCAGGCGCAGGTCATTCACCGAGTCGGCGTTTTTCAGCGCCTCTTCATAGCTGATGGCATCTTCCTCAAACAGGTCGAACAGTGCCTGATCGAAGGTCTGCATGCCCAGTTCGCGCGATTTGGCCATCACTTCCTTGATGGTGTGCACCTCGCCCTTGAAAATCAGGTCGGAAATCAGCGGAGAGTTAAGCAGTATTTCCATCGCAGCGGCGCGCCCCGTGCCGTCCTTTTTCGGAATCAGGCGTTGTGAAACCAGCGCTTTGATGTTCAGCGACAAATCCATCAACAATTGTTCGCGCCGCTCTTCCGGGAAAAAGTTGATGATGCGGTCCAGCGCCTGATTGGCGCTGTTGGCATGCAGGGTGGCCATACACAGATGGCCGGTTTCGGCAAAAGCGACGGCATATTCCATGGTTTCGCGGTCACGGATTTCGCCGATCAGAATTACATCAGGTGCCTGACGCAGGGTGTTTTTCAGTGCGGCTTGCCATGATTCGGTATCCACGCCGACTTCGCGATGGGTGACGATGCAGTGACCGTGTTCATGCACGTATTCCACCGGGTCCTCGATGGTGATGATATGGCCGTAACTGTTCTGGTTGCGGTGGCCGAGCATGGCGGCAAGCGTGGTGGATTTTCCCGAGCCGGTCGCGCCGACCAGTATTACCAGGCCGCGCTTGGTCATCACGATGTCTTTGAGGATGGACGGCATGCCCATGGCATCAAGGTCGGGAATCTTGGTGGTGATGGTACGCATGACCATGCCGACGTGTTGTTGCTGCATGAATACGTTGACGCGGAAACGCCCGATGCCATGCGGGCTGATTGCAAAATTGCATTCATGCGTGGCTTCAAACTCGGCGGTCTGGCGGTCATTCATGATGCTGCGCGCCAGTTCCCGCGTGTGCTGGTGTGAAAGTGGCTGGCTGGAAACCGGAGTCATCTTGCCGTCCACCTTGAAGGCGGGCGGGAAGCCTGCGGTGATGAACAAATCCGAGGCTTTCTTGGTGGCCATGCCGCGCAATAAGTTGTGTATCAATTCGGTGGCTTGATCTCTTTCCATGCTACTACTCCAAATGAGGGTGATTTCGCAAACTAGCAGCCTGCTAACGCCTAACGCCTAACGCCTAACGCCTTACACCTAACGCCTAACGCCTTACGCCTAACGCCTAACGCCTTACGCCTAGCGACTAGCGACTAGCGACTATATTTTTATCCCGGGAACATGTCCTTGTTCATCGCCTTGCTGCGCGCTTCCGCCGGGGTAATTGCATTGCTCTTGACCAGATTGACCAGGCATTGATCGAGGGTCTGCATGCCGACGTTTTGCCCTGTTTGAATGGCGGAATACATTTGCGGCACTTTGGCTTCACGGATCAGATTGCGGATGGCGGGGGTGCACATCATGATTTCGTGCGCGGCCACGCGGCCGGTTCCGTCCTTGGTCTTGAGCAGCGCCTGGGAAATAACCGCACGCAGCGATTCGGACAGCATCGCGCGCACCATTTCCTTTTCGTCAGCGGGGAACACGTCGATGATACGGTCTATGGTCTTGGCCGCTGAGCTGGTGTGCAGCGTGCCGAACACCAGATGGCCGGTTTCCGCCGCCGTCATCGCCAGGCGTATGGTTTCCAGGTCACGCATCTCACCGACCAGAATCACATCGGGGTCCTCGCGTAACGCGGAACGCAGGGCAGCGTTAAACGACAGGGTGTCGCGGCCGACTTCGCGCTGGTTGATCAGACACTTCTTCGATTCATGCACGAATTCGATCGGGTCTTCCACCGTCAGAATGTGGCCGAGTTCCTTCTCGTTGATGTAGTTGATCATCGCTGCCAGCGTGGTGGATTTTCCCGAACCGGTTGGGCCGGTGACCAGTACCAGACCACGCGGAAAGCTGGAGATGTCAGTAAATATTTTGGGCGCTTTCAGGTCTTCCA
Organism: Gallionella sp.; assembly: GCA_030681375.1. Classification (GTDB taxonomy): domain Bacteria; phylum Pseudomonadota; class Gammaproteobacteria; order Burkholderiales; family Gallionellaceae; genus Gallionella. The sequence goes on from JAUXWM010000079.1 coordinate 50,489, forward strand.
GGGTGAGAACTTTGGAAGGAATGGTACGCATGACCGCTGCCGCGCCGCGTTGCTGTACAAAGGCATTAACGCGGAAACGTGCCAGATTGGGGATTTCAAAGGAGAAATCCACTTCCTTGTTTTCTTCATAGAACTTGCGCTGTCCGTCGTTCATGATGTCATAAATCATCGCGTGGACTTCTTTGTGCTCCATCGCGGGCAGATTGATGCGGCGCATGTCGCCATGCACACGTATCATCGGCGGCAGGCCGGAGGAGAGGTGCAGGTCGGAAGCCTTGTTCTTGACGCCAAAGGCAAGCAGTTCTGTGATATCCATTATAATGTTCCGGGTTTGGTGTGGCGGTTGACAGCACCACGGTCAGGACGGGTAAAAGCGGGTAGGGGATTATGACAACAATAGCTGGCAACTTGCAAGCCGTGCGCGCCGCAATGGTAGCAGCGGCTGTTTCGGCAGGCCGAACGGTGGATGAAATCAAGCTGCTGGCCGTGAGTAAAAATTTCTCTGCACCAGCGCTGCGTGAAGCGTATCAGGCTGGTCAGCGCTGTTTTGCCGAAAGCTATCTGCAAGAGGCGCTGGGAAAAATGGCGGATTTGCAGGATTTGCCCGTCGAATGGCATTTCATCGGGCCGATACAGAGCAACAAGACGCGGGCTATAGCAGAAAATTTTTCCTGGGTGCACAGCGTGGACAGGTTAAAAATTGCCGAACGTTTGTCTGCACAGCGGCCTGAGCATTTGCCGCCGTTGCAAGTGTGCCTGCAGGTAAATATCAGCGGTGAGGCCAGCAAAAGTGGCGTTCAGTCCGATGAGGTCGGGGCGCTGGCTGAAGCGGTCGCTATGCTGCCTAATTTGCAATTGCGCGGGCTGATGGCGATTCCCGCACCGACAGAGGAGATCGCGGAGCAGCGTGCAGGATTCGCGCAATTGCGTGAACTGCGCGATCAAATCAATTTGCGGGGTTTGCGGCTGGATACCTTGTCCATGGGCATGTCGCATGATTTTTCGGCAGCGATAGCCGAAGGCGCGACTGTAGTACGGGTAGGTTCTGCCATTTTTGGTGAGCGCTCTTAGTAATACTTTGAATTTAAAGGGTATGTTATGAATATTTGTTTTATCGGCGGCGGCAACATGGCGACGGCCTTGATCGGCGGCTTGCTGGGTCAGGGGTTTAGTGCGCAGCAGATCAGCGTGGTGGAGATCAATGCGGAAAATCGTGCACGATTGCAGCGTGACTTTTCGGTGCGTGCTGTGGAAAGTCTTGCAGAAGGCGTGTCGGGCAGTGAAGCCATCGTATTCGCCGTCAAGCCGCAGCAATTGCGTGATGTCGCCCAGCAGTTGGCGCCTTTGCTCAACGGACAGCTGCTGATTTCCATCGCGGCAGGCATACGTGCTGTGGATCTGGCGCGCTGGGTTGGTAGTCAGGCCGTGGTGCGTGCGATGCCCAATACGCCTTCCTTGATACGATGCGGCATGACCGGTCTGTATGCCATGCCTGCGGTGAGCGGCGCACAGCGCGAACAGGCGCAAAATATTCTGGCGGCTGTGGGCGAAACCTTGTGGTTGCATGACGAGGCGATGGTGGATGCGGTAACGGCGATTTCCGGCAGCGGCCCGGCTTATGTGTTTTATCTGATCGAAGCCCTGCAGCAGGCCGCGCTCAAGCTTGGTTTCAATGATGAAGAAGCGCGGCGTCTGAGCGTGGCCACCTTTCTCGGCGGCAGTAAGCTGGCGGCCGCCAGCACTGAGGAGGTCGCCGTACTGCGCACTCGCGTCACTTCCAAAAACGGAACGACCGAACGCGCTTTGCTGAGTCTGGAACAGAATCAAGTTGCGGCGCATCTTGTGCAGGCGGCGCTGGCTGCCGAAGCGCGTTCGCGTGAGATGGGCGATGAATTGGGTAAATCATAATGTTAAACGAGGCGTTGCTATTCCTGCTGGACGTGGTGCTGCAATCTTTTGCTGCGATATTGCTGTTGCGTTTTCATCTGCAATGGTTGCGGGCGCCGCTGCGTAACCCTGTCGGCGAATTTGTCATGGTATTCACCAATTTTATCGTGTTGCGCGTACGCCGCTTCGTACCCTCCGCATGGGGGCTGGACAGCGCAACGCTGCTGCTCGCCTTGCTGACGGAAGCGCTTTATCTGGCGGGGGTGATGTGGATACAGGGTTATTCAGGGCATGGTTTTCCGCTCGCGGGTTTGCTGATGCTGGCGGCAGTTAAACTGCTCAAGATCAGCCTGTATTTGCTGATGGGTGCCGTGTTTGCTCAGGCCATCCTGTCATGGGTTAATCCGCATTCCTCGGTGGCTTCGGTGCTGGAAGCGGTGACCGGAAGATTTATGCGGCCACTGCGCCGCATCGTGCCTATGCTGGGTAGCGTGGATTTGTCTCCCTTGCTGTTGTTTGTCATCTGCCAGCTTATTATGATCGTGCCGGTCGGTATGCTGGAGCGTATTGCAGTCAGGTTTTTTTGATGGCTGACTGGTTTCGCCGCAATGCTGAAATCATCACCCTGAGCCTGCATGTGCAGCCGGGAGCCAGGCGCAGTGAAATCACCGGTCTACACGGCGAGGCGCTAAAAATAAAGCTGGCCGCGCCGCCCGTCGAGGGACGCGCAAATGAGGCATTGCTGAAGTTCATCGCCGGCGTGTTCGATGTGCCGTTGCGGCAGGTGGAGTTGAAGCAGGGCACGCAGTCGCGGCACAAGGTGGTTGCTATCACCGGCAGCCGTATCGCCCCTGAAAGCGTGCTGGCGACAAAATAAGGTTACTTGCTCTGAGGTTGGAATCAAACTGACAGGCTGCTTTAGAACAATCAATTTTCAATCTTGTATATAGGCTATCGAGACATACCGGAACTTCAATTTTCCCGATAGAACTTGTTCACCCTCGACGAAGGCACGGAATTATAAACTCCGCTGGCAAGCTCCATCCCAACCGCTGCACAACATTTTTATCAAATGCGAAGCTCAACCCTATTGTTGTTTACTTTCTTCCTCAAGAAGAATTATGAGTCATTGTCATCGTCTTCCGCCATTTGGCGGCGGGGTACCGTAGCAGGATCTGCGCTGATGCCACGATATATCTCCACTCTGTCGCCGGGTTTGAGCGCACCGTCCAGCTTGGCTAATTTACCAAAAACACCAACCTTATGTATTTCCAGATCTATTTCTGGAAATTTGCACAGAATTCCTGACTGTTCAATGGCCGCCTGCACGGTGCAATCCTCCGGGACTTCGATACGCAGCCATAGTTGCTGCGAAGGTTCTGAATAGGCGATACCGACTTGCATCAAGCTCTCCTTAACTGACTACGTGTGCTGCGAGCTGCGCCATTTCGGCACGCGAGGCGCGACGCCGGTCAATGGCACGCTTGGCGGCAATCAGGAAGCCCAGCACAAAGAACCCGCCGGGCGGCAAAATCATTAGCAAAAATCCCTTGTAGTCAGGAATGATGATGAATTCCATGAAGGAAAAGGCCGGCCCCAGCAGCAGGTGCGCATCGGCGAATAACGTGCCCGCGCCGAGTATTTCACGTACCGCACCGATCATTGTCAGCGCGAAAGTAAAACCCAACCCCATCATCAGTCCGTCCATGGCGGAGGGCAGTACCGGGTTTCTGGCCGCAAAGGCTTCGGCGCGTCCGAGGACGGCACAGTTGGCAACGATCAGCGCAATGAATAGCCCCAAGACCTTGTAGAGATCATGCGCCCAGGCATTGATGCTCACATCCACCAGCGTCACCAACGTGGCGATAATCACGATATAGACAGGGATGCGCACTTCCTCACTGACGGCATGGCGTATCGATGAAATGAGCATATTGGATGTCAAACAGCGTGCAACACTTTCCAGATTAGGGGTGGAAACAGCGTCCAATAGTTTCCACCTCAGTATGTAACCATCCGGCGTTTGAGCCGGGGGTATCTGGAGTGTTTTATATGGACATCATTTACGAAATTCGCCGCCGTTATTCGGTGCAGAAACAAACCGTCTCGGCCATTGCACGCGAGATGGGCCTATCCCGCCCGACGGTGCGCAAGCATCTCAATACCGTAGCGGAAACGAAATACAACCGGAAGCAACCTGCATCACCCAGGCTGGGGCAGTTCGAGCCACAGTTAACCGCTTGGTTGGTTGAAGAGGCCAAACTTCCCAAGCAGCGCCGACGTTCTGCTCACCGCTTGTTCGAAGGCTTAGAGGAACTCGGTTATCTTGGTGCATATGACAGCGTACAGCGCTTCGTCAAACGCTGGAAATCTGGCAATACCGGCCCCAAGTTGACCGAAGCATTCGTGCCGATGCTGTTTCAACCTGGCGATGCCTGCCAGTTCGATTGGAGTCAGGAGCAGGTTGAACTGGGCGGCGTCATGCACACCATCAAGGTCGCACACTTCCGCATGGCCTACAGCCGTCAGATGTTCGTGGCAGCCTATCCGCGAGAGACACAGGAGATGGTGCTGGATGCACACAATCGCGCCTTCGCTTTCTTTGGCGGCGTGCCGGCCCGCCTGATCTACGACAACCTCAAGACCGTTGTCGACACTGTATACGTAGGCAAGCAGCGCCAATTCAACCGGCGCTTCTTAACGCTGGCCAATCATTACCTGTTTGAACCGGTCGCCTGTACACCTGCCTCCGGTTGGGAGAAAGGCCAGGTTGAGAATCAGGTAGGCAATGTGCGGGAATGGTTGTTCACGCCGCTGGCTCGCTTTGCTTCCTTTGCAGAACTCAATGAGTGGCTGGCCACCCGCTGCCGTGAACTGGCAGAGCGCAGCCACCCCACACAAAGTCAGCGCACTATCGCCGCCTGCTTTGCCGACGAGCAGCCGTTGCTACGGCCTGTCACGGCGCACTTCGACGGTTATGTCGAACAGATGATGCGCGTGTCCTCGACCTGTCTGGTCAGTGTAGATCGCAACCGTTACAGCGTACCGGCGAATGTCGCAGGGCAAGCAGTCTCGGTCAGAACCACCGCCGATCAGATCCGCATCGTGGCGCACGGCGAAGTGATCGCCGCGCATCCGCGTGTGCTGGGGCGTGACCAGTTGATCTGCGATCCCTGGCACTACCTGCCGGTGCTGGAGAAAAAGCCCGGCGCATTGCGCAATGGTGCGCCGTTCGTGAACTGGGACTTGCCTGCCCCCATTCAGACAGTGCGTGACCGTATCCTCAAGCAGCCCAAGGGAGATCGTGCCTTTGTCGAATTGTTGATGATGGCAGGCGAGACAGGGCTGGATGCGCTGACAGTCGCCTGCGAGCTGGTACTGGAATGCGGAGTCGTCAGCGCACCGGTCGTGATGAATGAATTACGCAGACTCGTTGCGCCCAATTTACCTGCATCTGCTAACAACGTGCCGGACGGCATTGCCTTGAGGACAGAACCATTGGCCAATTGCCAGCGCTACGACTATCTGCTGGGAGGCCACAATGTCCACTGATTACGCAACGACTTTGAAGTCGCTATACCTGTACGGCATGGCCGCCGCTTGGAGTGAATTACAGGCTGAGAAGCCCAAACAGGCCCATCGGCCTGAAGTCTGGATGGAGCGGCTGATTACGGCAGAACAGACGGAACGCCAACTCAAGAGCCTGCGTTATCAACTCAAGGCAGCTCGGTTCCCGATCCACCGTGATCTGACCGGAATCGACTGGACTGAAACGCCGCTATCCCAAGCGGTGGTTGAACAACTGGCGAGTGCGGCTTTCATGGAAGTGGCGCATAACCTGATTCTGGTGGGTGGCACGGGCACCGGCAAATCACATCTGGCCACCGCCATCGGGGTGGCGGCGATCCATCAGGGCAAGCGTGCACGCTTCTTCAATGCCGTCGACCTAGTGAATCAACTGGAGCGTGAGAAGAGTCTGGGGCGGGCTGGATATCTGGCCAAACAGCTCTGTCTGGTGGATGCGGTCATTCTGGATGAACTGGGCTATCTACCGTTCCCGGCATCGGGTGGCGCCTTGCTGTTCCATCTCATCAGCCAGCTTTACGAAAAGACCTCGCTGATCATCACCACAAACCTGTCATTCGGCGAATGGGTACAGGTATTTGGCGATGCGAAGATGACTACAGCCTTGCTGGACCGCATCACCCATCACTGCGAAATCCTCGAAACAGGCAATGATTCTTACCGCTTCAAACAGCGCAAAAATCGATCTCAGAAGGCTGGAAAAGTGGAAACAATTGGACGCTGACTAGTGGAAAGTATTGGGCGCTGTTTGACATCGCGTAATACTTGCTGATGAGTTTGCTTGAGTTGTGCCAATGCATCGGCATTCTGTTGCGCTATACGGCGGTCAATTAACACGGCAAGTAGTCCACCACCAAACCATATCAGGCAGGTCATTGAAATCAATACAACCATCATGGTTGGAAGACGAGTTGCTTCAGGTACATAACTCAGGCAGATGCTACCGGGCTGAATTTGCGCACCTAACATTGCAATGTAGTGCATGCCGGAAACTGCCAGTCCCATAATCACGCTGCTTAGCATGAAACGAAGCAGAATTGACAGTTTTATACGCTCGCCATAACACATCAATAGCAAGGCACACCACGAAGCAACAATTGCAATCGCCACGGACAACGAGAAAAACAGTGGATCGTATTGTATGGGTGGTGACATTCTGAGTGCCGCCATGCCGGTATAGTGCATGGCGCTGATTCCGACCCCCATTAACGAGCCGCTAACAACAATGCGATAAAGCGGTATTCCCGGTTTTCTCAACACAAAAAAACCAAGTAGTGCTGCGCCAATTGCAGGCAAAGTTGAAAGCAAGGTGAGCGGCAGATCGAAGCCGAGCGGAATAGGCAGATGAAAGGCCAGCATACCGATGAAGTGCATGGACCAGATTGCCAAGCCGAAGGTAACGCCACCGGCCGCCATCCATGCACACATTAAAGGACCTTTACTTTCGCGCATGCGCTGAGCATGAGTAAGCGCGGTAAACGAGCCCAGTATTGCCACAAATACCGATAATATGACCAGCGGGATGTTCCAGGTAGCTAACAATTTACCTCCTCGCTCTATGCATGATCAGTGTTAACACAATGAGGAGTAGAGCATACATGACAGAGGGGCGTTGTTCCTCTTCATTTGATGTTTTTGGCAGCATGTTACTAAATGCGTCACCAACCCCTTTACAAGCTCAATCCGGCTGTTTTCGCGCACCTCTATTCTTTCAATCCACTTTTGCTCATTGAGCCAAAGGATAGCCAGTTGCGCGAGGGAAAGCATCAACACGGCGGGCAAAAAAATCAGCGCGAAACGTTTGAGTAACGCGGGCATGGGAACACCCAGCCAAATTAGCGGCACACAACCTCCGTGCTTAATGAGACATTAAAAATATTTTCAGGTGCACGTGATTGATAACCCTTCGATCATGAGCATACTATGAATGTAAGTCGATTCTGAACATCTGCAATAATGACACCTTGTTGTAAGACACGACCATCCGCTGACGGCACTAATCCGAACCTGAGCGCGCGTTTATCAAGTCGTCAAACTGCTCAATCGGAACAGGTTTTCCAAACAGATAACCCTGGTATGCCATACATCCGTTTTGCCTGAGGAATTCCAACTGGGATTCAGTCTCAACGCCTTCTGCAATGACATTGAGTCTGAAGTTCTGCGCCATGTCGATAATGGTCTGCACCATCACCGCGTCATTCGGATCAGTAGCGATGTCGCGCACAAAGCTTTGGTCTATTTTGATCTGGTCGAGCGGCAACTGTTTCAAATACGACAGCGATGAATAGCCGGTCCCGAAATCGTCCAATGACAGGCGCACGCCGAGTGCTTTTAGCGCATGCATTTTCGCGATCATATCGGTCACATCGTTCAGCACTACGCTCTCGGTCAATTCCAGCTTCAGATATGACGCATCCACATCGCATCGACGCAGCGCGTCAGCGACTTTTTCCACGAAATCCTGCTGCTTGAATTGCTTCGCACTGACATTCACCGCCACAGTCAGATGACGGGTGTGCTCGCTTGCCGCCCAGAGATGCAGTTGTTTACACGCCGTTTCGAGCACCCAGTCGCCGATATCGAGAATCAGCGATCCGTCCTCCGCAATCGGAATAAATTGCGCCGGCGAGACCAGACCTCGTGCAGGGTGTATCCATCGAACCAGTGCTTCTGCGCCAATTGGACGCTGATCGCCATCAACCTGAACTTGATAGTACAAATGCAATTGCCGCGCCTCAACGGCGTGACGCAGATCGGCCTCCAGCGCCGTACGCGCCTCCACTGCCTGCTGTACGGCGGGATCAAAGAAACGTACGGCATTGCGTCCTGACTCCTTGGCCTGATACATCGCCATATCGGCGTATTTGAGCAAGTCATCTACGGATTCTTCATTGCCCCGGAACAGACTCACACCGATACTGGGCGTAGTGTGATATTGCCTGTCTTTCAACTGATAAGGTTCAGCCAGCGCAAAACGGATTTTCTCGGCAATCAGCGCAACTTTCTGGGAAGCGGATTCGGCCACCTTATCTATCTCTTCGATCAACACCACAAATTCATCGCCGCCCAGTCGGGCAACGGTATCCACTTCGCGAACGCAGGACTGGATACGCTCGGCTACTTCCATCAGCAGCAAATCACCGAAGTTGTGCCCCAGGGTATCGTTCAGCGTCTTGAATTTGTCCATATCCAGGAATAGCACTGCACAGTAATAATAATTTCGGACGGAGGTGGCGATGGCGGCACGAACCCGATCCATCAGTAGACGGCGATTGGGCAACCGTGTCAGCGCGTCATAAAACGCCAGATGACGAATTTCCTCTTCCGCCTTTTTGCGCGCAGAAATGTCGTTGAAAATGGCGACATACTCGGTTGTTCGGCCGGAGTCGTCCTTGACTGCCGTGATCGTCATCCACTTGGGATAAATATCACCGTCCTTGCGCCTGTCCCAAATCTCGCCGGTCCAGGTGCCGACATCCAGCAACTGCTGCCACATATCCGAGTAAAACGCCTTGGACTGGCGTCCGGAACTCAGGATGCGCGGATTCTCGCCAAGCACCTCATCCATGCGGTAACCGGTAACCTCCTGAAACGCCTGATTGACACGAATAATTTTGCTATCCGCATCCGTAATCATAATGGCTTCATGCGTCTCAAAAGCGATTGCCGAGACACGCATCGCGTTCTCGCTGGCCTGACGCTCCGATATATCCTGAAAAACGACCACCGATCCAGCCAGCAGATTATCGTCATAGATGGGATGCGTTGCGTACTCGACGGGAAAATTGCTGCCATCCTTGCGCCAAAGCACTTCGTTCTTGACCGTCTTGGCCTGCCCATCAACGAAGGTCGCATACATCGGGCATAGTTCTCTCGGATAGTGCGTGCCATCCGGATAAGAGTGATGCACCCGGGCGTGCATAGGCTGTCCAAGCAATTCCGCCGGTGCGTAACCCAGCATCCTGGCTCCAGAGGAATTGATGAAGGTGGTATTGCCATTAGTATCCAGCCCCCACACCCCGCTGCTCACGGATTCAAGCAAAAGGCTGGCGCGTCCTTCTGCCTGCTTGCGTGCGGCCAGCAAGGCAATAATCATCAGTCCGATCAGCACCAGCGTGGCCATAAACGCCCAGAGCAACAGCAACCCCCGATGTTCAAATTGCGAGAACGGCCCCTGCCCCAGCGAGGTAGCCCATGCCGCGAAGAAGGAAAGCAGTAACACGGCAAGCGAAGCGGCCGTCACGCCAAAGCGCAATGCGGCCCAAACAACCAGAGGCGCAAGCAGGAAGGCAAGCGGCAAGGTGCTGTCGCCAACAGTGGAGAAAAAAACCGCCCAGCACAACGCCGCGGTCACGACTCCCCAGAGCAATAATTCTTTGCGATGCTGCAAAAATTCATCGGCACTTGCGCGCGAGAACGTCAGCAGAAACGGGGCCGCCAGCAGCACACCCACCGAGTCCCCCAGCCACCATGACTTAAACGCATAAATAAGTTCAGCCCACGAAATCACACCTGCCAACAGCAGCATGCTTGTGCCGCACAATGCTGACACCAGCATGCTCGCAAAAGCCATCAGGCAAAACAGGGGAATATCTCGGGAATGAGTAAACCGGGAACTGAATCCGCTACGTCGCAAAGACCACATGGCCAGCATAGGTGCCAGCGTATTCCCAACTGCGATACCCAAAGCCAGTGTATAGGTGGAGCCTATAGACAGATTGACGAGGAATGCGCCCATGAAGATTCCGGGCCAGCACTTCCCTCCCCAACGAATTAACGCCGCTACGGCTATCCCCGTTGGTAACCAGAACAAGGTAATGTGCGAACCCACATACGGGATCGCCAATCCCAGCCATCCGGTAGAAAAATAGGCAAGCGCTATCGTCACCAGACGGACGATGTATTGGCTTTTTCCTGAATAAGCTGTGATTTCAGATGTCAACATTGGCAAGCTATCGCGTGCAGAAACCGAGGATTGACGAGCATGCGCCCATGAGGCATGAGCATACCTGATAGCACTACAAATTCAAACCGCAGCCTACAACAGCATCCGCATGTGAGGCATGCAAACTGCGCATCAACCGCCTGAAGCCGAGGTTGGTTAACGCTCCTCCATATCCAGCGTGATATGGTCAGCCAGGACAGGCCGTAATGCCTTGTGGGAAAAACGCAATTGCGCCGGGTGATGGTGATAAGACTCCAGAGCAGCTTGACTGACAAGAGTGACCAACAGACAGTGTTGGTACTTGCCATCCGACTGGATGGTCTGACGGGTGCGGATGCCGCGCACGCCGGGAATAGCCGCTATTAATTGCGTTCCTTCGCGCATAACAGAGGCAAGCTCGATTTCCGATAGCGTTGACGAAACATTATAGAGCATGATGTGTTCCACCTCCTGCCAGGGGCGGCATTGCGCCAATACTTCCGCCGCCCGCCCGCCGCCCCCCCAGAGGCGCAGACAACGTTCGGCTTCCTCACGCACCGCATCACGCACCCCCGTCAGTAGTGAGCTGTGTCCACCCTTGCGGTTAGCTGCGACGTATTCTCTGATGCTGCGGTCGGCCACATCTGCAAGAGCGGTGTAGTAATTGATCTTGGCCACGCCGTTGGCGATAAGCCGTCGAAATTGCTCGTCTGACAGCCCTGTGCCGCCGTGTATCACCAACGGTATAGCGGTCGCCTCCCTGATTTTCGCCAACCGGCTGTAATCCAGCTTCGGCACACCTTTCATCCGGCCATGCACGGTACCCACCGAAACCGCCAGACAATCCACGCCCGTGCGCTCGACATATCCCACAGCCTCAGCAGCCGAAGTATAAGCAAGCTCACCCGGGTGGTTTCTGGCGTTTTCCCCATCGACACCCGGCACATAGCCCAGCTCGCCCTCGACCGTGATGCCGCAGGTATGGGCCATGGTTACGATGTCGCGTGTTTGCCACAGATTTTCTGAAAAAGCGAGCGCCGAGGTATCCACCATCACACCGTTGCAACCTGCGCGGATGGCCCGCTCGGCAGACGCGCGACTGGTGCCATGGTCAAAATTGATTGCCACCGGCACGGCGGCACGCCGTGCCGCCGCCGTGACCGCAGGCATCAGAAGCTCAAAATCGTAGTTATCGAAATGTGATTCGATCAGATTCAGCACCACGGGTGCGCGGCAGTTTTCCGCAGCCTGCATGATGCCTTCCAGAAAATGCAGGTTAGCCACACCAAACGCGCCAACTGCGTAATTGTGGCGATAGGCATGGTTAATCATGTCGGAAAGATGAACGAGCGGCATGTGAGAGGCGCTATTTCGCGGTCAGTTTTGCCAGTGCTTCATCCGCAGTCTGATCGTAGCGTACGCGTTCCTTTTTTGCCGCCTTATCCAAGGCATCATTGATTTCCGGAAATTTCAACGCCAGAATGCGCGCAGCCAGCATGGCGGCGTTCTTGGCGCCATCCACCGCAACCGTAGCAACCGGCACACCCGGCGGCATCTGCACCGTGGAGAGCAGCGCGTCGAGGCCGGACATGATGCCGCCCGAAAGCGGCAGCCCGATAACCGGCAAGCGGGTATGGCCCGCAATCACGCCCGCCAGATGAGCCGCCACGCCGGCGCAGCCAATCAGCACCTGCACGTCTTCCTTGTGTGCACGATCGAGATAGGCAAACACTTTATCCGGCGTGCGGTGCGCCGAGGCCACCACGATTTCGCTGGCGATACCCAGATCGCTCAGGGTATCGCGCACCTTCACCACAGTGGGTAAATCATTCGGGCTGCCGGTGAGAATACCGACCATTACTTTTGGGGCGTCCTTACTGGCGGTTTTTTTACTGTCAGCTGATTTCTTCATACCATTTCTCCTTGATGTAAATTTCGATAGTCATAGTGCATCAGTAGCGGTGTCGCGCCTATACGGACTTATTCATCCTCGCCCAGTTCCGCATCCCATCCTCTGTCACGGGCAGTCGTGATGGCCAGCGCGTAGAAGCGCTCATGCCGCTCGCGCAGCACTTCCGGCAAACGACTGGGCAGGTGGGCATAAGGTTCCCACGCGGCATAGACTTGTTCGTAAAGATTCTGCATGCGCGCGGCATCCCAGCCCGCGCAAGTTTCCGTTTCGGGCAAGATATCGAATACCCAGGCATCACGTACTATGCGCCCGAGATGGGTCAGGCCCGCGTTGGTATCCTGCTCGATACCGGCATAAGTTTGTTGTGTCATCGTGTAAGCCCCGCATAAATTACCGGCAATTTCTCCGGAAGTCGTTCTACATGATCCACGACCATGTAGTTCTTAGCCCCGAAAATTCGGGACACATATTGATCCGCCCTGGGATCAAGCGACATACAGAAGGTGGTCACGCCACAGCGCGCCATTTCCTCCACCGCTTTTTTGGTATCGTAACGCAAATACTGCGGATCACGCACATCGACATCAGCCGGTTCACCATCGGTGATCACCAGCAGCAGTTTTTTAGCCGATTTCTGCTGCTTCAGATAATGCCCGGCATGGCGAATAGCCGCACCCATGCGTGTGGAGAGCTGGCCACTCATGCCCGCCAGCCGTGACTTCGGCACGTCATTGTAGGGCTGATCAAAATCCTTGAAGCGGGAATATTCGACATTGTGTCGCCCGTCCGAGCAAAAACCGTGAATCGCGAACGGGTCACCGATCTTATTGATCGCGTCCGCCAGCAACACCGTCGCCTGCCGCTGCAAATCCAGCACGCTATAGTCCTGTCCGCTGACTTTCTCATTAGTGGATTCCGACAGATCCAGCAGCACCATCACCGAAATATCGCGCACCTTGCGCACCGAGCGCATCATGATGCGCGGGTCGGGCTGCTGCCCCATGCGGATGTCTATCATGGCGCGGATGGCGGCGTTGACGTCCACCTCGTCACCGTCTTCCAGCTTGCGGATGCGCGTCACCCCCTGGGGTTGCAGTGCGTCGAGCAGAAACTTGAGTCGACCGATGGTGCGCTTGTGTTGGGATGTGATATCGTCGATGAGCTGCAGATCCCCAGCCTTTGAGCGTTTCTCCAGCACCGTGGCCCAGGCCGGACGTTCGAGCTGTATCTGGTAATCCCATTCCGAATAATGGTAGGGCTCGGAAACCGGCTCCCTGCCTTCCAGCTCGTTGTAGGACTTGCCCATGTCTTCATAGGGGAAGAGTTCCGTGCCCAGCACCCAGATTTCTTCCGCATCGTCGCCGGCATTTTCGACGTCGATCTCGTTGGCGAACTCCATCAGGCTGACATGCTTGCGCACCTGTTTGACCGTGTCGTACCCCGCTGCAATGGACTTCTCGAAGTCGAATTCCTCGAATTCCCAGAAATAGCGATTATCGTCGCGGTAGGGCGCGGTGAGCAGGTCGGTACGCGGGTTGAAAGGAATGCGCTTCGCCATGAATTCATGCGCCAGTTGCACGCCGACATCCCAGGAAACCTGATTGCTATCCAGACGCTCCGCAGCCTGTTTGAACAATACCCGCCCCTGAACGATCCATGTATCGTTGTCCTGATAACACTCATCGAGCAAGGCACGCGCCAGACGGTTCAGATAGTCACCTGCCGACTTGGCCTGTGCAGGTTCTATCGTATGCAAAACCGACCAGCGTTGTTTCAGGCCGGGAAACTTGCGCACCGCCAGAGTTTCCACCCGCGCATCCTCGATCACGCTGATCACCGCCATCTGCCAGGGATTGAGCGACTCGGCCGAGATCGGGTCGCGAGTGTAGACAATATGGGCGGCGCTGTGTGCGGCAGCGGCGCGATACATTTCCAGACCCGGCAGCTTATTTCCCTCTACCGCAAACGGGAGAGGGTGGTGCGCCGCACCGGGAGAGGGGAGAACAAAGTCATCGTAGGCGTCGGGCAAGTGAATAAAATAACCCTCCACGAATGGCCGATAGCCTTCCCGCGTTTCAAAGTCGCCGGAAGTCGGCTTCATAAAGAAGTCCCGTGCCCACAGCGCGCGCAGATACATGTTGATGCGACGCTGCACATCGATGAACAGCGTGCCCTTACGCTCCTTCTGCAGCATCGCCTGCGATTCTTTCGATTGCAGGCTGAAATAGTTGGCCTGCTCCGGATAATTGGTGCGGTGGGCATGCGCGCCCCACAGCGCCCAGCGGCGCAATCCGCCCAGGGTAAGCTGGCTGAACAGTTTTTCCAGATTTTCCAGCATCGGCCGCACGCCGCGCGGCGCCTGGGACAGCAGGGTATTGAGAAATTGCAGATAGGCGCGAAACAGCGCCTCGTCGCCGAGGCGGTTGGCAGCTGCGGGGGCCGTGCTAAGCACCAGTTCAATCACCGCACCCGATGTCTTGGAAGCCAGTTCCAATGCCGTCTGCATCAGATCCAGAATGATGTCCTCGCCGATTTCCTTGGCCACCAGCGGCGCATGGTCGATCCAGGTGGCGATCAGACCGTCGCCCTTGCCCAGAGTCTTCAGCGCGGCAGCGCCCTTGAGATAATTATCCAGACCGCGCGCACTGAACACTTTGGTCGCTTCATGCCACGCGGCGCGCAAGCTTTCCTGCAATTCCGGGGAAAGCGATTCGATCAGTTCCTGATAGTCTTCCAGATTGATAGCCATGGTTACTCCAACTGCGACTCTATGCATGGAAATAGACCGGGCGGGCAGCCACCCGGTCTATCAAAAGAACGTAGTTACCGCCGCATCCAGCGCATCGCGCATGTCGGGATCGTCGGTAATCGGACGCACCAGCGCCACGCGGCAGGCTTTGACCGGATCGACCCCGGTAGCGATCAGGCTACCGGCGTAAATCAGCATGCGCGTCGAAATACCCTCGTCCAGTCCGTGGCCCTTGAGGTTGCGGGCGCGTTCGGCGATGGCAACCAGTTTGCCGGCCACATCCACATTGACGCCGGTTTCATGAGCGACGATTTCGGTTTCGATGGCATGCTCGGGGTAGTTGAAATCGAGGCCGCCGAAACGCTGCTTGGTGGACTGCTTCAAATCTTTCATCAGGCTCTGGTAGCCGGGGTTGTAGGAAATTACCAGCTGGAAGTCGGGATGGGCATGGACCAGTTCGCCCTTCTTTTCCAGCGGCAGCACGCGGCGGTTGTCGGTCAGCGGGTGGATAACCACGGTGGTATCCTGGCGCGCCTCCACCACTTCGTCCAGATAGACGATGGCGCCGAAACGCGCGCCGAGTGCCAGCGGCCCATCCTGCCAGCGTGTGCCCTGGGCATCCAGCAGGAAACGACCGACCAGATCGGAAGCGGTCATATCCTCGTTACAAGCCACGGTAATCAGCGGTTTGCCCAATTTCCATGCCATGTGCTCGACGAAGCGTGTCTTGCCGCAGCCGGTCGGACCCTTGAGCATCATCGGCATACGCACACTGTAAGCGGCTTCGTATAGTTCCACTTCGTCAGAGACGGGGCGGTAGTAAGGCTCTTTTTCGATGCGGTACTGCTTGATGATATCGCTCATAATGATCTCCATTGTCAACACAGGGGCGGAAACGGCCGATATCAGCAGCCGCTTGCGTTCCTGAGCGGAACCTATTAAAAAACCCCGCCGCTGTAGAGAGGATCGCGGCGGGGAAACACAGCCTTAAACCGTCTTGCCGCGGAAAATCACCATTGCCGCGCCCTGCGACTGATTGAAATTGTTGTAACCAATCAGACGCACGTGGTTGTTGGGGTTAGCCTTGTGACAGGCTTCCGCTTCGGCCAGCACCTTGGCTACATCGGTCTCGCCGAACATCGGCAGTTTCCACATATACCAGTAAGAGTCCATCAAGTACTCCGGCTCGACATGCTCGATAGCCGGGTTCCAGCCTTTGGAAACCAGATATTCCACCTGCGTCTTGATTTCAGCCGCAGTCATGGCCGGCAGGTAGGAGAAGGTCTCGAACTTGCGGCTGCTCGGGTCGGACATACGCGATTTGTAATCCATTACTTCGCTCATCATTTACTCCTTAAATTAGATTGTTACCGGATCGCGCCGGGGCGCGTCCGGGATGATCTGGCGACTGTGTCGCAAGATCACTTGTGAGCCACGTCCAGTTTGTCAACGGTATCGAACTCGAACTTGATCTCTTTCCATGTTTCCATGGCGATCTTCAGTTCCGGACTGTGGGTGGCGGCCTGAGTCAGAATATCCTTGCCTTCTTTTTCGATATCACGACCCTGATTACGCGCGGCCACACTGGCTTCCAGTGCGACGCGGTTGGCCGCTGCACCGGCTGCGTTACCCCAGGGGTGACCCAGCGTACCGCCGCCGAACTGCAACACCGAATCATCTCCGAAGATATTCACCAGTGCAGGCATGTGCCAGACATGGATACCGCCGGAAGCCACTGGAATCACGCCGGGCATGGAGCCCCAGTCCTGATCAAAGAAGATGCCGCGACTGCGGTCTTCCTTGATAAATTCGTCGCGCATGATGTCGATCCAGCCTAACGTCGCTTCACGGTCACCTTCCAGCTTGCCCACCACGGTGCCGGAATGCAGGTGATCACCACCGGACAGACGCAGCACCTTGGTCAGCACACGGAAGTGAATGCCGTGGTGCGGGTTGCGGTCGAGCACAGCGTGCATGGCGCGGTGGATGTGCAGCAGCATACCGTTTTTACGGCACCAATTAGCCAGTCCGGTGTTGGCCGTCAGGCCGCCTGTCAGGTAGTCGTGCATGATGATCGGTGCGCCGATTTCCTTGGCGTACTCAGCACGCTCATACATCATTTCCGGTGTCGGCGCCGTCACGTTCAGGTAGTGCCCCTTACGTTCGCCGGTTTCGCGCTGCGCTTTCATAGTGGCTTCATGCACGAACTCGAAGCGATCGCGCCAACGCATGAACGGCTGGGAGTTGACGTTCTCGTCGTCCTTGGTGAAGTCCAGACCGCCGCGCAGGCACTCATAAACAGCGCGGCCGTAGTTCTTGGCGGACAGCCCCAGCTTAGGCTTGATGGTGCAACCCAGCATTGGACGACCATATTTGTTCATCTTGTCGCGCTCGACCTGGATACCCTGTGGTGGGCCGCCGCAGGTCTTGACGTAGGCGATCGGGAAGCGGATATCTTCCAGACGCAGTGCGCGCAACGCCTTGAAGCCGAACACGTTGCCCACCAGCGAAGTCAGCACGTTGACGACAGAGCCTTCTTCGAACAGATCGATCGGGTATGCCACGAAAGCGTAGAAGCAGGTATCATCGCCAGGCACGTCCTCGATGCGATAGGCGCGACCCTTGTAATAATCCAGGTCGGTCAGCAGATCGGTCCACACCGTGGTCCAGGTACCGGTTGAAGATTCGGCAGCAACCGCTGCGGCGACTTCTTCACGGGAAACGCCAGGCTGCGGCGTGATTTTGAAACAGGCAAGGATGTCGGTATCCAGCGGGGTGTATTCCGGCGTCCAGTAAGTTTGCCGGTACTCTTTTACACCGGCGTTGTAGGTCTTGACTGCCATTGCAAGCTCCTTATTCTCAGATTAAACAGAGGCTTTTCACTATGAAAGTTCTGTGGCTCGGTTGAGCGTGTTGGCACTATAGCGACGTACAACCATAAATAACAATTGTAGTTTTCGATGATAACGATAGACTATAGTCAATGATATTTTCTGGGAAACAGCCATGATGAAAAATGCGACCCTGCGCCAGCTAAAAGTATTCGAAGCCGTAGCGCGCAATCTCAGTTTTACCCGTGCCGCCGAGGAGTTGTATCTGACCCAGCCCACCGTATCCATTCAAATAAAACAGCTGGCTGATATCGTCGGACAGCCGCTGCTCGAACAGATCGGCAAGCGCATCTTCCTGACCGATACCGGGCGCGAATTGCTCAAGGTGTGCCGTGATATTTTCGAGGGGCTGGATCGCTTCGAGATGTTGATGTCGGACATGAAAGGTGTGAAGAAGGGCAAGCTACGCCTGGCCGTCATTACCACTGCCAAGTATTTCGTGCCGCGTCTGCTCGGGGTTTTTTGCCAGCGTTATCCCGGCATCGACGTGACGCTCAAGGTGACCAATCGTGAGCGTGTATTGCAACGCATGGCCGAGAACCAGGACGATCTCTACGTACTCGGGCAGCCACCCGAGCAGATGGATGTGGCATTTGAGCCTTTTCTGGAGAACCCGCTGATAGTGCTGGCACCCGGCAACCACCCGCTTGTCGGCCAAAAGAATATTTCACCGCATCGTCTGACGGAAGAGCAGTTCTTGATGCGCGAACCCGGTTCCGGCATTCGTCTGGCCACCGAGGAGTTTTTTGCCGGGCGCGGATTGAAACTCAAAGTCAGGATGGAATTGGGCAGCAACGAGGCGATCAAGCAGGCGGTGGCAGGTGGACTGGGCCTCGCCGTACTGTCCGTGCACACGCTCGCGCTGGAGCGCAACATTGATGAACTGGCCATACTCGATGTAACGGGTTTCCCGATTCGCCGACACTGGTATCTGGTTTATCCCAAGGATAAGCAACTGTCGGTGGTAGCGCTCGCTTTTCTCGAATTTATGCACACAGAAAGCAAGTTGCTGAGTGAAAAATATTTGCTGGGAATTGCAGATTTCCCCAAATAGCATCGCAGACGAAAATACGGCTCCAATCAGCAGCGCGGGTCAATCACCCTGCGCGCTGAGGCTGGCGAACAATTCCTTCACATCGACAGGCTTGTAATACACAGGCCACTCCAGACCAGCCGATTCATGAATAAAGTTGCTCGACGTGTCGCCAGTCACCAGCACTGCCTTGACGGGGTTTCCCGTTTTCTGACGCAGCATTTTCAGGAACTGAATGCCATTCAGCGCACCCCCGAGCATGAAATCCACGATGTAATAATCGGCCTGGCCAATATCCGCGTGCAGCAGCGCTTCTTCGGCACTGGAGAAACAACCCACCTGTGCGCCCATGCCTTCGAGCAGCATAGTCGCGGCGCTAGCGACCAGCATGTCATCTTCCAGAACAACAAATTTCCTGCCTTGCACAAATGACTCGCTGAAGACCTGCGCCTGTAGAAGCACGGGCGCACGCGCAACAGCCGTTGATGACACTGCCTGAGGCAGGCGAAACGCAAAGACCGTTCCACGGTCGGGACGCGACCGGCAACTGACTTCTCCGCCCAGCAGCGCCAGCGTGCGTTTGACGATAGCCAGGCCCAGCCCCAGCCCGCTGACCCTGTCACGCTGCGGGTTACCCAGTTGATAGAATTCATCAAAGATGTGTTCCACATGTTCGGCAGGTATGCCCTTGCCGGTATCCCACACCTGAAATAGCACGTCGCCACCGCGTGCTCTGGCGCTGATCATGATCGCGCCGCGATCGGTGAATTTGATTGCATTTGCAACCAGGTTACTCAGCACCGATTTGAGCAAACCGATATCGCTGTGTACAGAAAGGGCTTCTTTCATGGAAAAGTACAGCCTGAAATCGAGGCGCTTCTCAGCAGCCATGACCGCAAAATTCTGTTCCAGCCAGATGAGAATTTCATTCACATTGATCGTTTTATATTCCGGTTTGATCATCCCGGAATCCAACTTGGACACTTTCAATAAAGCATCAAGCAAACCTTTGAATGCATCCATCGAGTGCTTCATCTGCTGGATGATCTCTTCTTGCTCAGAGTTGGTTTCCGTCGATCCGAGCGCGAACAAAAACATATTGGCTGCGGCCAGCGGTTGGCGCAAATCGTGCCCGGCCGCTGCCAGGAAACGTGTTTTTGCCAGCTCTTTGCTTTCCAGCTGTTGCATGGAATCGCGTAGCCGTTTTTCAACTTCCTTGCGTTCGGTGATGTCCTGCCCCGTTCCCGACATCAGGCAAGGCGTGCCATTGTCATTCAACAACAACTCGCCCTGGCCCTCGATATAATGAACCGTGCCATCCGGCCACACACAACGGAACACCACGGCTGGCGGTTTCTGCCCCGACATACAGCGCGTAACCCAGGACTGCATGGCGGCCTGATCATCCGCATGTATCAAACCGATGAAAGATTCCGCATTGAGCGTAAAGTGGTTGGGAGCGACACCGAAAATTCGGTAAATTTCGTCAGACCACGTAATGTTATGCGCCATGTCGTAGGTCCAGCTGCCGATATGCGCAATTCGCTGCGATTGCATCAAGTGCCGCTCACTCTCCTGCAGACGCTTCGTTCTGGCATTGACTGAATTACGCAGGCTGATATTCCACAACAACACCATGCCCATCAGCATGAGACAAGCCAGCAAGGACAGGCTTACCCTGTTCTGATACAGCCAGCTCGGCTGCACCAGTCGCCCTTGCAGCCATTGCGCATCCAATTCCTGTAGCTGCCCGGAGGCCTTGAGACTGGCAAGCTGCCGATTCAGCAAGGCAATCAGTGGCTGATTTTCCTTGCGTGTAGCAAAAGCATAATCCTGTGAAAACAGCCCGCCTGCCGCCAGTTCCACGTTGAGAAAACCATATTCGGAAATGGCGCGCACACAGGGTTGCTGGGCACAGAGAAACGCATCTGCTTCGCCCAGATTCAAATGCAACAAACCGTCTATCTTGGTGCCTACGATGTGGCGCGTAAAATCAGCCCGCTCCGCAAGTTGTTCCAGCGAGATATCGCCTTTTTGCAGGGCAACGACATGACCCTTCAGAGAGTCTAGATCAACGATATTTTTCTTTTTTTCATTACGAAACAGCCCTTGCACAATGCGACTGTGAGGGATGGAAAATTGAAATTCTGCGGCTCGCTCCGGCGTGACTATCATATTAACGATGTCCACCTTGCCCGCCTTGAGTGACGCGAGCGCCTCGGGCCAGTTCATCGCTATGAATTCAAACTGCACCCCGGCCTGCTCACCCAGGGCGCGCAACAGGGACGGCGTGTAACCTTGCGCTTGCCCGTGGCTGCCCACGAATTCGAACGGCGCATATTCACGATCGATCGCTACCCGATAAACCTGTTTGATGTATTGTTCGTCCGCAATGCCGGATAGCGGCCAGCATACGCTGGCAGCAAACAATAGAACAGACAGATTGAAGTGCACTACATGGCGGCGCCACGCCCTGATTGCCAATAGGAACATAAAGGCGTGCATCGTCATAAAAGCGGATCCTTTAACGTCTTTTGCTTCATCAAGAATTGATACCGGGGTTGGCGCATAAAGACAAGAGAAGGTGAAGCTGGCCGATAAGCCGGGTTCTGTCGTGGACAGTCATTCCTCTAGGCGTTTCGTTACCTTACGCTCAAGCAATCTACCCGCTGACGACGCGAGCCACGCCATAGTCAGCCTATTTGATCTTGCTCCGAATGGGGTTTACCCTGCCACTCCCGTTACCGGGAGCGCGGTGAGCTCTTACCTCGCCATTTCGCCCTTACCTGATCCCGACTTAAACACCCTTGCGGGCAAAAAGCCAAGCCATCGGCGGTATCATTTTGGCTCCAGCCCAACCTTAGGGTTACGCCTTCAACACCAAAAAGGGAACCATCAAGTGGCGGCGGGCGTAACCCTAAGGCTAGCTTGCACCGAAACTCCACTCCGTTCCGTTTTCTGTGGCACTTTCCATCACCTCACGGTGTCCGGCCATTAACCGGCATTCTGCTCTCTGGAGCCCGGACTTTCCTCCCCGCCGAAGGTGAATTCGGGTTTCCCTGAATTCCACTTGCGTGCGCGGCGACTGTCTAGCCAGCTTCGGCGCGGAGTTTACCACTGAAGGAGAACAGGGGTTATTTTTTGATGAGCAACATGGTGACGCCCAGCGTCTTCCATTGCTTCACTTCTTCCTGCAAGGCCGCTTCCGTCAGCGGGCTTTGTTCCAGCCAGCCTGCATCCATGGTAAGAGAATATTTTTTGCCGCTGAAACTGGCGCGCATCTCGGGCAAGGCGACATCGCTGCGATTACGGTAGAACAAGGCCGCCAGGCGCAAACTCATCGCCAGCACGCAATCCACTTCATCCGTCAACAAACCCTGTAGTTTTTTCATGCTGCGACGATGTGCCAGCGCAAGCAAACTCAGTCTTGCCTGCTCCTTCTTTGAAAAACCCGGCATATCGGCATTGGCGAGAATATAGGCGGTATGTTTGTGGTAGCCACTGTGCGCCACGCGTATGCCGATGGCATGCAGATTGGCGACCCAGCCCAACACTTGCAGAGCCGATTCATTGGCCTGAAGCGCGTGCTTTGATCCGTTCGTGTCATTGGTGAAGAATTGCCGCGCCAGCTCAAGAGCAAGTCTGGATACGCGTGCGGCCTGTGCCGGAACCACATGATAACGGCGCATGAAATGTTGCACGGTGACATCACGCATATCATTGTTGTGGAAGCGCCCCCACAAATCATATAACACTCCTTCACGCAGGGCGCTGAGCGCAACTTGCATATCGGTGATGCCCAATTCGCAAAACGCGGCATACATGATCGCGAATCCGCCCGGCAGTGAGGGTAATCTGTCCTCGCGCAAGCCTTGCAGATTCAACTTTTTAATGTCGCCCGCCTTAAGCAATTCCGCGCGCAGTTTTTCCAGTCCATCGCGGGTGATGCCGTTTTTGCTGTAGCCGTTCAGTTCCAGTATTTCAGCGATGGCCTTGGCGGTACCCGACGAGCCGAGCGCCTTCTGCCACTGGCCTCGATAATCAACGACGATGGTCTGCAATTCACTGCGGGCGGCAAGTTCTGCCTTCTCCATGCTGCGCTTGCTGATTTTCCCGTCCGGGAAGTAGCGGCTGCTAAAACTGACGCAGCCCATATACAGGCTCTCCAGCTTAAGCGGCGTCATCCCGTGGCCAATAATAAATTCGGTGGAACCGCCGCCTATGTCCATCACCAGCAGATTGTCATCCGTCTGCGGCAGTCCGTGCGCCACGCCCACATAAATCAGCCGGGCTTCTTCCTGCCCGGCAATGACTTCGATGGGGAAACCCAGTACTTTTTCGGCTTTTGCGATAAATGCTGCGGCGTTTTCAGCCACGCGCAGTGAATTGGTACCCACTGCACGCACCGCGCCTGGCGGCAGATCGCGCAGCCGTTCGGAAAAACGCCCCAGCGCTTCGAGTGCGCGCTGTTGCGCCGCTTCATCCAGATAATTATCTGCCGTGAGGCCGGCAGCCAGACGCACCGGTTCGCGCAAGCCATCCAGCATGTAAAGCTGCTCGCCTTCCACCCTTGCCACCTGGAGCCTGAAGCTGTTCGACCCCATATCAACAGCGGCAAGTATGGGTTGCTGCTCCATTACTTCAGCACTTCGCGTTCGATTTCATCGAGGGAAACATGACGCACATCGCGCCCCTTGACCATGTAGATGACATATTCGGAGATATTCTTGGCGTGGTCGCCGATACGCTCAATCGCCTTCGCCACGAACAATATTTCCAGCGAAGTGGAAATGGTGCGCGGATCTTCCATCATAAAGGTGATGAGATAGCGCATGATGGAGCGGAATTCTTCGTCCACCTGATCATCCTGACGGACGACATCAGCGGCCATGACCACATCCAGACGTGCAAACGCGTCCAGCGATTTGCGCAGCATTTCCACGGCGATTTCCGCCGCATGCTTGATCTCGTGATAACGCGGAATGGCCAACCCGTGTTTTTGCGACAGCATCTTGGCCATGCGCGCGATTTTCTCGGCTTCATCACCGATACGCTCAAGATCGGTGATCGTTTTGACGACCATCATCACCAGGCGCAAATCGCTTGCCGTCGGCTGGCGGCGCGCGATCACCTGACTACAGGCGTCGTCTATCTTGACCTCCATGGCATTGACGCGATGATCATCGTCTATCACCCGATTCATCAGCTCAACATCACCGTCCACCAGCGAAGTAACGGCACTCTTGATCTGACTTTCTACCAGCCCTCCCATCTGCAACACGTAGGCACGTATGGCTTCAAGCTCGACATCGAATTGCTTGGAGGTGTGATCAGTACTGTTCATGGGGTTCCTAAAATTGGATTGATAAAATATTGCAGTGTATAAGCTCAGCGTGAAAGATTTATGACAGCGGCAATACTCAGGCCGTCATCGTCTTCACGCCTTCTGGCGTGCCCAGCAGCAGCACGTCTGCCGCGCGACGCGCAAACAGGCCATTGGTCACTACGCCGGCAATATGATCCAGCGTCGATTCCAGCTCAACCGGATTCATGATGCTCATGTTATGCACATCGAGAATAATGTTGCCATTATCGGTGGTGAAGCCCTCGCGCAACTTGGGTTGCCCGCCCAGCGCAACCAGTTGCCGCGCCACGGAACTGCGCGCCATCGGTATCACTTCGACAGGCAACGGAAACTTGCCCAGCACCCCCACCAGTTTGCTGGCATCGCACAGACAAATAAATTTTTTGCTCGCACCCGCGACGATCTTCTCGCGCGTCAGCGCACCGCCCCCGCCCTTAACCATGTGCATGTGACGGGTTATTTCATCCGCGCCATCCACATACACCGGCAAATCACCCGCTTCATTCAGTGACAGCACTTCAATACCGTGCCCGCGCAAACGACTGGCCGAGGCTTCGGAACTGGCCACCGCACCGCGTATTTTGTGTTTGATTTTGGCCAATTCATCAATAAAAAAATTGGCCGTTGAACCCGTCCCCACACCCACGATGCAATCCAGCGGAACATATTCAATCGCAGCGCGTGCCACTGCACGCTTCAAATCGTCTTGACTCATCATTTTGCCTGCTCACTTTCAATATCATTGGTTGCGTAATTATTGCAGGAAAATGCGACTTTGGGGAAAGTCATCGACCCATTGCTAACGTTAATGTGATTGATGCAGGAGGCGATTGGTGCAACAACGTGTTAGTCCTGTCGGCAATCAAATGATGATTTCCGGTTGCTTGCGCGGCCTGAATACCCTCTGCTAGTGGTAAGATGGCTAGTGAGATTTCAATCGAACGGGAGAAATAAAATGCCAGTAGCCACGGGAATATCAGGAAAATCCGTATCAACCATCCGCACCATTGCCACCATCCCCTTCAACGACCAGAAGCCGGGCACTTCCGGTCTGCGCAAGCGCGTGCCGACCTTCCAGCAGGCGCATTACCTGGAAAATTTCGTACAAGCCATATTCGACAGCATCTCCCCGCCGCCGGGCGCCACGCTGGTAGTCGGCGGCGACGGGCGTTATTACAACCGCGAAGCCATCCAGATCATCCTCAAGATGGCGGCCGCCAACGGCTTCGGCCGCGTGCTGGTCGGCCAGGGCGGCATCCTTTCCACGCCCGCCGCCTCCTGCGTGATACGCAAATATTCCACCTTTGGCGGCATCATTCTGTCGGCCAGCCATAATCCCGGCGGCCCGGATGGCGATTTCGGCATCAAGTACAACACCGCCAACGGCGGTCCTGCGCCTGAAAAAATCACCGAAGCCATTTTCGAACTCAGCAAAACTATTAGCCAATATCGTCTGATCGATGCGCCGGACGTGGCGCTGGACGCCACAGGCGACTACCTGATTGGCGACATGACCGTGTCGGTGATCGATCCGGTGACCGACTACGCCGAGCTGATGGCGTCGCTGTTTGATTTTGCCGCCATACGCACGCTGCTGGCGGGCGGCTTCCGCATCAAATTTGACGCGATGCATGCCGTCAACGGACCTTATGCGCGCGACATCTTCATCAACCGTCTGGGCGCGCCGGAGAACAGCATCATGAATTGCGTACCACTGCCGGATTTCGGCAACGGCCATCCCGATCCCAACCTGACCTATGCGCACGAACTGGTCGAGATACTCTATGGCGAACATGCACCGGATTTCGGCGCGGCCTCGGACGGAGATGGCGACCGCAACATGATCCTGGGCAAACACTTCTTCGTCACGCCCTCAGACAGTCTGGCCATTTTAACTGCCAACGCAAAATTCGCGCCCGGCTACCGTCAGGGTCTGGCGGGCGTCGCGCGTTCCATGCCGACCAGTGCCGCTGCGGATCGCGTGGCCAAAGAACTCGGCATTCCCTGTTTCGAGACGCCGACCGGCTGGAAATTCTTCGGCAATCTGATGGATGCGGGCAAAGTCACGCTATGCGGCGAAGAAAGCTTCGGCACCGGATCAGATCACATTCGCGAAAAAGATGGGTTGTGGGCCGTATTGTTCTGGCTCAACATCGTCGCCGCGCGTAAACAGTCGGTCGAAGCCATTACCCGCGAACACTGGGCGCATTTCGGGCGCAACGTCTATTCGCGCCACGACTTTGAAGCCATCCCGACCGAAGCGGCCAACGGGGTAATGAAGCATCTGAAAGACGGTTTCGCCACCTTGCCCGGCCAGAAATTCGGCAGTTACACCGTGGATTTCTGCGACGACTTCAGTTACACCGATCCGGTCGATGGCAGCATCAGCACCGGCCAGGGCATACGCATCGTGTTTACCGACGGCTCGCGCATCGTGTTCCGCCTGTCCGGCACAGGCACGGAAGGCGCCACCCTGCGCATCTATCTGGAAGCCTACGACCCGAATATCGCCAACCACCACCTGGACGCACAAGTTGCGCTAGCGGAGTTGATCGGTATCGCAGGGGATCTGTCTCAACTGGTTGCCAGAACCGGACGCGTACAACCGACGGTAATTACCTGAGCGTTTGCGAAAAACTGTCAGGAATGAACAATTCCTGACAGTCCGGGAAACCGGTTTCAAATCTGCCTGCTTTTTTCCCGCAAGGCTTGCTGGCGCACCTGTCCTGCTTGCGCGGCATCGATACCCTTGCGCTTTTCCATCTGCTCCAGCACACGCAGCACTTCATCCCAATTGCCCGCCTGCTGTTGCGCCTTGAGTTCCAGAGCCAGCACACCTACATTCACCCTTGCCCCGCTATCGCGCAATTCCTGCAAGGCGTTTAACGCGCCCTGCTGATCATGCTGATCCAGCTTGAATTTCGCGGTTGCCATAAAACGCATCGTGGTATCGCCCGGCGATTTGCTGCCAACGATAGACAGATACGCGTCCCGCCTATCCGTCGCCTCAAGTTCGTGCGCCGAACGCGCCGCGATAATGGGATACAAGGCGGAGCTTTCTCCCAGCTTAATGGCCCTGGCGGCAATTTTCTCCGCTTCCACGTAGCGACCTTCGAAAAAAGCACTCAACGCGACATCTAGCAGTTTGCGTGCTTTTTTCTGCGCCCGATCCAGCCGCAACTTCTGTACGATAGCCGGCAATTGCGTAGTGGCGGCCAGCATATGGATCAGCCAGTATCCAAGCACAAAAACAGTCAACAGCAGGAGAACAAAGAATTTAAGCGATAATTCGATGCGATAAGGCGGATACACCAGCAGCACATAAGCGGTATTTTGCAATATCGTGCCCAAGGCCACCGCCGCCGCAAACAGCAGCAGAATTGTCACCAACTGCTTCATCTCGCGGCCTTCTGCGAAATAGCGCGCTGCGTTCCGGTTTCCGCTGCGTTTTCATGACTCAGGCGATACGTGCGCACGGCTTGCAAACTGGCGCTGATATCCGGCAACTCGATGTTGATACTGGCGCTGGCCAACTTGTTAAGCTCGTCCAGCAGGCGCGAACCTTCCGGCGAATTGATATCGAAAAATTGTCTGGTCCAAAGCTGCGCGGTTTTCAGTTCCTGCCTGTAGCTTTCCTGATCGCGTGACAACAATGCCAGACGCGCCAGCATCAGACGCATCTTCAGATTTTCACGCAGAAAAAACTCCTGTTTGGGCGGCAACAACGGAATTTGTGCCAGACCGGTATTCTCTATCCGCACCAGTTGTTTGACTTCCAGCCAGATGGCCCGCAGCGGCTTTTGCCAGATCGCCTCATCCACGGCGGGGGTTTCCTTTGGCACTACCCTGTTTTCAGAAGGGCGATGCCGGTCAACCAGCGGCAATACATCCACGGCCGGCAACAACCTGTTGATCTGTAAATTAAGTCCGGCAACATCCACCTTGGGCAGTGCGCGCAGCTTATCTATATCCTGACCGATAGAGTTGCGCAAGCCGTTGAATGCGATCCGCTCCATACGCTGCAAACGGGCATCGGCGTTCTCCATGGCAATCAGCGCCGCCTTCACATTCCCCGACAATTGCAACTGCTGACCCGCAATCAGCAACAGCTGTTCGACGTCCGCCATAGCGGTTTCATCACGGCTGATCGACAGGCTGTTATACAAGGTTTCCAGCGCAACACGCTGATTCTGCGCCTCAGCGTGATAAGCCTCGAGGGCGGCCACATTGACCGCCATCGCACGCACTTCATCCTGATTCTTTGCAATCAGGATCGCATTCGCCTTACTGTCGCCATCCATCTCGGCAATCTTCTGTGCCAGCTCCTGCCGCATCGCGCTGATCGCGCTTTGCCCTTCCAGCCATTGCCAGATAAAAATAACCACCAACACGACGAGCGTCAGCTGAGTGATGCTGACCCGCGCAAACATATCGGCCATTGACGTTTTATGCGTCAACCGTGGTGCTGTCGCGGCTTCCGGCTGATGCTGCTCGCGTGTGGTATTTTCGCTCATGAGATGGCTTTCCTTTCGGCCCAGGCCAGCAATGCAGACAACAAACCCTCATCCCCCGCACCCGTCAGATGCACTTGCGCCCAACCCTGACGGTGCGCCAATTCAGCGATGCGTTGATGTGGCGCAAATAACGGCATCTTACACAAGGCCATGCGTGCCTGCACATCCAGCATCTGCCACAAATAACCCAGCGCCTCGCTGCTGGTCACCGTAATGACATCCGGCTGCGCGCGCAATAATTCACTGACCGGCTGTTGTGCCTGACTGCGCCGGTAGCAGGTCACATATTCCAACGTTGCACCCCGCGACTTGAGCGTATCGCCCAGCAGTTCGCGCCCGCCATCGCCACGAAAAATCATCACCCGCCATCCGGCGATGTGCTGCAATTCCGGCATAGCCAGCAAACCCTCACTGTCAAACCGCTCCACTGGGACGATGACCTTGGCAACCCCGGCTTCATGCAAGGCTTTCGCGCTGCCCAGTCCCACCGTGGCGATGTTCGGGACTTGCGCCGCAGACATGCCGGATGCGCGTATCGCCGCCATGCCATATTGCACGGCATTCGGGCTGACAAAAATAGTCAGATTGCAATCTGAAAGATGCGAAATTTGTTGTTGCAGCGCCTGTTCATCCTGAACCGGCGCTATATCCAGCAAGGGAAACAACAGCGCAACGCCGCCCGCCTGTTCAATCGCCTGCGCCAGTGGTGTCGCCTGATCACGCGGACGCGTGACCAGTATTTTCAAACCGGCGAGCGGCCGGGCTACATCAAACGCGCACAGCGCGCCCGCGCCCCCCTCCCCTGTACATGAGGGAGAGTTAGAAGATAGGGTGCGGGCATGGCCGGATTTCATTATTCAGGCATCATGCCTGTTAATCATTCAGTGCGGCTAAAATTTCGCCTGCGCCCTGAGCCAGCAGGGCATCGGCAATCTTGCCGCCCAGCGCTTCCGGATTTTCAATGTCGCCCATCGCTTCCGCACGCAACATGCGCTGTCCATCCGGACTGGCAACAAAACCGCGCATGCGCAACTGGCCGTCCTGGATTTCGGCAAACCCGCCCAGCGGCACCTGGCAACTACCGTTCAGCGTCAGGCTCATCGCGCGTTCGGCCAGCACACAGGCGGCGGTATCAGCATGATGCAACGGTTGCAGCGCAGCGATCACATCATGACGGTCGGTGCGACACTCGATACCCAGCGCTCCTTGGCCTACCGCAGGCAGACTGTCTTCGCTGGAAATAATGCCGCGAATACGCGCGGCCAGACCCAGACGTTTAAGCCCGGCTGCCGCGAGTATGATCGCCGCATACTGGCCTTCGTCCAGCTTGCGCAAACGGGTCTGAACATTGCCGCGCAACGGTTCAATGCTGAGGTGCGGAAAACGCGCGCGCAACTGGCTTTCGCGACGCAGACTGGACGTACCGACCACGCTGCCGGCTGGCAAATCGGCCAGATTTTCATAGTCATTTGAAACAAACGCATCATGCGGGTCTTCACGCTCGCCTATGACTGCCAGCACGAAACCTTCCGGCATGCGCATAGGCACATCTTTGAGCGAATGTACGGCGAGATCGGCGCTGCCGTCTGCCAGCGCGGTCTCCAACTCCTTGACAAACAGGCCTTTACCGCCAATTTTTGACAGTGACACATCCAGTATCTGGTCGCCTTGTGTGGTCATACCCAGGATACTGACCTCAGTTTGCGGATATAATGCACGCAACCTGTCCCTGATATGTTCAGCCTGCCACATGGCCAGCGCGCTTTCACGCGATGCGATTACCAGGCGAGCCGGCGGGATAGGTGAAGGCGACGGTAATGTTGAAGAGGCTGCTCTCATCGGATTTCCTGAATTTTTTGTGATTAATTACGCGGCGCATTCTAACACGGAGCCTGCCGCGCTTTTTTGCGTATAAATTAAGATGACTTTATTTTTTGCTCCTGCCAATATTTCCAGTCGAGATATTCCCCTCCGTGAAGACGTCCGCCTGCTCGGTCGCATTCTTGGCGACACCCTGCGCGAACAGGAGGGTGAAGAAACCTTTCAGCTGGTCGAGAATGTGCGTCGCTCTGCGGTACGTTTCCGCAAGACCCAGGACAGCCGCGATCGCGTGCGACTCGAAAAAATGCTGGACGATCTGTCACCCGACGAGACACTCGCCGTGGTGCGCGCCTTCAGCTATTTTTCCCAGCTCTCCAATATTGCCGAAGATTTGCACAATGACCGCCTACATCGCGCTCAGCTCAAGGCGGGCGCTGCGCTCAAAAACGGCAGCCTGCTGCTGGCACTGGATAGGATCGAAAAGAAGCCCGTCGATAAGGACACGCTACAGTCCTTCCTTAATAGCGCGCTAATCTCGCCGGTACTGACCGCGCATCCCACCGAAGTACAACGCAAAAGCATACTGGATTGCCATCTGATCATCTCCAGCCTGATGACTAAACGCGATCGCCTCGACATGACACCCGTCGAAATGGCTGACAACGAAAATGCCCTGCGTCGCTTCGTGCTGATTCTGTGGCAGACGCGCATGCTGCGCACGGCCAAGCTGAATGTGCGCGACGAGATCAGGAACGGCCTGGAGTTTTATCGCTATACCTTCCTGAAGGAAATCCCCAGGATATACGCCAAGCTGGAAAAACAACTGCGCACGCGCTACGACGAAGAGATCACGATCCCACCGCTGTTACGCGTAGGCAGCTGGATAGGCGGAGACCGCGACGGCAATCCTTTTGTGACCCACGAAGTCATGCAATATGCGGCGCAACATCATTCCGCGCTGGCGTTCGAACATTACCTGAATGAGACCCATGTCCTCGGCAAACGCCTGAGCCTGACAGATCGTCTGGCCGATGTCAGCGATGAGTTGCGCCTGCTTTCCGACGCCTCGCCGGACATGGCGGTCAGTCGCGAGGACGAGCCTTATCGCCGCGCGCTGATACTGATTTATTCACGCCTGTCGGCAACAGCCAAACAACTCGACCACGAAATTTCGCATCTCCCGCCGGTAGGCAAAGACGCCGAGCCCTACGCTACGCCGCAACAGTTCATTGCCGATCTGGATGTGTTAATTGAATCGCTGCTCGATCATGGTGCCTTGTATCTGGCGCGCGGTCGACTGGCCAATCTGCGCCGCTCCGCAGAGGTCTTCGGCTTCCACCTGGCACCACTGGACATGCGCCAACATAGTGCAATACACGAACAAACGGTCAGCGAACTGCTTGCGCGCGCCACGACTGTCGCAAATTATTCCGCACTCGATGAAGCCGCGCGCCGCACCGTCCTGCTGGACACCCTGCAAGCGGGCAAGCTACTGATCGGTGACCTTGAACAATACTCCGATGTCGTCCAGAGCGAATTGCGCATCATGCAGGCTGCCGCAGACATACATCGACGCTATGGCCGCGCCGCATTGCCCAACCATATCATCTCCAAAGCAGACGCCGTGAGCGACATGCTGGAACTGGCGCTGATGCTACAACAGGTGAACCTGCTGGAATCGGGCGATACGCCGCAACTCCATGTCAATATCATCCCGCTGTTTGAAACCATCGAAGATCTGCGCGGCTGCGGACCTATCATGGACGAACTTTTCGCCATTCCCTACTATCGCCAACTGCTGGCCAGACGCGACAACACGCAGGAAGTCATGCTGGGTTATTCCGACAGCAACAAGGACGGCGGTTACATCACGGCCAACTGGGAACTGTATAAGGCTGAGCTGGAACTGGTCAAAGTATTCACCAAATATGGCATAGAACTGCGCCTGTTTCATGGACGCGGCGGCACAGTCGGACGCGGCGGTGGCCCCAGCTATGACGCAATCCTGGCACAACCGCCGGGCAGCGTGAACGGGCAAATCCGCATCACCGAACAAGGCGAGGTGATTTCCAGCAAATATTCCAATCCAGAAATCGGCCAGCGCAATCTGGAAACCCTGATTGCCGCCACCATGGAAGCCACGCTGTTGCATCATCACGGCGCGGACAGTGCGATGCCGGAATATCACCGCATCATGGAAGAGCTAAGCCTGGATGCGTTCGCGGCTTATCGCAAGCTGGTGTATGAAACACCCGGCTTCACCGAATATTTTTTCATAGCCACCCCGATCCGCGAAATCGCCGAACTCAACATTGGCAGCCGTCCGTCGTCACGCAAGGCCTCCGACCGCATCGAAGACCTGCGCGCCATCCCCTGGGTGTTCAGCTGGGGGCTGAATCGCACGCTGCTGCCGGGCTGGCTCGGTTTCGGCAGCGCGGTACAGCAATTCATCGCCCGCGAAGGCGACGCCGGCCTGGCACAGCTGCAGGCCATGTACAAAAACTGGGCGTTCTTCCGTGGATTGATGTCCAATATGGATATGGTGCTATCCAAGACAGACATGGGAATCGCCTCGCGCTATGCCGAACTGGTGGAAGACATCGAGCTGCGCGAACGCATCTTCGGTGCGATTCACAGCGAATGGGAAGTGACCGTCAAAATGCTGTTCAAGGTGACCGGCAACACCTCGCTGTTGCAGGACAATCCCACCTTCGCGCGCAGCCTGCTGACACGCTCACCCTATATTGACCCGCTCAATCACTTGCAAGTCTCGCTGCTGGAACGTCATCGTGCCGGTGACGACAGCGAGCAGGTCAAACGCGCCATCCATCTGACCATCAACGGCATTGCGACCGGCCTGCGCAACAGCGGCTGATCAAACACGTGGCCTTCGTAGTGCTGGTAAATGGTTAGAAATCGTGAAATCGCTTTTTCATGCAATGCTACACCCACTACGACAGAGCCAGCGTCTATGGCTTATTCGATTAGCGTAACTGCTGTAACAGCGGTTATCTTGTCGATATCCAGCTGCACTTCGCAGTATTCGTTGATCTCGCTGGCGGGTGTGGGGTCGTCAGTGCAACTGCAACCGCCGATCACGCCCTGATAGAAAATCCCCGCCTTGACGCGTATGACATCCTGCAAATCGACAACGCTGCTGATCATCGCGCTGATCGGTGTGTCGGCCACATAATTTCCGCTTGCCAGCCCCTGTTGCAGGGGCAATTGGTCTGTAGCCAATTGTGACAACTCCCGTTTAAGAACAGCCTCAAAATCGCTTGCTCCCCAGGCGCGCAATGCTTTTTCGAGTCGCATCAGTACCCGTCCTTGGCCAGTGCCTGCAATATCGCCCTGAGCAAGGTCCAGCAGCGTGCAACAGAGGCGATTTCCACCCGCTCGCCGGGCGCATGCGCGCCGCGTATATCCGGCCCGAAGGAGATCATTTCCAGATGCGGATGGCTGGCGGCGAGCAGCCCGCATTCCAGTCCGGCGTGAATCACCTGCAATCCGGCGGGTTGACCAAATTGCGCGCTGTAAACCTGCTGGCACAACGCCAGTAAACCGGATGACGGGTTCGGTGTCCAGCCCGGATACGCGCCGTGTTTCCCTGCGCGCAAGCCGTAGCCGACAGCGTATGAAATCAACTTGTCGGCCAGCGCATCTGCGCGTTCATCCAGCAACGAGCGCACCTTGAATGTTGCCCTGAAAACACCCTGCTCCAGAACAGCCACCCCCAGATTGCTCGAAGTGTCGGTCACACCGGGGAAATCCTCACTCACGCGCGCCACCCCGTTCGCGACTGTATCGAGAAAAGCCAGCAGCGGCGCTGTGTGGGCAATGCCTGTATCCGGTATGGCATCGTAATGCTTGCACACCAGCGACACGCCCGCATCCACCTCTTTGAAGCGCATCCGCCATGACTCATGACGGTGTTGCACCCATGCGTCGATATTTGACGCCATCGCGACGGGCAGCGCGCACACGGCGTATGCCTCGCGCGGGATTGCGTTGCGCGCCGTACCGCCATTCAAGGCCATCAGCCTAAGGTCGGTATGCGCAGCCAAATCGCGCAGCGCTTCCGCCAGCAACTTGATCGCATTGCCTCGACCCAGATGGATGTCGATACCTGAATGTCCGCCGCGCAGACCGGACACTTCGAAGCGCAGCAGCGCATAGTCCGGCGGAATATCTTGCCGCTCACATTCATGATGCACTTCCACATCCACGCCGCCTGCGCAACCGAGATAGAAGTGCCCCCAGTCTTCGCTATCCAGGTTGATCAGCGTTTTGCCCTGCAAGCTGCCGGGCAGGAGCCCGCGCGCGCCATCCATGCCGGACTCCTCGTTGACGGTGAGCAACACCTCAAGCGCCGGATGGATCAGGTCCGGCGCTTCGAGCGCCGCCAGCACGAGTGCCACGCCTATGCCGTTGTCCGCGCCCAGCGTGGTGTTTTCCGCCACCAGCCAGCCGTCGCGCACCACTACGTTGATCGGATCGCGCAAGAAATCATGCTGCGTGCCGGAATTAACCTGACACACCATATCGAGGTGGCCTTGCAGAATCACGCCGGGCATCGCCTCGCAACCGGGGCTGGCAGATTTGTTCAGGATCAGGTTGCCCGCAGCATCGACTCGCGCCGCTATGCCGCGCGCCTCGGCCCAGACGCTCAGATGTTCGACCAGCGCGGCTTCGTGCAACGAGGCGCGCGGTATTTCGCACAGCGTCGCAAAATGTGCCCATACGGTTTGCGGATACAGGTTTTTCAAATTCGTGCCCATTGTTTATTAAAGATCGGGGTTATTATTGAACCAGTTCAGCACGCCCTGTCCTGCGACACGGCCGCTGGCGAAACAGGCGGTCAGCAGATAGCCACCGGTGGGTGCTTCCCAGTCCAGCATTTCGCCTGCGCAGAACACGCCAGGCAGCGCCATTAAATGCTCATCCAGCGCTTCGAAAACCACGCCGCCCGCGCTGCTGATCGCTTCGTCCAGCGGACGCGCGGCGACCAGTGTCAGCGGCAGCGACT
This sequence comes from Gallionella sp., assembly GCA_030681375.1. Taxonomy (GTDB): domain Bacteria; phylum Pseudomonadota; class Gammaproteobacteria; order Burkholderiales; family Gallionellaceae; genus Gallionella. The sequence continues at coordinate 86,196 of JAUXWM010000079.1, forward strand.
TGATCGCAGCGGCCAGTTTTCCTGGTTGATCGAAATCCTCACGCGGCAATTGTTCGCGCAACAACCCGCTCTTCACACCCTTGATATTTGCCCGGCTCTGCAAATGGCTGGACATCGAGCGCGAGCCGCGCGGATGATCCACTTCAGCCAGAACGCGCTTCAGCTCTTTGCCGGGCAACAGATCGATGCTGATCATCGCGCTGCCTGTGGCATCGATCTCGTCGCGCAATTCAGCGGACAACGCATAAATCAGCCCGCCCTCGATCCCGCTGTCGGTCACGATCACATCGCCCTGTTTCACGTGCGTCTGCCCCGCGCTATCGGTAAAACTCACCGCCACCGATTTCAACGGCTGCCCTGAAAATTTCTCGGTGAAATGCGCGCTCCAGTTCACATCAAAACCGCAGTTCGCGGGTTTAAGCGGTGCGATCTGAATCCCGCGTGCAGCCAGTATTGGCACCCATGCGCCATCCGAACCCAGCCGCGCCCAGCTGCCGCCGCCCAGCGCCAGAACGACCGCGTCGGCCTGAACCGTAATGGGGCCTGTTGCAGTTTCGAAACAGAGCGCTGCCTTTTCACCGATGCGCTTTTCCCAGCCACACCAGCGATGGCGCATATGAAAATGCACACCGGACTCGCGCAGACGATGCAGCCAGGCGCGCAACAACGGTGCCGCCTTCATGTCAGCGGGGAATACCCGTCCCGAGCTGCCTACAAAGGTGGTGATTCCTAAGCCATGTACCCACTCGCGCAAGGCTTCCGGTCCGAAGGCATCGAGCAACGGTTTGATTTTTGCGCTGCGCGCGCGATAGCGCGACAAAAAAGCATCCGCAGCTTCGGCATGCGTGATATTCATACCACCTTTGCCCGCCATCAGAAACTTGCGCCCCACGGTAGGCGTCGCATCATACAGATCGACACTAACGCCGCCCGCCACCAGCACTTCGGCTGCCATTAGTCCAGCCGGCCCTCCGCCGATGACGGCGACTCGCGGATTATTCTTCATGCGATGACTTTTTCAAGGAAATGATCCGGTTGTTATTGCAGCGCGGATTCTAAAACAGCCCACCCTGTTTGTCACAGGCACGGCAGGTTTTATAAAATCTGCTGCAGCAACGAATATAATGGACAGCCCTTGCAGGAGAAAACAAATGGACTTTATTTCATGGTCGGTATTCGGGATACTTTTCATACTCGCCGAATCCGCCATCGGCACCTCGTACCTGATGGCAATCGGCCTAGCCTTCGCCTATCCCGCCATCGCCGACTATGCGGGTTTATCTGGCGGATTACAGTATGCAGCGTTCATACTGGGCAGCGTGGTTCACACGCTATTCGTCATGCTGTTACGCAAACGAAGCGGCGGCACATCGGACGCACCGACAGATGTGGGGCAGCGCGTCGAAGTGATCGAATGGATAGATAACGGCACCGCTAGGGTCCGTTACCTCGACAAAGAGTGGCTGGCCGACAAGGCCGCGAGCGAAATGCCCGACGCCGAGCACGGCATCATCAAGTCGGTGCAATACGGCCGCCTCGTCATCACCACTGAATAGAACGCCGCAATCGCAGCCTCACGAAGGAAAACATGCTTCCCTACACCTTGCTCGACACCGCATCCTGGTCGGACACCACGCTGCGGCTTTACCAGCGCGGCGACGAATTTTCTATCCGCGTGGACAAGGCGGGTGAGTTGATGAACAGCCGCGCGCATCACTCGGAGGCAGTGCTGGCTGAACTGGCTTGCAAGCAGATCGCCGGACGTGAGTATCCGCACCTGCTGGTGGGCGGCCTCGGCATCGGCTTTACGCTGGCGGCAGTGCTATCCCACACGGGTTCAGGCGCGCAAATAACCGTGTCCGAACTGATACCTGCGGTAGTGCGCTGGAACCGTGATTATATGGGCCACCTTGCCGGATTCCCGCTGAATGACGGGCGTGTTCACGTACTGGAGCAGGATGTCGCGAGGGTAATACGGGAACATGGCGACCACTTCGATGCCATCATGCTGGATGTGGACAACGGTCCGAGCTCATTCACTCACGGCGATAACGACGCCCTATACAGCCTGCGCGGCCTGCAACATGCTTATGCTGCGCTCAAGCCGGGCGGCGTACTCACGGTCTGGTCCGCCACTGCTGACCCGGCCTTTACTCAGCGCATGGTGAAGACAGGTTTTATCGTATCGCAGCAGCGGGTGGGGTCACACAAGGCAAAGCGCGGCAATCGACACACCATCTGGATCGGCGTCCGCCCTGACAACTGAAACTTGCGTGGGATAACAGACATTCAGCCGATTTCATGGCTATTTCTGAACTCTGGCAGCCTATTACCGGCTTATCTCAGTGCTTGTGTCAATTTCGGCGGCAGAGTCACATCCCGCCCCGGCCGCGATGCGCGACGCAAAAAATCGACCGCCATATTCCCGCCATTTTTTCGGCATCAGCGGTATGTAGCGATCTGGACTCGCCACCATGCCACACACATAACGGCCCGTCTCATCCTGCCACAACAGTGCGCGACACTTACCCTTGAACTGAAACAAAAATACCAGCGCGACCGGGCACGGCCTCGCTGCACAGCATATTCCGCAACCATTGCAAGGCGCACCATACACAGGCTTTTCAGGCGATTGCGGATGCAGTTCAACCTCCTGAAACTGTATTTTTTTCATCTGTAAAACGCTCAGAGTTTGCCGAACAATGCGTCGAGCGGATTCGCGTTTGAGAGGCTCTTGCCGGAAACGCGCTTTGCGGCGAACTCCTCCTCGATGTTGTCGCGGTAAAAACTCCACGCCGCGCCTGAAGAGCTGAAGCGCCGCCACAAATCCTCGCCCACGCCGCTGTATTGCAAAGTGCTGCCGTCATCAAGCTGCACCTGTAACAGGCGTGCACGTGCGTCATAGCCGATGGCACGCAGCTTGCCCGAATTGATCTTCTTCATTTCCATGCCGATGTCCTGTCGATTGTTAAGCTGGTGTGATGTACGCACTCCGGCATCGTACTCCTCTCTCAATATAAAGCTGAGGACAACTAAGTCACCATGGTAAATTTACCGTGTAAATAGCGTAACATAGCGACCCTTCAGCTCATCTGCTCTGCGCATGCCCGCCATCGTTCTCGCCACTCTCAACGCACGCTACCACCATGCTTCGCTTGGCTTGCGTTACCTCGCCGCCAATATGGGCGAGCACGCGCAAGACACACAGATCATGGAGTTCATCCTGCAGAGCAATCCGGAAGAGATCATCGAGTCGATACTGGCGGCCCAGCCCAAGATCGTCGGCTTCGGCGTCTATATCTGGAATGTGGCCGAGATCACCCGGGTGGTGACGCTGCTCAAATGCGTCGCCCCGCAGATCATCGTGGTGCTGGGCGGGCCGGAAGTAAGCTTTGAGTGCGAGCAGCAGGAAATCGTACGACTGGCGGATTATGTGATCACCGGCTGGGGCGACATCAGCTTTGCTAAACTTTGCCGCGAGCTGCTGCTAAAGCGCCCCCAGGCACAGAAAGTCATCGCAGGCCTCCAGCCTCAGCTTGCCGAAATCAAGCTGCCTTATGCGCTGTACAGCGACAACGATATCGCCAACCGCACCCTGTACGTCGAAGCCTCGCGCGGCTGCCCGTTCAAATGCGAATTCTGCCTCTCCTCCCTCGACAAGACGGCCTGGGCCTTCGACTTCGACCTGTTCCTGGCCGAGATGGCCACACTGTACGAGCGTGGCGCACGCCAGTTCAAGTTTGTAGACCGCACCTTCAACCTTAACATCAAGGCCAGTGCGCGCATTCTTGAATTCTTTCTGGAACGGTTAGACGATAAGTTATTCGTGCATTTCGAAGTGATCCCGGATCACCTGCCCGACCCGCTCAAGGCGCTGATTTTGCGCTTCCCCGAGGGTTCGCTGCAATTCGAGGTAGGCATCCAGACGTTCAACCCCGACGTACAAGCGCTCATCTCGCGCAAGCAGGACACACCGAAAACAGAAGAAAACCTGCACTGGTTGCGCCATGAAAGCCACGCGCATGTTCACGTCGATCTCATCATTGGCCTGCCGGGCGAGGACATGGCGAGCTTCGCACAAGGCTTCGACCGTCTGGTCGCACTCAGACAACAGGAGATTCAGGTCGGCGTACTCAAGCGCCTGCGCGGCACTGACATCATCCGCCATACAGCAACGTATGACATGCGCTACACCCCCTACGCGCCCTACACCGTCCTTTCCACCCACTGCATAGACTTCACCACCATGCAGCGCCTGGTGCGCTTTGCCCGCTACTGGGACCTGATCGCCAACTCCGGCCGCTTCCCGCAGGCCTTGCCGCTATTACTGGGCGAGTGCCCGTTTGCACATTTTCTGGCGTTCTCCGACTGGCTCTATGCCACCACCCGCAAGACGCACCAGATTCCGCTGGACCGCTTGTTTGATCTGGTTTACAGGGGAATGATTGAATGTCTGTCATCACCACAGACAGAAACTTTCGCTGCAGTGGAGCGCGACTTCATCTTGTCAGGCAGCAAGGAGGTTCCTGCGTTCCTGAAGACCGGCAAACCGGATGAGTATGGAATCCGCAAAACCAGGCAGGTCAGCCAGACGAGTCGGCAAGCCCGGCACCTGATCAAGGAAGCATAAGGGCTAACCCCTTTAATCATACGAATGTAAATTGTAGGGCATGACCCAGCGCCCGTCATAAGCCATCAGTCCATATCGTAGCGCGGCGCGTCCACTCCGAGATCATCGTCTGTGATGTCGTCGGGGAAGTCATCGCTCAGCATGCCTGCAACGGCAACGGATTTGCGCGTAACGAAAATCGTGCCGGTTTGCTCGGCAAGTTGCCGCGCTTTCTCTGCCGCACGCATCAATGCTTGCGGCGCGTTTTTCAAACTGGAGTCTTTCAGGTGGGAAACAGGGGATTTCATTGTTTTTGTCCTTCCTCTATCAGCACAGCGGGTGTGCTGGAATTATCGTATAGCTATCCACATAAGACAGCTTTCACCCCAAACGGCTAGCTTGCGCCGCAACATGTCCAGCCAGCGAACTGACGAATGTTTTCAGACTGGTCATATCCGATAGATCAGAGAATTTTCCGGTTGTTAGCGCCTCCCGTGGCGAAGCAATCACAGCTGCCGAGGAATACAACAGCTCCCTCATCAGACGCTGACAAAGCACGTCGTAGCGCTTCAGATAAGAAGCATTCTGGAATTCGGCGGAAACAGGGAAATGAGGCGATTTTTCCTTGACCGGCGAACGTGACTTCGGCGCATCCTCGACAAGCATTAGCCAGCCCGCAAACGGACGAGGCTGTTTTCCAAAAGCGCCTTCGCGGTAAGCCGTCCAGAAATCGTGCGCAGTTCCGATAGATTCTTCCGCTCGATTGTTGAAGTTGTTGCCGAAGGAAGGGCCGACATGACTCTTCAGCTCGATAGCCGCAATCAACTCGCCTTGATGAATCACGAGCAAATCCCAAAGCTTGGTCGGGCGGAAATAGCCCGGCAGCGTCAACGCCGCACGCTCAAGATGTATTTCTGCATGTGCCAGGCCATTGGCTCGAACAATTTCGGTGACCAGCGAAACAAAACCGTCCATGTTCTTGCCAGAAGTCACACTGGCGCGCTCGCCTTGATCGCTTTTTCCAGTGGCCGCCTGTTTCTTGCCTGCATCATCGCGGCTCTTCCAGAATTCGCAAATTGCCTTGCGCGCCTTGCTTTCATATTGAACCAGATCGAGTGCCATCTATCCTCCATTGCCGCCAAGCGCGGCGCGTTCGTCTAATGTCAGACCATACAACGAAAAAACTGCACGATTGCAAGCATCGAGATCGCGCCGAATGGCTGCATCGCGTAGCTCCTCGCGCAAGGCTTCCGGCACATCATGCCAGTGTGGCAAACGGATGCGGCGCAGATACTGTGCCTGAAAGCGCATGTAGCCACCGCGCATTTTCGTGGAATAGATAGCGACAAACAGGTGGCTGATGCTGGAAAGCAACACTGCCTGCAAAGCGCGCAAATCCCAAGTGTCTGAAGTTACAAAATACAGGTTGTGATGCGGATAAAACTCGCCCGCTTCATAAACAATGTGTGCCTCGCCTTTGATGTCTGGGATTAGCAATTTCGGCTTGCTGCTCAATGCGGGAAATATCCGATCTATCGTGCGATACCAGCCCGTCGGGTTCTTCTGCGCGCAATGGCGCTGCATTATTTGCGCCTTATGCTTCTCCAAATACCGCTGCAAGCGCGGATAAGTATCAAGATCCACCAATCCGTCGGCATTGCCAAAGGGATTGATCACCCCCTGCCCGCGCCACTCAACCTCGCCAGACTGAATATCGCGCGTCGTTACCAAGGGCAGCTTGCATTCAGACTCCACATCCAGCGCGGCATAATTTCCGATGAAAACCTTGTCCGCACCCGTCGCAACGCCGATACCCACTTTGCAGCCTGCATCTTCCAGCAGCGGAAACTGTTTTTCGAGACGGTGAAGCAGCGCCAATTGGTCGCTTGATTCGATCAACCAAGGTGCCTCACCAACTGCCACGTCTTGCATCTCACGCACTTCGGCGCAGTCCACAAGGGGTGATGAGAAGTCCAGCAAAGCGGCAAGCTTTGCGAGCGATAGCACGCTGATTTCCGAACAATGACCTATGCGTGTCGAGCCATTGGGTTCGCGGCAGATCACCGTGATCGCAGGATAGGCGGCAACCTCCTGATGGAAGGCATCAATGCCATCCATATCAACGTACATCTTCAGGTGAAACTGTTCGGCAACCAGCTTGCGCAAAGGCGCACCATAGCGATTTTTCATCCACCGATCCGCGCAGATAAAGCCCAGCGCACCGCCCGGCGCAAGCATGCGCAGGGAATGTTCGATAAACGGAATGTACAGGTCAGCTCGGTCATAGATCGTCGAGTACCGCGCGCGGTATTCGCGCATCAACGCCTCGGGAATCAACTCCTGCCGCACATAGGGAGGGTTGCCAACCACATAATCGAATTGGCCTTCCAGCAGCGCCAGCAGAAAATCGTCCTGCACCAGCCACGCATCGGCAAGCCGATTCGCCGTTTGCAAACCAACATCCGAAGCCGTCAAATATTCGACCAGTGAGCGCCGGGTAGTCTGGAAAGTATCGCGATGCAACTCAACCGCGCGAACTGCGTCCTTCAATGCGTTGAAGATAGAACCGCCATCGCCATGAGTACGCCAAGCCGTCAACAGTCGCTCCACAGCAGGCAACAGAAAATCACCGCCGCCGAATGAAGGTTCCAGCAGTCGCTGTTTGTGCAAGGGCTTGTTCGGCGTATAGCCAGCCAGATCGAGGATGAAATCGACCACCTCGCGGCGCGTAAACACCGCGCCTCGCGCTTCAGCACCGCCTTGGGATGCCAATACTTCGACGGCAGCAAGCGCTGCCCGCGAGGCGGGCTGTGCGGCGTTGGCGAAAAGGTCGAAGTTTAGTTGCATTGGATGTTGTTCAGAATTGCAGAAATCAATTCGAGCCTAGCTCCTTTAATTTATCATGCGGCGCAATGCCCGTTGGTTATTGCGTCCTACGCGGGCTTATTCACTGCCCTTTAGTGGGTGCCCCAACAATTAAGTGAGCATTCTTTGCCAATATAGGTTTTTGAAGATAGTGCCCTGTATTTTTTGTCCACCTGAGAGCTGAATAACCTGAAATAAGTCGATGGCCTATCCACCTTGGATCCACAACGGGAGGTAGCTGGGGTAGATTGACAAGTAAAAGTCTACCCATGAATTTAACCCAATCATCTTGGGAAATTAATACAGTGCCATAACCATGAAATGAACGCCCACTTTCAAACCAAATCATGGATGCTGACAATTCCAAAGGTAATACATCAATTACTCTCCCAATAATTCCGGTCGCTCTCGTAGCCAAGTCGATCATGGGTATATGCATAACAGTTTGATCCGGTAATAGCACTTTTGAATGCAGCGCAAGCTCGGTTCCGGGAGGAGTTGAGTTGCATAACTCTTCTAGCTTGATGCGAGTTAAATCTTTAGCTGAGACTGAAAAGATGATTCTCTGGTCATCGATAGTTTGAGGTACGTAAATATAATGACTGAATTCAAATTTAATATCAGTCCCATATTTTTTTATAATTTCCTGAACTACTAGAATTGGATGCTTATTCATTTTGTTAGGTTTGTTCTTCCAACTTTTATTCCAGAAAGAAGCTGGAATGTTTCCAATGCATAATCGTCAGTCATTCCAGACAGATAGTCGGTAATAAAATGCCCCCGATGCACCCACTCTTTAATGTCAGACAAAGGATCACCCTCATCCAATTTATAAGCTTCACTTTTGTAGACAGTTAAATATCGTTTTGGAAGAAGAGCAAATAATCGCTTTTGAAGCATGCTTGCTTTGAGTGAGCCTTCTTTTGGCGTGACACCACACAAATGATTAAAGGTAATTCGATTGCATGATAACAACGGTTCGCAGTGGTTAAGAATTCCCTGCAAAACGCTATAACCTGCCAACTCATTGTCTGATGCTGCAGCAGTACTGTATACCTCACGAATCGCAAATTTCTTGATACCTTCCAGAGTCAGCACCTCAATATCATTACTCTTATCCGAAAAAATCGGTGGATTAGTGCCTTTCAAGATATCTTGATGATGAGAAGCGTATTTCTTGGCAGCATAGTTAGATAACAAACGAGTTAGTTTCGTCCTGAAATCTGTGAATGGTGAAAGGTGATTATTGCCAATCTCTTGTTGAGTCTTCCTCACGAGTTCCAATACAACATTGGCAAACTCTGTTTCCTGTTGACCACTTTTTTCAATGGTTTGCTTAACGTTATCCAGAAATGTTTCTAACTGAATTAATCCTTTCTCCAGCGCATCCTCAATGTCACTAATTGAATACGCAATGTCATCTGCTGCTTCCATTATATAAACCAACGGGTGCCTCGTGTTTTCTGCCATGCCGAGTTTATCCCAACACTCTTTCACGATTTGCTCTTCTGTCAGAAAGTAACCGCCCTTCTTCTTTATTTCATTGTCTTTGTCAGCCTCGCTTTGGTGGGTAACATATTTCAAATAGGAAGCCAGTTGAGAATATGTAAGATTTAATCCATATTCATCATTGTTCCACTGCAAACGGGTAACTATTCTAAAACCTTGGCAGTTGCCATCAAACTTCATAAACTCAGACAGATATCTGTCTAACTCAGGGCGGTGATTTGTATAATTAACCTTGGCCTTTTCAATGCAGGCAACCGCTTTCTCTACAAACCATTTTTGAATTGCATACTCACCAAGATGACCAAATGGTGGGTTTCCAACGTCATGCATTAGACATGCAGTTTCTACAAAATTAACAAATGCAACTTCACGGTTTACAAGCTTTAGTTCATTAGCCGCTGGCTTTAGGTTTTTAAGAATAAGTTGGGCTATGTACCGACCAAGTTGAGAAACTTCCAGAGAATGCGTTAATCGGCTTCGAACAGCAGCATTATCTTCAAGCGAATATACCTGAGCTTTTTGCTGCAATCTTCGCAAAGGACTAGAAAAAATAAACCTTCCACGATCACTTTCACTCTCCTGATTTATATCTCTGTCTTCCTCAACGCCAGATTGACGACGACGATCTGCTGAAATTAAATGTTCATAATTCAAGATCATTATTTATCCTGTGATTGTCATGAGTTGAGGTTTGGCAAGCTGGGGTGGGTCATCTTTTTAACGACTAATCGGCTTATACCGAATCCGTTTAGGCTTCGCGCCTTCCTCGCCCAGACGCTTCTTCTTATCAGCTTCATACTCCTGATAGTTGCCGTCGAAGAAGGTCCACTTGGAGTCCCCTTCGCAGGCCAGGATATGCGTCGCGATACGGTCGAGGAACCAGCGATCGTGAGAGATGACGGCGACGCAACCGGCGAATTCCAGCAGCGCGTCTTCCAGCGCGCGCAAGGTTTCCACGTCCAGATCGTTGGACGGTTCGTCCAGCAGCAGCACGTTGCCGCCGGAAATCAGCGTCTGCGCCAGATGCAAGCGTCCGCGTTCACCGCCGGAAAGCTGACCGACCAGTTTGGTCTGATCGCCGCCCTTGAAGTTGAAGCGGCCGATATAGGCACGCGCCGAGGTCTCGTATTTGCCGACAGTCAGCACTTCGTTGCCGCCGGAGATGGCGTCGAACACAGTTTTTTCGTTTTGCAGCGAGTCGCGCGCCTGATCGACGTGTGCGATCTTGACGGTCTGGCCGATCTTCACGCTGCCTGAATCAGGCTGTTCCTTGCCGGTGATCATGCGGAACAGCGTGGATTTACGCGCACCGTTCGGGCCGATGATGCCGACAATCGCACCGGGTGGCACTTTGAAACTCAGGTTGTCGATCAGCAGACGCTCTCCATAGGCCTTGGATACCCCGTCGAATTCGATGACTTCATTACCCAGACGCTCGCCCACGGGAATGAAGATTTCCTGCGTCTCGTTGCGCTTCTGGTGTTCCTGCGAATTGAGCTCTTCGAATCGCGCGATACGCGCCTTGGATTTGGCCTGACGCCCCTTAGGATTCTGCCGCACCCATTCCAGCTCCTGTTTCATCGCCTTCGCGTGCGCATCCATCTGCTTGTTCTCGGTCTCCAGACGCGCGCCCTTCTGCTCCAGCCAACTCGAATAGTTACCCTTCCACGGAATGCCGTGCCCCCTGTCCAGTTCGAGTATCCACTCGGCGGCATTGTCGAGGAAGTAACGGTCGTGAGTGACGGCGACCACGGTGCCGGGGAAGCGCACCAGAAACTGTTCCAGCCATTCCACCGATTCCGCATCCAGATGGTTGGTCGGCTCGTCCAGCAACAGCATGTCGGGCTTGTCGAGCAACAGTTTGCAAAGCGCGACGCGGCGCTTTTCACCGCCCGACAGATTCTTGATCACCGCATCCCATTCCGGCAGACGCAGCGCGTCGGCGGCAATTTCCATCAACTGGTCGGAGCCTGAACCTGCGGCGGCGATGATGTTTTCCAGACGCGCCTGTTCTGCGGCGAGCGCATCGAAATCGGCATCTTCCTCGGCATAGGCGGCATACACCTCATCCAGCTTAGCCTGCGCCTGCATCACTTCGCCCAGCGCCTCTTCCACTTCCTGGCGAACGGTATTCTCGGGGTTGAGTTCCGGCTCCTGCGCCAGATAGCCGATGCGGATATTCGGCAGGTGCTGCACCTCGCCGTCGTATTCCTTGTCCACGCCCGCCATGATGCGCAGCACAGTGGATTTTCCTGAACCATTCAGACCCAGCAGACCGATCTTGGCACCGGGGAAGAAAGACAGCGAAATATCCTTGATGATCTGACGTTTCGGGGGGACGATTTTGCTCACGCGGAGCATGGACATTACATATTGGGCCAAAATGCACTCCTTTTTATTAAAGGTAAATTAAATAATGCAACCGTATGAATATGGTAGCATTTATGCTTGTTTAAGTATATATTGATAACTAACCAATAATAAACTTATTGAGTATTAAAAAATTAGTAAACAATTTTACCCTTTCTACGTTAAAACTGTTCGCTGTGCGAATGGTGAACGCCTGCCTACGCTAATAAATACTGCTAGCGGCGTTCCTGATTTCGACGCCTCACTTTGGGTTGTCTCTGCGCTACGTGGGAAGGGGTGTGCCAGCGCAACCATTGTGCAGGCGCTGCGCAGTCTCATCGTTCTATATAAAGTACTCGAATCCAACAAAATTAACTTAACCGAACGGTTAGCTGGTGGAAGTCTGCTTGATCCAGCAGAGTGCGAGTTGATCGCCAAATCCTCAAAACTGAAATCTTCAGCAATCTTTACCTTAACCATAGAGTCGAAGGGAATTGATAAAAAGCGAGAAGTAAACTCCTCAAACGCTTTGGAAAAGGTTCGTGCAGCCATGAAACCCGATGATCGTGAAGTATATGTCGATGCATCTACAACAGCGATACGTTTAGGCTACATACGAGCATTCTTGTTATGGCGCACGAATCGGGAAATTCTCCGCTCATCCAAAAACATCAAGATGAGCATGATTGAGCTACGCAACTTTGTAGATGCAGAACTCAAAAACAAGACGCCCACAACAATCGGGCGTGCAACTTTGGGTAACCGCATGGGCATTGACCAGAAAGATCAGAAACTCCTTCAACATACCGTTACACATAGCCACCCTCATAATCCATGGAAAAGCGAATTTATACGTACACGGAACCACTTGATCATCAATGCATTGCTAACACTTGGCATAAGGCGTGGTGAATTACTGGGGTTACGCATGTGCGACCTCAAACCGCAACTACATGAGATTCATATCTTGCGGCGTCCGGACGACAAGAACGATTCACGTCTAGATGAGCCAAACACAAAGACGCGGGATCGCATACTACCGTTGTCTGATAATCTTTATCAACTAATGAAGGCGTATATGCCTCTACGCCACGCAATCGTACGTGGCTCCCATAACTTTCTGTTGGTTGCCAATAACGGCAATCCACTAAGCAAATCAGGGCTGCAACGCACCTTTGATGAGTTAAATAAGATTCCCGACCTCCCGGAAGTCGGACCGCACATCCTACGACACACATTCTTCGAAAATCTTGCCGATGAATTAAGTCGGGCTGGAATTGGCGATGTCGAGATACTTGGTTACCTGAGACAACAAGGTGGATGGAGCGATACCTCCAATACGCCACGCCGTTATACTAAACGGTTCACTCAGGAAAGAGCAAACAAGGCCATTTTATCGATGCAAAGAAAGCTTTTAATCAATTTTCCGCCTGAGGAGTTGAATGAATAATGCGGTCGAACAATTCATAGCTGAGCGGGACGCACTCCCGTTACCCAAAATAACGAGAACACGAAGCGGAATTGAATTTTATCCGGCTGATATGCACTGGAACTTCCGCGACGGCACGCTAAATATATCAATAAATTTTTCGTTGCTACCCGAAGCATGCTCCCCCATGCTGGCAGGTCTAAAACACACACTCATTTGGTATTTTGAAAACAGAGCACCAAAAACCGTATGTGGAAATTTCACTGATATTGTTTGGATTATGCGGGTTTTAGCTGAGGGTAAGAAAGGTAAAATTGATCGTATCAATCCTGATGACATCGCATCTGTAATGACATTATCAGCCAAAGCAGAATATCGACTTGCGCGCATCCGAGGCTTCCTTTCAAAATGGAGCGAGTTGGGATATCTAGGTGTTAGCAAAGACGTTGTGTCTGCACTTAATCGCCTTGCTCCAAAGCAGAATCCGGTTGGCGTTGCTGTAGCAACGCTTGATCCGAAGAATGGGCCACTCACCGACCTAGAGTTTGAGGGAATACAAATTGCCCTAAATAATGCCTACGCAAAGAGTGAGATCGGAACAGAGCAGATATTGTTGTGCTATTTACTGATGGCACTCGGTGTCAGACCTGTGCAGATTGCTTCTCTGAAGTGCATAGATCTAATTGTTCCACAAACCCCAGATGGAGACTACTTTCTTAAAGTTCCCAGAGCAAAGCAAACAGATCAACTTACCCGAAGCGAATTCAAGTTGCGCAAGCTGACGCGGCAACTTGGAGAGCCTTTGTCAGCCTATGCGCAATTAATCCAGTCAGATTTTGTTAACTGTTTGCCGGATGTCCGCGAATTCCCCCTATTCCCTCAACGAAGAGATACGCACTATGCTGACGCACCTGGCTTTGAACACCACTCAACCGCATATGCCATATCATCCAGAGTCATAAAAATATTTTCCAAGCTGAGTGTGCCTTCAGAGCGCCTTACAGAAGCCATTCCGATGAATGCCATCCGCTTCCGGCGTACCTTTGCCACTCGAGCAGCAGAGGAAGGCTGGTCGCTTCTAGTGCTTGCTGAATTGATGGACCATGCGAACACTAAGAACGTACAGGTCTATGCAGGTCTGACCTCGCGAGTCCGTGCCCAGTTCAGCCGAAAAATTGCAATGGATATGGCCCCTCTTGCAATGTGGTTCTCCGGCAAGATCATTCGACAGGAAAGCGAGGCAACTCGTCCAGGGCTAACGAGTCGCATAATCGACTTAAGAGTTGATCATACCGGCGCCTCCATGGGAAGTTGTGGAAGCTACGTGCATTGTGGTTTTGCACGCCCCATCGCCTGCTATTCGGGTTGCTTAGATTTTGAACCATGGTTAGACGGTCCTCATGAAGCGGCCATGGATTACATGCTGGCCCGCCGAGAAATGTTGATGGCCACGACAGATGCCCGCATTGCCACTGTAAACGACCGAGCCATTCTAGGCTGTGCACAAATCATTCTGCGTTGCCGCGAGGCTCTTGCTGAGGAAAAACATGACTAATCTAATCACCTTTACACCCAAAGCAACACTAGATGCTAAAGACAATTTCGCGAAGTTCGTTGAATTAGTGAAAACTCGCTTCACTTTGCTGAAGCCTTGTAACCGCTTTGAGGATAATGTATGGAACACCGAATGGATTGGACAAAAGGGGGGCGTGCAAAAATTTCTGTATTTCACTCAAGCGGGGTTTGTTCCGAAATACCACTATCCTAATGGTAAGCGCGAAAATGGCTTCCCAGCAGTGATTCCCAAACAATTACTTCTTCGCGAACCGTTTCTCGATTTTGCTAAGGCAATATTTGCCTACTTACACGCATGGGAAAGCAGCACAAACCTTTCAAGTCGCATTGCGTCGCTCCGCTATTTGGAGGTCGCCCTTCACGAAATTAACGGCTCTACCTGCCCCACCGCCACTACAGCTGAAGTGATGAATCGCGCTTGTATGCTCGCAGCCGAGATTGTTAGCCCCGATACCGCTTATGACCGTGGGAAACAATTAGAAATAATCTACCGCTACATGGTCAATTTAGGCTTGGTGGCCATACCAGACAATTGGGTATGCCCCATAAGTTCTCGTCAGCAAATACGAAATAGAGTTGGCATGCAGTTCGAGGCTGAGCGACAAAAGAAATTACCAACGCCGCAGGTACTGGAAGCTTTAGCAGCCATCTTTAATTCCGACAGCGTGGATTCCAGAGATATTTTTTCCACTTCCGTGTGTGCTCTGATGCTGTGCGACCCAGCCCGTTCGGTTGAGGTTCTGTATTCGCCTAAGGACATCCTTACACCAGATTGGACTGACCCTAACTCAGGGGAAATCGGCACTTGTCTGCGTTGGTATCCCGCCAAAGGGGCTGCACCCATAATTAAGACCGTGATTCCATCAATGCGTGAAGTTGCAATTCGCGCCATTGATAGGCTTCTTAAGCTGAGTGAGCCGGCAAGAGTTCTTGCGAAATGGTATGAAAAAAATCCGGGACGCATTTATCTATCCCCGAACTTGGAATATCTACGCAAACATGAAAGACTCTCTCAGAATGAAGTTTACGCAATCCTGTTCGGTGGGCCGGTGGCTAATCTTAGCATTGTCGAACGCAACAGAGTACGCGCATGGATTAAATCACTGAAGGTACCGTCCATATCAATTCAAGGTGTCACCCGTGGAAAACCTGTGACCTTTGCTGATTTAGAGCGTGCGGTTTTGAGGAGATTGCCAACAGGATTCCCTGTCATGGATCCGAAGACAGGCATGCGATACAGCGAAGCACTTTGCATCTCACGCATAGGGGAATTTGATTCGAGATCAAAGCAATCAAATTGTTGTTTAGGGCGCATTAATTATGCCATTCTAAGTCAAAGCTTGAATTCCAAGGGAAATGTTATTTCCATTTTTGAGAAGCGTGAACTTCGGGATGAGAATGGTGAGTTTCTCTTTTTGCGCACCAATATGTTACGCCATTACCTCAACACGTTGGTGAGACAATCTGGCATGCTTACCGAAGAAGAAATTGCACAGTGGTCGGGGCGCAAAAATGTTAACCAGAACGCGACCTACAACCACCAGTCCGATCGGGATGTAATTGCAAAACTTCGCAACGCGGTTGGCGATCCCTCTAAGGCTGTAGGCCCTTTCACCAATATTGACAATCGAGTATTTATTCGCAGAGACGAGTTTGCCAGAATCAAGGTTATTACTGCTCATACAACAGAGTTTGGTTACTGCGTTCACGACTATGCACAGTCACCTTGTCAAGTGCATCAGGACTGTATGAACTGCAACGAACAAGCGTGCATCAAAGGCGATGCTCGCGCCGAAGAAAACCTTCGCAAGACCCAAACCGAATTAACGCGTTTACAAGAAGATGCACGGGAGGCATTCAGCGAAGAGGTGCTGGGTGCGGCCGATTGGTTCAAGTATCAAAGAACGACCCTAGAACGCGTGAACCAGCTCTTGGCAATTATCGACACCCCCGAAATACCGCAGGGTGCTGTCATGCAACTTGGCTGTGTGTTGCCACCTTCACGTCTTGCGATGGCCGAAAAATCACGCCAACTACTCGTTAAGCCGATCAGTCAATTCATCACCTCGCTTGATGAAGTGCGCGCGTTGCTCACAGACTCGAATAATTATGCACAGGGGCTTGATTATGCCGAATAAACAGAGAGGCAGGCGTGCTCGTAATATAGATGATCAAGCTACAGAACAGATTGTCGAAATTCTCGATGGATGGAATTCGCCAAAGCTGACATGGGAATTATTTATTGAGCAGATTTTTTTGCAAATACGCTCTCGCTATACTCGCCAAGCCTTGAACAACCATGTTCGGATCAAAGATGCTTTTGCAGCACGAAAAGGATGTTTGGCAAAGAATGATCATGAAAATCCTAAGGCCGAAACCCCGCAACAACAGCGAATTTCTCGTTTGGAAGCTGAAAATGAGCGACTCAAACGGGAAAACAATGCACTGTTGGAACAGTTCAACCGCTGGATTTACAACGGATACCTTAAACAAATGGACGTGCGGATGCGTGACTTCATGAACCAACCGCTGCCGCCAGTGCATCGAGAACCATCAGAAAAACCTTTTGGCAGTAAACGCTAACGTAACAACGTAAACTGACCGAAAAGCCGAAATGTGGCACACGGTAGCCAAACGACTTGAAAATTAAATGCGTTTCGCGAAGTGATTGAGAATCACCCTGTAAAAGGAAAAAAGTCATGAACTCAACTGGCGCAGTTAAGACAGGCCTAAACGGGCGCGAGATAGCCGCCAACAATCTCCAGCGTTTCAAGATATGGATTGACGAACGTGACGCAGTGGGCGATTGGGCAGACTACATCCGAGACAACAAGCTGAACCGCTCAGAGATTGCTACCGAGTGTGGCTTTGCTCTGTCGGTCGTACGACAAAATCCTGCTGTTAAGAATTTACTAGAGATTTTGGAAAATCGCCTCAGAAGTTCAGGCACACTTGGTCCATCGAAATCGGCTCAAAACATTTCTCACTCCACTTCTGATAGTGCCGCGAGTCATGCTACAGATCGCCGCATCATGGAAGCCAAGGGAAAAGCTGAGGCAAGGGTAAAGGCATTAGAAGAACAAAATGCTGCACTCCGAGCCGAGGTGCATGATTTGTCAGAAAAACTCAAACGGTACAAACATCTCGACGATCATCTGTGCAATACAGGGCGATTTTTGCATTCATGAGCAATCTATCCGTCCAAATTTGCATTACCTCCATCCGTAATCGCGGAAGATCTGGTGGTGTCATTTTTTCAGGAACCACCGACAATGGCGATAGTTATGTTGTTGCCTGCAACTATCGCTTGATTCCTGAGCCCTCTGTGGTGGATAAAGGGCAGATATGGGCTGTTAAAGGTGCCGCATCAATTCGTGAGTTTGAAGCCAATGGGTTTCGACGTAAGGAAACGCAGATACAAGCAGAAACTGCTCAACTAATGCGCCCATCGGGTCGAAATGTTATTAACTGGATTGCGGAGTGTCCAGATTGCCCCGGCATTGGTCAGGTCAAAGCTTCCAAGCTCTATAAACGATTTGGCCCCAGCTTAATTGATCATATCGAACAAAAAAACATTGGTGCGTTAACAGAATTTATCAGCGAGGAATCGGCACAAATACTTTGTCACGCTTTTGACAAACATAATGTGGCCAACACTCTTCTTTGGCTGGATCAGACCGGACTACCGCGACGCGTTGGAGCGAGCGTTGTAGCCTATTTCAAGGAAAATGCCCAAGCCAGAATCGAAGCCAATCCTTATGTCCTGATTTCATTCGAGGCAAATTGGGTACTGGTCGATGACCTAGCCCGCAAGCGTCTGTCCATCGAGGAGGATGCACCTCGACGACTCTTATCTGCAATTGAGGAATCACTTTACCGAGGACTCAAGAACGGACATACATGCTTGCCTGTAAATGATGTTCAGACGCGACTGATTAAATTATTGGGCACACCTCAACTCGCCAAGCAAGCAATGATGATTGGCGCTAACTCCGCTCAATTTCGACAGGTGGATGGCTATTACCAATCCACAGGGATGTATCTTATCGAAAGTTACCTCGCCAATCGGATACATGACATGGTCGCTGAAGGGAATATCAATGGTCAAACCAGCCTCTTCGCGCAGTTCGGGCATGATCTGGCGGGAGTTGAGTCCGTCATAAATACCTATGAGCGAGCTCATGACATAGAACTTTCACAGGAACAACGCGATGCGGTGCTGACGTGCTCAGGAGCAAATCTGAGTCTTATCCTTGGCGGTGCAGGCACTGGAAAAACCACCGTACTCAAAGCAATTTATGAAGTGCTTGAAACTTTACAGCCTGGTGTCGCGATCTATCAACTCGCTCTCGCTGGGCGTGCTGCTCAGCGCATGTCCGAAGCGACCGGTAGGGCAAGCATGACCATCGCCGGATTTCTCCTCAAGATTGAATTACGGCAGATAGATATTGGATCGGTCATCGTCGTTGATGAAATGAGCATGGTTGATGTCGTTCTGATGTACCGCCTTCTGCGGCACATACCGGCTGGCATCAGGTTGATTCTCGTCGGCGACCCATCACAACTACCACCCATCGGCCCTGGGCTGGTGCTGCATGCACTTCTAGGAGTCGCATCTATCGCACAGGTCGAACTCAAAGTTGTTAAGCGTCAAAGTGCCTTGAGCGGCATTCCTCAAGTGGCAGCAGCGATTCGCGCCCATCAGGAGCCGACATGGACTGAATACCTTGGCAAGCCTGACAGCGGCGTGTCCTTTATTCCTTGTGCGCCCGAGCGATTAGAAGAAACGGTACAGCGTATTTACAGAGATTTAGGTGGAAACGGGTCTGATTTCAGCGTCCAAATTCTGTCCATTACCAATACGAATCTCGGCGGAGTGAAGAACATTAATACGGCATTGCATGCGCTTTTCCAGCACGAAGCCGAGCTGATCTATTGCTACGAATCTAAATTCGGTGTGGTGGGCACAACGACACTTGAGCGTGAACCGATGAAGGTTGGTGACTTGGTACTTTACACGGAGAACGACTATGAGCTTGGATTGAGAAACGGTTCTCTCGGCAAAATCATTCAGGCGCTACCCGTAGTTAAGGCCGATGATCCGTGCTGCGTCTGCGACTTCGATGGTGCCGAATATAAGCTGAAGACCAAACAGATGTACGCACTGAAGCACGCATACTCCATCACGGTACATAAAAGTCAGGGCAGTCAATTCAGGCGGATCATCGTGCCAATCCGCGAGTCACGTTTGCTCGACCAAACTTTAATTTATACCGCCGTCACGCGGGGTATTGATCAGGTCGTGCTGGTAGGTGATGTGCAAGCAGCTTTGACGGCTATCAGAGCACCTGCTTCAGCCGCGCGCAGGAACATCACTTTGCCTATGTTGCTCAGGGCAGTGTGATTTTAACCCAAATAATCCATTAGAAATTTCCGGTCTTCATTCATGTGTGTTGCCGGCGGTGTAAATCCGCGTAAATATGGCCGCAAAAAAGCCCCGTTTACATGGCAGTAAGCACGAAACTGCCGAGCTTACTGCCATGCCTCATCGTATCGCCCCTACGCTACGTCAAGGGTGCGCTTCGCCAGTCTGCATAAGGCCGCAGCCTGCCCTTGACCCAGCTTCAGGGCTGTTTGGGTGGTGTACTGCAATGCATTTTTCGTGCCTGGAAAAAACGTGCGGCCATATTTACGCGGATTTCGATAGCCGTTCACATTCATGTGCGTATTCTGTTGAACGTGAACACGTGAACAGTGATTCTGCTCGAACGTGAACGCCTGAACGAGGCATATCTGAGTATGACGCCGCAGGCGAACCGACGCGTTCGGCGGGCACGGTGCAGGACATCACCGAGCGCAAGCAGCACGAGGCAGAACTCGAGAAATTCAAAGCCATCATCGAATCCTCCGACGATGCAATCATCAGCAAGTCACTGAAGAGCATCATCACCAGTTGGAATCGAGGTGCTGAACAGATATTTGGCTACACGGCCGCCGAGGCTATTGGCAAGCCGATGCAGATGCTGTTCCCTCCCGAGCGGTTGCTTGAGGAATCGGAATTGATTGCGCGTATTTCTCGCGGCGAGAGAATCGATCACTTTGAAACAGTGCGGCGCCACAAGGATGTCAATGCTGATATTCGATTATTAGCCGAGCCGCATATATTTTGGTCTATTGTCCATCCTTTAGGTGAGTGTTACGGAGAGGCATGATTAATCCCGCCCACATCGTGGGTGTTGTCCTCATGGCCATGAGAGAGATGAATCCGAAGGAATCGCTGAAATAAATGTATCAAATTTAAAATATCAGTGCAGCATCCCTCACTCGAACTGGGTGTCAGTAAATGAACTTATGGAGAGACAAATGCGAATAGTTGTTACTGATCTAACTCGATTTAAGAATGGCGGACTTCTCTGTATCGCAGGCTTAACAGAAGATGGGCAACAATGCGTCCGTCCATTAGCTGCAGCCAAGCCAGGATATCTTTCATTTGAGTTATGTAAAAATAATAATATTCTTCCCGGAACTATTCTGGACGGTACGTTTACTGCGTATTCCTGCTAAACCCGCCACCATTTACGACACCAAAGCCACCACTGATTCCAATTGAAGCCGCCACTCATTTTGATATCAGGTCAGCCACAAATAGCTGGCAAAATGCTCTCGCATTTGAATAGCTGGTGTTGTCACGTAAGCAGACGTAGAATGACACGTGAATTTGCTTGCGTCACTAGCCGCTTAGTGCCATAAACGGTCCGTCGAGGTCTCAAGCTTGGGTGACTGGTTTCTGTTGCACAGCAGACAGTTGGGGGCAGAACGACTGGCTTCCCCTGTTCGGCCATAAGAGACACTGATGAATTGCTGAAATAGCTGATTGATTGTTCTGAATGGTTGTCCGCTTCACTCTTAACAGCGGACGTTCAAAACTAAGAATCGGGGGCGATTCAAACCATACAAGGGATTAATCACACAACGAACTTAAGTCTCAACCTTTCCCTGCCAACCATTCTCCGAACCTTCGTGCCGGGTGCCCGAGAGACAGCGTATCGCGCCAGATTACATAGAGTTCTTTACGCAGATTACCGCCTTCGAGTGCAATGGGAACCAAGGTGCCGGATTGGACCTCCTCGGACACAGTGCCAACCAGTACGATCGACACTCCCAGCCCCGCTTTCACCCACTGCTTCACAGCATCGGTAGATCCCAGTTGCATACCGACAGACAAGCCACTCTCCCCGCTTCCAAAGTAGTCAGCAAGTATCCGACCTGTTCCCGTACCCGGCTCGCCGCCGAGCAGGGGAACACCCATCAGGTCCCCGTGAGAAAGGCTATGTTTATCGGCCCAAGGGTGACTCGGCGGAACGATAACGACCAGTTCTTCCTGCCGCCACGGGCGAGCTTCGTAACCCTCGCGACCGTCCCACCATTCCATTACAGCGACGTCGATATCTCCCGAATCAAGTTGCTGCGCAATGGACGGATTCTTGTCTATGCGGACATCCAGTTGTGTTTTCGGTGTTTCCTGCAGGTCCAGAAAATCCTTCACATACCCAGACAGTAGATAAATACCTATATTGCTGCTCGCCCCGATGACTACAGGCTTGCTCAGGAAGATGCCGGCGGCATTCGTGCTCAGTCTCAGCAGATTCTCAGCATAGGGCTTGAACGCCATCCCTTCCGTCGTCAGACGGCAACCCGCAGCATCCCGCTCGATCAGTCGTGCCCCGAGTTGCATCTCGAGCTTCTGCATCTGTTGCGATATCGCGCCCTGGGAAAGACTTCTTTCTCGCGCACCAGCGCGGAAGCTGCCATGTCGGAAGATGGCGAGAAAGCTCGCCACCTGATCTAGGTTCAAGGTACTCAGACCGCCACCTTGTCCAGCGGATGGTTGATCGCCCCTTGCGGAATCTGCCCTTTGAGTACTTGCAGAATATTGGTCGCAGCTTCCATCTCGATTGCCAACCGCACCGTATCCACGGCAGAGCCAATGTGAGGTGTGAAAAGCGTAAGCTCCGTGTTGGACAACAGGCGTTCAGAAATAGATTCTGGACGGTCCGGCCGCATCCATTCTTCCAGTTCAAACACATCAGCTGCATAGCCCGCCAGCTTGCCGGAATCGAGAGCATCGGCTACTGCTTTCTCATCGACCACCGAGCCACGGCAGGTATTCACCAGATAGGCTCCTGGCTTCATAATCGACAGTGATGCCGCATTGATCATATGCAACGTATCTTGCGTGTAGGGCACCATGGGCACCACATAGTCGCTCTCAGCCAACAACTGCACCAACCCCACCTTGCGCAACCCCAAGCGCGCCTCGAGCTCAGGTGGCAACGGTTGCGGGTCGGTGTAGAGCAGTTCCATCTCGTAACCCTGCAGGCGAGCGGCTATAGCGCGACCGACCGCGCCCATGCCGATGATGCCAAGTGTGCGACCTGTCAAGCCTGCGCCATACAGCATAGGACGCCATCCAGTGAATTGTCCTGAACGCACGAAGCGGTCGCCCTGCAGGACTTTACGCGTCAGGCCGATCAACAGCCCAACGGTCAGTTCTGCGGTCGGGATGGTCAGCAGGTCGGGGACGTTGGTTATGCGGACCCCTCGGCGTGTACAGGCCGCCACATCATAGTTGTCATATCCCTTGAGCGCGCAGGCGACCAATCGCAATTGCGGACATTCTGCGAGGAACGCGTCATCTATGCTGTCCGGCATGAAGGTCATGACCGCGACCGCATCACTGCACCGCTTGATTATCTCTTCGCGACTCAGCCGCTCACGCGTTTCGTTGGCAACAACATCGCAATGAGGTCTAAGCATGTCCAGTGTCTGCGGATGCACCCAACTGGTAATGACGATTTTCGGTTTCATCTTGTCTCCAATTATTTAAAACGTTTCCTGAGATATCCGCTGAAAGCATCCACGAGCGTAACCATGACCAAGATCACAAGCAATATTGCTGACACATCTTGGTATTGCATGATGCGCAAGGACCCCATCAGTTCGAAGCCTATCCCTCCCGCCCCAACCATTCCCATCACCGTGGATGCACGGAAGTTGTATTCCCATCGGTAGATGGATGTGTCGGCGAGCTGCGGTAGCACTTGCGGCAATACCCCATGTAACAATACCTGTAGCGGCGACGCACCTGCTGCACGTGCTGCTTCTATCGGTGCTGGATCGGCATGCTCAATCGCTTCGGCGAAGAATTTGCCAACCATGCCGATCGAATGAAGACCAAGTGCAAGTACGCCGGGCAGTGCGCCGAAGCCGACTGCCGCCACGAAGATGATGCCAAGTATCAACTCTGGTATGGAACGCAAGGTATTCAACAAGCCGCGCGCCATTTGATAGACCAGCGGATGCGGAGAAGTGTTCTGTGCAGCCAGAAAAGCCAGCGGCAGCGAGAAAGCAACCGCCAGCGCAGTGCCCGCAATACTCATGGCCAGCGTGTCCAACAGCGGCTTCCACCAGTTGGCGACCTCATTGAAGTTCGGCGGCATCATTTCGCCGACCAGACTGAACAGGCTCGGCACACCTTCCGAGAGACGCTCTGCATCGAATAGACCGACGTAGTGCGCACATATCAGGATGACCAGCATGGCTGCGCCGAAGCGCAGCGCGTTGTACATCCAGTCGCGCTGAGCTACGTCGAGCAGTTGGTCGTATTGACTGTTATGGTCGCTCATATACTGTTTTCGATTAGAACTTGGACAAATCTATCTTCAGCAGATGACCCAAATCGCGCACGACATCGTAGTGCTTGTCGGTAATCACGTCGAAGCCGTCCGCCTTGAAGGGTTTGAGGATGGCCGGATCCTTGATGTCCAAGAACGCCTGGCGAATCTTCTCCTTCAACTCTGGTTTGAGATTGGAGCGCATGGTCCACGGATATTGCGGGAACGGTTTGGAATACTCGAGCACTTTTACCTTGTTGCCATCGATGATTTTGCGCTCGACCAGCGACTCGAAGATTGGACGGCTCAGACCACCGGCCTGTGCATGACCATTCTGCACGGCCATTGCGACAGCATCATGCGAACCGACGAAATGCTCGTTATAGTCGCTGCCAGCAAGTAAGCCCTTCTCGGCCAGCACGGACTTGGGAATCAGATGGCTAGAGGTGGAAGCCTTATCGCCATATGCCATGTTCTTGCCCTTGATGTCCTCAATCTTATTGACACCAGCCTCGACGTTTCCGATGACTGCGGATTGATAGGTCGTGCTCCCCTTGCTCTTGAGCGCAACGAATGGCTCGATATTGCTCTTCTGACGGGCCAGCACATAGGAGAGCGGGCCAAAATAGGCCAGATCAAGACGACCGTGGCGCATCGCCTCAATCATCGACGAGTAGTCTGTGGTGACGATCAGTTCGATCTTCTTGCCCAGCGTCACCTCAAGATATTCCTTCAGCGCCTGGTTGTTCTTGATGATGGTGCCGGCGTTCTCGTCCGGCAGCAGAGCCACCTTGAGAGTATCCGGATCGGCTTTGGGCGCGGCCTGTGCTCCGAACGGAACGGACAGCGCGGCAAGCAGGGTAAGCAGTTTTAGCATTCGTTTCATGATTCACTCCTCGTTGATGGCTAGTTGGGTAAATGAAGGTAAAGGGGGCACGGGTATTTCTTCTCGGCCACTGGTTGGCGCCTGATCGTAGATATCCTGCAACAGGGCGTCACTCAGTTCGTTCGGTGAGCCGTCGTAGACGACCCGACCATGTGCGATGGCAATGATCCGGTCGGCGAATTCACGCGCCAGATCGACTTGATGAAGACTCACCACTGTCGTGATGCCATCTTCAAGGCAAATATGCTTCAGTTGCGACAACACACGACGCGAAGTTGCCGGATCTAGGCTGGCAACAGGTTCGTCCGCCAGCATCAAACGTGGCTGCTGCGCCAATGCACGCGCGATACCAACACGCTGCAGTTGACCTCCGCTCAAACGGTCAACCCGCTCGGTGGCCTTTTCCAGCAAACCAACACGCTCCAGACATTCAAGCGCGATATGCTGTTCAGCACGGGGCAATGGGAACATGGAACGCAGGGTGGTGTGATAGCCGATACGGCCAAGAAGTACGTTCTGTAGCGCCGTATGTCGCCGGATTAGCTGATGCTGCTGGAAGATCATGCCGGTACGACGCCGGTGTAGTCTGAGGGCTGCAGCAGTGTCGACAACCCCAACATCTTGAACATGAATAGAACCCGTTGTCGGACGAGTAAGCATATTGAGACAGCGGAGCAACGTCGACTTACCCGCGCCCGAAGCGCCAAGCAGGACATTAAATTCACCGCGCTTGAAACTCAGCGAGGTCGGATGCAGCCCGATCGCATCGGCTCCATACCTGACGGATACATTTTTGAGTTCGATCACAAGTCACCCCCACAAGCCTTGATGACGATTCATATTTCGAATCGTCTCGCCATTAAGTTAAGAATTTCTAAACAGTGCGAATGCTAGGAGATGAATGTGACAGAGAGATTACGGAGAGATGAATTATTTTGTCTGCCTTCTAGAAGACGAATTACGAAGGCGGGCCATTGAGGGAAAGAAGGCCACTGAGCATCCGCCATCAGGAAATCTATATGACTGGTTGGGGTTAGCAAGCTACGGTCGATCACCATCAAGCTCTTAGTTTTGAACGTCCGCTGACAGGACTGAAGCGGACCTCCCTTTAGAATTCTCAAGCAGCTTTCTCAGCAATTCCCCATCGTCTCTTATGGCCGATCAAGAGTCACTCGTCCCCCTTAAATTGAAGGTCTGTTGTCAGTAGCAAAGCAGTCAGTTAGATGCCCCCGATTGGCGGTCGGGTATGTCTCGAATCCGGAACTAGCCGAAGTTCCGGTATCGGGCAGCCAAATTTTTGAGCGGAAGGTGAATTTCCGCTGCTCTAAAGCAGACCGTCACGATGAATCGCCCCGAGTTTCGTGGAGGCTGCTTGGTTTAAGTAACGATGGCAGGCTCCGTGTTGGCTAGCTGCCGGTAGTATTGTGCCTCAGCTTCTGCGGGAGGGATATAGCCGATAGGCTCCAGCAGTCGTTCATGGTTG